>NZ_JALNTM010000002.1:124552-641166 GCF_023161845.1 Pseudoalteromonas sp. 2CM39R
CCGTTAAGAGTGGTAGTGCTCTTTCCTTTGGTTATACCTAAATCATGGTACAACCGAGTGGATTCGAACCACCGACCCCTACCATGTCAAGGTAGTGCTCTAACCAACTGAGCTACGGTTGTATTTTGATTTTAAGTGGTTGTTAGCGTGGCTAAACAACGGAGGCTAATATATAGCGACTGGTTGTGTGAATCAAGCAGCTTTAGCTATTTTTATGCTAAGTGCTGGTTTTTTATTCATAACGGACTAATTTCGCACCTTCTATAAAAACCTTGCCACCAAGTGACATGGCTTTTAGCTGAGCGCTTTAGATTTTGTAAAATTGCATCATTACTTTCGCTATCTACAAATTTGCTCATTTCTGTGTCACGCCATATTTGCTGGTAAAGAGGTTGTAGGGTTTCTAATCGACCCACTAAGAATGATTGATAGGGCTGTAATTGCTCTAAATAAAACTTTTTAAACACATTACTTAGCGTTTGCGCCTTTTGTTTATTCTTGTTCGCAGGGCAGAGCTCATCTTTTGAGTACTGCTTGAGCAGCGCTGTTATTTGTTGATTGTAATGTGTTTGCACCCTTGCCGCCGAAATAAGAAGCTTGTTGTATTTAAAACGGTTTAATACTTCGAGTTGGTTGATGATTTGCTCAGGCTTTATAGCGTTTATTTTGCCGTTATTAATATGGTTGTTTAATTTAGCAATTTGCTCCATCGCGCTCACGGTTTCGCTAAAACCTGCGTTGTTTTCATCAATGTGAGTCGAACTTAGCTGCCAGCTTTGCTTAAACTCGCTTTCGTTGAGCAGCATAGCTTTAAAGTAGTTAGGAAGGTTTGCTTGCTTTTGTACTGCAGTGAGTTTTATTTTTTCAAATAACTCATCTTGTTCTTCAAAGCTTTCTAAGCATTCATTTGCGCTTTGAATAAACTTAATTTGATAACTAAGAATGTTAGCAGGCGTTGCTGTTTTGCCAAGCTGATTATTGTGTTCAGCAATAAGGGTTGCAAGTTTACACTGACGTAATTGGGCAAGCTCGAGCATGCCAATGGTTGCTTTATCTTCATTATATTCAGCAAAGTGGTTAACAGTGAGCGTACTTGGTTTAGATAGCTTAAAACTTTCGGTTTTAAGTACGTTTTCTAATCTTTGCGCGTAGGTGTGATTGACATCACCGGAAGAGGGCGTGCAGGCAATCAGTGCCACACACGCTGTTGCGATGATAGAGTTTAAAAGGCTATTGGTTTTGCAAAAAAGGTGCATGTTTAAATCGCCTATGAACAGTGAACATCAACATAATTGCTGCGGCACTTAAACCTACAATAATGCCTATCCAAAAGCCATGAGGGCCTAGTGCTGGAACAATTAAATCTGTACGAGCTAGTACGAAGCCAAGCGCAAAGCCGATCAACCAATACGATACAAAGGTGATATAACCAATAGGTGCTGTGTATTTCAATCCCCGTAAAATACCATTGGCAGAAACTTGCAGGGCATCTGGTAACTGGTAGATACAAGCAAGTACCATGATTGAAGAGGCAAGGGCTAATACTTCAGGGTTGTCAGAATACAATTGGCTTATAATATCTCGAGCAAAAAAGGTCACACTTGCCAGTAAAAAAGCAATAATTGCCGCGAGAATATAACTTGTTTTAACGGCATTTTTTAACTGCTGATAATGTTGTTGGCCAAACAAATTGCCTATTCGAATGCTAATGGCAATTGAGAGGCTCAACGGCATCATAAACAATAATGTCGTTACACTAGCCGCAATTTGGTGACCGGCAACAGCAACCGCACCTAAGTGCGCTATAAATAAAGGAATACAAGCGAATAGTGTAACTTCAAAAAAAGTAGCTAATGAAATTGGAATACCCACTTTGGTGATAGTCCATAAAGTAACGGGCTTTGGCGCTTCGAAATTTGCTAGCAATGCTTTGGCATCAATCTTTTTATTAAAGTGGCAATAAATAACCTGAGTTAACGCCATTGCTGTAAATACCAGCGCCGTGGCAATACCACAGCCTGCGCCACCATAGGCTTGAAAACCTAATTTACCATGTATAAATACGTAGTTGGCTGGAATATTAACCGCTAAGCCAATTAAACTAATGTAAAAAGCAGGTTTGGTCATTCCCATACCTTCAGTGATATTACGGTACACACTGAAAAGTAAAAAACCGAAAATACCCCATTTAACAAAATGAATGTATTGCTCGGCTAATTGGGTAATAGACTGTGAAGTATCTAATTGACTTAGCACTGTATCAGCAAGGCTTGCTAGCCCTAAACCGATTATGGCAAGTACTAACGCCAGATACAGACCTTGTTGAAAGTAGTGGCTAATACCTTGTTTATCGTTTGACCCTGCAAACTGCGCAATGATACCGGTTAACGCCAATAATATGCCTTGCAACGCAAGCATTAACGGATTCCAAATACCTGTTGCAATAGAAAGTGCCGCCAAGTCTGTTGCACTTACTTGGCCTGCCATCACGGTATCTACAACCGTCATTAAAATAAGGGTTACCTGTGCCAAAAAAACAGGAATGGCTAACGAAATTAACCTTTTGGCTTCCCAACTACAAAAAGACATAAATTACACGACTAAATAAACAGACAGCCATTGTAATCTATTCATAGATCAATAAAAATCGCAGTTATCTATTTAATGAAGAAAAGAGAAAGCGATGTTCACTGGAATTGTGCAAACGCAAGCCGTTGTGGTTGATGCTACTAACCAAGGCGGTGTACTAAGGCTAGCTTTAAAAGTAGATCAGCAATATGCTGAAAACCTGAATATTGGCGCGAGCATAGCCATTAATGGTTGTTGTTTAACCGTGGTGAAGTTTGCATCAGACACTAAAGGCTGCTGTGTGATAAATTTTGATGTAATTGATGAAACATTGAAGTTAACCAACCTAGGTATGCTGGCTGTCAATGATACGGTGAATTTTGAACGTTCAGTGACTTTTGGTACTGAACTGGGCGGGCATATCGTGTCGGGTCACATTCATTGTATGGCCGAGATACTTTCAATTAACCACTATCAAGATAACTGTAAAATGCAATTAGCATTAGCAAAAGAGTGGCAAAAATACGTGCTTTATAAGGGATTTGTGAGCGTTAACGGGGCAAGCCTCACTGTAGGTGAAGTTGATGAGCAGGGCTTTTGGCTACACCTGATCCCAGAAACACTCTCTATTACCAATCTCGATAACTACCGCGAAGGTGATAAGTTAAATATCGAAGTCGATCAGCAAACTTATACCATTATCAACACGGTCGAAAATTATCTTTTGCAACAAGCAAAATAAATACATCAAACGAGCTAAATAAATATAGCAAACGAGCAAATTAAAAAATTTGCTCGTCGTCACTATCGACATGTAATTCGAGTTTGTTGTGTGCGTAATCTATATGCATATTTAAATGAATAGGATTGCAACATGCTGCGCAATCTTCATAGTAATCTTGGTCACCGTCGCTTGCATCAAGTGCAACATGAATGTGGTGGCCACAGTGAGGGCATGAAATCCGTTGTGTGTATTGGTCTTTCATCAGCTTTTACCTTAATCAGGCATGCCTGAGTTCGTTAAATTGCAATCTTCATTAAACCCTAACTCAACAAAAATGAATCTAGATTTAATTAGATTGATATAACTCACTAACCGAATTGATAATTGATATAAGCGTAGTGCTACCAATTCGGTTAGCATCTTTATTAATACGCTTTATAGGCTAAATATAGCTGTGTTTAGCGGTTTATGACATTCCTTTTACAGTGATTTCGTGCTTATTTCAGTAGCTGATCAATTTGTTGTTTTGCTTCAGTAAGATAGTGCCCAGCAAATATATTGGCATTATTGAGCATAGGGTATAGTTGATAGATAGCTCTACGTTGCTCGTAACCTATTTGCAGTGGATAGATTTCGTTATAGGCATCATAAAAGCTATCAGGGAGTGGCGCATATAGCTCACTCATGGCAATATCGCATTCCCGATCACCATAATAACAAGCAGGGTCAAATACACTGGGTACATTATTATAAAAGCCCATATTTCGACGCCAAAAATCACCGTGCAATAACGAAGGCTCTACAACATGACTATGCAGTGCGTCTTTAACAAAAGCGATGAAGGTGTCTTGGTTGACAAGTTCAATACCTTTTTCATGTAATAACTGCAATTGCCAACCAATGCGTTCTTCAGCAAAAAATACATCCCATTTTTTGTGCCAACGATTTGGTTGTAGAGTAGGGCCAAGGAAGTTGTCGTTATCTAAGCCGAACATAGCTTGAGTATGCTTTTGGTGTAAATGGGCAAGGTGTTCCCCCATTTCCTGCCAATTGGTATGGGGCTGTTTATCAAGCTCTAACCATTCAAGCACGATAAATGAAAACTCAATATTGCAACCTGTGGTGATGCAATCTGGGATCATAAATAAGCTTTCTTGGGTTAATAGCTCAAGATTAAAGGCTTCGCACTCTAGGCGCTCTAGATCACTCAAGTGAGCGACTTTCACAAAGAAGTGGTGTAGGTCATCACCAATTTGGAAGTATTTGTCGTTATTGGGTGATTGTAATTGGCGCTTAAAGGTATGCTTAAAATCAAAGTGCATCGCTTGGCTAATCTGTTCATTCACCGAATTCCACATAATTTTGTTCACCTTTTAACCATATAATTAAACTATGGCAAAAAGACGATGAATTAACAAACCCATAGCGTTAATATTGTTAAAGTTTATCGAAGTATTTATGAGGGGTCAGATGAATAAAAGTCTCATTACTAATTTAGTGGCGCTTGCCTTAGTATTAGTCGGATTTTTATTTGAACAAGCAATTGTGCTTTCTGTTGGTTTATTTGCGTTGTCGGGCGCAGTAACTAACTGGCTTGCTATTCACATGCTATTCGAAAAAGTACCATTTTTATACGGCTCTGGGGTTATCACTTTAAAGTTTGCCTCTTTTAAGGTGGCTATTCGTAACTTGGTAATGACCGAGTTCTTCGCCGAAGAGAAAATCGATCAGGTAATGGCGTTAGCTAAGCCAAATATTGATTTAGAGCCAGTGATCAGTGAAGTTAATTTAAGTCCGGCTTATGACTCATTAATTGAGGTTATCGAAAACTCACAATTTGGTGGCATGCTATCAATGTTTGGTGGCCGTGATGCGCTTGAGCCGATGCGTGAACCTTTCATTGAAAAAATGAAAGCAGCGGTGATTGATATTTCAAAGAGCGACGAATTTAAAACAATTCTAGATGAAAAGCTATTTGCCAACTCTCATCTTGGTGGCTCATTGCACAGTACTGTTGAGCGTTTAGTAGATGAGCGTTTGAATGAGCTTACGCCAACCATGGTTAAAGATATTATTCAAACCATGATCAAAGAACATTTAGGCTGGTTAGTGATTTGGGGCGGGGTATTTGGCGGCCTATTTGGACTGATAGCTGCGCTAGTTTAACGAAGAAGGAATTTGTAGCAGGCCTTTAAAGACCTGCTACAGTGAATTCATCATTATTTAGAACCAGCAATAACAATCACTGTGTCATCAGATACTTTAGCAATATCTTGAATACTTGTTTTTGTTGCTGTTTCAAAATTTAAGTATTTCGCAGAGTTATGAAAACCATAAGTGCTTGCAAACTTATCAGTCGTCATATCATTGCAAAGTAGTTTTTCTGTCATTACTCGTTTGCTTAAGCGTAGATCGCGCATTGTGCTTGATACGTTTAATGGTTTGTTAGAAGCAATGGCCATGCAAGCTTGCGTGCCTACAGAGTCATCCGCTGCGACAAATTGTGCTGCACTTGCATCAGTTGCTGCTAATGAAGAACCTAAAATTAATGCTGTACCTAGTGCTGTAGTTAACGTATTCATCTTTCTCTCCAGTTGTTGTCCGTATTACGTTTAGTATGTGCGACCTCGCTTTTATGGATACTTCACACTTCCTGTTTGCTGGGCACATTTAAAGTATTACGCTAAACAAGAACAATTGCTGTTAATGAAAATCGACAAGATGTAAGTAAGTATGTAGATGTGAACAAGTAAAACTAACCGCTTGATAAGTGCTATTTTAAAGTGTGAATTTTGACACAAATAGGCTGAAATTTTTTTCATTTATTTTTTTAAAACGTGTTTTGGCTCGTATTAAAGGCTTAATTTTTACGTAGCTGTTACATTTAAGTATTAACTCTAGCTTTTCTTAAAAGGCTAATCAGAGTATAAGGAGCATGAGTGACCACAAAATTAGCAGGCTATTATCAACAAGCCTATGCATCTGAATCAAAACACTTTAATCAATGTTTTTATTGTGGTTGTGAAGCAACTGAGCGAGATTTTTGTCCGCCACTACATATGCTACAAAGCATTATAGATTTAGGTGAAGAGGCTGAATTTATATCAATTCCAGCATGTTATGAGTGCTTTGCATTACTGCATAACGAACGAGTGCTGACTATTGATGGGCGAGTTACAAAGCTTAAAAAGAAACTTTCAACAAAATATGCAAAAGCGCTGAGAATTTATCACATGTGGCATGAGAGTGAACTTCACGATATGAGTGATGAGTTTGTGCACAGTATTAAAGCAGGCATGAAGTTAGGTGCAGAGGCAGCAGAGCGAGTAGCATTTCAAGGTTATAGCTATGCAACTGAAGATGCCAGTGTCACTATTCGTGAGAAGCGTGCCGAATTTGATGTGCAAGGCAAAGTCTTTTATGACTTTAAAGACGCGCTTAATTACTGCATTAATGATTTACAAGTCGACAGAACAGAATTCTATAAGCTGGTGGTAGAAGATTATAACGGCGATTTTAACCGTGCATTGAGTCAATACCGCCATCGACACGAAAAAGTAACCGCAGCTAACGATGCTGATTCACTGATTAAAAGTTTTGCCAAGCAGCATAAGCAAAACTCTGATTTTGTAACTCGAACTGTGAAACATTTTATCAACAAAGATCCGAGCTTGACGACCGAAGGTGCGTTAGAGCAGCTATATAACAACTACATAAAGAAATAGTGCTCTGTGAGGCTGGTTGTTCGTCTTGAAAATTGGTGACTGGCCTCGTTTACTCGCATTAGAATTAACAATTAGTTAAAGTAATTAAATAATAAAAAAGAGGAACGTAAGAATGCAAAAATTTGCACCATCCTTGTTGGTTATGGCGCTTGGAGTCGCGTTAGCGGGTTGCCAAGACAATGGCCCACAAGATCCAAAAGTCTCAATTAACAAAAACCCATACCCTAGCACTTATCAGCCACTTGCTTCACAAAGTACGTTAATCACTAATGCCACTGTTTTAACCGGCACAGGTGAACGTTTAGATGACGCTGATGTATTCTTTGTTGATGGCAAAGTACAACAAGTAGGTAAAGACCTTTCTGTTCAAGCTGAAAAAACAATTGATGCACAAGGTAAATGGGTAACACCGGGTATTATTGACGTGCATTCACATTTAGGTGCATACCCAACTCCATCAGTGGCATCTCACCAAGATGGTAACGAAATGACCAGCCCAGTGACTGCAGAAGTATGGGTTGAACATTCAGTATGGCCACAAGATCCTGGCTTTAACCGTGCTCGTGAAGGCGGTATTACGTCATTACAAATTCTACCAGGTTCAGCAAACTTAATTGGTGGCCGCGGTGTAACACTTAAAAACATCCCTTCGCACACGATGCAAGGTATGAAATTCCCTGAAGCACCGTATGGTTTAAAAATGGCATGTGGTGAAAACCCGAAACGTGTTTATGGCCGCAAAGGTGTTTTACCATCAACGCGTATGGGTAACATGGCGGGCTATCGTACAGCGTGGATTGAAGCGACTGAGTACAAACGCGAGTGGGATAAGTACGAAAGTGATTATGCCGCGGGTAAAAACCCTGCAGCACCTCACCGCGACATTAAGCTAGATACGCTAGCTGGTGTGTTAGAAGGTGACATTTTAATCCATAACCACTGTTATAAAGCAGAAGAAATGGCCATGATGATCGATCTTGGTAAAGAGTTTGGTTATCACTCAGGTACTTTCCATCACGGTGTTGAAGCATACAAAATTGCTGACTTACTTGCCCAGAACGGTAACTGTGCTGCACTTTGGCCAGATTGGTGGGGCTTTAAAATGGAAGCCTACGACATGGTTCAAGAGAACGTAGCAATTGTAGATGCTGTTAAAAATTCATGTGCCGTTGTTCACTCTGATTCTGATACAACTATCCAACGCTTAAACCAAGAAGCTGGTAAAGTGATGTATCGCGCGAATGATGTGGGTTACGACATCTCTGAGCAACACGCAATCAAGTGGATCACTTCAAACGCGGCTAAATCGCTAGGTATTGATGATAAAACAGGTTCACTTGAAGCAGGTAAGCAAGCTGATGTGGTTATTTGGAACCAAAACCCATTCAGTGTTTATGCGAAAGCTGAACAAGTATTTATCGATGGTGCCAAAGTTTATGATCGTAACGATGATAAATACCAAGCACAAAGTGATTTCATGCTAGGTCAAAAATAGGAGTAACATTGATGACAAAATTAACTAAATCATTAAAGCTGTCACTTGTTGCTGCTGGCTTATTTTCTGCGACAGCAAGTGCTGCATCGGTAGCGATTGTAAATGCAACACTACACACTTCAACAGAGCAAGGCGTACTTGAAGGCGCAAGCGTTGTTATTGAAGATGGCAAAATTGTTGCTATTAACCCAGCGTCTATCAACGCGGATACAACCATTGATGCAAAAGGCCAAATCGTGACTGCTGGCTTTATTGGTACTATGAACCAATTAGGCTTAGTCGAAGTGGGTGCTGTTGCAGGGTCGCGCGATGGTGGTGACGACAAAGCGGGCATTGATTTTGACCCAAGCCTTGCATTCAACCCACGCAGTAGCTTAATTCCTTATGCACGCAAAGGCGGCATTACTCAAGACGTGATTGCACCAAACGGCGGTGACAGTATCTTTGCGGGTCTTGCATCTGTTGTTGATCTATCAGGCAGCTTTGAAAGCGTAAATAAAAAGCAAGTTGCGCTTGTTGTTCACTTAGGTGAAAAGAGTAAAGGCTCACGTGCTATGTCGATGAAAACACTTATCGACAAGCTTGAAGGTGAAAAGTCAGCTAAAAAAGATGACAAAAAAGAGCCATCAACAGAGCAAAAAGTTTTAGCAGCTGTGCTTGCTGGTGATATGCCGCTGATTGCGAGTGTTCAACGCGCCTCAGACATCTATGAACTTGTTAAGTTAAAAGAAGCCTATGGCATCAATTTAGTGATTCATGGCGGTGATGATGCTGTTGTGGTTGCGGATGCTCTAGCTAAAGCGGATGTACCTGTGATCATCAGTTCTATGGCTAACTTACCGGGTAGCTTTGACTCATTACATGCAAACCTTGCTAACGCAGGTAAGCTTGAAAAAGCGGGTGTAAAAGTCATTATTGGTGTTGCTGGTGACTCAAGCCACAATGTATACCAATTACGTTTTGATGCAGGTAATGCTGTGTCATACGGTATGAGCCAACAAGGTGCACTTAGTGCAGTAACCAGCAATATTGCTGATGTTTTTGGTTTAAACTCAGGCGCAATTGCCAAAGGTAAACGTGCAAACCTAGTTATGTGGTCTGCAGATCCATTTGAGCTTAACTCACACGTAAGCAAAATGTGGATCAACGGTGAAGAGGTTTCAACCGAAGCGCGTCAAGACAAACTACGCGATCGTTATACAACTGATTCAGCAATGCCACGCGCTTATACTAAATAAGCGTTTAAGCATACGGAAAGGCCGCAAATTTGCGGCCTTTTTTAATACATATTTTCAAAGTAAAAGCTAAAAAATTAGATTGCTTAGTTTATAAAGGCTAAGGCCAAATATAAGCAGTATTACTGGCACAATTACAAGGTTAAGTAAAAGCGAATTTGTGTAGCCTTTCATCACCGATTTTTGATTTACCAACCAAACAAGGTAACAGGTTACAATTGGAAGTAATAAACCATTGGCAGCTTGCGCAAAGATGATTACCGCAACTGGGTCAAGCCCAAGTGATGCGACCATTGCACCAAAAACAAGGATAGTGATAGCAACCAGTTTAAAACGTGTATCACTCATTTGTGTTGACCAACCAAGCATGCCGCAAACAGCGTAAGCACCCGCAAGCGGTGCGGTAATTGCACTAGTGAGCCCGGCAGCACATAAACCGATAGCAAAGAAATAATGAGCCATACCACCTAGAAGTGGCTCAAGCTGCACAGCCATATTGGCCGCTGATATTTTACCTGCATCGGTACCGTAAAATGCCACAGAGGCTGTTGATAAGATAGCTAACGTGATTATGCCACCTAAAGTTATCGAAATACCGGTATCAAGGTTTGTTTCTTTGATTACTTTGTCGATATTTTTTGAACTATCGTGTTTTTCTGCAAGTACCCCAGAGTGTAAAAACAGGTTGTAGGGCACAATTGTTGTGCCTATCAAGGCAAGTACCGTGGTAATTGAATTATCAGGTAAGCTAGGTATAAATCCTTTTAGCACTTCACCAATTGGCGGAGCCGCCATCACCAGCGTTGAAATAAACACTAAACTCATCAACACCACTAAAACAATTAACGCACCCTCAATGACTTTATGTTTGCCAGTGTACAAAAGAACTGCACTTAAAATCGCAATAAGGGGAGTCCAGAGTAATGGGCTTACAGAAGGTAGTATTTCTTGCAGTCCTAAACTTGCACCAGTCAGATTGCCAGCTTCATAAGCTGCACTGCCAATGCCAATCGCACTTATTACTAATATTACAGCCAGGGCTTTAAAAATCGGTGTTTGAATGGTGGTTCTAAGTGCAGAGGCTAAATCTAGCCCTGTAGCCACACCAAGACGAGCTGCCATAGATTGCAGCAAAATAGTCGCTATGACTGAGAACAATAACGTCCAAATAAGTGCAAAGCCAAAATTAGCACCAGCAACACTTGCCGTGGTGATGGTACCTGGGCCAATAAAAGCAGCGGTGACCAGAAGTCCGGGACCTAAACGCATAAAAAACCTTTATTATTAGAGTTTTAGTATTTTTGTGGGGAAATATTGTTCATACCACAAAATGATCAATAGGTAAGGGTAAAGGCTCTTAAGGCTGCGGTAAAGTAGAAATAGCAACAAGGTTAACCTGAATCGAAATTTAAGAAAGTTTAATAATGCTAATTGCAAGTAAGTCTTATTTAAGTTATTTTGTTGTATATGCAACTATATGTGGTGAACGCTTTTGGAAAACAATAAACACCAAGTAGAAGTGCCTTTAACGGTCTCTATGGGACATTTAACAGGTTTAGCGAGTCGTTTATTTAATCGGCTTTTAACTTCTCGGTTTAAGCAGGCAGGTATAAATATCACTGCGGAACAATGGGGAGTGATCTTAACTTTAAAGCAATATGGCTCCATATCACAGAGCCAAATCTGTGACATTTTGTATCTTGAAAAATCAAGCGTAAGCCGCTCAGTAGAAGTATTAGAGAAAAATGGCTGGGTTATGCGATTTAAGTCGGAAACAGATAGTCGTACTAAATTGGTTAACCTGACAGAGCAGTCACTCGATGTTGTAAGCGAATGCACAAAAATTGCTCAGGGTGTATTAGATGATTCTCAAAATCATATTGATCTTAAAGGTTTAAATGAATCGCAAGAGCTATTAGTTAAGGTTGTCTCAAATCTTCGTTCTTTGCTCAAATCTTAAATTATATTTTTTATTAATAAGGAGTTAGTATGTCTAAAAGAAATGCATTAATTACAGGTGGTGCGCGTGGTATTGGTGCAGCTTGCGCAAAGGCATTGGCTGCTGAGGGTTACCGAGTATTTATTAATTATGTAAATAGTTCAGAAGTTGCAAACAAGCTTGCTGATGAAATTGCAGCAAATGGTGGTGAGGCTTTTGCTGTTAAAGCAGACGTCCGAGATCAGCTTCAAGTTGAAGAAATGATCAACAATATTAGTCAGTATGGCGGAGTTGATGCACTTATCTCAAATGCGAATATGAGTTTTACTTCGAAGCCATTTCTTGATCAAACTTGGCAAGAATTTTCTCAAAAATTAAATGATGAAATGTTTGCGGCTTACAACACAGCTCAACTTGCATCTAAAGTAATGAAAGAAAAGCAGTTTGGTCGATTAATATTTATTTCAAGTACTTTATCAGAAATGCCTGCACCCGCTTTTATTGCCCATGGTACTGCAAAAGGCGCGCTTGATAGTTTCAATAAATATTTGGCTCAAGAGCTTGGCCCTTATGGGATCACTTCAAATATTGTCGCGCCTGGTCTTGTAGAAACAGATGCAACAAAAGAAGCGCCAGAAGAGTTTAAAGAAATGATTAGGCAACACACTCCAACTCAAAAAATTGCTCAACCTGAAGATGTTGCGAATACAGTGCGCTATTTAGCAAGCGAGAAAAGTGGCCATATCACGGGCACTTACAACCCTGTTTGTGGTGGTGCTTATATTCAATAATTTGAATAAACGTACAGCAAAACTAACGGTGCTTTTTAAAGCACCGTTTTAGTTTAGCGACCTGTTAAAATAAATTTAGTTTTCTTAAGTTTCAAATAATACTCACATCTATTTTTACATCTTAAATTGCTCAGCAACGCTGTAAAATTTATACACTTTGCGAACAATTGGTACTGCAAAAGCTAAATCATATAAATAACCAATTATAAATCAGTGCTTTAAATTGGTTGGTTTTTTGCAAGGAATAGGCATTCATGTTGTTATAGAAAAGGAAATGAAGATGCCTGAACTTACTTTTTCAGCTTATGCGGCTGTGTATGTTTTTCTAGTTATGCTTACTATTCAGTGGATAGTTGCAGCTGTCACAAAAGCCAAACAACCCAATGCGGTGCCTGGTAAACTCGATAATTCATTAAGTCATGACAGCTTTGTGTTTCGTTCACATCGCACATTTATGAATACCTTAGAAAATAGCCCGTTATTTTTAGGTACCGTATTTCTGGGATTCTTTTTAAACTTGAACAGCAGCGCATTTGCACTGTGTATATGGGTGTATGTGATTGCAAGGATCATTCATATGCTGCTGTATTATGGTGTGGCTACTGAGAAGAATCCAAGCCCACGCAGCTATTTCTTTTTAATCGCTGCTTTGGCAAATATTGTGATGCTAGTTCTGATTGGTTTACGTTTGATTTAAACAGCATTGCTAACATATAAAAAAGGCATTGATAGAATACTCATACAATGCCTTTTTAATAGTGAAAACCTAGCTACTCAACGCCGATAAAGCCACCGGTTTGATGTGACCACAGGGCAGCATAGATGCCACCTTGTGCGATTAATTGCTCATGAGAGCCTTGTTCAACCACGCCACCTTCATCAAGCACAATGAGCCTATCCATTTGTGCAATAGTTGATAAACGGTGTGCAATGGCAATTACTGTTTTGCCAGTCATCAAATCGTCTAGGCTAGTTTGAATCGCGGCTTCAACTTCAGAATCAAGCGCACTGGTTGCTTCATCCAATATAAGAATTGGCGCATCTTTTAGAAGGACTCGTGCAATAGCAATACGTTGACGTTGACCACCAGAAAGCTTCACACCGCGTTCACCAACTTGTGCGGCAAAGCCTTTATTGCCTTTGCTGTCTTCTAGGTCTTCGATGAACTCAATTGCTTCTGCTTGCTTTGCGGCCGCAAGCATTTCATCTTCAGTTGCATCGGGTCTACCATAAAGAATGTTATCTTTTACTGAGCGGTGTAACAGTGAGGTATCTTGCGTCACCATCGCAATGTGCTTACGTAAGCTTTCTTGGCTTACCTCAGCGATGTTTTGACCATCAATACGAATTGTGCCCGAGTCAACATCATAAAAACGCAGTAATAAATTCACTAAGGTAGATTTACCTGCGCCAGAGCGACCCACTAAACCTATTTTTTCACCCGGTTTGATGTCTAGATTTAAACCATTGATAACAGGGCCGCGATGGGTTTCGTTGGCAGCTTTACCATAGTTAAATTGCACATTATCAAAGCTTATCGACCCATTATTAACTGCAAGGGTACTCGCGTTTTCTTTATCATCCACTTCAATCGGCGTTGATAGCGTTTTCATACCATCAGCAACAGTACCAATGTTTTCAAATAGACTACTTATCTCCCACATGATCCACTGTGCCATACCGTTTAATCTCAGTGATAAACTCACCGCTATGGCGATAGCACCAACACTGATGGCGCTAATTGACCATAGATATAAAGAGAGGGCAGCAATACTAAATACCAATAAGTAATTTAGCGTGTTGATAGAGAAGTTTAGGCTAGTAACTAAGCGCATTTGCTTATATACCGGTTGTAAAAACACATCCATGCTATCTTTTGCATATTGTTCTTCTCGCTGTGTGTACGAGAACAATTTGATAGTTGAAATGTTAGTGTAGCTATCAACTACACGACCGGTCATTTCTGAGCGTGCATCAGCTTGCGAGCTGGCTACTTTCTTTAGCTTAGGTACAAAATACATTTGAATAGCGGCATAAAGAACTAACCAAACTAATAATGGCAACATTAAACGCCAGTCAGATTCTGCGACCAAAAACACCATGGCGCCAAAGTAGACCACGATATACATTAGAACATCGAGCAGTTTCATCACTGATTCACGAACAGCTAATGAGGTTTGCATGACTTTTGTCGCAATACGGCCGGCAAATTCGTTTTGATAAAAACTAACACTCTGACGAAGCAAATAACGGTGTGCTAACCAACGGATAGACATAGGATAGTTGCCAAGCAGCGCTTGATGTAACACCGCTGAGTGAAAGAACACGACAATAGGTAACACCACCAGCAACATAACCGCCATTTTTGTAAGCTCAGCCTGCTGCTCTACAAACAAGGTATCTGGGGTATATTCGCCAAGCCAATCGACAAGTTGCCCCATGTAACTAAATAGCGATACTTCTAAAATAGCGAGCGCTGCGGCACTCAAAGACATAAATAGCAGTGACAGTTCCATGCCACGGGTATAATGACGGCAAAAAGCAAATAAGCTATTAGGTGGCTGAGAGGGTTGCTCTTTAGGAAACGGATTAGTCATCCGCTCAAATAAACGATACATAGACGACGCTTTTTAAAAATCAAAGTAGCCTTACTATACCATTTGAGTGGTTTTTTATCAGTTCATTTAATTTAAAAACTAAGATTAAAATCTATCAACTATTCAGTTATTTACATCTAGTGTGAGAAATGAAAATATAAAAAGAAAAAGGAATTAATGATGAAAAAGTTGCTTTGTACGCTGTCCCTCGTTTTTAGCTTACCGCTTTGTGCCTACCAAACCGACACCCACATATTTAAGGGCAAAAAAACTGCCATCGAGAAACCTGTAACGGTGACATTACCTGATGGCTATCAGGACTCAAAAAAATACAATGTTATCTATGTATTACATGGCTACAGTGGCAATCACAGCGATTGGACTAAGCTGACAAACATTGATAAATTAGCAGACCAATATGATGTCATCATTGTTAATCCAGATGGCAATTATGGTTCGTGGTATCTCGATTCAGATATCAACAAAAGCTCTCAATACGAAACCTACATCGCAGACGATTTACTAAATTATATTGATTCTAAATATTCGACTAATCGGTCTAAAAGTGGTCGTGCAATCACCGGCTTATCTATGGGGGGATTTGGTGCTTTACATATTGCAATAAATCACCCAAACCAGTTTGCAGCAGTTTCAGGAATGTCTGCTGGGGTCGATGTTAGGCCGTTTAGTGCAGAGTTTGGCCTTGCAAAAGTACTCGGCAGTTATGCCGAAAACAAAGAAAAATGGGATAGCATAGCCATTATTAATAACCTTCATAAAATTGCTGCAGGCAATACGGCATGGAAAAAGGGCGCTGATACCTTACCTATTATGCTTGATATAGGCGTTGATGACTTTTTTATTGAGCAAAACAGAGCGCTACATCAAGCGATGTTGAAAATGCGCATCCGCCATGATTATGTAGAACGTCCGGGTATTCATGACTGGCACTATTGGAATAAAGTCATTGCCTATCAATTTTTATTTTTAACCTCACATATGGCGCCATAAAAGATGTTTCAACGTATTCTTGTGTTAATTGCTATCGGCTTTTTTGGTTTTATTGGTTGGGTTATCTATCTTGCCAATACTGGGCAAAAGTCGGTGTTTTTCGAACTCGTTGCGACAATTCCTTACGGTGATAAGTTGGGGCATTTTTGCTTATTTGGGTTACTCACGTTATTCATCAATCTTGCCTTTAAATTTAAAACAATGAACGTTGCTGGGCGGCCTATTTATTTAGCTGTGTTGATTGTTAGTACATTTGTGATTTTAGAAGAGCTAAGCCAGTATTTTGTAGAATCTCGAACGCTAGATTTTGTTGATTTAATCGCTGATTTTGCGGGTATTGCCGTATTCAGTGCTATTTCAGCTTGGCTTTGCAAAAAGTTATATCCAATTAAGGCTTAAACTTTCAGTGACTTGTTAGGTTTCGTCTATACTCAGTGTAGAACTAGCCTAAAAGTTGCGTATGAACATAGATACATCGGATTATTTGTCAGATATTATTGAGCTTCTACTCGATGCAGTATGTGTAGTTGATGCCAAAGGCACGTTACTTTTTACTAACCCTGCCTTTGAAACAATTTTCGGATACGCGCCAGAAGAAGCCATCAATAGAAACATGTTGGACTTTGTCTATCCAGAAGACAGAGCCAAAACCATCAATGCCATTAATCAAATTGTGGTCAATGATCAGCACCCACGATTTGAAAACCGCTGGGTTAGAAAAGATGGCAGAGTAGTGCATGTTTTGTGGTCTGTTTATTGGTCTAAAGAAAAACAAGTTAGAGTGGCTATTGCTTATGACATTACAGAGCAAAAAAAGCTCGAACAAAAACTGATTTATATGGCAGGGCACGACCCTCTGACCGATCTTCCCAACCGCAGTTTCTTAACCACCCAGCTCGAGGAATCATTGTCGATTGCGAACACCATTTCAACCGTGATTGCAGTACTGTTTATTGATATTGATGGCTTTAAGCAAGTTAATGATATTCATGGTCATGGCGCTGGCGACAAGCTCTTAAAAACCATTGCTATGCGTATTCGTCATGTCTTAAAAAAAGAAGACAGTGTAGGGCGCTTAGGGGGCGACGAATTTGTGGTGATCCTCAATAGCATTAAACACAAAAGAGACGTCATTGAATTGGTTGACGAATTAATAACCGAAATTTGCCAACCCTTAATTTATAACGATGCAGAGCTTATTTACTCGCCAAGTATTGGTGCCGTATTGTTCCCCGAGCATTATGGTGACGCAGAATATCTCATTCAGTGTGCCGATAAAGCCATGTACAAAGCAAAGTATGAAGGGGGTAATCGTATGGTGTTTTACAATGATGGAATAAAGTTACCCGGCGCTAAAAACACAGGGTAATTTATCTAAGACAATGCTGGTATATGGTTTCAACCTAATAATTTGTTTTCTAACTCATAACTATTGCGCGAAATGAAATATTAGTTAGCCTTGAATGATTCATTGAAGGAGTGAAACTATGTTTAAGCGTAAAATAATAACAACAACGGGTGCTTTGTTCAGCTCATCGCTGTTATTGATCTCGGCAGCTCATGCCACAACACCTCAACATAAAGATCAACAAGCTTTGCATGATATTGCAAATGCCGTTTCTAAAACACGTATAGAGCAAGATATTCAAACGCTGGTTGATTTTGGCACTCGTCATACTCTATCTGAGACGAAATCAAATTCGCGTGGTATTGGTGCCGCAAGACGTTGGATCAAGTCTGAGTTTGAGGCGATTTCTAAAGCCTGCGGTAACTGCCTAGAAATCATTGAAGTAAAAGACACTATTTCTGGTGAAAAGCGTATTCCAAATCCTGTTGAAGTTGTAAATATTGTGGCTATTCAGCGCGGTCAAGTTGATGCGGATCGTATGGTTATGATGTCGGGTGATATTGACTCGAGAGTGTCTGATGTAATGGACTATACCTCAGATGCGCCAGGGGCTAACGATAATGCATCTGGTGTGGCTGGCGTGCTGGAATCGGCGCGAGTTTTATCGAAGTATAAATTTAATGGCTCAATTGTTTATGCAGCTTTATCTGGTGAAGAGCAAGGCTTGTTTGGCGGTAAAATTTTAGCTAAATATGCACAAGAGCATAACTGGCGTGTTCATGGTGTTTTAAACAACGACATGATTGGTAATTCAACCGGTATTAATGGGGTAACAGATAACACAACTGCACGTATTTTTTCTGAAGGTACACGCGTTATTGAAACCAAAGAGCAAGCCCATAAACGCCGTTTTACAGGTGGTGAAGTTGACTCTGCAAGTCGTAACCTAGCGCGTTACATAGATACAATTGCAGATCGCTACATTGAGAATCTGGATACCATGTTGGTATATCGACTCGATCGTTTTGGTCGAGGAGGGCATCACCGTCCATTTAACGATGTTGGCTTTGCAGCTGTGCGTATAATGGAAACCAACGAAAACTATAATCAACAGCATCAAGACTTGCGTACTGAAAATGGTATTACTTACGGTGACACCATTGACCATGTAGATTTTGCCTATGCGGCAAAGTTAACGTCACTTAATGCAGTGACAATGGCTTCAATGGCATGGGCTCCAGCGCCACCAACGGGCGTAAGTATTTCAGGTGCAGTAAAGCCAAGTACAACATTAGCGTGGCATAAAAGCGATGATCCAACGGTGGTCAGTTATAAAATCTATTGGCGTTACACGAGTGAACCACAATGGCAATTTAGCCGCGATGTTGGCAATGTAACCGAAGCAACCCTAAAAAATGTTGTTATCGATAACTACTATTTTGGTGTTGCCGCTGTAAACAAAGACGGTATTGAATCACCGGTTGTATTTCCTGGTGATGTTGGCGCGTTTGAATGGCCAGACAAATCAACTAAATAGGAATTGTAAGGTCATAGCGGACACCACCCAGTTCGCTATGAGCTGCAGTAATATGCCAGTTATGGGCTTCGACAATTTGTTTTACTATCGCAAGCCCAATTCCTGAACCTGACTGTTTCACTGTTTTTAAGTCTGGCACTCTATAAAGGTGGTCAAAAATTTTTGCTAAACTCTCATCACTGACACCAGGGGCTGAATCTTCATAGCAGATTAAGAGCTGAGTTTGGTTTTGGCTAATCCTCAAATTAATCTTACCAGGGTGATTTGTGTACTTAAGCGAATTACTGATTAAGTTTGCAAATAACTGTGAAAGCCGTGTTGCATCGCACTCAAAGTTTAATTCATCAGCCACATTTTGTGTAAACCCCACTTCAAATTTATCAAGCTGGATTGCCATATCTGCGTGTAAGCTTTGGAAGTACTCCGCCGCATTAATTGTTGTTACGTTGAGCTGAAAGCTGCTTTGTTCTAAAAGTGAAATTTTATTTAAATCAGTCACTAAAGTTGCCATATCAGTGATTTTTTGGTTGAGCTTTTCGTATGTAAGCTCATTAAATTGAGTTAAGCCTGCTTGGAGCGTTTCAAGGTGTAAGCGCAACCCGGTTAATGGACCACTTAACTCGTGAGCAACTTGTGATAATAACTTACTACGTTGGCTGATTTGTTTATCCAGATAATTTCGGCGCTGTTCAATAAGCTGTTTTCTCTGTCTTATTCTTAATAAAGCAATGCCCATTACAGCTAAAAGCAGGCTAAATAATAAAATGCTGTATAAGATAGTTTGGCGTTGTGAGGCGATTGCTTGGCTTTTTTCATTGTCTTGGAGTTTTAAATCTTGAATGGCCAAATCGCGGTCGCGCATCGCAATGGAGTTTTGCAGCTCCGCTAAACGTTGATTGTAGTTGTTGCGGGCAAAGCCTTTTTCAAGCTCTGTAATAGTCCGTTGGTACGAAAGTGCTTGTTTATAATCTGCTTGTTGTTCTGCCACAGTGACCAAATGTTCTAGGGCTGTGATTTGCTTTTGCAGCTTATTTTTTTGGTTACTTAACTGGTAGGCTTGCTCAGCATAATGTTTAGCTTGTTCGTGCTCATTAGAGCCAATGTATAGCTTTGCTAATGTGAGTAATACATCAATATATAAGTGATCGTCTTGCTTGAGTTCAGTGATCACTTGTTTTTCAATGATTAATGCTTGGTCAGGTTTATCGATTTCGAGCAAATTTATCGCAATATTATGGTTTGCCCAGGCAGTATTTCGTGTGCTGTTATAACTTGCGAACACCTGTTGAGCCTCTTGTGCGTATTCAAGTGCTGCATTGTAGTTTTTTAGCCCATATTCGCATTGGGATAGTTTAACTAAACTATGTCCGATATCAGAAAGTGAACCCGTTTGCCTATCAAAACTAAGGGCTGTAATAAACTCGCTCTTTGCTTTTTCGTATTGTTCTAAATCTAAATAACTTTGGGCAATTGAATAACTTATGCCAGCTTGTAACGAGATAGATGGCGACATCTGTTGAATAACTTCACGGCGTTTTAGCTTATATTCTAGGGCAAGCGTTAAGCGGTCTAACTGTTCAAGATTACGCGAATAACCATGATAGAGCATTTCTTTTTGTTTTAAGGTTAATTCGCGATTGTTGTCGTGAATATAAACTTCAAGCAAGTTTAAGGCTGCTTGATAATCGCCAGCATTATGATAAGCACTGACAAGACTCGCCACGGCATCAATTTCATAATGGGTAAGTTGTAAGCGCTGAAATAGGGCGACATTTTGTTGCGATAAATAAATTGCGGTTTCTAAGTCACTTTTTCTATATGCCAACCGCGCTTTCGCTAGATACAACTCGCTGTAAATGGGGGAGTCTTTTTTGTATTTTGGGCCTGCTTCAAGTTCATCAATGATAGTTTGCGCTTGTTGAAATTGGCCGAGGTGTATGTGAACGTGAATTAATCTAACGTTATAACTTACTTGTTCTGCAAGGCTGGCAGACTCAATAAGCTTTTTATCGATGGCTTTTAAATAGTCATATCGTTTTTGGTAGTCACTGATTGTTCTGGCTTCATCAATGTTTTGTTGCAGTGTTGATGCAAAAGCACTGTTTATTGATAAGGCAAAGTACAGAATAACAGAGGCTTTAAGTTTCATAGTGGGGTTTATTATTATTTTTATTCCTAACTAGTCTAGCATGCCATTCTTTTAAGTGGGAATGATTTGCTTTTATAGCTAAAAAGAATTGCATTATGCAACTATGCCTCTTGCATCTTGCAAATACTCAGTCTGATTTTTCATAACACCTTGTTATAGCGTGAGTTATATTTTGGAATGGTTACTGCTTTGAGTAATAACACATCCACAGGAGAGTGTAATTATGAAAAGTAACATACCCGCTTACCTAATAACCGCACTTGCAACAGGTTTTGTTAGTGCAGCACCATTTGAACAGTGCCCAAGTAAAGCATTTTTGATTCAAGGTTCACCTGCGCAAATGTTTGGCGTTGACCTAGTATCTGCCAAAACCACCGTGCTTGCAGCGTCAATGGATTTTACAACAGAGGCGAATAACGACAGCGTAAATGCGGTTGGCTTTAATTATCAAGACCAGTACATGTATGGCTTTAGCAAACAAGCCCCCAGAAGTGTTGTACGTATTGGTGATGATTATGTTTTACAACGTTTAACTGTAAATGGTCTGCCAGATACCAATTTTTATGTTGGTGATATTCATGTGAATAGTGAAACTAATAAAGCGGTTTACTATTTATACCACCCTAGATTTGGTTTATATGGCATTGATTTAACTGAAGAGGCCGACGAGTACCAGGCTCAATTAGTTGCAGGCTCAGCAAACTGGAATTTAGCTATTTATGATTTTGCTTTTCATCCACATAGCAATCTTTTGTATGCAGTTGAGTCAAACGGCGACCTTTACGAAATCAACTTAGATAATCAGACACCCACTTTTATAGCAAACCTCGACATAGCCGGCGATACTGGCGCTAATGGTGCAGGTTATTTTGATGTACAAGGTCAATTTTATTTTAGTAATAACCGCAGCGGTAAAATCCACAAAGTAGATTTAAGCACCAGCCCTGTAGTTGGTTACACACCTACCGCAGCAGTTTTTACTTTAGGGCCAACATCGAATCAAAATGATGGTGCACGCTGTGCTATTGCAGAAGTAAAAGTCACTGATAACTCAATCGACTTTGGCGATGCACCTATGCCATATAAAACAGCACTTGCTGATAGTGGTGCCCGCCATCTGTTTGACCCTAATGAAGACCAATCAAATTTAGTTTATTTAGGAGCCGTTGTTGATGGTGAAAATATTAACACTCCTGCAGATTTACAGGCTTCACCCGTCGATAGCTCAGATGATGGTGTTAAATTTGTCACTGATTTTGTTGCAGGCTCTACCAGCCAGATAATTGTGACCGCTCCTAATGATAATGGTTATTTATATGCTTGGTTCGATTGGGATCAAAATTTCCAGTTTGATCCAGACGAAATCACAGTGAGTAAATACCGCTTAAATCAAGGTGATAACAGTGTGCTGGTTGATGTTCCGAGTGATGCTGTGATGGGAGCAACATGGGCACGCTTTCGTGTCACAGATGGCAGTGAAGCTAACCCAATTACCGCAAGTGGTGGGGTAACTGGCGGCGAAGTCGAGGATTACCCGGTAACAACATATGGAAGTTTGGTATACCCAAGTGAGAATGGCTGGGTAACCCTTGCGTATGAGGACCAATGGCCTTTTGCTGGTGATTATGACTTTAACGATTTAGTTGTGAATTACCGTACTACATTGATTGATAAAGAAGGCCAGGCCATTGGTTACAAAATAGAAGGGGAGTTGGTTGGAATTGGTGCTGATTTTCATAATGGCTTTGCAGTTCGTTTGTATCAAACGATAGCTGATGATGTTGATAAACGAGTATTAAGAAGTCAGATAGATACAAGTTCAATTAATTTAACGATAAATGGCGAAACACAATCACATTCTATATTAGAACAAGGGGTTGAAGATGCTATTTTCATTATCATGCCAGACACTTGGGATTATGCAGATAAGCAGTCAAGTTGTAGTTATTTTAGAACTGAAACAGGCTGTGATACCAACAGCAAAGTTTCGTTTAGTTTAACCGTTTCACTTCAAAGTGGAGTGACCACAATTGAAGCGCCAAAATATACTTTAGACCCATTTATTTTCGCGGCTCAAGATCACTACCATGGTGAGTTTTTAGTTGGACAAAACCCACGTGGTTGGGAAGTTCATATTAAGAATCAACAGCCAACCGAAAAATTCAATTCACAGTTATTTTCAATCATTGACTCTGATGATGCCAGTAATAGTGCTCAAAGTTATTATTTCCAAACTGAAACTGGTCTACCTTGGGCAATGGAGATTGGCAGTGCATGGGCGCATCCAAAAGAGAGTGTTGATATAACACATGCGTATAGTGACTTTAGAGCATTTGCTGAATCAGAGGGACGGGAAAAGCCGCTTTGGTTTAATAATGCAAAACTTGCAAATGTTATTCTACGAGGAGAATAGTCATGAAACATTATACTTTATTAATCATTAGCTTAATGTTATCTGCGTGTGGTGGCGGTGGAGAAGGTAGCTCTTCAACTGAAGCGGTAAGCACAACTGTTACGCAGACACCCACCACAAGCACGCCGCCACCAGAAACAACACCTCCTGACACGAGTGTAGAAACAGAGACAATGGCTGACCTAACGATTGCTCCTCAATTTGATTTAAGTAGCAAGATAGAGCTAAACATAGATGTTGATTTGAACATGGGTGATAGCAGAGCGTATTTAAATATCTGCTTGAAAGGCGATGATAATAAGGCTGATTACAATCAATGCTTATTGCGGGCACCTCTAAAACAAAGCAAATTAACGTCGACTGTGATGCTGGCAAATAGTGCCTTAGAGCTTGTGGCAGAAGTTTGGTTTTATGATTCTCAAAATGAACCACTGCGTTTTGAGTGGCAATATGATGGGGAGCAATCAGCGGTGTTCACTATTCGTTAAACATGAGTGATCGATATTATGTCTTAGTCAGTTTAATTCTAATAGACTGAATATTTTCAACAGCTTGAAAGAGGATTTTGTAATGCAATATATCGAAGAGGTACTGCAATCAGTTAAAGAGTCTAATCCAAATGAGCCTGAGTTTTATCAAGCTGTTGAAGAAGTGCTTTCATCAATAAATCAGGTAGTAGAAGGGAATAATGAATATCAACAGCAGGCAATTCTAGAGCGGTTAGTTGAGCCTGAAAGGCAAGCAATATTCAGGGTTCCTTGGCTTGATGATGACGGCAAAGTGCAAGTTAACCGTGGTTTTAGAATCGAATTCAGCTCGGCGCTTGGCCCTTATAAGGGGGGCTTGAGGTTCCATCCGAGTGTCAATCAAAGTGTGGTGAAGTTTTTAGGCTTTGAGCAAGTTTTGAAGAACGCACTCACAGGTTTGCCATTAGGAGGCGCTAAAGGCGGTGCTGACTTTAACCCTAAAGGAAAAAGTGACAATGAAATTATGCGTTTCTGTCAGTCATATATGACTGAACTCTATCGTCACATAGGTGCTAACACAGATGTTCCTGCTGGTGATATTGGCGTTGGGGCGAGAGAAATTGGTTATTTATTCGGTCAATATAAACGGATCACTAATCAATTTGAAGGGGTGTTAACTGGCAAGCCTGAGATTATGGGGGGGTCTTCACTGAGAACCGAAGCTACTGGCTATGGTGTTGCATATTTTTTAAGTGCCATGCTAGATGCTAAAGGCGACTCTTTAAGAGGTAAGCGATGCCTAGTTTCTGGTGCTGGTAACGTAGCATTGTATTTGATGGAAAAGCTTGACCAATACGATGCTGTTATTCTCAGCTGTAGTGATTCAAAAGGGACCTTGTATTGTAAAGATGGGCTTGATGTGGCTCTCGTAAAACACTTAAAAAATGAACGAGGTGCTGAGCTTAGGGATTATTTGAATGAACACAAAGATGCTGAGTTTACGCCAGTGAATCAATACCCTAGCGACGGACATCAAGTGTGGCGATATGAGGCAGATATTGCACTTCCTTGTGCAACTCAAAATGAAATTACCGAAAAAGATGCTGAAACTTTGGTTGAAAATGGCTGCTCTGTTGTATGCGAGGGTGCAAACATGCCGACCACAGCTGAAGCGTTAAAAGTGTTTAAAGACAACGAAGTATTTTTAGGGCCAAGTAAGGCTGCAAATGCTGGTGGAGTTGCTACCAGTCAATTTGAAATGGCTCAAAATGCCAGTATGCAAAAGTGGCGAGCTGAGCAAGTTGATGAGAAACTTCAACAAGTTATGAAGTCTATTTTCGATACAATTTCAGCTACCGCCAAGCAGTACTCTCATGAACACGACCTGGTGCTTGGTGCGAATATAGCGGGTTTTGATCGAGTTGCAGATGCTATGTTAAAACAGGGGGTTGTGTAACGAATTAAAGAGACATCCATTTTTATAAAAAGACACCCACTTTTGGTAGTTAAAAGCTAGATAGTAACTGCTTTTGGTTGAGTTCATCTATGTACAAATTATGTTTAGTTCTTTGTTGTTATTTAAATTTAAAAATTAGTTATTTAATTCTAGATGAAATTTAATTCAGTACGTAGAAATTTTCTATTTTTTAAAATAGATGAATAAAAGTAGTCATTGAAAATTTTTAAGTGTTTAGCAAAACAAAGCTTGGCTATTAGTTATTGAGCTTCTTCGTTTCCGTTTCATTTGATTTGTATACGCAGTTATAGCCTGCTCTTTACCCGCAGTATTTTTAAATGAGCGGGTAAATGAAGTGGTCAGTGTAATCCAGTTTTCAGTACAAATATCTAGTCTTTCAAGTATTGGTAACGCATCTTCTGGGATTTTCCCTGGCTTATCTTCTCGGATTGAGCGGCCTGTCCAATCTACAAGTTGCAGGTATGTTTTAAGCTCAAATGGTAGTCCTTTAGGCATATGTTTACGTGTTTTACCTGCAAAGCGCATAAGTGATTTTGGTTGCTTATTATTATGAGCTGCATTAATTCTAGATTTAATACTGGTGTAGTCAGATTGCTCAGGTAAATCAGCCGCTTTTGCTCTTACAGGGTTCAAATCAACATATGCAAGGCAAGCGGCAAGTGCTGCTTCATCAAGTAAAGCTTGTGATTTAAACCGACCTTCCCAAAATCGTCCTTTACACTCATCTTCTTGATTCGCTTTTCGTGCAATACTTTCATTAAGAGCTCGCATAAACCAACTAATACTGCTGAGCCGTTCTCTATATAAATTTATTCTGGTATTAACCGCAGAAAGCTCGGTTTGTGTTAGCAATTCGCCATTTAAGAATCGTTGGCATAGGAATGTACTTTTGAATAATTTGTGCCATCTAATAAGAATCGCTTTATTATTTAGACGCTTAGCTTTTGCTATATCAATGTGAAGTACTAGATGTGTGTGATTACTCATAACCGCATAGGCGCAAATATCAATACAAAATACCCGACCAAGTTGAAGTAGTTTGTTTTCAACCCAATCGCGCCGGTGTTCATATGAACGACCCGTTAGTGGATCTTTTCCGCACAAATAAGCGCGACGAACGCAACGTGAAATGCAGTGATAATAAGGCG
Source organism: Pseudoalteromonas sp. 2CM39R (assembly GCF_023161845.1). NCBI lineage: Bacteria > Pseudomonadati > Pseudomonadota > Gammaproteobacteria > Alteromonadales > Pseudoalteromonadaceae > Pseudoalteromonas > Pseudoalteromonas sp. 2CM39R. The sequence continues at coordinate 151,177 of NZ_JALNTM010000002.1, forward strand.
TGTTTGAAATACTAATTAAGTTTCTACGTGGGGTTGCCATGCTCTTCTCCTCCATGAGTTGAACAATTTAAGTTTAGTCATAATTTTGTGAAGTGAGAAATTTTAAGTTGGGTGTCTTTTTAAATTTATTCTTTAGATATGAAGCTTGGTTAACTCCTTAAATTAATATGGGTGTCTTAATAAATTAAAAAGCTCAGCGGTGCTGAGCTTGGTTGAAATTTTTTGGGGGGCAAGTAAATGATTACGAGAAGGCTTTTTCGCTTAGGAGTTCTTGCATTTGTTCGCGCATTTTAAATTTTTGAAGTTTGCCTGTCACTGTCATAGGGTATTCTTCAACAAAGCGGATGTGCTTTGGTACTTTGAAGTAGGCTAGTTTATCTTTTAAGAAATCACGAATGTCATTTTCATCAAGCACTGCATCATCTTTAGGTTGGATCCAGGCACATACTTCTTCGCCGTATTTTTCATCGCTAATACCAAATATAGCCGCATCTTGAATACCAGGGTAGGTGTAGAGAACTTCTTCTATTTCTCTTGGATAGATGTTTTCACCACCGCGGATGATCATGTCTTTTATTCGGCCAACAATAGCAACAAAGCCATCTTCGTCCATCACACCTAAGTCACCAGAATGTAACCAACCGTCTTGATCAATTGTTGCTTTCGTTTTCTCTTCATCATTCCAATAGCAGCGCATAATTCCAGCACCACGACTACATACTTCACCCGGTATGCCAACTTTTTGAATATCACCCAGCTCGTCGATAATCTTAACTTCAGTATGGGCTAATGCACGGCCCACTGTGGTAACTTGTTTTTCGAGAGGCGAGTTTGTTTCGGTCACGTTATTGATAGGGCTACACTCAGTTTGGCCATAACCAATTACAACTTCTTTCATATGCATTAATGAGTGAACTTTACGCATAACTTGCTCGGGGCAGGTTGAGCCGGCCATCACGCCTGTTCGTAGGCTAGATAAGTCATAGTTTGCAAAATTTTTAAGCTCTAACTCGGCGATAAACATAGTTGGAACACCATGCAGGCCTGTACAGCGTTCCCTTTCAACAACTTCTAGGGTTGTTTTAGGGTCGAATGAATCACCCGGAAAAACTGCGGTAGCACCTTTACTTATACATACTAAATTGCCAAGCACCATACCAAAGCAGTGATATAAAGGTATCGGAATACAGAGTTTATCTTCATGTGTCAGCTTCATCGCTTGCGCCATCAAAAATCCGTTATTGAGGATGTTTTTATGAGATAAGGTCGCTCCTTTTGGGTTACCCGTAGTACCAGAGGTAAATTGAATATTGATATCTTGGTCACAATGTAAAGTGGCCGAAATAGCATCAAGCTCTAGCTTATGGGCATCTGTTGCGCGCTGCATGATATCGCTAAAGCTAAACATGCCAGCAGTAGGCTCATCACCAATACGAATTATATTTTTTAGGTGTGGCAGGGCGTTTAAATTTAATTTACCTGCTTGTGAATCTTTAAGTTCCGGTGCGAGCTCATTGAGCATGTTTATATAATTACTGGCTTTAAATTCACTTGCTGTTATAAGTGTTGAACACTCAACACTATTGAGTGCGTATTTTAATTCGCTTGGTCGATATGCAGGGTTAATGCATACCATGATTGCACCAATTTTAGCTGTAGCAAATTGAGTTAAACACCATTCGATATTATTGGGTGACCAAATACCAACCCGATCGCCAGGTTTTACGCCAAGTGATAATAACCCCATTGCTAACTGGTTAATCTGCTGCTGGTATTGTCTATAGGTTAATCGGATCTGTTGATGATGAACCACAATTGCGGGGTGATCAGGGTAATTGTCGACAATGTTATCAAGGTATTGTCCAATTGTTTGTTCTATCAATGGAATGTCTGTACGGCCTTGATAATAGCTTTGAGTGAGTGGAAGCGCATTGATGTGTGTGTTCTTTGTCTGCATTGTATTCTCCGTGTCCGGTTAATTTGTTGTCATGGACTTGATGCAAAAGAATTGAAACAATCATTTAGGATGATTTCAAAACATGCGTACCTGATTAACTAAACATAGATTGTCGACAAAGAAAAGCTTTATAAGACTAATGTACAGAGTGTAATTTTAATAATGCAGAATAAAGAATGGGTTTTGCGGTATAAAAAAACGTGCCGTAGCACGTTCTTTTAAGAATAAGCAGCAATTAAGCTTTTGGCTCATCTTGCTTATAAGTTTTACGCATGATGTACACGTAAGCACTAATGAATGCGTTTTCTTGGAATTTTTTCAGGCCTGTGTCTTCAAAATCAATAGGCACTGGGTTGCGCTTAAGCTGCTCTTTGATTTCAGTCGCAGATAAAACTTGCACATCTAAGCGCTCGATTAACTGAATAGCCGTTTCCATTTTGAAACCTTTAGCACTACCAGCGAATTTACCTTTAGCTTGGCGCTCTTTGATTGCTACAGAGTCAATTTGGTAATCTTCCATTAATTTTTTGAAATCAAATTGGAATTTACGCATTACTTCTGTGTCATTACCGTTACCTAAGGTAAAACGTGTTTGTCTGACATCACGGATATCAAATACGTCATTGTCTTTGGTTAAAATACACAGTAGTACGTCGCTACCTGTAATTTCTACACCGCATGTTCTCATGGTCATTCTCTAAATAACTTAATTTGCGCAATTATAGCAAGTAACGTTATGAAAAACAGTTGCTTTAAAAATGAATTTTTATAGCGATAACACTATGGTCACTTACACTAATGTCTTCGGTCAGTTGTGTAGGGGAAATATGCTTGTCATAACTTTCATAGTCGAGCGCTTTCACCTTTGAAACTTGGCAATCGGGATTAAAATGTGCAGAAGCAAGAATATAATCTAGTACATTACCTTTACCTTGGTAATAATGGCTAAAGGGTTTGTTTTTCTTATCATAAAACGAGCGGCTAAACTCGTAGCTGTCGGTGAGGCCAACAACGGGTTCGTTATGTTCTATGCAGGGCTCACAGCGTGTAGGATGAAATCCTTGTGTCATAAACGATAAAGTAGGGCTAGTAAGTACATCGTTAAAGTCACCCATAACGAGCGTTGCACATTGCTTTTCGCGTTGGGTTTTTAGCGCATCATAATAAACAATAGATGCTTCCAATGAACGCGATATTTGAGACTGCATGGTACCCACAGTCTGGTGTAACAACTGTAGCAACGGATCTTCAAGGTTATGAATATTAAGAATATGCGCCATTGATTGCACACGTTGTGACTTAAAGTGAACAACATAAAAGCAGACTTCACCAAAATCAGGTAAATCAATCATACATTTAATCGGGGTGCGGTTAAATTTGAACTCATTTTGATTGTTTAAGTACTCAAGTAATTCAGGGCATGGTGTCAATGCATCGGCCGATTTAAACGGGTATTTACTGGCAATGGCAACCACAGGATTGAATAACACTTGCGGATAAAGGCTATCATGGGACGGGCTATCGACCGTTTTAAAATAATCATAGCCTGCTTCTTTGCATTGCACTTCTAGAGCATGCTGACTAAACACTTCTTGAAACGCCACCACATCAGGGTTTGCCTCATTTAAGAAATTAGCTACAAACAATTGTTTTTGCTGCCATTGCGTATTGTTATAGCGTTCATGTAATTGGTAAAACGAATAGGGTGGCGCGGTATAATTTAATAAGTTAAACGTTGCAAATTTGAACGTACGCGTGTTTGGCATCTTCATCACCCTAAAAGTACTGACTCACTAAGTATGAAATGACTTAACTAATTGTCAATTTAGTCTTCTAACTACTTGTATTTGAGAGCGTGAGCGGCGACAATAGCTGCTTGTATTTGCGAAGACTCAGTAAATACAAGCTTAAATAGCAATGCTTATTCGTAAAAGCGTTGCAGAGTTACATAAAATTTTTTTAAAAAATATTACATGTGATGCATTGTAGGCATCACCACTGTATTAAGGATTTATAATGCCAGTTATTACCCTCCCTGACGGCAGTCAGCGTAGTTTTGAAAACCCAGTAAGCACATTTGACGTAGCAAGCGATATCGGTCCAGGCCTTGCCAAGGCAACAATTGCAGGCCGTGTTAATGGTACTCGTGTTGATGCATGTGACTTAATCACTGAAGATGCGCGTTTAGAAATTATCACAGCAAAAGATGATGATGGTTTAGAGATTATCCGTCACTCATGTGCGCACCTTATTGGTCATGCAGTTAAGCAGCTTTTCCCTGAAGCAAAAATGGCAATCGGTCCGACCATCGATAACGGTTTCTATTACGATATCGATATGGAACACTCTTTAAGCCAAGATGATTTAGATGCTATCGAAAAGCGCATGCTTGAGCTTGCTAAAACAAACTACGACGTTGTTAAAAAGACCGTAAGCTGGCAAGAAGCACGCGATACTTTTGAAGCGCGTGGTGAAACATATAAAATGGAAATCCTAGACGAGAACATCGCGAAAGATGATCGTCCAGGCTTATACCATCACGAAGAATACATCGACATGTGTCGTGGCCCACACGTACCAAACATGAAGTTCTGTCAACATTTCAAAATCATGAAAGTGGCAGGTGCATATTGGCGCGGTGATTCTGAAAACAAGATGCTGCAACGTATCTACGGCACTGCATGGGCAGATAAAAAGCAACTTAAAGCGTATTTAAAACGTTTAGAAGAAGCTGAAAAACGTGATCACCGTCGTATTGGTAAAGCGCTTGATTTATGGCACTGGCAAGAAGAAGCACCAGGCATGGTGTTTTGGCACAACGATGGTTGGAGCATTTACCGTGAACTAGAAGACTTCGTTCGTGAAAAACTACGTGAGTACGATTACGAAGAAGTTAAAGGCCCATTAATGATGGACCGTGGGTTATGGGAAAAATCAGGTCACTGGGACAAATACGCAGATGCGATGTTCACAACTGAATCTGAAAAGCGTGAATACGCAATCAAACCAATGAACTGCCCAGGTCACGTACAAATCTTTAACCAAGGTTTAAAATCATACCGTGATCTTCCATTACGTATGGCTGAGTTTGGTTGTTGTCACCGTAACGAACCATCAGGTGCATTACACGGCTTAATGCGTGTACGTGGCTTTACTCAAGATGATGCGCATATCTTCTGTACTGAAGAGCAAATCATGGATGAAGTTTCTGCATGTATCAAAATGGTTTACGACACATACGAAACGTTTGGCTTTGAGAAGATCGTTGTAAAACTATCTACTCGTCCAGAAAAACGTATCGGTGAAGACGAAATGTGGGATAAAGCTGAGCTTGCACTAGCTGATGCATTAAAAGCAAACGACATTGAGTTTGATTACCTACCAGGTGAAGGTGCATTCTACGGCCCTAAGATTGAGTTTACACTTTATGACTGTTTAGACCGTGCATGGCAATGTGGTACTGTACAGCTAGACTTTGCATTACCAGGTCGTTTAGGTGCAACTTATGTTGCTGAAAATAACGAACGTCGTACACCAGTTATGATCCACCGCGCAATTTTAGGTTCAATTGAGCGTTTCATCGGTATTTTAACTGAAGAATACGCTGGTTTGTTCCCAACGTGGCTTGCTCCTAAGCAAGTTGTGATTATGAACATCACGGATAAACAAGCAGATTATGTGCAAGAAATTGTACAAAAATTAAATAAACTTGGAATTAGAGCCGCTGCTGACTTGAGAAATGAGAAGATTGGCTTTAAAATCCGTGAACATACGTTAAAACGTATTCCATATTTACTTGTTGTTGGCGATAAAGAAGTTGAACAACAAGAAGTGGCAGTACGCACTCGCACAGGTGAAGACCTAGGCAAATTTAATGTTGATGATTTCGTTGCTAAAGTAAGCGAAGAAATTAAAAATCGACAATAAATCATGAGCGTGTAGGGCAAAACAAACAGCCAACTACACGCTTTTTATTTTATATTCTTGGAGGATCGTACCATTAGAGGCGGCAAGAAAGGGCAACAAACAGCTCAAAAAAATCGTATCAACGAAGATATTACAGCTAAAGAAGTTCGTTTAATTGGCATCGACGGCGAGCAAGCTGGCATCGTGTCATTAAAAGAGGCGCAAGCTATCGCTGATGATGCGGGTGTAGATCTTGTAGAAATCAGTCCTAATGCTGAGCCACCTGTTTGTAAGGTTATGGACTACGGTAAGTTCATCTTTGAAAAAAGCAAAGAACTAAAAGAACAAAAGAAAAAGCAAAAGCAAATCCAGGTTAAAGAAATCAAATTCCGTCCAGGTACGGATGAAGGTGACTACCAGGTTAAGCTACGCAACTTACGCAAGTTCTTAGAAGCGGGTGATAAAGCTAAAATCACTATCCGTTTCCGTGGTCGTGAAATGGCTCACCAAGAAATTGGTATCGAATTATTAAACCGTGTTAAAACTGATTTGGAAGATGTTTCACAAGTTGAATCATTCCCTAATCGTGTTGAAGGTCGCCAGATGGTTATGATGATGGCACCTATTGCTAAAAAGCAATAAACAGGGTATATTACGCACCGATTTTATTTCAGGTCTGCAAGTAACAGTTTACTGTTCACCTGAAATAACCGGTTATAAGTAAGGTTGCACTGCTTTTTTTTGTAGTGAGCCTTCACCGGATTATGGCAGTAAGTTAGGCCTTAAAAGTAGAGCTATTTTTATATCTCTCGCCTGCTTGCTAATTTTTAAGCAATACATTTGGAGTTATTGCAATGGCTTACAAGCTAAAAACTCACAGAGGCGCGGCTAAGCGTTTCAAGAAAACTGCTTCTGGCGGTTTCAAGCGTAAACAAGCGCATCTTCGTCACATTCTGACTAAGAAAACTTCTAAGCGTAAATTACACTTACGTCCTAAGATGATGGTTCATAAGAATGACCATGGTCTAGTTTCACGTATGTTACCATTCGCTTAATAGGAGTCTTCAGAAATGGCAAGAGTTAAACGCGGTGTTATCGCACGTGCACGTCACAAAAAAGTTTTAAAGCAAGCTAAAGGTTACTACGGAGCACGTTCACGTGTTTACCGCGTAGCTTTCCAGGCAGTTACTAAAGCGGGTCAATACGCTTACCGTGACCGTCGTGCTAAGAAACGTACTTTCCGTCAACTTTGGATTGCACGTATCAATGCAGCAGCTCGTCAAAACGGTCTTTCATACAGCCGTTTTATCAATGGTCTTAAAAAGACTTCTGTAGAAATCGATCGTAAGATCCTTGCAGATATCGCTGTTTATGACCAAGTTGCATTCGCAGCGCTTGTTGCAAAAGCAAAAGAAGGCCTAGCGGCTTAATTTCGCTTTTCATAAAGTTTAAAAAGGAGCCTAGTGCTCCTTTTTTTGATCTTAATTAATATTCATAACTAACAACGATTTTGCATAGCGTATGTCGTTTGCTCCATTTTTTTGTTGAATCACCGCAGTTTACGCAATCCATTCAGATTAGTTGTTATAATTTCCCCAATATAGAATAAGTACCGCACTTGAGAGTGATATGTTTGCGAGTTTAGTGTTTTTATCTGCTGCAGTAACTTTAGACAGCCACTTACCCCCATTGTTGCCATGGCAAGGCGATAGTGTGTCTTTAATGCAAGAAAAAGGACCTTTAACCACAGATTTTGAATTAAGCGAAGGCACTTTATCGCCTGATTATGCAGACACTATGGCGTTCGTAGATCGCCTTGTTGCCGCAAACCCAACACAATTCAAAGTAACGACAATTGCAACAAGCAGTGCGGGTCGTGCGGTTAAGATGTTAGTGGCGAATGAGCAAGGTTTGTTTGATGCCAAACAACTTGTTGCTGATACAAAACCAACCATCTTTATTCAAGCAGGCATTCACAGTGGTGAAATTGATGGCAAAGACGCCATGTTTATGTTGCTACGCGATATTGCAACAGGTAAACGCCGCGATATTCTTAGCAAAGTCAATATTCTGTTTATTCCTATTTTAAACGTTGATGGTCACGAGCGTAGTAGCCAATACAACCGTATTAATCAGCGTGGCCCGGTAGAAATGGGCTTTCGAACGAATGGTCTAAATTTAAATTTAAATCGTGATTACACTAAGCTTGATACACCCGAAGTACGCGGTGTGATGCAGGTTATTAATCAATTTAAGCCAGATTTATACGTGGATGTCCATGTAACCGATGGCGCTGATTACCAATATGACGTGACCTATGGTTATAATCCGGTTTTTTCGAGTGAATCACCAAGTGTGTCACAAGCGTTAGATAATCTGTTTAAACCTGTTATTGATGCCAAACTTGAAAAAGCAGGGCATATTCCTGGTCCACTGGTGTTTGTAATGGACAAGCGCGAATTTAAAAAAGGTTTAGCAGGTTGGGTGGCAACACCACGTTTTTCAAATGGCTGGGGTGATTTACGTTCATTACCAACAATCTTAGTAGAGAACCACTCTTTAAAACCTTATAAGCAGCGCGTATTAGGTACTTATGTATTTATTGATGGTGCCATTGACGCCTTAGCTGAAAACGATAAAGCCCTTAATCAAGCGGTTCAAAAAGAGCTCGATTTCAAACCGACACAATTAGTTGTTGAACGCGGTTATGCTAAAGAGCCAGATACCATAGAATTTAAAGGGATCGCTTATTCAAGAACTGAAAGCGCATTGTCTGGGCAACCTGAAGTTAAATATTTAGGTGAAGCTAAAAACTATGACGCATTACCGGTTTTTTGGCAAAAAGAAGTTAAAAAGACCGTTAACGTTCCTGCTGCGTTTTATATCCCGCCGGCGTACAGCCAATTGGTAAGTAAGCTTAAATTACACGGCGTAGAGGTAACGACAGTGAATGGTTTTGCTTCTGAGCCATTAACGCAAGCAAGCGTTGCTGATTACTCATTTGCAAAAGCACCTTTTGAAGGACGTTTTCGTGTAGAGGCGACATTTGATTACAACACCATAGAAAATGTCGATATGACCGGCTGGTACAAAGTCTCAACTGAGCAGCCATACTCAGAACTGGCTACACACTTACTACACCCAGAAGCGCCAGATTCATTCTTTGCTTGGGGTGAGTTTAATACTATTTTTCAGCGTACTGAATACGTTGAGAATTACGCTTTAATGCCTTATGCACGACAAATGCTTAAAGAAAAACCTGCATTGGCTTTAGAGTTCGATAAAAAAATTCGTGAAGATAAAAACTTTGCAAAAGATGCTGATGCTCGCTTGCATTGGCTCTATGAGCGAACACCGTTTTATGATCAAGGCTATTTAAAATACCCAATTTTAATGGCGTTTGAGCAGTTACAAAAAGGACAATAACATGAAAGTGATTGCTGTTCCTGTTACTGGCTTTGCGCAAAATTGCCGCATTATCATTTGTGAGCAAACGAATAAAGCGGCCTTGGTTGACCCTGGTGGCGATGCAGAAAAACTTCAAGCAGAACTTGCTGCTTTAAATTGCCAATTAGAGGCAATTTATTTAACACATGGCCACTTAGACCACGTGGGCGCTGCAAAGCAACTCGCAGAGCATTTTAGCGTTGATATCATTGGCCCACATTTAGATGATAAATTTTGGTTTGATGCCTTGCCAATGCAAGCGCAAATGTTTGGTTTTGCACCAATTACACCATTTTATCCAACGAAGTGGCTAAGTCATGGCGATACAATCGCAGTGGGTGAACTTGAATTATCTGTACGCCATTGCCCAGGGCATACGCCTGGTCATGTTGTTTTTTACCACCAAGGTTCAGAACAGGTGATAGTGGGTGACGTGATTTTTCAAGGCTCTGTTGGTCGTACTGACTTTCCAAAAGGGGATAGTGCGCAATTAATCGAATCAATTAAGTCTGAGATTTTATCATTCTCTGATGAAGTTGCTATTTTGCCAGGCCACGGTCCGAATACCACCGTAGGGCATGAGCGAAAAACAAATCCATTTATTAGCGGACGTTTTGGTTAATGCCAACGCGTAACATCAGTTAAGTAGTTTGTAAGTGGAACGGTATAAAATTGCAATTTTTTTGCATAAATAGTAGAAAATAGGCAGACTGATTTTTAAATCAGTTATATAATTTAACCAGTATTTTTACAGAAAAAGAAATAAAATGTCTCTGAACCAAGTAGATCGCCAAATTTTGGCATTATTACAGCAGGATGCTAGCTTATCTACGGCAGAAATTGCCGATAAAGTTGGTTTATCTCAATCTCCATGTTGGCGTCGTATTGCTAAGCTTGAGCAAGATGGCTATATCAAAGGTAAAGTTGCTTTGCTTGATGAGAAAAAGCTTGGCTTTGATATGTTGGTCTATGCCCATGTTCGTCTTTCTAACCACGGTAGAACGAACCTAGCTGAGTTTGAGCGTTTAATTATGAGCTATGATGAAGTTACCGAGTGTTACAGCATGGCGGGTACCATGGACTTCATGCTTCGAATTATTTCTAAAGGTATTGAAGGTTATGAGCAGTTTGTTCGTGATAACCTACTAAACCTTGAGTTTGTTCAAGAAGTTCACTCAAACGTGACCATGACATGCGTTAAGCGTAGTACGTCTTTACCTCTTTAATCTTTTTCTACTACGTTTTATTTTTTCGAAAACGGTTAGTGCTTTTAGGTACTAGCCGTTTTGTTGTTAATAATTGTTAACTTTTGCGGATTTTGCTAGAATTCTGCGCCTTGCCGAAATGCATTCACTATAAAGAGGATCTTAATGTTTAACTTACTCAGCAAAGCGCCAAGCTCTGCTAAAAACGATATTCTATCAGGCTTGACCGTTGCGTTGGCATTGGTACCAGAAGCGGTTGCGTTTGCTTTTGTTGCTAATGTTGAGCCTTTGGTTGGCTTATATGCCGCATTTATTGTTGGCTTAATTACGGCTATTTTTGGTGGTCGTCCAGGTATGATTTCTGGTGCTACCGGTGCACTAGCCGTTGTAATGGTAAGTTTAGTTTTAGATCATGGTGTAGAGTATTTATTTGCTACCGTCTTATTGATGGGGATACTGCAAGTACTCGCAGGTATCTTCAAGCTCGGCAAGTTTATTCGCATGGTTCCGCACCCGGTAATGTTGGGCTTTGTAAATGGTCTTGCGATTGTTATTTTCTTAGCTCAACTTGGGCAATTTAAAGTACCAGACGGTATGGGCGGCCAACAGTGGATGGAAGGGCAAGCACTTTATATTATGCTTGGCTTAGTGGCGCTAACTATGGCTATTATTCATTTCTTACCTAAGCTAACCACTGCTGTACCTTCATCGTTAGCTGCCATTGTTACTGTAACAGCGATTGTGATTGGTTTTGATTTAGAAGCGCGCACTGTACTTGATTTCTTAAAAGGAATGACAGGCAATGAGCAAGCAACCATTGCCGGTGGCTTGCCGGAGTTCCATATTCCTATGGTGCCATTTAATCTTGAAACATTAAAAATTATCTTCCCTTACGCTTTAGTTTTAGCGGCGATTGGTTTAATTGAATCGCTATTAACACTGACCTTAATTGACGAAATTACTGAAACCCGTGGTCACAGTAACAAAGAATGTATTGGTCAAGGCGCTGCAAATATTACCTGTGGTTTCTTCGGTGCAATGGGTGGTTGTGCGATGATTGGTCAATCTATGATCAATATTAATTCAGGTGGTCGCTCACGTTTATCTGGTATTAGTGCAGCATTAATACTGCTAGCATTCATTATTTTTGCAGCCAGCCTCATTGAGATGATCCCACTTGCTGCCTTAGTTGGCGTTATGTTCATGGTTGTACTTGGTACATTCGAGTGGGCAAGCTTCAAAATGATGAAGCGTGTGCCTAAGTCTGATGCTTTTGTTATCGTGCTTGTTTCAGGCGTAACCGTAGCAACAGATCTTGCGATCGCGGTATGTGTGGGTGTGATTGTTTCGGCTTTAGTTTTTGCTTGGCAGCATGCGAAACACATTTACACAAGCAATTACATCGATGAGCAAGGCTCTAAAGTGTATGAGCTTCATGGTCCTTTATTCTTTGGTTCGGTTAAGAACTTTGCCGAGCTATTTGATGTTAAAAATGACCCAGAAGACGTGATCATTGAATTCAAACATAGCCGTGTTGCTGATCACAGTGCGATTGAAGCGATTGACAGTCTTGCAGACAAATACGCAAAAGTGGGTAAGAAACTGCATTTACGTCATTTAAGCCCTGATTGTATTCAACTTTTACACAATGCGCGTGATTTAGTTGAAGTGAATGTGATTGAAGATCCAAATTATAAAGTGGCTTCAGATAAACTAGCTTAAAAATAAAGCAGAGAAAAAGCGAAGGCTGTTGTGGCCTTCGCTTTTTTAATGTCTGAAGAATGCGGTAAGGCTATAAAAAATTAAGATAGGCGGCAGTGCTTTGTTCTCGTGACTATCGGTATAATAAAAATAATTATGAAAGGTAATCTGATATTTTGAATTGGCAATCATTAGTTGATAATCGACAACGCTTTTTCTGGGTTTTGCAAATTGCAGGCTGGATAGGTTATGCGTTAGTTAATTATATCGGCTCAAAAGTCTTTGAAATGCGTGATATTTACGTATTTGTTATTGTATTAAACGCTTATGCAGGCTGTTTAATGACAGTACCTTTACGTTATATGTATCGTAAAGTTTGGAATGCCTCACCTTGGGTATTAATGCTTGTCGTTTTTGGTGCTTCCTATGTCACAGGCACATTATGGGCCGTTGTACAAAAATTCAATTTATGGGAAATCTACCGTCACGGTTACCGTCCAAATGAATGGTTTTATTACTTTCAACAAGGTTTAGATTCGGTTTATATCATCCTTTGTTGGAGTGGTTTGTATTTTGGTATTAAGTATTACCAGCTATTGCAAAGTGAGCGACAAAAGGCTCTAAAAGCAACCACTATGGCTCACGAAGCTCAGCTGAAAATGCTGCGCTATCAACTTAATCCGCATTTCTTATTTAATACCCTAAATGCAATCTCAACCTTAATTTTGGTAAAAGAGAACAAAGATGCAAATTTAATGGTGTCAAAATTGAGTGACTTCTTACGATACACTCTCAATACCGACCCAATAAAAAAGGTGCCATTAGAGCAAGAAATTCATGCCCTCATGTTGTACTTAGAAATTGAAAAAGTACGCTTTGATGAACGTTTACAAGTTAATGTAGATGTAAGCGAGCAGGCAAAAGAAGCCTTGGTACCAAGCTTGATCCTCCAACCTATTATCGAAAACTCGATAAAGTATGCGATAGCGCAACTAAATGAAGGTGGTGTGATTGATATTAAAGCACAAGTTTTTGCAAATGAACTATTATTGGAAGTAGGCGATAATGGTCCTGGCACTGAGCTTAAAAATGGCCAACTGGTTAATTCTCAAGGCGTTGGCATAGCTAATACACAGGACCGCTTAAAAACACTTTATGAGAACAACTACTCGTTTGTTCTCTCTGACAATACGCCAAGTGGATTAAAAGTTAATCTGCGCGTTCCGTTTGAAAAGGCTGTTAAGAAATGAGCAAAATTAGAACTTTGATCGTTGATGATGAACCGCTAGCAAGAAAAGGCTTAGCTGTTCGACTTTCTGAGTTTGACGATTTAGAAGTCATTCGTTTATGTAGCAATGGTCAAGAGGCAATTGATGAATGCTTATCGGGCAATATTCAATTGGTTTTCTTAGATATTCAAATGCCAAATATGAACGGTTTTGAAGTTGCAAGAGCACTTAGTGAGAGCGTAAATCCATTACCAGCTATTGTGTTTGTAACGGCTTTTGACCAGTTTGCAGTTAAAGCATTCGAGATTCATGCGTTGGATTATATTCTTAAACCAGTCGATGACAACAGACTAAAACAGGCGGTAGAAAAAGTGCATACCTATTTAAAAACGCAACAAGATAACGCCCATAAGAAAAAACTAGCGAGCTTTGTTGCAGGTATTACAGGCAATAATTGCGAAGAAATTTTAAAGAAGTTAGCAACGGGCGATAGCCTTGCTGACCGCCGTTATCCAGAATCATTAGCTGTAAAAGAGCAGGGCGAGATTGTTCGTGTGCCTGTTATTACAATTCAATGGGTTGATGCGGCTGGTGATTATATGTGCCTTCATTGCCAAGATGGGCAAACGCATATTCTTCGTAAAACAATGAAAGAGCTTGAACAAGAGCTTGATCCACAACTATTTGTGCGAGTTCATCGCAGTGCCATTGTGAATACTAAGCAAATTAGCAAACTTGTAACTCAAGTAAGCGGTGAATACCTATTAGTGTTAGATAACGGCCAAGAACTAAAAGTAAGCCGTAGCTATCGCGATAAAGTGAAAGCGGCGCTCGCGAGCTAATACCAACCCGCAATAATACTTAATCATTTTGAGGGATCAAACCTGTCGCTAACTGCGTTAAAAATTTCTCATTTAGAACAACTAAATAACGAAATTTTTGCCTTGTAATCAACGAGGTTTTATTGCCTCAAAATAGACTACTTAATTAAGCGGATTGGTATAATAGCTATTCAAAATTTAATAAGTTAAAAACAAAAAAGGCGCAATTATTAATTGCGCCTTTTTTAATGAAAGTTTGTAACAGCTTAAACTGTTACAATCTTCATTGTGTTTGTTGCACCAATCGTTTCCATTGCATCACCGTGAGTTAAAATCACAGTATCACCTGCAACTAGTGAGCCTTGCTCAACAAGTGTGTTTAATGCATCACGTACCATGCTTTCGTCTTCACACTTCGTTGAATCAAAGAATACAGGATAAACACCACGGTAAAGTGCTGTTTGGCCTAGCGTGCTTGGATGACGTGATAATGAATAAATTGGTAAACCAGAGCTGATGCGCGACATCAATTTAGCTGTACTACCTGATTCAGTCAGAGTCACAATAGCTTTAACAGAATCTAAGTGGTTAGCTGCATACATCGCAGATAATGCAATTGATTCAGCATTTGATGAAAAACGGCTGTCTAAACGGTGCTTAGAAACGTGTGTTTCTTTTTGTGATTCAGCACCTAAACAAACGCGAGCCATAGTCGCTACTGTTTCTTCAGGGTAGTCACCAGCGGCTGTTTCAGCAGATAACATTACTGCATCAGTACCATCTAATACCGCGTTTGCTACGTCCATAACCTCTGCACGTGTTGGCATAGGGTTATCGATCATTGATTCCATCATTTGTGTTGCAGTCACAACAGTACGGTTAAGTGAACGAGCACGGCTTATGATAAGCTTTTGCTTACCAACTAGGGCTGCATCACCAATTTCAACACCTAAGTCACCACGCGCAACCATTACAGCGTCAGAAGCAAGAACGATATCATCAATTGCTTCAACGTTTTCAACTGCTTCTGCACGTTCGATTTTCGCTAATAGTTGTGCGTTTGAGCCAGCGGCTTCTGCTAAAGAGCGAACATAACGCATGTCATCACCACTGCGTGGGAATGAAACAGCAATATAATCAACGCCAATTTCAGTGGCAGTGATTAAATCTTCTTTATCTTTATCAGTGAAAGCAGGGGCTGTTAAACCACCACCTAAACGGTTGATACCTTTGTTATTTGAAAGTACGCCACCAACAGTAACAGTCGTGTGAACTAGGTCACCGTCAACGCTATCTACCGTTAATTGAATTAAACCGTCGTTTAATAACAATAAGTCGCCTGTTTTAACGTCGTTAGGTAGCTCTTTATAGTCGATACCTACTGCATTAACGTCGCCTTGGCCTTTTTCCATTTTTGCATCAAGGGTAAATTTTGCGCCAACTTCTAGGTTTACTTTACCGTCTTTAAACGTTGATACACGAATTTTAGGACCTTGTAAGTCTGCAAGGATAGCAACGTGTTTGCCTAAACGCTTAGCAATGCTGCGTACCGCTTCAGCGCGGTCTTTGTGATCTTGTGCTACGCCATGTGAGAAGTTCAAACGAACCACATTTGCACCTGCACGAATAATTTTTTCTAGGTTGTTATCGCGATCGGTTGCCGGTCCAAGGGTCGCAACAATTTTTGTGCGTCTTAGCATCAAATTCTCCTGTGCGCTCAAATATATTAAGCGAATTGATGGTTATCTATTAAAATGTCGTGCTATAAACCTTTAATATAGGCTTATACATAAGCACAATGTAGAACTCATAAGTAAAAAATGATTGTTTTTACTTATGAGAATCTGGCTCTTTGTATTAATTATAGAGTATACAAAGGGTGAATGACGTTATTATGACACCGGTGTCAGGTAGCGTCAATACACATACCTTTTTAAAGGGTATTATAAAAATCTGGTCCGATGGCTTGGTTATTTTGATATACTGGGGGCAACGTCGCTTCATGATTTCGATGATTTATCTCAAGTTGGCTGTCAAGCTCGCATTTTTGGGCTGCTTGGGTATAATGCGCGCGTAATTATTTTGATTAACTAACCAATAGTTGTTACCGAGGAGGACACTAAATGCAAGTTGCATTAGTAGGGTTAGGCGTTATGGGTAAAAATCTTGCCCTCAACCTGATTGAAAAAGGGCTGACATTAGTAGCTTATGATAAAAACCCAGATGCGGGTGCCGAGTTACTAAGCTGTGCGAAAGCACTAGGTTTGGCAGACCGTTTACATATTGTGTCTGATTTAAATGATATGGTTAGACGCTTAGAGCCGCCTCGTTCGATTCTTCTTTTAGTTCCTGCTGGTGAATTGGTTGATAAAGTATGTACAGAGCTTGCAGAAGCAGGTGTTGACTGTGATGACATTATCGTAGATTGCGGCAACAGTAACTACAAAGATGGTATTAGCCGTAAACTTAAATATCAAAACAAATTTGAATTTGCCACTATGGGTATTTCTGGTGGTGCAGAAGGCGCACGTCATGGTCCTGCAATGATGGCAAGTGGTTCAGAAGGCGGCTGGGAGCGTGTTGAGCCGTGGTTTGAAAAAGTAGCGGCAAGCTACAAAGGTGAGTCGTGTTTTGCTCGTGTAGGCCAATCTGCAAGTGGTCACTTTGTAAAAATGGTTCATAACGGTATTGAATATGCGTTAATGCAATTAATTGCAGAAATGTATCAATTATTACGTTTAGGTACTAATCGTTCACCAAAAGAAGTGGCTGACATTTTCAATGAATGGTCTGAAGGCACTTTAAATAGCTACTTACTGTCAATTTCAAGCCATATCTTAAGCCTTGAAACGACTGAAGGCGAGCCATTAGTTGATTTAATCGACAATAAAGTTGGCGCGAAAGGCACGGGTTTATGGACTGCACAAAATGCCCTAGAGCTTGGTATTGCAGTGCCATCACTAGTCGCAGCTGTTCAAGCACGTCACTTAACAAATACTTGTGATACGCATGCTGCTAAAGAAATGACTTACGCTGCTAAAGCAACAGATACCGCTGATTTAGATTTAGCAGAGCTAAAAGATGCATTCACATTGGCAAGTTTACTTGCTTACCGTCAAGGTTTAGCGCTTATCAAAGGGGCGTCTCGTGCTCATCAGTGGAAAGTTGATCTTTCTAAAACGCTACAAACGTGGCGCGCAGGTTGTATCATCCGTGCTGATTACTTAGACAATGTAGCTGAAGGTGTAGAATTTATTGATTCTATGCAGCGTGAATCAGCAGCATTACGTAAAGTAACGGGTGCAGCAGTTGCATCTGGTTTGGCATTCCCAGTGTTAACTGCAACGCAAACTTACATTGCGACGTTAACAACACCAAGTAATGGTCATCTTGTTCAAGCACAACGTGACTACTTTGGTGAGCATGGTATTAAAACTCATAGCGGTGAGATCTGCCATTTAACAGACTTAGTTGAGATTGACGAAAAAGTTCGTTAATTATCAAAAAGCATAAAAAAGGCACCAATTGGTGCCTTTTTTTGTATTTGCTGCATTAACGACTTAGCTCACCGCGCAGGTTGTCTTGCATCAAGTGACGAATTGTTTCTACTTCAAGCTTTTGACTAAATAAATAGTGTAATTTGGTTAAACAGGCTTCTAATGTCATATCGTAGCCACTGATCACACCACAATTTAATAAGGCATTACCGGTTGCATAACCGCCCATATTAACTTGGCCTTTTAAGCATTGTGTTAGGTTAACAATTACCATACCGCGTTTACTTGCATCATTAAGAATATCTAAGAACGCCGGATCTTGCGGGGCATTACCCACGCCAAAACTTAATAACACAAGTGCTTTGATGTCGTCATTAACTAAACTTTTAACCACTTTTGGGCTGATCCCAGGATAAAGATAAAGCACACCAATTGGCTGTGGCGTGATATTTGACACCTGTAGTTCGTTATCAACGTAAGGGCTAAGTTGCCCTTTGATCAGTTGAATATTAATTCCTGACAGTGCTAATGGTTCAAGGTTCGGTGATGCAAACGCATCAAAGCCATCAGCATGGGCTTTTGTTGCACGATTACCACGGAACAACTGATTATTAAAAAACAGGCTTACTTCAGCAATTGGGTAATTAGCGGCTAAATACATGGCATTAAGTAAGTTTACTTGGCCATCAGAACGAAGTTGCGACAATGGAATTTGTGAGCCTGTCACAATTACAGGTTTTGTTAGGTTTTCGAACATGAAAGACAAAGCAGAGGCTGTGTAGGCCATAGTATCGGTGCCATGCAAAACCACAAAGCCATCATAGTCTTTGTATTTACTCTTAATATCGTCAGCAATTAATTGCCAGTGGGCAGGGGACATATCTGAAGAATCAATGAGCGGGCAATATTCGTGAATATCAAACAAAGGCATTTCATCACGATTAAACTCTGCATTATTGACCACTGTTTCGGTTAAAAAACCTTCTGCCGGAACATAGCCACGGCTCGATTTTTTCATACCGATAGTACCGCCCGTATAGGCGATATATATACGTTTACGTTTCATAAAAAAAGCCCAGTTAAATAACTGGGCTTAGTATACCTAAAATCGCTTAGCTAAGTAACTTATTGAATTACATTACACACTAAACAACGAGCGTAAACGCCTTGTGGATCGTTGTAATCTTTTAGGTTATCAATTTCACTACTTAACTGATTAATAAGGCTTTGTAAGTTGGCTTGTGTTGCTAGTACTGATTGTGATGAATCAGACTTAGCAAAGAAGCTCTTAACAGCCGCGGTGCCAAAGATATCTTGCAGCATTTGCTCTTGTGGTGTGAGCGATTGCTTGATGGTTTTAACATCATAATGATTAAGCTTAGCAAGCTGAGCTGCCGCCTTAATTGCATCTTGCTTATCGCCAAGTTTATCAACTAAACCTAGTTCTTTTGCTTGAGTTGCAATCCATACACGGCCTTGGGCAATTTTATCAACTTGCTCAGGGGTCATGTTACGCGCTTCAGCGACTACATTTAAGAAACGTTTGTATGCATTTTCAACGCTCATTTGAATAATATCTGACATTTTCTCGTCAAGTGGGCGAGCAATAGAGAAGCCAGCAAGGTCTGTTGTAGCAACGCCATCTGAGTAAATACCTAATTCAGCCATAGTATTTTCAAACGTCATGAAAGTACCGAATACACCGATTGAACCTGTAATTGTGCTAGGGGCTGCCCAAATTTCATTGGCTGCAGATGCAATCCAGTAACCACCTGATGCTGCCACTGAGCTCATTGAAGCGATAACCGGTTTACCGGCTGCTTTAAGAGCTAATACTTCAGCACGGATAACTTCAGAAGCAAACATACTACCACCACCTGAATCGATGCGTAGTACAACGGCTTTAACTTTGTCATCAAGACGCGCTTTGCGAAGTAGGGCTGCTGTAGAGTCACCACCAATTTCACCTGCTTTACGCTCGCCATCAACAATGGTGCCTTTCGCAACAACCACAGCTACTTTTTCAGTAATTGGGTTATCGAACTCAACAGGTGGTTTTACAAGCGACAAATACTCACGGAAGCTTACTTGCTTAAAGGTTTTACCTGTTTCTTCTGCACCCACTAACTCAATAAGCTGTTGGCGAATTTGTTGTGAGGTTTTTAAAGAATCAACCCACTGATTATTTAGCGCGTATTGGCCCGAGTTACCATCAACTGCTTGCATTTTTGCAAGGTAAACATCCATATCTTCATCGAAATTACTTTCATCGAATGGACGGCTCGCTGCAACGTCAGTCTTATACTCGTTCCACAGTGCAGTTAACCAAACGCTATTCGCTTCTTTTGCCGCATCTGACATATCATTACGAATAAAAGGCTCAACCGCTGACTTATAAGTACCCACACGGAAAATATGTTGAGTTACTTTTAATTTTTCAAGCGCATCTTTGAAGTAAAGCGGGAACATACCGTAGCCTTCAATGCTCACACCACCATAAGGGTGCATAGACACCTCATTGGCATGGGCTGCAATATAGTATTGAGCTTGTGTATAGTAATAGCCCGTTGCAATAACTTGCTTGCCTGCTTCTTTAAACGCATCAATTGCTTTAGTTATTTGTTTTAGCTTATTGATGTGTGCACTTGGCATTTTTTGTAGATCAAGAAGCATCACACTGATGCGATCATCTTTAGTTGCTTGGTTGATCACTTCAACAACATCATCAAGTAGAATTTCTGATGGTGCTTCTTTACCCATAGTTGCATCGTTGATTGCTGCTTCTACAGGATCAACATACGTTTTTTCTTCAACAATAGGGCCATTTAAGTTTAGGCGTAGCACGGTTCCGTCTGCTACTTTTACTTGGTCTTCTTCACCTGTGATGGCAACAAAGAAGAGTATTACTAGTAATAGAAATAATATGTTTAGGACCAAACGGCGGGAGAAATTAATCCCGGTCCAAATGCCTTTAAATATCTTTGCTAGCAAAATAAATCCTTAATTCAGTACAGCTTAGTAGTGATCTCATCTTAGCTTAGAATAACTTTAAAATTAACTGTTAAATAGTAACAGAGTGTTTAAAACGACAATTTGCTACAGATTAATTACCAGTGAAAAGTTGATTATTCTAAGTTATTGCCGCAGAATCTATTTCAAATAGAGGTTCGACCAGTTAACGGGGCACACAATGTTAGAACAAAAATTACAATTACCGCATACCGAACTTCGTAATCGTTTGGTTATGGGCTCAATGCATACCGGCTTAGAAGAAGGCTGGCATAACCGTAAACGCTTACGTGCATTCTACGAAGCACGTGCCAAAGGCGGCACGGGTTTAATCATTACAGGTGGTTATAGCCCAAATATTCGTGGCAAGCTATCTCCGTTCGCATCAACATTTAATTCATTTTATGATGTGATCAAACACAAAGCATATACTGATGCAGTGCATCAGCATGGCGGAAAAATTTGCTTACAATTATTGCATGCAGGTCGCTATGCGTACCATCCATTCAATCAAGCACCAAGCTCAATTCAGGCTCCAATTAATCCATATAAACCTAAAGAAATGTCGTTAGGTTCAATCAAAAAAACCATCAAAGACTTTGCAAACTCAGCAAAAATGGCTGAAAAAGCTGGTTATGACGGTGTTGAAATCATGGGTTCTGAAGGTTATTTGATTAATGAATTCATGGCTAACCACACTAATAAAAGAACAGACAGCTATGGTGGTAGTTTAGAAAACCGCATGCGCTTGGCTGTGGATATTGTTAAAGCTGTTCGCGCAAAAGTAAGTCAAAAGTTCATTATTGTATTTCGTTTGTCTGTGATGGATTTAATTCCTAATGGATCAACACCTGATGAAGTAAAGCAACAAGCCCTAGCACTTGAACAAGCTGGCGTTGATATCTTTAACACCGGTATTGGTTGGCACGAAGCTCGTGTACCAACGATTGCCAGTATGGTACCAGCAGGTGCATTTAAAGAAGCATCAAAACGCTTGAAAGAAACGGTATCAGTGCCAGTTATCGCGGTTAACCGTATTAACACTCCAGAAATTGCCAATGGAATTTTAGAAGCAGGCGAGTCTGATTTAATTTCGATGGCACGTCCTTTATTAGCAGATCCAGAGTTTTTCAATAAATACGTTAATAATAAGTCTGAGCAAATCAATATTTGTATTGGTTGTAATCAGGGCTGCTTAGACCATGTGTTTAAAAACAAACGTGCTACTTGTTTGGTTAACCCGCAAGCGGCTTTTGAGTTAGATTATAGCCTTGAAAAAGCACCATCGTCTCGATTAGTACTGGTTGTAGGTGCTGGCCCTGCTGGCCTTGCTGCAAGTTGTTACTTAGCAGCGAAAGGTCACAAAGTGACTTTAATTGAACGTAAAGAACAAATGGGTGGTCAATTTAATTTAGCCATGCAAGTACCGGGTAAAGAAGACTTTAACCATACCCTTAATTACTTTACTAATGAATTAAAGCGTTTAAATGTCGATTTACAGCTCGGTACTGAATTTACCGACAATATGCTCAATCAATACGATGATGTGGTGTTTGCAACAGGCGTACGTCCGCGCGAAGCCAAAATAGAATGCGGTGATGGCAAACGTGTATTCGCTTACGATGAAGTAATTCGTGGCGAAGTAGAATTAGGTGAGAAAATTGCGATTCTAGGTGCTGGTGGTATCGGTTTTGATATGGTTGCCTTTTTAAGTGAGCACAAAGGCCAAACAATTGAGCAGTTCAAAACTCAATGGGGTATTGAATGCGAAGCTGCACCGGAAAAAGACAATCGTCAACTTTACATGCTTAAGCGAAGTGCAGGGCGTTTTGGTAGTGAACTTGGTAAAACAACGGGCTGGATCCATCGTCAAGTTGCCAAACAGCACGGCGTTAAACAAATCGCTGAGTGTCAATATCTAAGCTTTGATAAGCAAGGTTTGAAAATTACTGTAAAAGGTGAAGAGCAAATCCTCGATGTTGATACCGTGATTGCTTGTATTGGTCAGGTGTCAAATACTGAAACGTTCGACAATCAAACCGAAAACGCAAAAGTACACGTTATTGGTGGCGCAAAACTAGCTGCCGCAATCGATGCTAAACGTGCAATTTTTGAAGCGTTACAAGTCGCTCGTAAAATTTAATTGAAAGAAAACTAGAAAACTCGCGGTCTATGTGATTAATCTATTTAGTCACGAGACCGCTATGTTGAACACACACCTAATCCCCATATACCAACACACCTTAAAGAAAGTGCAGTTTTTAGATGGACTACCGAGTCTATTAATTCGCTTGATTTTAGCGCCAGTGATGATCATTGCCGGCTTTAATAAACTTGCTTTAAGCGGTGATGTCACTCACTTTTATCAATACTTTTTAGCATCTGAAGATATTGTTGCTTGGTTTGGAAATAGTGACTGGGGTTTAGGCCTACCCAAGCCCTCTGTATTAGCCTTTTTAGCAGCATGGACTGAGTTTTTAGGGGGGATATTTATTTTATTAGGTTTATTTACCCGTTTAACAGCAATTCCTTTGATGATCACCATGCTGGTTGCAGCGACGACAGTGCATGCCAGTAATGGCTGGTTTGCTGTAACACCTACCGATGCCAGCACCAGCCCAGCAAGAGTACTTAATTGGCTTGCAATACCAGGAAGTGAAGCGAGCTTGAATAATTCCAATGAAGCCAGTGAGAGGTTAGTTAAAATGCGTGAATTGTTAGAGACGCATGGTTATACAGAATACCTCTATGCGAAAGGGAAGCCTGTAATATTAAATAATGGTATTGAGTTTTCCGCAATATACTTTGTTATGCTCTTAAGTTTATTTTTTGCAGGTGGCGGTCGTTACGTCAGTTTAGATTATTGGTTAACTAGAAAAGCATCGAATAGCTTTATTGCTAATAAAGATAAATGATAAGCTTGGGTTTTCAGCCCCGATTATTAAGGGGCATCGTACTTAAGCATTTACGGAATATTCATGGACGCTTTGACGCTATTACAAACTCGACAATCAGATCCTCGCCTTACCGCACCAGGACCAACTGCAGAACAACTTGAAATTATTAAGCGAGCGGCCATTAAAGTGCCTGATCATGGCTGTATTGCGCCTTGGCGGTTTATTGTCGTTGAAGGCGACGCACGTAATAAATTAGGCGATATCTACCATCAAGCCGCTATCGCTGAAAACCAAGATGATAGAACCATTGAGCGCGCTAAAGATCTACCGCTACGCTCTCCTATGATGATCATTGCCATTGCTGATGTAACTGAAAATCCAAAGGTGCCACGAATTGAACAAGTACAAAGTGCAGGTTGCGCCGTACTTGCTATGCAACAAGCGGCATTCGCGCAAGGTTTAGGGGGCATTTGGCGCACAGGTTATTTCGCACAGAGTCCAGCTGTTAAAGCGGCACTAGGTTGTAAAGAACAAGATGAGATTGTTGGCTACTTATATTTAGGTACGCCAGAAGTAGACATTAAAAAACCAATCAGACACAAGCCAGAGACGTTTTTTGAGAATTTATAAATATTAGGAACTTTTTTGCAGTAAAGCAGTCAGACGCTATTAAGCTTACTTATGTTAGTTTTTGAAGATTTAGCTTAGCTGTAAGAAGCGCATGGATGCAAAAAACGAAACAATTCTTCTTCAGTGTGTTTTTAAATCGGTTATTTTTTGTTAACGTATGGATGGTCTTACAAAAATAACGATAAAGAAGACGAGAACAATGGGAAACTTATTTTTACGTGAAAAAGAAAATTGGTTCGCTTGGTCAGTATGGGGCGTTGTTGGTGCTATAGTAACTTTTTTTGTTGCCATGTCTACGAAACAACCTCATTACCTTGGCTTGTCTGCTGTAGTTATACTGCTTTTGCTTACTTGGTGGATGCATAGTACTAAACGTTTTGATTTCGGCCGCGCTTTTAAAATTTGTTGCTACGTTTTAACGATCACCTGCTTACCGGCCTTCGCATTAGTCATCATACCTAGTTATAACCTCAATAAGATTGATGTAATAGTTCAGGGCTCTGGTTTTGCAATTGTAAGTTTAATTGTCTGTTTAGTTTGCTCTTTAATTGCAAAACGTCCTAAACAGTATTACTAAAATACTTTTTTAAAGTTTTTTACATTTAAGACTTTACAACGAACGCAGTAAACACTATTATGCGCGCCGTACGGAGAGATGGCAGAGTGGTCGAATGCACCGGTCTTGAAAACCGGCAGGGGTTTGTAGCCCCTCTAGGGTTCAAATCCCTATCTCTCCACCATTATTTAGAAAAACCGCCTACAGGGCGGTTTTTTGCTATTTGGAGATAAGTAATGTCAGAAAACGAGTCTTCTTCTTCACTAATGCGCATTATTAAACATGTTTTGCTTTGGTGTATCTTTTCTTATTTTTATCACAGCGGGATCAATGTACTTGTTGCTATGGCCCATGATGCTCAGCCTGATTACGGTCTAATATCTTCAATCGCTTATGGTATTGGCTTTAATGTGTTAGTAGGGCACCTTATTGGCAAATACGACAAGCATTGGCCTGTCATTGCTGCATGTGTAATTTCTACCGTAGGTCTTATTGCCGTGCCTTTAATTATGTTAGGTAAAGATGGTTTAATGAGCGGCTTTTTTATTGCTTCGATGATCGTCACATTACCTGTTGCGACATTTGTAATTAATAAAATAAAGCAGCAAATTAGTGCAAACACTGAGCAAACGCAGTAAAACTAGGCGATATTCGTTGTTTTTTTATGTTAGTATGAGCAGGTCTTTTAACTAAATAAACGTGAATTAAAACATGTCAGATAATTTTACAACAGACGCTGAAATAGCAAGTTACGGTATTGGTTTACAAATGGGTGAGCAATTAAAAGCGAATCCATTCGAAGGTTTAAACTTAAATTCTGTATTTGAAGGTATGAAAGACGCATACACTGGTAACGATTTCCAAGTTGAAATCCCAGCAATTCAAGCAGCTTTTGAGAAAATCAACGCTGAGATCCAAGCTCGTCGTGAAGAAGAAGCTAAAGTTCTTGCAGCTGAAGGTATTGCATTCTTAGAAGAAAATGCAAAACGTCCTGAAGTAACAGTAACTGAATCAGGTCTTCAATACGAAGTACTGACTGCGGGCGATGGTGAAAAACCTACTGCAGATTCAACAATCCGTGCACACTACCACGGTACACTAATTAACGGTACAGTATTTGACAGCTCATACGAGCGTGGTCAACCAGCTGAATTCCCAGTTGGTGGTGTAATCAAAGGTTGGACAGAAGCAGTGCAAATGATGGGTACTGGTTCTAAGTGGCGTTTATACGTACCACACGAACTTGCTTATGGTGAGCGCGGTGCTGGTGCAGCAATCGCTCCTTTCTCAACGCTAATTTTTGACGTTGAGCTATTAGAAATCATCTAATCGATTTCAAATAGACATAAAAAAACCTGCTTAAAGCAGGTTTTTTTATATCTGAAACAAATAGCTAATTAGCTATTTGATTCAGCGAATTCTTTACACGCAGCAGTGTCTTCACATTCACCGTATAGGTAAAGAGAGTGGTTAGTCAGCTTAATACCATTCTCTGTAGCGATTTCTTCTTGACGACGTTCAATAGTATCGTCTTCAAACTCAACAACCTTACCACATTTAAGGCACACTAAGTGGTCATGGTGAGTGCTACCTGATAGTTCAAATACTGACTTGCCGCCTTCGAAGTGGTGGCGAGATACAATACCTGCATCATCAAATTGGTTAAGAACACGGTAGACAGTTGCAAGACCAATCTCTTCGCCTTTGTCTAAAAGAATTTTATAGACATCTTCAGCGCTGATGTGTTGGTTGTCTGGAGATTGCAGAATCTCTAAAATTTTAATACGCGGCAGAGTTACTTTTAACCCTGCTTTTTTTAATTCCAAGTTGTGATCAGTCATTCAATCTGTCTCAATTTATTTAGTTATACTAGGCACCTTCAAGATGCACACGACACATTAGCAACTGTTAGAATAACGTGCCTAGTTACTAAGTGCAAAGAACAATTCGCCTATTTGCTGATTTTTTGAACAAAAACGAACCGGTTGTGCATCTTTACATCAGCTAGTAAATGCGAGTAATACTTGTTATTAATCAGCAAGTTCCGCTAAACACATTTCGTCATAAACCTGAGCACACCAGTCTTTCACGCGCTTTTCAGTAAGCTCTGGTTGGCGGTCTTCATCGATGCCTAGGCCAACAAAGTTGCTGTCATCAACAAGTGCTTTTGAAGCTTCAAAGTCGTAGCCTTCAGTTGACCAATGACCCACTACGATTGCGCCACGCTCAGTAACGATATCGTTGATCATGCCCATTGCATCTAAGAAGTATTCTGCATAGTCTTCTTGGTCACCGCAGCCAAAAATAGCTACAAGTTTACCTTCGAAGTCAACTTCTTCTAATTCAGGGAAGAAATCATCCCAGTCACATTGAGCTTCACCGTAGTACCAAGTTGGAATACCGAATAACAATAAATCGAATTCAGCAATCTCTTCTTTAGAACTTTTTGCAATGTCGTGAACCGCTACAAGCTTTTTACCTAATTCTTTTTGAATCATTTTAGCTACGTGTTCAGTATTGCCTGTGTCACTTCCGAAAAAAATACCTACGCTTGACATGGAGTTAAAACCTTCTATCTATCAATAGCCAATCTTTCTTGTAAAATTGTTTCAATCAACGCGCTACGGCTAATATTCTGCGCATCTGCCATATCGCTTAATGCTTGATATAACTGTGATGAAACCTTAAATTCAACACGCTTTAAACCACGTGCTTTATCTCGCTTTATTTGATTACGTTTATTTACTTTTAATTGCATATCGCGAGGTAGGGGATTTGTTTTCGGCCTACCTGGACGCTTTTCGTATTCAAATAAATCGGGTGTTGTTCTATCTGTTTCTGACTTTGCCATGTCTAGCCCACACCTGCGCCTTGCCAGAAGACTTGAATAAGTCCTTTCGCTATAAACCCAGAACAGCCTAAAAATAGCACTAACCAAACGATGTATCGGCCAAATCGTGGTACATCACCTTTTTTAAGGACGTCTTGAATTGCCATTCCAATAAAAAAGAAAATACCGGCTAAGCCAAAATACAACCCTAAGGTATCAAATTCGTTAATTAACTGACTGACCATCAACGTATAAACCTTTAAATTAAACGGCGCGTACTATAGCACACAAATTTGTAATAATTTAGTGCGCACGATCAAAAACAGCGAATTTTATCAGCCCAATTAATGAGCTAAAAAATCGCTGATTGCTTTATTTACAGCAAGTGGTTTTTGGGCATGTAGCCAGTGACCAGCACCATGAATAATTTTTGCTTTTGCATTAGGGAATAACGCCATAATAGCAGGGCGGTGTTCTGCTAAAATGTAGTCAGAATCATTACCTTTAATGAATAAAGTATCACATAAACAAGAATCATTTTCACTAACTTGCGCTAAAATATTTTCATATTGCTGGTATAAAACAGCTAAATTAAAGCGCCATTGATAGTGACCTTCATCATTTTTAGCAAAGCTTTTTAATAAAAACTGACGTACGCCCATTTCATCAATGTGCTTGGCAAGTATTTCATCAGCCGCTTTTCTATCTGTGATATTAGACTGTGCAACTTCGTTTAGGCCTGCAAAAATAGCGCTGTGGCGAGGGTTATTAGCAACAGGAGAAATATCTAACACTACAAGCTTATCGATAAGTGCAGAGTGATTAAGTGCTAATTGCATGGCCACTTTGCCACCCATTGAATGACCTATGATGTGCGCTTTACTAATATTTAGATGTTCAAGTAACTCACTGACATCTTGTGCCATAGCGTGATAATTCATGGTATCGCTATGGAATGATTTACCGTGGTTACGTAAATCAATATTCGTTACACGATAATTTTCAGCTAATGCTTTTGCGATTACATTGAGGTTTTCAAGTGAGCCAAACAAACCGTGGATCAATACAACGTCTGAACCTTGACCCATTTGTTGGTAGTTTAATAGCATTTTCAACTCCTAATTTTAATGGCAGTATTTTGCCTAGTGAAATTACAAAATGCAAAACATAGAGAATTGCTGCGAGCTTAGGTATAATCATTGAGAACTTTTAAAATGTGACCCGTAAAGACAGGAATAACATGAAAAAAATCGACATAGACGACGAGTTATATCAATACATTGCAAGCAACACGCAAAGTATTGGTGAAAGTGCATCAACCATTTTGCGTCGTTTATTAAACCTCTCTGATGGCGCCAATGCCCCAGTTGAAACAACTACTAAAACTGAACAAGAAACCCCAGTTGTTGAAGTACAAGAGCAAGCAGAACAAGAAACAAGCCCTGAACCAAGCGACGAAAATGTTGAAGAGGCTGCACAAACTGTCACAGCATCGACACAAGTGAAAGGTAATGTGTTTAATGTATTAAACAAAGAAGAGCTAGCAATGCAAAAAGGTGTTGTTGGTCGATTCTTATTTATACTAGCTGCTTTATATAGAACGCATAAAAAAGATTTTGTTAACGTGCTTGAAATTAAAGGCCGTGACCGTGTTTATTTTGCCACTAGCAAAGAAGCACTACTGGAAAGCGGTAGCAGCATGAATCCAAAAAATATCACTGATACTGAGTATTGGGTGATGACAAATTCAAATACAACCAGAAAAAAAATGATGCTTCACGAAGTTGCACTGTGCTTAGGTTACAGCGCGGATGAAGCAGAAAAAATTCGTGATTACTTATAATCCATAAGGAAATAATATGGCGATTCATCCAGATGCAGGTAAACCTGCACCGCAATCAAGCTTAGTGAATGTACCAAAACTGATCTCTGCTTATTACTTAAATGAACCTGACCTAGAACAAAACCCAGAGCATTGTGTTGCTTTTGGTACGTCTGGCCATCGTGGTTGTTCGTTCGATGTAAAATTTAATGAATCGCATATTTTAGCGATCACTCAAGCAATTTGTGATTACCGTAAAGAAAACAATATTTTTGGTCCACTTTTCTTAGGTAAAGATACACATGCATTGAGTGAAGCGGCTTTTAACTCTGCTATTGAAGTACTTGTTGCAAACGAAGTGCAAGTCATTGCACAAGAAAATGACGATTACACGCCAACGCCGGTAATAAGTCATGCTGTTGTTTGCCATAACAAAGAAAACCCAAATGAACTTGCTGATGGTATTGTGGTAACTCCTTCACATAATCCGCCAGAAGACGGTGGTTTTAAATATAACCCGCCAAATGGTGGACCTGCAGATACTGATGTGACTAAGTGGATTGAAGACAGAGCAAATCAATTACTTTTAGAAGACTTAGTTGAAGTAGAGTTATTTCCATATGCTAAAGCATCACGTTCTGGTTTTATTAAGTACCAAGACTTAATTACCCCTTATGTTGATGACTTAGTTAATATCGTTAATCTAAAAGCAATTAGCGATGCGAAAATCAAAATTGGTGTGGATCCACTTGGTGGTTCTGGTATCAACTTTTGGCCAGTCATTGCAGAAAAATATAATTTAGACTTAACGGTCGTAAATAAGTCTGTTGACCCAACATTTTCGTTCATGCCATTAGATAAAGACGGCAAAATCCGTATGGATTGCTCTTCTCCTTATGCAATGACAAACCTTATTGCATTAAAAGATGACTATGATATCGGTATTGGTAACGACCCTGATTATGACCGCCATGGTATTGTTACGCCTGACGGCTTAATGAATCCAAATCACTTTTTAGCAGTTGCAATTGACTACTTATTAAATAACCGCGAATGGTCAAAAGAGGTCGCAATTGGTAAAACGCTGGTATCAAGCGGCATGATTGATAAAGTAGTTGCACGTAATAACCGCGAAGTAAAAGAAGTACCTGTAGGCTTTAAATGGTTTGTTGAAGGCCTAAGCAAAGGTACCCTTGCTTTTGGTGGTGAAGAAAGTGCAGGGGCGTCATTCTTACGCTTTGATGGTACAGTTTGGAACACTGATAAAGATGGTTTCATCTTAGGCCTACTTGCTGCAGAGATTTTAGCCGTAACGGGTAAAACACCTTCACAGCTTTATAAAGAACTTGAACAAGAGTTCGGTGCGCCTATTTATAAACGTATTGATGCGCCAGCTAGTGCAGAACAAAAATCACGTTTAAAAGCGTTATCAGCTGATGATGTAACTGCAAGTACATTAGCGGGTGATGCCATTACGCAAAAACTAACCCATGCCCCTGGTAATAACGCTGCTATCGGCGGTTTAAAGGTTGTTACTGAAAACGGTTGGTTTGCTGCACGCCCATCGGGCACTGAAGACATTTATAAAATTTACCTTGAATCATTCAAAGGTGAAGAACATCTAGCATTATTAGAAAAAGAAGCGAAAAAGCTGGTTGATTCAGTAATTAGCTAATTCCTTTTTTACCTATTAAAACGGCTGAGATTCTCAGCCGTTTTTGTATTCTACTCTCACGCATTTTTAGGATAGAACAATGAGCTATTCAACTCCTTCATATCTCGAAGAATTAAAAAGTACCGGCGACTTTTTAACCCTGACTCGCAACAATGAATTTTCACTCGAACCTTGTGCATTTACTCTTGAAAACGGCACAGATGTCACTGTTCACGACACAGGTATCATTGAGTTTCAACCAGCACAGCAAACAAACAAAGATATTGTACTTTCAAGCGCGGTACATGGTAACGAAACTGCGCCAATTGAAATTTGCGATCAATTAATCAAGTCAATCGTTACAGAACAACTTACCTTGAAGCAGCGTGTACTGTTTATTTATGGTAATCCTAAATCTATTAATATAGGTAAGCGTTTTGTAGATGAAAACTTAAACCGTTTGTTTAATGGTCATCATACTGTAGAAGGCATTGCTTCAAACCCTGAGCGAGTTCGTGCAAAGCTACTTGAAGACGTGGTTACTGATTTCTTTGCTAGAGGCAATCAGGGCAGTGAGCGTTTTCATTATGATCTTCACACTGCAATTCGTGGCTCTAAAAATGAAAAGTTCGCAGTCTACCCTTTCTTACATGGTAAACCGTGGAAAAAATCACAACTGCAATTTTTACTTAGCTGTGGCGTAAACACGGTACTAATGATGAAATCTGCGGCAACTACCTTTAGTTACTACTCGTCGTTTGTACATGGAGCTGACTCATTTACGGTAGAACTTGGCCAAGTAAAACCATTTGGCGAAAACGACATGTCGCGATTTGAGAAAACCAAACAAACCTTAACTGCATTAATTAGTCAAGAATCTGTCGAATATAAAGAATTCAATGCAGAGGATTTCGAGTTGTTTTCAGTATATAGAACAATAAACCGTACTTGCGAAGACTTTAGTTTTCCATTTGCTGATGATGTGGAAAATTTCACCGGTTTCGCAAAGGGTGAATTAATGGCAACTGATGGTCAGACCAGATATGAAGCGGAAGTAGACGGTGAAGCTATTATCTTCCCAAACGCTGATGTAGCCTTAGGTCAGCGCGCTTTGCTTACTGTTATTCCAATGCAAGTTGATAGCAACTTTATTTAAAATCTCTGCATTAACACCCACCTAAATTTAGTTAACTATATGACTCTAAAGAATTTATCTTGTTGTATAGTTAACTTTCCATGCGTTTTTAGCCATTTGTCATCTATTCGTCTATGATTAGTTGAATAACAACTTACGTTAACGTAAAGTGACGGCAGTTTAATTTAATTAGATTGAATATTGCGCAAACTTTATCCTTACAGCTCATGCTGATAAAAATATAATTAAGGGCAGTAGCGTAGGTTTCTGACAACGAAAGAAGGTAGGTTATGAGTAATCCAAATAACGTATCGCTAAACATTAATCATGAACTGTCATTTATTGACGGTCACGCATTAACGATCCCTACATTAAGTATTCTTAATGAGGAAGGCGACATCTACGAAGGTGCAACCGCACCTGATATCGACAAAGCAACGGCAATCCGTCTATATGAAACAATGCGTTTTATTAGAGCACTTGATGAGCGTATGCAAGCAGCACAGCGTCAAGGCCGTGTTAGCTTTTATATGCAATGTCTAGGCGAAGAAGCGGCTGTAACAGCATCAGCTGCAGCGCTTGATCAAAACGACATGATCATGGCCCAATACCGTGAGCAAGCAGCTTTACGTTATCGTGGTTTTAGCCTTGACCAATTCATGAATCAAATGTTCTCAAATGAAAAAGATTTGGGTAAAGGTCGCCAAATGCCAATTCACTATGGCTCACGCGAACTTAACTACATGACTATTTCATCACCGCTTGGTACACAAATTCCGCAAGCAACAGGTTATGCATACGGTCAAAAAGTTCGTCATATTGATGCCCAAACAGGTGAGTTAAACAGCACTATTGATAACATCACTATTTGTTACTTTGGTGAAGGCGCAGCATCTGAAGGTGATTTCCATGCTGGTTTAAATATGGCCGCAGTTCATGAAGCACCGGTTATTTTCTTTGCTCGTAACAATGGTTATGCGATTTCTACACCTGCGGATGAACAGTTTAAAGGTGATGGTATTGCATCACGTGGTGTTGGTTATGGCATTAAAACAATCCGTGTTGACGGTGCTGATGCACTTGCTGTTTATGCAGCAACGAAAAAAGCCCGTGAAATTGCGACTACCAAAGGCGAACCTGTTTTAATTGAATCGATTGCCTATCGTTTAGGCGCTCACTCAACCAGTGACGATCCAAGCGGTTACCGCACAAAAGATGAAGAAGCAAAACATAAAGGCTGTCCAATCGAGCGTTTCCGTAAGTGGCTATTAAAGCAAGGTTGGTTAGACGAAGCGCAAGACGCAAAAGACAAAGAAACTATTCGTGAAGAAATTTTAGCAGCTCTTAAACGCGCTGAAAAAGTTGAAAAGCCAGCATTAGAAGAGCTTATTTCTGATGTTTATGATAAGCCAATCCCATCACTGCAAAAACAATATGAAGAACTAAAAGAGCACATTTTGCAGCATCCTGATGCTTATCCAACAACTGCAGGGAGATTAAAGTAATGGCTAAAATGAACATGCTTCATGCAATTAACTCTGCCCTTGATATCACCATGGCAGAGCATCCAAATGCATGTATTTTTGGTGAAGACGTTGGTTATTTTGGTGGTGTATTCCGTGCTACATCTGGCTTACAAGAAAAATATGGTAAGCATCGTGTGTTCAATACACCGTTAACTGAGCAAGGTATTTTAGGTTTTGCTAATGGCTTAGCGGCGTTTGGTGCGCCTGCATTAGCTGAAATTCAATTTGCTGATTATATTTTCCCTGCATTTGACCAAATCGTGAATGAATCAGCTAAGTTCCGTTACCGTAGTGGTAATGAATTTAATGTTGGCAATCTAACAATCCGTACACCATACGGTGGTGGTATTGCAGGTGGTTTATATCACTCACAATCACCAGAAGCTTATTTTGCTCACACACCGGGTTTGAAGTTGGTTGTGCCACGTAACCCATATCAAGCAAAAGGTTTGCTACGTGCATCGATTAAAGATGATAACCCTGTTATTTTCTTTGAACCGAAACGTTTGTACCGTGCATCAACAGGTGAAGTTCCAGAAGAAGATTACAGCATCGAGCTCGGTAAAGCTGAAATCGTGCAAGAAGGTACTGATGTTACTGTACTTGCTTGGGGTGCTCAGATGGAAATCATCGAAGACGCCGCTAAAAAAGCTGCAGAGCAAGGTATTAGCTGTGAAGTGATCGACTTACGTACCATTTTACCATGGGATGTTGAGACAATTGCTAAATCAGTGACTAAAACAGGCCGTTTAGTGGTAAGCCACGAGGCACCAATCACTAATGGTTTTGGTGCAGAAATCGTTGCAACAATTCAACAAGAGTGTTTCTTACACCTTGAATCGCCAATTGCTCGCGTGTGTGGCTTAGATACGCCATACCCATTAGCACTTGAAAAAGAATATGTGCCGGATGCACTTAAAGTGCTTGCTGCGATTAAGCAATCAGTAGAGTTTTAGGAGTCAGTATGTCTAAAGATTTTATCTTGCCAGATATCGGCGAAGGCATCGTAGAGTGTGAAATTGTTGAATGGTTAGTTGCAGAAGGCGATTCTGTAAAAGAAGACCAGCCTATTTGTGATGTTATGACCGACAAGGCGCTTGTGCAAATTCCTGCTGTTCATGATGGTGTGATCAGTAAGCTTTATTATGCAAAAGGGGATATTGCGAAAGTACATGCACCATTATTTGCAATGGATGTTGATGGCGAAGCACCGACACAAAGTGAAGAAGCGCAAGCTCCTGCTACTCCAACTGAGGCATCGTCTGAGGCTGGTGAGCACTTAGAAGATTTCATTTTACCAGATATCGGTGAAGGTATCGTTGAGTGTGAAATCGTTGAGTGGTTAGTGAGTGAAGGCGATGAAATCGTTGAAGACCAAGCTGTGTGTGATGTAATGACAGACAAAGCATTGGTACAAATTCCGGCTAAATATACAGGTAAAGTTGAAAAGCTTTATTATCAAAAAGGTGATATTGCAGCGGTTCACAGCCCATTATTTCAAATGAGCATTGCAGGCCAAAGTGCAGAGCCAGATGTAAGTTCTGCGGTAGTTAAAGCACAAACAAATGCAGCAACTAAACCTTCGCAGAAGCCTGCGACTTCAGCAAACTCTAGCAAACAACTTAATAAGAAAGCTGTTGCTTCACCTGCTGTTCGTCGTAAAGCCCGCGAACTTGATGTTGATTTAACGCAAGTACCAGGGTCTGGTAAAAACGGCCGTATTTATAAACAAGATATCGAAGATTTCTTGAATGAAACACCAAGCCAAGCAGTATCACAACAAGCTGCGCCAAAAGCGGCAGAGTCTGTATCAACTGCGGCGTCTTCTGGTGGTAGTCGTGTAGAGCCTATTAAAGGCATTAAAGCGGCAATGGCTAAGCAAATGGTTGCTTCAGTTTCGACAATTCCTCACTTTACTTTCTGTGATGAAATTGACCTAACTAAACTAATTGCAATGCGCAGTGAGCTTAAAGAGCAGTATAAGCAACAGGGTGTTAAGCTCACTATGATGCCGTTCTTTATCAAAGCACTGTCGTTAGCGATTAAGCAATTCCCAGTACTAAACTCACAAGTGAATGATGATTGCAGCGAGCTAACTTACTTTGATGATCATAACATCGGTATGGCGGTTGATTCTAAGATTGGTTTACTTGTACCAAACATTAAATCATGCCAGTCAAAGAGTATCGTAGATGTTGCAAACGAAGTGACCCGCTTAACTGAAGCAGCACGTGATGGTCGTGTTTCACCGGATGATTTGAAAGGCGGCACTATTAGCATTTCTAACATCGGTGCGATTGGTGGCACAATTGCAACCCCGATCATCAATAAGCCTGAGGTAGCGATTGTTGCTTTAGGTAAACTGCAGCATTTACCTCGCTTTGATGCACAAGGCAATGTTGTTTCAGCTGCTATTATGCAAGTAAGCTGGTCTGGAGACCACCGAGTGATTGATGGCGGAACAATTGCCCGCTTCAATAATTTATGGAAGTCTTACTTAGAAGACCCTGCAAAAATGATGATGGCGATGAGCTAACATTAGTAAGCATTAAAAAACCAGCCTCGGCTGGTTTTTTTAATTGTAAATTTTGTATTTGCTATTTACCGTAAAAATACAACCCATAACCGAGTAACAGCGCTGGAATTGTTGAATACACCGTCGCGATTAAGGCCGCTTTTGGCGCTAATGCGATAGCTGGGAATAGGGCATCGCCGTCATTTGAAATTGCATTGGCTGCCATCGCACTAAATGGAATAATACCTTGAATATAGAGTGTCATTACGACGATTTGTGGCCCGCAGCCAGGTAATAAGCCAATAGCCACAGCCACCAGGGGTGCAAGATAAGCATACTCAGAAAACCAGGCTGTTAAATCAACACCGACTAGGTTAACGAGAATTTCAAACAGCATAAAACTGGCAACAACCCAGGCAGTAACAAAGTGCGTGTCCATTAACACTTTCGTGAGTTTTGAGGGAGGTGAGCAAGGCGCTTCTTCACTGGTTACTTGCTTATAACTGCTGCCTTTAGAAGACAGAGACCACACAACCACAGTGAATAGCGCCATGATCGAGCCAAACAGAGTGACGCCAGTACTAACGCTTTGACTAAATTCGCTAAGGTCAGAATTGGTAGCAATAACAAAAGCAATAATCAAGCTTGGTACTAGGGTAAACTTCCAAATAGGGCGGCTAAATTTCAAAGCTCTTGGTTGGCATTGTGGCTGCTCGGTATATTCACTTGCTTCGTCAGGTTGAAATTTATCTGGGCTATGAAATGTATTAACTATCTGACCGCTAATAATACCTACAGCAACACCGATTAACATCATTAATAAACCATCAAGCGGGCGGGTTGCTAACAGTAAAAAGGCGGCATCGCCCATGGTTGCGGTTAAGACAGCAACAACAGAGCCAAAGCTAGCCTGCTTTTTAGTAAATTGGGTTACCACAATAATGGCACCCCCACAGCCAGGTAAAGCACCTAAAATAGACGCAAAGCTCACTTCTAGAATGCCTGATTTAGCACGTAAATAGCTAAGCTGTAATTGAGGAAGTCGATCAATAAGGTAGTAATAGATTAATAAGGTGGCTGCAACAAATACAGATACTTGAAAAAAAGCATCACTCAGCGCTTGTAGGGTGAATTCTCGGCTTGCAGGTACCGCTAAAGAAATCAGTAATAAAAGGGGTAAAATTAAGCGTTTATTGTCCGTAATGTAACACCTCGCTTTATTAGGAATAAACCTCGTTTGTGTTAGTGAGAGCATACAGTGCAACCTAAAAATTAATCAGGTTACACTGTATTACGATTTTAAATGAAAATCAATCTCATTTGTATCTATTTGCGTTGGAACTCAGAAGTGGCATTCCAGGTCGGCCATTCTTTTCGTTCTGAGATATCAAAACCTACTTGATAGAATAACTGAAGGTCCTGAACGGCACCTGATAAATCCCATTCATCACGGTAACGGTCGCAAGGCTGATGATAACAACCACGAAGCACTAGGCTCATACGCTTACGGTAATTTGCCGTTTCTTCGTCAAGTGCTTCACTACCACCACCGGCATACATTGCTGGTACACCCATGTTTGCAAATGCAAAGTGATCAGAGCGGTAGTAACCACCTGAAGACGGTTTAGGGTCACCAGATACTGTACGGCCTTGAGCTTCTGCAGCTGTTTCTAGCAGGCTATCCATTTCTGATTTGCCAATACCAACAACACTGATGTCTTTTACTTTACCTAATAGGTTTAAGCTATCCATATTGATGTTAGCAACCGTTTGTGATGCTGGGATCACTGGGTTTGCAGCATAATATTTCGAGCCAAGTAAACCTTGTTCTTCAGCAGTAACGGCTAAGAAAGTCATTGAACGGCTAGGGTGCTCAGGTAAGGTAGCGAATGCTTCAGCAACTTCGATTAAGCCAGCTGTGCCCGTTGCATTATCATGGGCGCCATTATAGATTTGGTCACCTTTACGCGTTTTATCTGTACCAAGGTGATCCCAGTGAGCTGAATAAATGATGTGCTCGTCTGGCTTTTCGCTACCCGGTAACGTCGCGATAAAGTTATACGAAATTGACTTTTTGATTGTGTTATTTACTTCAACACTTGCAGTTAGGTCGCCCATATCAACATGGTAAGCGCCTTTTGCCGCATTAGCTTTCATGGTATCGAAATCTAAGCCTGCTTTTGTGAATAGCTCTTTAGCAACATCAGTTGTTACCCAGCCTTCAACAGCAACACGGTCCATGTTGTTATTTTCTTTTTGGAAACCAAATTGCTCACCGCTCCAAGAGTTTTCAACAACTGACCATGGGTAAGAAGCCGGTGCTGTTTCGTGGATGATAATCGCACCTGCTGCACCTTGACGGCTTGCTTCTTCATATTTGTATGTCCAACGACCGTAATAAGTCATGGCATCGCCGGTGAATAAATCAGGGTTTTTCGTCGCAAAACCAGGATCGTTTACCAGCATAACAACTGTTTTGCCTTTAACATCTAGGCCTTCGTAGTCGTTCCAGTTGTATTCTGGTGCATTAACACCGTAGCCAACGAATACTAATTCAGAATCTTTAATGCTTTGCTTAGCACTAATACGGCTGCTACCCATTACCATATCTTTTTTGTATTGGTAATCTTTGCCGCCAATGGTAAGTACCATGTCTGAATCAGCTTCTAGTGAAACAAGCGGTACTTCTTGTAAGAAGCTATCACCGTTACCCGGCTCAAAACCCAATGCTTTAAATTGGTCGGTTAAATAGGCAAGCGTTAGCTCTTCACCTTTAGATGATGGTGCACGGCCACCGAACTCATCAGAGGCAAGCACTTTAATATGCTCTGCTAGTTGCTCTGAATTAATGCTTTGATAGGCTTTTTCGACATCACTTGATGTGATACTTGTTGAAGCACAGCCCGCAAGAATGGCACTTGCAAGGACTGTCATTGGAAAATAGCGTTTCATAATAGCTCTTTTTTTGTTTTATGGTGGCATTAGTATATGAGGTTCTATTAATGAGAACCAGTTTTTACGGTAAACTACCCACAATACATCAAGAAGTTAAAAAATAAGCAATGAAACGATTTACTGCTCCTGAGCAATGGTCAACACAATACCTCACAACGGGTGCTTTTAGTGACCTAGCGACGCTATTTAATTTAGATAAACTGTCAGATTGGCCATCTTGCCAGTGGTTTAATCAATATCTAAATGCGAAAACTACACAGGGCAAAGCAATAACCTTTGTTGAAGATGAAAAGTTTGCTGATGAAACCCGTTATTATGAGCAAATTATATTTGAGACAGGGCAAGTACCAACAAGACAACAAAATTGGCATGACCTTTTTGGTGGCTTTATTTGGTGTTTATTTCCAAAAACCAAAGCGCTGATTAATCATCAGCATATCGAAGAAATTAAACTGCATGGTCTAAAAGAGCGTAGTAAACACCGAAATGCGCTTACTTTATTTGACGAATGCGGTGTAGTGCTGGCAATTACTGAGCAAAGCTGGCAGCAGCAATTACGCGACCACCAATGGCAGCAAGCCTTTGTAGAGCAACGTGAACATTGGGGTAAAAGCATTAGGCCATTTATGTTTGGTCATGCTAACTACGAAATGCTCACTCAGCCGTATATTGGTTTAACGGGTAAAGCATTATTTGTAATTGTTCCTGATGACATATTTTGTAAAGATTTAAGCGAGCAATATGCGTATCTAGATCAACGTCTTTATGAGATGATAAAGCTTGATGATTGTTTGCGTGATAATAAAAACTTATCACCCTTACCCTTGTTAGGCGTACCAGGATGGTGGACTGACAATGAAAATCCAGAATTTTACAGTAACACTGATTACTTTAGACCGAAACGAAGGAAACGCACATGATTGAAGTGGCAGGGCTTAAAAAGAAGTTTAAGCTAACAAAAGATCATAAAAAAAATAAAACGGACAACGTAGACCCCCGTGAAGATAAAGAGTTTTTTCATTCTGTAAGAGACGTCAGCTTTCAATGTAACAAAGGTGAAGTACTCGGTTTACTCGGGCCAAATGGTGCCGGTAAAACAACCACCCTTAGAATGATTTCAACAGCCTTAAAACCAGATGAAGGCAGCATTACCATCTCTGGTCACGATATCGTTAAAAAGCCATTAGTTGGCCGCAAATCAATTGGATTTCTGTCAGGTAGCACCGGCTTATATGGGCGTTTAACAGTTAAAGAAAATGTTGAATACTTTGCCCGTTTACATGGCATGAGTAAAAAAGCGGTAGCCGCTCGTTGTGATGAGCTATTCACCTTACTTGATATGCACAGCTTTATTGATAAACGCGCCGAAAACCTTTCAACGGGTATGAAGCAAAAAGCCAATATTGCCCGTGCTGTTGTTCATCATCCTGATGTGGTTATCCTTGATGAGCCGACAACTGGTTTAGATATTATGACTACGCAAACTGTAATTAACTTTATTCGCGGCCTTAAAGAGCAGGGCACGCCAGTTATTTTCTCAACGCACCATTTAGATGAAGTTGCCTTACTTTGTGACCGTGTTGCGGTGATAAACCAAGGTATTAGTTGCTTTGATGGCACTTTAGATGAGTTTAAACAAACAGGTCAAAGTGAAGAATTAAACCAAGCGTTTATGAATATTTTAACGGAGAGCCGTGATGTTTGAAGTATTTAAAAAGGAATTAAAAGAGCTATTACGTGACCGTAAAACATTGATATTCGTTGTTGCACTACCGGTTGCTATCTTCCCACTTTTATTTGCTGTTATGGCATTTATCAGTTCACAAGCGGCGTTAGAGGCAGAACAAGAGGTCCATACTTACGCTATTATCAATGGTAATTATGCGCAAGATTTTACCGATAAGGTGTTTTACCATAAGAGCTTTTCTTTATATAAAGGCGACGAAACCTTTAATACCGTAGAAGATCTCACCAAAGCGGTTAAAGCAGGCACCATAGACATGGGTATCTATTTACCATCAGACGCTAAGCAAACCTTAGATGATGCAAAGCAAAGTGAATGGCAAGTTGTGTATAACGACGCAAAAGCAATTAACTTCCTATTTGACCGTGTAAAAGAACTGGCAAAAGAATATGGCGATACACTTCGTACTAACAAGCTATTAAGCTTTGGCGTATCAGAAGAGCAACAAGCCGCCATTATAGAGCCTATTAAAGTGGTGAAGGTCGACACAGCAGATAAACGTGAAAATCTTGGTGAGAAAATAGGTGGGTTTATTCCTTATCTACTTATTCCTCTAGTATTGATGGGCGCAACGTATCCGGCGATTGATTTAGGAGCTGGTGAAAAAGAGCGCGGTACGCTCGAAACCCTTCTACTTACACCAATCACCCGTACACAGCTGGTGTTAGGTAAGTTTGTTACTTTGCTTGCTTCTTCTATTGCGACAACCACCATTACTGTACTCAGTATGGGTGTGTGGATATCAGTGGCCATTGCATTTGTAGATTTAGCAGTTGTTAAAAACGCATTTAGCTCTTTAACCGTATTAGATTTAGGGCTGATTTTTGTGTTGTTATTACCTATTGCTGCAATCTTCTCATCATTAGCGCTGGCTATTTCAATTTATGCGCGAACCTTTAAAGAAGCACAAAACTACATGGCACCACTTAGCATGGGTGTAATTTTTCCAATTATGGTTGCCTTAATGCCGAATGTTGAACTGACGAGCAAAACTGCTTTTATTCCAGTGACAAACGTTGCATTAGCAATCAAAGAAATAATTAAAGGTACAGTTGATTACACACTCGTGGGTTTAATTTTCTTAGCGACAGTCATTGTGGCAGGTGCATTACTTGCGTTTTGCGTTAAATGGTTTAATAAAGAAGATGTCTTATTTAGATAAGAGATACTAATTTACCAAATAATAAAGCACCATTTTGGTGTTTTATTTGTTTATAAGCTTATCTAAACACCTGCTAATCCTTATTAATTAATATTTTTTCTGTATACTCCGCTTTTATTACTATTCTCTCCTATACTCTAAAGCAGAGTAGAAAAGAAGGCTTTCGATTCAATGGATTCTGGACATTCAACGCATTTCTTCAAACGTAATAAACTGCCAATATTAGCAACTTGTATACTCTTGATATTGGGATGTATTGTTACAGTAAAATATGAATATGATCTTCGGGAAGAGGTATTTAGTCGTACACTCGAACAGATGCAGCGAGAGCTCGACACACAAGAAAG
Source organism: Pseudoalteromonas sp. 2CM39R (assembly GCF_023161845.1). NCBI lineage: Bacteria > Pseudomonadati > Pseudomonadota > Gammaproteobacteria > Alteromonadales > Pseudoalteromonadaceae > Pseudoalteromonas > Pseudoalteromonas sp. 2CM39R. The sequence goes on from NZ_JALNTM010000002.1 coordinate 193,722, forward strand.
TATCTTCAAAACAAGTTTAAGAGAGAATATTTCTGCACTTAACTTTTTAGATTCAACGCCGCCAGTGCTTGCAATTATGCGCGCTACCAATGATCAAAATATAGATCCCGTTTTAGGCACGCCTATCTCGGCATGGAAAGACCGTCTAGCAAAAATCTTTACTGGTTTTATGACAACAGATAAAGACTTAGCTCAGGCCCGTTATATCTACATTGCTGATAATGGCAAAGAGGTTGTACGTGTTGATAGTGTGAATAAACAGGTCTTTAGAATTAGTGAGGACAACTTACAACACAAAGGCCAACGTGATTACATGCAAATTACGGCAAAACTTGAAAATGGTCAAATCTACTTATCACCCATTAACTACAACCGCGAAAATGGTCGTTTACAACAGCCTTATACCAGCACATACCGGATTGCGAAGCTGGTGAAAGATAGCGAAGGTAAGCCCTTTGCTGTTCTTATCCTCAATTATTATGCGGAAGATCTTATTAACAAGCTAACAAGCAAATCATCAGATAAATTTTCTGTTTATCTGTTAAATGCTAAACAACAATTTATCTATCATCCAAAGGAGTCATACCGTTTTAGTTTTGAGTTCGATGATCCACATTATTGGTCAGAGGAATTTAGTGCCGACCTCAAAATTAGTTCAGTTGATTTTTTTGACGTAGTAAACCTGCCTGAAAAACTATATATAGATAAAATTATTGAGTTTAAAAATGGTGTACATATGCAGCCGCTTACATTGGCTGTCTCTATAAGCACTGACACATTGCTGAATGAAATACATCACAAGCGATTAAGGTTTATTGGGATTTTATGCTTAATCACTTTAGTCGTGCTGATGTTATTTATAATTTATCAACGTGACATCAACAGAAAAATTGAGCTTAGTTTCCTAAAAGAAAAGAACAGTAAAATTATTGAAGACTCAACAGATGCCATTATTATGGTTCAGCCAGATGGTGTTATTTGTAATGCCAATGAAACGGCAAAAACGTTTTTTGGTATAACAGAGCAAACCACCCATTTTGATACCTTGTTTAATTATAATGATGAAGATTTTCAAGGGATTGCACAAGCCATTAAAGAAGGGCAGCGGTGCTCGTTTGAAGCAGTTCACATCAGTGAGCAAAGCACACATTATTTCTCGATTACCATGACACCTGTTTTTGATGCAGTAAAACAGCAATATCAAATAGCGGCAATACTGCGCAATATTGATTCACTTAAGTGCGCTCAACATCAACTTGAAAAGCTTAATGTCACACTAGAAGAAAAAGTAAAAAGCCGTACAGCTGAGCTTGAAAAGGCCACCGAAGAAGCACTAGCTGCCAGTAAAGCTAAAAGTGAATTTGTTGCTAATATCTCTCACGAAATCCGCACCCCGATGAATGGTGTACTTGGCATGCTCGAAATGCTTGAAGAAGAGCCATTATCTACTCAGCAAATGCAATACTTACATTATGCAAATACCAGCGCTAACTCATTGATGACACTGATCAATGACATTCTTGATTTTTCAAAAATCGAAGCAGGTAAACTTGATTTAGATAGTCACGAGTTTGATGTTGTTTCAGTGTGCAGTGATTTAATAACATCGATGGCTGTTCAAGGTCAGAAAAAAGGTATTGAGATACTGTTTGATGCGCATGCTATTACTAATCGTACTGTAATGGGAGATAGCCACCGCTTAAAACAAATTCTAAATAATTTACTCAGTAATGCATTTAAGTTTACCCATAAAGGTCATGTTAGTTTAACGGTTAAGGAACAGCTGCATACAGATAACACGCTTTGCCTAAGCTTTGTTGTGGAAGATACAGGTATTGGTATTTCGAAAGAAAACCAGAGTAAATTGTTTGAAGTGTTTACTCAAGAAGACTCAAGTACAACACGCCATTATGGTGGCAGTGGTTTAGGGCTTTCAATTAGTCGAAAACTCGCTCAGTTGATGGGCGGTGATATTATCGTTGAAAGTGAAAAAGGAAAAGGAAGCCGCTTTTGTGCAAGTATCACAGTGTCACTCAGTGGCTCATTAAAAGAGTTGGGTGCGATTACGGCTTTGAATAACAAACAGGTTGGTTGTGCAGTTTTATATGATCTGCTTGGTAAGAACATTGAAACCCAATTAGAGAAATCTTGTCAGCCTCAGCCATCGAAAGTTTCTCGATTAAGTGATATACCTGAAAATGTTTTCAATGAGTTAGATTTACTTATCATTGATCATAAACACCCAGAACTAAATAATGTGTTGAGTTTTGCAAATCAATACCCCGACATCTATGTATTAATTTTAGGGGTTATGGCATCACTTAAACAAAAAGAAACATTACCGAGCAATTGTACTGTTATTGCAAAACCTGTCACTCCTGATGAATTAGCCTATAAACTCGCGGTTTTATTTAATGATAATAACTCTGTTATTGAGCGTAAGAATACAGATAGTAAAGAAACTATTGAGCTTGATTTAACATCTCGTTCAGTACTTATCGTCGACGATAACATGATTAATATTGAGGTGAGCAAAGCCATTTTAAGAGATAGTCATGTTCATATTGAATCAGCCAGCGATGGTCTTGAAGCTATTGAGGTATTGAATAACAGCGAAACTCAATTTGATCTGATTTTGATGGATTGCCAAATGCCAAACCTAAATGGGTATGACTGTACCAAAGCAATCAGGCAGGGCAAAACAGGTGAGAAATACCAAGATGTGGTGATCATCGCTATGACTGCAAGCGCGATGGCTGGCGATAGAGAGAAATGCCTCAGTGTTGGCATGAACGACTATATCACCAAGCCAATTAAACAAGCCACATTGCGTAAAAAGCTCTCAATGTGGCTGAAGACTTAAGCGGCATCACGACCTTTATCAAATGCAGGTTTAGGCGTTAATGTACTAATATCAGCAGAGTGAATTACTTTTTGTGTTTCACTCCAGTGCAATAACTCAATACGGCCAGAGCTGTTTTCAACTAATGCAGTGCAGCTCTCAATCCAGTCGCCATCATTGCAATACAAAATTCCATCAACCACTTTAACGGCTGGGTGATGAATATGCCCACAAATGATGCCATCGACGGCTTGTTTTTTTGCTTCGTGGATTGCCGCTTTTTCAAATGCGTCAATTGCTTCACGTGCTTTATGAACTCGCGCTTTTATCCAAGAGGCCAATGACCAATAATTACCACCAAATAAACGGCGAATGCGATTAGTCCAACGATTTAAAAAAAGTAAAAAGTCGTATCCTGCATCGCCCGCAATACTGATTAATTTGTTGTAGCGGGTTGCTGAATCAAAATCGTCGCCATGCAACAGTAAAAACCGTTTGTTGGCTTTTGTGGTGTGGATATATTGTTTATGTACTTCAATACCGAATAATGAATCATTGGCATAATGGCGAAAGGTTTCGTCGTGGTTACCCGGTATATAGATAACTCGTGTGCCATCTTTCGCTTTTTGTTGAATAAGCGCTAATACATCATAATGACTAGGGTGCCAAAAAAACTGTCGTTTCATTGACCATAAATCGACAATATCACCGACCAAATACAGAACATCGCATTCAATCGCATTTAAAAAGTCTAGTAAATACTGCGCTTGGCAGTCTTTATAACCTAAGTGAACGTCGGAAATCCAAACGGCAGGATAGTGGGTTTTACTACTGCAAGTGGTGTTATTCATGGCATTTACTCATGGTGTAATAAAGTAAATGCTAGGCAGAATCAATGACAGTTAAAAGACGCTTTAGCGAAACATCTATGACAATTTATAAATACAAAAAAACCGCCGAAGCGGTTTTTTATATTTTGTTGAGCTGACGTAATTAGCCTTTAACAAGTGCGGCAATTTCAAAAGCGGCACTATCTAAATCAAGCATTAGCTTTTCACCAGTATGGCGGTTTTTAAGCTCCACCTTGTTTTCATCGAGGTTACGCTCACCAATAACTAGCGTGAAAGGCACACCTAATAATTCCATGTCGTTAAACATAACACCTGGGCGCTCTTTACGGTCATCAAACAACACGTCTAAACCTGCATCTTTTAAACCTTTGTAAAGGTTATCTGCAATATCAGGAATACGATGAGACTTATGCATGTTCATCGGTACAATTGCTAAATCAAATGGTGCGATAGGTTGCGGCCATTTAATACCGTATTGGTCGTTGTTTTGCTCAATAGCGGCAGCTACGATACGTGATACACCAATGCCGTAACAACCCATTGTCATTACTTGGTTTTTACCTGATTCACTTAATACGCCTGCTTTCATTACTTCTGAGTACTTAGTGCCAAGTTGGAAAATATGGCCAACTTCAACACCACGTTTAATTTGCAGTGAACCTTGGCCACACGGGCTTGGATCGCCTTCCACGATATTACGGATATCAGCTACTTCGTAGTTTTCTACATCGCGATCCCAGTTGATACCGCTGAAATGTTCACCATCTTTATTAGCACCAGCTACAAAATCAGCCATTACGTTAGCTGTGCGGTCAACAATTATTGGCATTGATAGGCCGACTGGGCCTAATGAACCTGGTTTTGCGCCAATAGCAGCAACGATGTCTTCTTCTTTTGCCATTTCAAGCGGTGAGTCTACAAGCGGGTGTTTCTCAGCTTTTAACTCGTTTAGATCATGGTCACCACGTAATACAAGGGCAACTAAACCACGTTGTTCGTTTTCATCTGGTGCGCCATAAACGATTAATGTTTTCACGCCACGATGAGGTTTAACACCATAGTTCTCTTTAAGCTCAGCAATTGATTTTGCATCAGGCGTTGGGAACGCTTTTAGGTCTTTGCTTGCAGCTGGGCGCTCTTCAGTCGGTGCCAGTGCTTCTGCTTTTTCGATATTTGCAGCGTAATCACTTGCATCACTAAATGCGATTGCATCTTCGCCTGATTCTGCAAGCACATGGAACTCATGTGACACGCTACCACCAATTGAACCTGTATCAGCGATAACAGGGCGGTAATCAAGACCAAGGCGCTCGAAGATGTTGCAGTATGCTTTGTGCATTACTTGGTATGTTTTCTCTAAACACTCATCACTTAAGTGAAAAGAGTAAGCATCTTTCATCGTAAATTCACGAGCACGCATCACACCAAAACGAGGGCGAACTTCGTCACGTACTTTTGTTTGTACTTGGTAAAGAGTAAGCGGTAATTGCTTATAAGAATTTACTTCTTTACGTACAAAATCAGTGATCACTTCTTCGTGTGTTGGGCCAAGTGCAAATGGGCGGTTGTGACGGTCATTAATACGCATTAATTCAGGACCAAATTGCTCCCAACGACCAGACTCTTCCCAAAGATCAGCTGGTTGGATAATAGGCATTAACATTTCGATAGCGCCTGCTTTATCCATTTCTTCACGTACGATGTTTTCTACTTTTTTAAGTACGCGTAGACCAGAGGGCAACCATGTATACAAACCCGACGCAACGCGGCGGATCATGCCTGCTCGTAGCATTAATTGATGAGAAACAATTTCTGCATCAGACGGAGTTTCTTTAAGTGTTGCGAGTATATATTGACTGGTACGCATCTCTATTCCAAGTAGTGTTAAAATTATTATCGTTTACTCAAGACGTTTGAGTAATAACAAGGCGCTAAGTTTACCAGTGGAAGCACTGACACTAAAGCGCTATGTGCTAAAAACTAGCATTTTTCAATGCTGGTCACTGTATTATGATTGTCCTGAACATGCCACCTAATATTAAAATCATATAAGGTCATGCCGTAGCTTTGTTCTGAGTCACGTTGTTTTTTATAGGCAGGGCGAGGATCTTGCTTTAATACATTGCTTATAAACGCTTTTAATTCAGGTTGCTCAGTTTGCTTTGCAATAAACGCCAGAGCTTCTTCACTAAACTCAACGCTCATATCGGTTTCTGGTCGGGTATCGGCAAAGCCTGCGGTGGCATCGGTCATTGCGTCTGAGTAGGGCAAATAAGGTTTAATGTCTAAAATAGGTGTGCCATCGAGTAAATCGATACCTGAAAGCAATAAGCTTAACTGACCATTTTTGTATTCAATGCCTTCAAGTTTTACAGCACTCATGCCAATTGCATTTGGTCGAAAGGTTGCTCGTGTTGCAAATACACCTTTACGCTCATTACCGCCGAGGCGAGGGGGTCTCACCATTGCTGAATAGCCTTTATCTGCGGTTTCATGAAATCTGAATAATAACCAAATATGGCTAAATTCATCGAGGCCACGTACAAACTCTTCACGATTAAAATCGCTGCTGAATACCAGCTTTGCTTTAGCCTCAGGAACCAAACGAGGTTGGCGAGGTATGGCAAATTTTTGTTTATAAGGAGATTGAATATGGCCGACGGCAGTTAATTGGTATTCGCTCATTGTGCATTGTTGTTAAGAAAATCTGCCGACATTTTACATGCAAACACAAAAAAAGGCAGTCGAGACTGCCTTTTAAATTTTTAGACTATATAGTCTAAATTAAAACATGTATTGGAATGATACAGACGCTACATCCATATCTGGGTCAATATCATCTTCTAATTTATAGCGCTCATACTCTAAACGTACTTGCATGTTTGTTGTGAAGGCATATTCAACACCTGCACCATAAAATACATCACCACCGTCTGAGTCAGCACTGATGCTGCCAAGCTCGCCTAGGTCTTGCTCAATTTCAGCATCCCACTCTAGCCAACCACCTTTGGCATAAACAGAAAAGCTATCTGTAATTGGGGCTGCTAAGCGTGCTGCTAATGAAACACCGTCAATTTCAGCTTTAGAATCGATATCGCTTACTTCATCAAAATTTTGATAAGCAAGTTCAAGGCTTAAGTACTTGTTAAACTGAGTACCAATATAACCTTTCAGCATTTGTGAATCGTCATCAAAGTCAGTGTCATTTTCACTGTCTTCAAACTCAAAAGAATATTGGCCGTAGCCGATACCGGTATAAATACGCGGAGAATCCATTTCGGTAATATCTGCATGTGCAGCATTATTAAAACCTAGTAGTGCTAAAGAAAGTGCAGAAAGTGAAATTGCTTTAATCATTTAATAGCTCCTTTATAAAATAAATAAACGAATGTTTCGCGTCATTCACAAGGAGTATTGCAACGGCAATGCCAACACAAAAATAAAGCCTAAAGTATTGTTTTTAGGCTAGATTAAGTGGTTTTTTATACAGTTTGTTGAAACTGTAATCAGGCATTCAGTTTGGCAGTCGTAACAATTTCAGGGTGCTCTGTAGAAGTTACTAGGTACGGTTTATAATTTTTTGTTGCTTTAAGCTTTTAGGCTTTTTGTAAAAGGGTTTCTGTTTCTATCGCGATCTCTTTCATTTTTATCGCATAGTTTTCGATTTTCTTTTCTTCGTCTGTTACGGCTGTATATGAAGGTACTTCGATTGGGTAGCCTGCTTCATCCATAGCAATAAAACTTATAACACAATGATTGGTTTCAACTAGGTTTTGGGTTTTAGGGTCGCCACAGCGTACTTGAATAAAGATTTGCATACTGGTTTTACCTGTGTGGGCGATACTGGCTTTCACTTCGACTATTTGGCCAACCAAAATAGGGCGCTGAAACTTTACACCCGCAACAGAAACAGTAACGCAGTAATGACCGCTCCAACCTGCAGCACAGGCGTAACCAGCTTGGTCAATCCACTTCATTACCACACCACCATGAACCTTACCGCCAAAATTGACATCAGTAGGTTCAGCTAAAAAACGAAAGGTTACACTTGAAGACGGCATACTTTACTCACTTTTATAAAACACGACATTTTCAGCATAGCCTAAAAAAGGGGCCGAAGCCCCTGCAATTTAGGATAAATTTTAATTAAATGAGTAACGTGCGTTACATATTAGGGTAGTTTGGCCCGCCAGCTCCCTCAGGTGTTACCCAAGTAATATTTTGACTTGGGTCTTTTATGTCGCAGGTTTTACAGTGCACACAGTTTTGTGAGTTGATCACAAACTCTTTCTCACCTTCAACTTCTTGTACTTCGTACACACCCGCAGGGCAGTAGCGTTGTGCTGGTTCATCGAATTTAGGTAAATTCACTGCAATTGGAATCGAGTTATCTTTTAGCTTTAAATGGCATGGCTGAGATTCTTCATGATTCGTATTTGATAAAAACACCGATGAAAGTTTATCGAAGCTAAGCTTGCCGTCTGCTTTCGGGTAATCGATTTTTTCGGCCTGATCAGCTGCAACTAATGTGGCATGATCTGGCATGTTGTCTTCAAAATTAAACGGTAAGCTGCCACCAAATAAATTTTGATCGAGGGTGTTATAAGCACCGCCTAAGAACTTACCAAGTTTGTGCATAACAGGGCCAAAGTTACGTGATTGATAGAGCTCTTTGTACGCCCAGCTTTGTTCAAAAGCTGATTTATATTCAGTTAAATCGGCATTTTCTTTACCGTCACTAAGAGCTGCTACGATCACATCAGCAGCAACCATGCCTGATTTCATCGCCGTATGATTACCTTTGATCTTAGCAAAGTTCAATGTGCCGGCATCACAACCCACAAGTAAACCACCCGGGAAGTGCATTTTCGGTAATGAACGCAGGCCACCTTTGGCAATGGCTCTTGCACCATAGGCTATACGTTCTCCGCCTTCTAAAACATCTTTAAAGACAGGGTGATGTTTCATGCGCTGAAATTCATCAAACGGGCTTAGATGTGGGTTTGAGTAGTTAAGGTCAACAATTAAGCCCACCACAACTTGGTTGTTATCGCTATGATACATAAATGCACCACCACTGGTATCACCGGTTAACGGCCAGCCTGTGCCATGTACGACTGTGCCTTCTTTGTGTTTACTCGGGTCGATTTGCCAAATTTCTTTGAACCCTAAACCGTAATGTTGAGGTGATGCATCTTTATCAAGGGCAAAGTGTTTAATTAGCTCTTTACCTAAATGACCGCGGCAACCTTCTGCAAATACTGTATATTTAGCTCTAAGCTCCATACCCGGCATGTAACCATCTTTTTCGTTGCCGTCTTTATCAAGGCCCATATCGCCAGTGATAATGCCTTTCACTGTTTCGTCTTCAATAATTAAAGAGTGAGCACTAAAGCCAGGGAATATTTCTACCCCTAAGTTTTCCGCTTGCTCTGCTAAAAAGCGACATACATTACCCATAGAGACAATGTAATTGCCGTCGTTATGGAATGTTTTAGGGCTAGCAAAGTGGGGGATGCTGGTGGCTTTTTCACTGTTATTGAACCAGTAAATATCATCTTGCGTTACTTTAGTGGTAACAGGAGCGCCTAATGTCTGCCAATCAGGTAATAACTCATCTAGTGCTTTGGTTTCAAAAACCGCACCCGATAAAATGTGTGCGCCCACCTCAGAGCCTTTTTCTACCACACAGATCATTAATTCTTGTTGTTTTTCTTGTGCTTGTTGAGCCAATCTAATCGCAGTTGATAAACCTGCTGGGCCTGCGCCCACGATGACTACATCAAATTCCATGGTTTCGCGTTCGACCATATAAACCTCTTCTCGGTGACGGACCTGCTGTAAAGAACCTTATTTCATACTTGCAAATGAAACGTTACAGGCTGTGAATACTTTAAGGTTATTTTAGGTTGACGTTTACGTCAACAGGAAGTAGTCTGAATTCATAAAATAAATAAGTTGACGTTTAGGTCAACTTTGAGAACACACAATTGATGGAGTCACGATGAAAGTCCTCGTTCCAATTAAAAGAGTAATTGACTACAACGTCAAAGCACGCGTAAAAGCCGATAAAACGGATGTTGATCTAGCTAATGTAAAAATGGCGATGAACCCGTTTTGTGAAATTGCAATTGAAGAAGCTATTCGTTTAAAAGAAGCAGGAACTGCCACTGAGGTTGTTGCTGTAACTATTGGTAATAAATCATCTCAAGAGCAATTACGTACGGCCTTAGCACTCGGTGCTGATAAAGCCATTCATATTGAAACAGAAGAAAAGCTTGAATCTTTACATGTTGCTAAATTACTTAGCAAGATTGTAGAGCAAGAATCACCTGAGCTGGTTATTTTAGGTAAGCAATCGATTGACTCTGACAACAATCAAACTGGTCAAATGCTTGCTGCTTTAACGGGTCGTGGCCAAGGTACTTTTGCATCTAAAGTAGATGTTCAAGCAGGTACCGTTAATGTAACGCGTGAAGTAGACGGTGGCTTACAAACAGTTGCTCTTAAACTACCCGCTATCGTAACCACAGACTTACGTTTAAATGAACCACGCTATGCTTCATTACCAAACATTATGAAGGCAAAGCGTAAACCTCTTGATGTAATTGCTGCTGATAGCCTAGGTGTAGACCTTGCGCCTCGCGTACAGCTGGTAGAAGTAAACGAGCCAGAAAAACGCAGTGGTGGCATTGTCGTTGAAGATGTTGCGACATTAGTAGAAAAGTTAAAAACAGAAGCGAAGGTGATCTAAATGAAAACATTAGTGATAGCCGAACACGATAAAGGTGTTCTAAAGCCTGAAACCAATAAAACTATTACTGCTGCTGTTAAACTAGGCTTTGATGTAGATTTACTACTTGCAGGCGAAAACTTAGCTGCAATGAGTGAGCAAGCAGCATCAATTGCAGGTGTTAGCAATGTACTTATTGCCGATGATGCAGCTTATGCTAATCAACTTGCAGAAAACCTAGCTGATTTGGTTTTATCTTTAGCTGATAACTATTCACACATTGTCGCAAGCGCAACAACAACGGGTAAAAACTTTATGCCACGTGTTGCTGCACTTTTAGATGTAGCGCAAATCTCTGAAATCATCGACGTTATTGATGCAGATACCTTTAAGCGTCCTATTTACGCAGGTAATGCAATTGCCACAGTTAAATCACTGGATAGCAAAAAGGTTATTACTGTTCGTGCAAGTAGCTTTGATATTGCACAAGAGCAAGCGCCAGTAGCTGTAACTAGTGTTGCTGGTAAAGGTTCTGTTGGTCTGAGTGAGTTTGTATCAGAAGAACAAACTGAGTCTGAGCGTCCAGAGCTTACTGCAGCACCTGTGGTTATTTCAGGTGGTCGTGGTATGCAAAATGGTGAAAACTTTACGTTATTAAATGGTATTGCCGACAAACTAGGCGCAGCCATTGGTGCTTCACGTGCTGCTGTTGATGCGGGCTTTGTACCAAACGATATGCAAGTAGGTCAAACAGGTAAAATTGTTGCCCCAGATTTATATATTGCTGTGGGTATCAGTGGTGCTATTCAACACTTAGCGGGTATGAAAGACTCAAAAGTGATTGTTGCCATCAACAAAGACCCTGACGCACCAATTTTCCAAGTCGCTGACTATGGTTTAGTTGCTGATTTATTTGATGTGTTACCAGAGCTTGAAAGCGCTCTGTAATTCATAACGATTCTGGTTGTTAAAAGCTGTTCACCTTTCAGGTGCGCAGCTTTTTTTCGTTTAACTATTTTACCGGAAGGTAACCAAACTCAAGCATTTTCTGTTGTATCTTGTTTGATTTAACAATCACAGCGAGCTTGTCGCCAATCTTTTTTGAACGAGGTGATTGTGTATTAATGATTAGCACAAGTGGTCTAACAAAGGCATAGTCGCCACTTTGAATTGATTCAACGGAAGGGCTTACCCCATCTATCTCTAGTAACGTTACTCGATTAATACGTCTATCATTTTCTAATTTACTAATAGCGCCATATGAATCGTAGGCAATGGCATTAGGAATACGCTGCACTATCCCAAGCGCTTGATTGAACTGATCGTAAAGCTCTACTTTTTGTTTAGAAAATAAACCTCTATTACCCGCCATTTTTAAGCGTATAGAGTTACTGCCTGGTTCTTGAATATAATCTAAATTTAAATACTCTAAAAAGACGTCAAAACTACCATGACTAGTGCCTTTGCTAAAAAGCAGGATCTCATCATTTTTTGCGCTTAGCTCTGGAGTATAAGGCGAAACCTCAGACCATGCCTTTAGTTTTCCTTGGTAAATATCGCTAAGCTTTTTAGTGGTAAGCTCAGTGATGTTTAAGTTTTTGTTTACAAAAAATGCGATTGCATCTTGGGCTATGATTATTTGCCGCAAAAAGGGCCAGCGTTGTTGTTCTTCTTTTGTTAAATAACGCGAGCTAGTGCCGATATCTATAACATTTTCGGCAATTGCTTTAATGCCTTTATCACTGCCCATTGGCCTAATTTGGATACTATTGCCAAACTCTTGGCTTAAGTCGTCTTTTATATCGACTAATAATTCTGTCACTGTGGTTGAGCCTGCAATAAAAATAGGCTTCGAATTAATATTTTCTTCAATTGCATACGCACTATGTGCAGAGATAAGGGTTGTAGATAGCAAAAGGGCTTTCATAGAGCGAAATAGCATATAGACACAAACTCCTTAATAGTTAGCTTCCTATCAATATAGGCAATATGTCTGGCTTTGCTAATTCTTTAGGCTGTAAACTTTAAAATATTTAATGATTTACACACAAAAAAGCCGCTCGAAAGCGGCTTTTAGATTATGTAGCGTTACTCATTAGTAAGTCGCGTTGCCTTTTGTACGAGGGAAGGCGATAACGTCACGTACGTTACCCATACCTGTTACATATGCAACTAAACGCTCAAAACCTAGACCAAAACCTGAGTGCGGTACAGTGCCGTATTTACGTAGGTCGCGGTACCAGCTGTAATCTTCTTTGTTTAAGCCCATTTCTTCTAGACGCTTATCTAGTACATCTAGACGCTCTTCACGTTGAGAACCACCAATGATTTCACCAATACCTGGTGCAACTACGTCCATTGCAGCTACTGTTTTGCCGTCTTCGTTTTGACGCATGTAGAAGGCTTTAATATCACGCGGGTAGTTTTTGATAACTACTGGCGCATTAAAGTGCTCTTCAGCAAGGTAACGTTCGTGCTCAGACTGTAAATCTACACCCCATTCAACAGGGTATTCGAACTTCTTGCCACACGCTTTTAAGATTTCGATAGCATCTGTGTAATCAACTTGCGCGAAATCTTTAGTTACGAACTCTTCTAAACGAGAGATAGCGGTTTTCTCAACACGTTGTGCAAAGAATTCCATATCGTCACGGCGCTCAGTTAATACTGCATTGAAAACATATTTCAGCATGTCTTCAGCAAGTTTTGCGATATCTTCTAAATCTGCGAATGCAACTTCAGGTTCAACCATCCAAAACTCTGCTAAGTGACGAGATGTGTTTGAGTTTTCAGCACGGAAAGTAGGGCCAAAGGTATAGATTTTTGACATTGCTGAGGCATATGTCTCACCATTTAATTGACCAGATACTGTTAAGAATGCTTCTTTACCGAAGAAGTCTTCACTGTAATCGATGTCGCCTTTATCTGTGCGTGGTAAGTTTTGCATATCTAAAGTAGATACACGGAACATTTCACCGGCGCCTTCACAGTCACTTGCAGTGATGATCGGTGTGCTGATCCAGTAGTAGCCTTGCTCGTGATAAAAACGGTGAATCGCTTGTGCTAAACAGTTACGTACACGGGTTACCGCGCCCATGATGTTAGTACGAGGGCGAAGGTGTGCGTGCTCACGTAAATATTCAATGCTGTGACGTTTCGCAGACATAGGGTAGGTGTCTGGATTCTCAACCCAACCTAATACTTCTACAGAGTTAGCTTGAATTTCGAAAGACTGGCCTTGACCCGCAGAAGGTACAAGAACACCTGTTACAGATACAGAACAACCGGCAGTTAAACGTGTTACTTCATCATAATTATTGAGTGAATTAGGTACTACCGCTTGAATAGGATCAAAACACGAACCGTCATGAACGGCTAAAAATGAAATTCCTGCTTTTGAATCGCGGCGTGTACGGATCCAGCCTTTTACTGTTACTTGGCTGTCTACCGCAACCTTGCCTTTTAATAGCTCTGAAATCGCTAAATGGCTCATCTTCACTCCAATGATATAAGTTGCCTAATATAATAATGCTGTGCATTGCACTTGAATCGACTATCTTACCCTCGTAAATCAAATAAAAAAACTATTGAGGCGTACTCTTTAGTAGTTTTTCTTCAATTGAGTAAAATAGCAGCAATATTTTGCGTAAAATTTGCGTTTATTTAAATTCTCGCTGCGCTAATTGGTTATTTTGTGGCATTATTAACAATTCTCAATAGGATAACTGTCCTTTAGTCTTTAATTAAATTGTATAACAGGTGCTATGAAACAAGTTTTTATTCTTCGCGGCTTACCAGGCTCAGGTAAATCATATTACGCACAAAGCCTTGCTGATGAGTTGGTAGCTGGTAATGAAAGTGATTATGTCGTGTGCGCAACAGATGATTATTTTTATAATAGCGAAGGTGTGTATCAATTTGATAAGTACAAGTTATCTGAGTATCACAATCTAAACCTTGCACGCTTTATTAATGCCTTAGCAGAAGAAATCCCGTTAGTAATTGTGGATAACACTAATATTAAAAAGTGGGAATTTATCGCCTACGCACAAGCGGCCACTGCACTGGGTTATCAAGTAAAAGAAGTGATCGTTGGTGAAATTAAAGATAAATCATTGCAACATCTTTACGCTAAGCGCTGTGAACATAAAGTACCACTTCGAATGATCAGTAAAATGGCATATATGTTTGAGTGGTAAAGTTTAAAGGAAAAGGAAGCATTAGCTTCCTTTTTTAATGTCTTCAATACGCCTGTTGTTCAATGGCTGCATAAATAGCATTGCATAACGTAGTTAAGCTTTGTTCGTCGCTTATGTAAGGCGGCATCAAATAAACTAACTTGCCAAACGGGCGTATCCACACACCTTGCTCGATAAAAAAGCGTTGAATTTTTGCAATATCTACACTTCTATTAAGCTCAACAACTCCAATTGCCCCCAATGTTCGCACATCAACGACTTCATCGAGCTGCTTACTCTTAGCAAGCTGGGTTGTTAGTACATCATTTATATGTTCAATTTGTTCTTGCCACGGTTGCTCTAACAGTAAATCAATACTCGCGCAGGCTGTGGCACAAGCAAGTGGGTTACCCATAAATGTTGGGCCATGCATTAATACGCCGGCTTCACCTTCACTAATGCCAATAGCGACTTTGCTGGTGGTTAATGTCGCTGAGAGCGTCATCATTCCGCCCGTTAATGCTTTGCCTATACATAAAATATCCGGCTCAATGTTGGCGTGCTCAACAGCAAACAAGGTGCCGGTGCGACCAAAGCCTGTAGCGATTTCGTCACAAATAAGTAAAACATCATACTTATCACACAGAATGCGTAAGTGTTTTAAGTAATCAGGGTGGTAAAAATTCATTCCCCCAGCATTTTGTACTATGGGTTCAATGATAAATGCCGCAACATCTTGATGATGAGCAGCAAAATAGCTTTCAAGCGTATCAGCTTCAGCAGGGCTAAACTCACCATTAAATTTAGCACTCGGCGCAGGTACAAAAACATGTTCAGGTAAAAACCCTGAGTACATGCTGTGCATTGAATTAACCGGATCGCAAACGCTCATGGCTGCAAAGGTATCGCCATGGTAGCCCTTAAGCGGAGTCATTAATTTTTGTTTGCTGGTGTAACCTTGGCTAAGCCAGTACTGCAAGGCCATTTTTATTGCAACTTCAACACTCACAGAGCCACTGTCGGCTAAGAACACCTTATCGAGTGATTCAGGTGTGATACTGACTAGCTTTTTACACAGCTCAACAGCAGGCTCATGAGTTAAACCACCAAACATGACATGGCTCATTTTGCTAACTTGTGCTGTTATTGCTTCATTTAAAACAGGGTGGCAGTAACCATGAATCGCACTCCACCAAGAGGCCATACCATCTATTAGGCTTTCGCCTGTTTCTAAGAAAATACGATTTGCATTGGCATGACTGACAGGGTAAACGGGAAGGGGCTGAGTCATAGAAGTATAAGGGTGCCAAATATGCTCACGATCAAAATCTAAATCTATTGGTTGTTTATTAATCATATGTAAACTTTATATCACTTCGATTCGTTGACAATGTTACGTCAAGTCGTAGACTAAGCCAATCAAACCGTCCCAATAATTTAAAAAAAGAGACTATTATGGAGCACGCAGTTGTCCGTCACGATTGGACTCACCAAGAAGTAAAAGCATTATTCGAAATGCCGTTCAATGATTTGTTATTTAAAGCGGCCAGTGTGCATCGTGAAAACTTCAACCCAAATGAAGTACAAATTTCTACTTTGTTATCGATTAAAACCGGTGCTTGCCCAGAAGATTGCAAATATTGTCCTCAGTCAGGTCATTATAAAACAGACTTAGACCGTGAACGCCTTATGGAAGTAGAAAAAGTGGTTGAGCAAGCGCGTGTTGCCAAAGAAAAAGGCGCAACTCGTTTTTGTATGGGTGCGGCGTGGTCTGATCCGAAAGAACGTGACATGCCTTATATTTCAAAAATGGTAAAAGAGGTTAAAGAGCTAGGCCTTGAAACCTGTATGACCCTTGGCATGCTAGATAACGAAAAAGCCCATGCATTAAAAGACGCGGGCCTTGATTATTACAACCATAACCTAGATACATCCCCTGAGTATTACCAGCAGATCATTACGACACGTACTTACCAAGACCGTTTAAACACCATCGATAACGTGCGTGATGCCGGCATGAAAGTGTGTTCTGGCGGTATTGTTGGTATGGGCGAGCAGGCTGCTGACCGTTTTGGTTTATTAATGCAATTAGCTAATTTGCCGCAGCAGCCAGAGAGTGTGCCAATTAATATGTTGGTTAAGGTTAAAGGCACGCCACTTGAAGATGTCGAAGACTTAGATCACTTTGAGTTTATTCGTACCATTGCTGTTGCACGTATCATGATGCCGAAAAGCTATGTTCGTTTATCAGCTGGTCGTACGGCAATGAATGAACAAATGCAATCTATGTGTTTCTTTGCTGGTGCTAATTCAATTTTCTACGGTGATAAACTACTGACTACAGAAAACCCTGAAGCAGACGCTGACATGATGCTGATTAAAAAATTAGGCATGAACCCAGAAACCCGTGAAGATTATTCTGATGAAGCGGTTGCAGCATCACTTTCATCAAAAGTTGCTGATAAAGCAACATCAGAACTATTTTACGAAGCGTAATATTTAAATGGCTTTTGATTTTATTGCCGAGCATCTTGTTGAGCGACAAGCAGATTCATTACTGAGAAAGCGCCAACTTGTTGAGCAATCAAGTGGGCGCTTTATTCAGGTTGCAGGTAAACAGTATTTAAATTTCGCCAGTAATGACTATCTTGGCTTTGCTGATGATTTTATTGAAATACAAGCGCAGCATCTAGGTAGCCACAGTTCAGCATTAGTGAATGGTTATAATAAACCACAACAACAGCTTGAGCAGCGTTTATGCGAGTTATTAGGCTATGAAAGCGCCATGTTATTTAATAGCGGATTTAGTGCTAATAGCAGCGTATTAAAAGCGTTGTTTCAAGATAAAAGCGTGGCGCAATCATCGGCAATTTTTCAAGATAAGCTTAATCATGCCAGCCTAATTGATGGCGGCCTTCATTCTGCCGCTGCTATGGTGCGGTTTAATCATAACGACCTTAGGCACTTAGAATCTCGGTTACAAAAGTCAAAAGCAAAGCATAAGCTCATAGTGAGCGAAGGGGTGTTTTCGATGGATGGCGATCAAGCACCCATAGAAGCACTCTATAAACTTGCTAAACAATACAATGCGTGGTTGATGATTGATGACGCCCATGGCTTTGGCGTATTAGGCGAGCAAGGCTTAGGCAGTTGTGAGGCAATCAAGCCTGATTTACTGATTATCACCTTTGGCAAGGCGCTAGCAAGTAGTGGCGCTTGCTTGCTTGCATCAAAGCAAATGATTGATTACATGTTGCAGTTTAATCGTGAATACATATATTCAACGGCGATGTCACCACTGATGGCTAGTTGTACTCTTGAACGACTCGAAAAGTTAATAAAAGCTGATAAGAGACGCTCTCTGCTTACAGAAAATATTGCCTACTTTAGAGAACTTGCCAAAGAGCGTAACTTAGCATTAATGGAATCAACAACGGCTATACAACCTTTGGTATTGGGCGATGCAGAACACACGCTTGCCGTTGCTAATAAGCTTAAAGATAAAGGCGTGTGGTTAACCGCTATTCGACCGCCCACGGTGCCATTTAATACGGCACGACTTAGAGTAACCATAAGTAGCGCGCATCAAGCTGACGATATAAAACAGCTTGTTGATTCGCTAGTGGAGTGTTTATGAGTGTTCAACTGCAAGCGCCTCTAAGCTTTCAACACAGTAATAAGCTAACAACACAAACTAAGTTCTCTAAAGCGGCTGCAAATTACGCGAGCCATGCTAATGTTCAAAAACAAGCGGCTGCGCACTTATTCAAAATGATGGCCAGTAAACATCAGCAGGGTACTTGCCTTGATTTAGGTGCAGGGCCTTTAGTTAACACGGCAATGCTTAAAACACACTTTGATACTGTATTGGCAATGGACTTAAGTCATTCCATGCTCAGCACAGAACAAAACCCGCATTGTTTAAAAGTGTGTGCTGATATGGACAACCTACCATTACAGCAAAATTCGCTAGATTGTGTGTTTAGTAATTTTGCAATGCAATGGTCTGCTGATTTAAAAGGGCTACTTAAAAGTCTTTTTTATTCACTAAAAGCAGGTGGTAAGGTTTATTTAAGCTGTGTTGTAGATGGATCACTTAAAGAAATCAAACAGGCATTTGCTTGTTTAGACGAGCAAAGCCATATTAATCAGTTTCATAGTGCTAGTCACATTATTGAGTATGCAAAATTGGCGGGGTTTAAACTGAACTTTGCAGCCGATAGATGTTATATAGATGCTTATAACTCTCCATTAGAAGCACTGCGTTCAATAAAAGCGATTGGTGCTACATCATTGCAAACTAAGCAAAAACGCCAAGGGTTATTAACGAGGCAGGCACTTAATAGTGTTTGTAGGGCATACCCTCTGGTTGATGGGCATGCTAGAGTGAGCTATCAAGTTGTCCTTTTAGAACTCGAAAAATAGAATTAACTCAAAAATGAAAGAATTTTTTATCACGGGTACAGACACCGATGCCGGAAAAACCCATGTCACCAGTTTATTATTAAACTTACTAGCTCAATATAAACAGCGTGCGGTGGGTTTTAAACCTATTGCAGCAGGTGCAGAAGAAGCATTTGGTCAGTTAGTCAATGATGATGCATTAACCTTAATGGAAAGCTCATCAATTGGGGTTAAATATAACATAGTTAACCCCTTTACCTATGAGCCACCCATTGCACCGCATATTGCAGCAGACCAAGTAGGGGACAGACTGACATTTGATAAACTTAATGTTGCTTATGCAAATGTAAAAGCACTCAATACCGACTATATTCTTACAGAAGGTGCAGGCGGTTGGTGTTTACCTATCAACGAAACCGATTTACTCAGCGATTGGGTTAAATCACAAAACCTTAATGTTGTGCTAGTAGTAGGCATGAAGCTTGGTTGCCTTAATCACGCACTATTGACAGCTGCTCACTTTAAAGCGCTTGGTGTAAATTGTGTGGGTTGGATAGCAAATCATGTAGACCCAAACATGCGTGAACAAGAGGCCAATTTAGAAACACTAAAATCAGCATTACCTTTCCCGCTTTTAGCGATTAGTCCGTATACAGACGGCACCCCTAAATTAAAAATTTACAAAACCTTACTTGAAATTTTATCTATCAACCCATAATAATTGAGTTGTTACTTTTGACATACTCTGTCACAATTGGTTGCAATTAGTTCCTTGCAACCAATTGCATAAGCCCTAAACTGAGTTGGTAGAACACCCAGATAATTTTATTAACTAACGATTTTTAACCATGTCGTTAGTTAATACAATTGGTATGTTTATTCTGAGGTTTTTATGAAGCGTGTATTTTTGTTTCTACTTACAAACTTAGCGGTAATGCTAGTGTTAGGTATTGTGTTGTCTATTGTGATGAGCGTACTGGGTATTAGCCATCGCAGTTTAGGCGGCATTTTAGTTATCTCAACTGTATTTGGTTTTGGTGGATCGTTTATTTCGTTATTTATGTCGAAATGGATGGCAAAAAAATCAACCGGTGCACATGTTATTGAACAGCCTCGTTCTGAAACAGAACAATGGTTAGTTTCGACGGTAGCAGCGCAAGCTAAAAAAGCAGGTATCGCGATGCCAGAAGTGGCTATTTACGATAGCCCTGAAATGAACGCATTTGCGACCGGCCCAAGCAAAAACAATTCGCTGGTGGCTGTGAGCACAGGTTTATTACACAACATGAATCAAGATCAAGCTGAGGCGGTATTGGCTCATGAGGTGTCACACATTGCAAATGGTGACATGGTAACGCTTACTCTTATTCAAGGTGTAGTGAATACCTTTGTTATCTTTATGGCGAAAGTATTGGCAGGTATTGTTGATAACTTCCTTAATAGTGATGAAGAAGAGGGCGGTAGTAGCTGGACATACTTCTTGTTCGATATGATTTTCCAAATGTTATTTGGTGTTCTAGCAAGTGTGATTGTTGCTTACTATAGCCGTAAACGCGAATTCTCTGCGGATGCCGGTGCAGCAAAACTAGTAGGTGCAGATAAAATGCGTAGCGCCCTTGAGCGTTTAAAACAAAACCACCCATCACAACTAGAAGGTTCAATGATGGCATTTGGTATTGCAAGCGGTAAAGGTGTTGCCGAGTTATTCTCATCACACCCACCACTTGATGAGCGTATTAACGCATTACGTTAATCTTAAACACGAAAAAGCCAGCTTAATGCTGGGCTGATACTTAAATAGGGATCTGAAAACTCAGATCCCTTTTTTATTTCATAGTTAAATCAGTTGTTTAATAGTGATGCAATGTCATAAATTACATTCGAGAGCATCTTTATACCCAATAAAAACAACATGTTAATAGCTTTACTGTAATTAATGATGTGAAGTGTAATACCAATTGTCAGCGTATTTTATTATTTGAGTTACATCGTCTTCATCTAAATCTGCATAATTCCTTGGATCGCCGCCGTCAGGGACATATAGAAATCCAGAATAATTATCTAATATTCCCCTAAAGGTAAAGAAGAAAACGTATTTCAACCCTTCGATATCTTGAACCACAATTTCGTTTCCCCCCATTGATATTTTTGAATACTCAGAGCCTAGTGCTATCAACGAGGAGTTGTGTTTTACATTTGAAATAAGTTCGCCAGAGTATACCCTCTGAACGACTTCTTGACGTTGGGATTCATATAAATGGAAATCAGCATCTATCCATAGCTTTGTGAAAGGAACAAGCTCTAGAATGGCAAAGGCAACCAACTGGATTGCTAAAGGAATTGTTGCAAGCCAACGAATCTCTTTGAATTTAAACAGGCATGAAAGGCTAAAACCAACCCCTGTTAAAAAAATAACAAACACCGCAAGCATCAGCGGCATCATCAAAAAAGGAGTTATCCAGTCAATGATCGTCCATTGAAAGGCCATTATCAATATTGCGAAAGCTGACACCCACAGAGCTAGCTTTGTTCTCTTCTCTATTCCTTTAATCATTGATTTCCTTGTTGTAAATTCTTAATTTTGCTCGCGACTGTAAAGTCTAATATATCATTAATTGTATATTTTTTATCGGCAATGCCAAGTTTTTTAGCTGGTGTTGTTGGTTCCTGACGCAGACCTTTATTCCTAAGTGATTTTTCGTCGGTCAGCACGTAATTATTGTAGACCCTCAATATCTCAATAATCATAACCGCCCATTTCGGGTTGTATGAAGCGTATCCATTCCATCTCTTACTGTTTGTTGCAGAAGTTATTGGACGCTCGAACATATTGATCCGACGGCGTATCATTTGGAAGTAATTATCAACGCCATATGTGGATACATCTAGTAAGTTTTCAGACAGCAATTGACTGAGGGATACAGCACCATGAAAGCCTACTAGTGGCTTTACTTGAACAGAGTGCCTGGATTTAGGAAACGGATGAACTAGCCACTCTGATTTAGCTGATCCTGATTCAATGCTACGTTTGTGCATCTCGGCAGCCCAATACTGTTGCGATATTTGAACTAACTTATCTCTATCTACTTTGGCCCTCTTTATATCGCTCATCGTAACCCCATGCTTAAGAAGAACTTGTTCTGACCAGGCACGCTTGTCTTGCATTTGACTTGCATTGTTCCTTTCTGCCTTAACAAGCACAGGGTAGAGTTTATTGGCCGCAATCTGCTCTTTCATAACTAATCCAATACCAAGTTCAAAGCCTTCGTCGGCATCGGCAAACAAACGAGTATAACGAGCCTCATTTATGTATTGTTTCATTTGTTCAAGGTGCGCCATTAATGAATAGGTTTGTTGTACTAACAGATTTTTACTTGGCGCTTTCAGAGCAAGGGCATCACCAACGTCATCGCTTTCAACTTCTTGATGAGATAAGACGTATTGACCATACCTTCTCTTATGCTCAGGTTTTTTAAGGTCACTGCACCTACTAATGTCTCTTTTTATTACCTCCCAGTCTGAAGTGGTGTCGAAATTAACTGTACTAGCAAATACAAACCGAGTTTTATTGTCTACCGTTGAGGTATTAACTAGTTTTGTAGGGCGACTATCTCTTTTGTCACTCCAGTTAGACAGGTAGTGTTGCCTGTCCTGACTTCTAAGGTCTTGCCCTTTAAAGCCTGAATGTTGTTTTGAATGTGCCAACGGTCAAACTCCACACACTGGTTAAAGAAAAACTCAATACGGTGGTAAATTAAGGTGATAGGTACACCTAAAATTTCTTCCATTCTGTTGACGATACCCTTGTTAACAAGCATCCCGAACAGTATTGCATTGATGCCAGCTCTTTTTTGACCGTACTCCGCATTCAATGGAATGTGAAAAGGATTGTGGCAAGCATTACATTCGAGTCTTTGCGCTTCTCGATGCTTTAGTGATTCCACTGTAGAGGGCACTGTACCCCTTAACGTGTAACGCTTTGGTTTGTCTAGCCAATTTACAGTGGCGTTTCTACATGGCCTGGTTCTTCGTCTAGATGTTTCTAGTTTCTTATCAGGGCAACATATCTCTTTTATGGAAAATATTTGCTTCTGCCTATTTGCCTCTTCAACAAAAGCTTTGTTGTTGATCAGCTTCGTGCTTGTTCCACAGATGGTGCAAGTTAACACTCGACCTATCTTCGTTTTAGTAAACCTGTAATCATTACCTAACCCACGCATTAAAGAGCCGTCCTCTTTACGCTTAGGATTGAGGGCAACTACTCCATAGTTTCGACAATTCGGGTTCTTGCAGTAGTTTAGTTGAATAGCTTTGCCCGTTATGGGATCTTTGTATGCTCTTGGTATTGGAAAAGCAGTTGGTTCATCTCGCTCATTCTGGTGAGGTGTTTTTGAAAGTGGCTTGTCACCTGAATAATGAAACTTAATGTAAAGCTCTGCGGTGATAAAGGCATCGATTGCTGCACCGTGAGTTTTTCTTTCAGCAATGTCTATGCCGTAACGAATACAAGCATTATCTAATTTAACGTACCTACCATCGTTTTCCCTTTTAGCGAAGTCTTTCATCAGACAAGATACATCGTAATCTCTTTTGAAGACAATATCTAAACCACATCTATCAATTTCAGCTTGAAGGAAGTCTATGTCGAATTCTGAATGGAAAAAGGAAAGCCTTGCTCCATCGATAAACTCTAAAAACTCTTCAGCTATCTGGCAGAAGGTTGGCTTATCAAGTAAAAATGAATCTTGAATTTGGTGTACTGCGTGGGCTTCAGATGTACTTTTCTTACCTTCGGGGTTTATGAAGTAGTGAAAGATACTGCCCGTAATATCGCCATCAATAACTTCTACGGCAGCAAGGTTTATAATGCGATGATTGCCTTTGTGAGGAGACAAGCCTTTTGTCTCGGTGTCTATTATTACTACTCTGTCTATTGATCCCCCTAGAAATCAATTCTAGTAATAATATGAAAAATTTCAATTAGACATTTAAGTTGCTGATATTAAATGGTTAATACTTGCTCGTGAATGGTATCTGTGATCATTGTCTAATGCTAAAGGCATGATTTTAAGCATATAAATGAAAAGGGATCTACATAAGTAGATCCCTAATAAAGTATCAGCCCAGCTTAATGCTGGCTTTTTTATTGTTGGTTTTTCTCTCGCTCGAGTTGTTGTGGCAATAATACCTCAACAATTTCACGGGCCGGTAAGGTATATCTTACGCCATCGAACATTACAGATGTATGTTCATCAATACTGGTGATCCCTGTTAAGGTCCAGCCTTCACCGCGTTCTTTACAGTATACTGTGGTGGTAGGTTGAATTACTTTAAATTCTTCACTCATCGAACTTAATCTAATTGCTTGAAATTGCGTTTATAGTAAGACAATAATGCCAGCTCATAAAGCAAAAAGAAGAAATTAACGTGTCTAGCCACGATGACATAGCCTTTGACTTACGCCCAATTCGACATAAAGATTGCCAAGCGATATGGGATATTTTAAAAGATCCGCAAGTACAAACGTTTAACGATTACGGCGCTGATATAACGAAAGGTGACGTGTATGACTTTATTCAAGGAGACATAGAACGTTTTTATAATCAACAAGGCATTCGTTTAGTTATTGTTTTACGAAGTAGTGGGCAGGTTATTGGCAGCGTAGGCATATTTAACATAATTGACGGGCAGGGCATGTTGGGGTTTGAGTTATCGTCAAAATACTTTGGCAAAGGAATAATGCAAAAGGTACTAGATAGGCTATTTGAAAAACTGACGACCTTTGTACCTGCTCCGCTAAACAGTGTGGTAGCTTTAGTTAACCCAAATAACAGCGCAAGTATTAAGCTTTTAACTAAATGTGGCTTTCAACAACATGACGCGCACTGGGTAAAATACGTTAGCTAATTACTATAATAGTACAATCTTGTTCTGCTAGAGTTGCTACTATAAAATAGCGCCTTATTTTCACAAAGGAGCGCCAGCAACTATGGCAAAGGCCAAACCAATTACCAGCATTGAAAGTTACGGTATTTACAGTCATTGGGATGCAAAAGAAAAAGACCTGCCACAAATTACCGAATTTACAACAGACGTTCCTGCACAGTTAGATATTGAATTTGGCTTTATTGTTAATATTAAAAAGGCCAAAGGACAAAAAATTAAATTTTGCGTTTACCACCCAGATATCCCCGATGAAGATGGCGAGATCATGCCACCATTTGAGGGCGAGCAGTACGTTAAAACAAACGATTGGCAGTTTTATTTAGGTGATACGATATGGGCACCTGTTGATAATAAAGTTGGTATTTGGCGCATGACTATTGAGTTAAATGGCCATATAATTGCCGATAAATCCTTTAACTTATTAAAGGAAGCCGAAGGCACTGCCACTGAATTTTGGAAGCATCGCGGTTATTAATCTTTAAACGAGAGAGGGACTATGTATCAAGGAAGTTGTTTGTGCAGCAAAGTAAAAGTAACTATTGCTGGTGGCATAGATTCAATTATTCATTGTCATTGTTCTTTATGTCGTAAAAACTCAGGCACAGCCTACGCAACCAATGGCTTTATTCAACGAGATGGTTTTAACCTCACAGAAGGTAAGCAGCATCTAAGCGCGTTTGAATTTAAACCCGGCAGAACTCGCTATTTTTGTAGCTGTTGTGGCTCGCCTATTTATAGCGAGAATAAAGATGACCCAAGCCGCTTACGTATTCGCTTAGGTTTATTAGATAGCGATATAAACGAGCGCCCGATCAGTCATAACTTTGTAAGCTCTAAAGCAAATTGGGATACATTTGACGAAAAAATTCCATGTTATGATGGTTTTGAACCAAGTAGAGGGAAGTAACAGCCATGATAGCGAATACACCAAAACCTCCTTATTATGCAGTGATATTTACGAATACCTTATCTAACGATACCGCCGGTTATGAAGAAGTAGCTAATAGAATGGTAGAACTTGCAGAGCAACAACCTGGATTTTTAGGTATAGAGTCTGTTCGTGATGGTATGGGTATTACGGTGTCGTATTGGCAAAGCTTAGATGCAATAAAAGCCTGGAAACAAAACGTTGAGCATTTAAACGCCCAGCAGCTCGGCAGAGACAAATGGTACAGCGCCTTTACAACGCGTATTGCTAAAGTAGAACGTGATTATTCATTGTAATAGTCATTAACCACAAAAAGAACACATCATACTATTTTTGGTTTAATTTCAATCTGGGCATAACCCCTAATTTTAAGCTTCTTAATAAACAGGGTAAGTGTGTAGGATCTAAAAAGGAGCTCATGAAATAATTAGCCACAATCACATTCTTTGGGAGCGAAGTGTCAAAAGGGTTTAAACGTTTGTTTTCTAAAAACACTCAATACTTGTTTGACTTGAGTGTGCTTAATGTAACTAGCATCACACCAATAGCAAAGCCCATTACTAAACCACCCGATAAATCGGAACTAACACCCAGTACCGTATCCGACTCTTTGACATTTGTTAGCCAGTGAAAGAGCATGAACGAAACGCTAGATATTGATGAAAGTAGAATTAGCTTTACCTTGTTAGACACAACAACCTCAAATATTGACGTATTTTAGTTTTATGGTTGTTAAGTAATAGCAGACGTTGATTGATATTGCGAACAATCTTGAAAGTGTGCAATTAGATTAGAAAAAAGCCCACAATAGTGGGCTTAGTGTTTATCGTAACTACAAAGTGTAATTAAAACCGATGGCAATACCGTCATCTTCGGTTTGTGACATCTGTGCTTCTTGCTCTGCGTCATTACTCGAAAAATCGCTGAAATCTTTACGGGCTTCGATATATAAAATGGTGTCTTCAGCCATAAAGTAGTGTGCACCAATTACTGCAAATTGGCGTTTGAATACATCTTCAGGGTCGGCATTAAAGTTTGGCTGAATAACATAGTCACTACCTGCATCAAAAACGTTATAAGCAACAAAGGTACGAATGTCATTATCAAAGCGATAGCTTAAAATAGACTCTAGACCAACAGCATCTTTTATTAAGCGGCCTAAGTTGTCTGTATCGTGGTTTTCGTTTTTATTTATATTCGCTGATGCATACCAACCTGGTTTATAAAAATCACCATAGGTTATGCCCATACCATAAATTAAATCGTTTACTGATTGATTTCTGCCACCTGCGTACACAATATCGAACTGGCCGCGGTTAACACCGGCAGTGACTTTTAAATTAGGGCTAACCGAGTAGGTGAGTGCAGCGCCATAAGTCG
Source organism: Pseudoalteromonas sp. 2CM39R (assembly GCF_023161845.1). Lineage (NCBI taxonomy): Bacteria > Pseudomonadati > Pseudomonadota > Gammaproteobacteria > Alteromonadales > Pseudoalteromonadaceae > Pseudoalteromonas > Pseudoalteromonas sp. 2CM39R. The sequence continues at coordinate 220,984 of NZ_JALNTM010000002.1, forward strand.
AGTTAAATTCTACTTTTTGTGCAGCATTGTTTCCTTGGTTCCAAAGTACTTCACAAGAACTTCTTGAAATATCAACGATGTCGCAGGTATAAAATTCATCAGACTTTAGCTGTGCTTGTAGCGCTAAATGAAAATCACCCCAGGTATTACGATACTGCAGTACTTTATCGCCGCGGCCTGTACCATTCACAGCACCATCATCTTTATTGTAGGTATAAACACCTGCAGCGTTACCATCCCACACTAAGCTGTAGTTGGTGTTGTAAACAACGTCGTACCATGCGCCCCATTGTTTACCTAATGTCACTTGGCCATAATCGTCATGTTTAAGACCAACATAGCCTAAACGGTTATATAAAAACTCATCTTGAATTGTTTCAAAGCGATTGTTGTAAACGATATCACTACTACCAACAGGGTTTACTCCCCATTCAAGTAGAGCAAAAGCTTGCCAGCCATTTTTTAATTGGCGCTTAAAATCAAAATTGATGCGTGATGCACCATTTACTACCTCTGTTTCGCCTTGAGTATTAATAACTCTTGCATCGATAAAGCCACCAACAGTAACGCTATTGGTTTGATCGTTATAGATCTCGATGGCATTGGCTGTAGGTATGGCAAGCATACCTGCAACAAATAAGGCAGTGTGTGTTCTTTTCATAAAGTACCTTGATTAAATATTGTCCCTAATAGGTATAATTTAGTTAAGAGGCGGAGATTATCAAAGCTAAAATAGGGTCAAAAGTGAAAAATTATCATGCAACAAACCTACATAGAGGAAAATTTATTCACTTTAGGTTCACTGTGTTGAATTATCAATGAGTTACCTAGTCTAAAAAACAGACACCTTCTGACTTAGCGTTCTGAGCATAAGTTTAGTGTTTGGGGTTTCTGCGCCTAAACCATACAACAAGGTCATAAAATAGCAGTCGAGCAATATAGCTGCTTTCACTTTATTAAATTGCGGTTGGTCGGCAAAAACCAATGATTGGATTAATTCCATGTGTTGTTGTTGGAATGCTTGCGAAAATAGCCGCTGACTAAAAAGCACTTTATAAAAGCGGTGATGTAAACAATAAAACTGATAAAAATATTGTGCGTAATGATTAATCTTTAAGCGAGCAGGGCGGTGTATGTCGGTTTCTTTTGCGCGCTCTAACACATCATTAAATTTATCTTCGAGGCAAGCTTCTAAAATAGCCACTTTATCTGCAAAATGATTAAACAAGGTACCAACCGCTATGTTACTTGCTGCTGAAATTTGCCGCGTTGAAGTATCGTTAAACCCTTGCTCAGTAAAGAGTCGCCAAGCAGCCTCTAAAATACGTTGATGAGTATCGCCATGTTTGCTCATTTTTAACCTGCTGTTTTTATATGGTTATTTTAAAAGTGAGCGTGCTCATATATTTTAATGAGCGCGCTCATAAAAGGTAGACGATAGTGATGAGCCTGTAAAATGAGCAAGTGTATTTAATTAAACTTTCATGGCGTGCCAAGCGGCTTTAGTTTAAAATTGCACGCAGTTTCGTTTTTACTTTTTACCCGCTGGAGGGTACCGCTATCATTAGTACAGCTAATATCACCATGCAATTTGGTGCTAAACCTTTATTCGAAAATATCTCAGCAAAATTTGGCGATGGTAACCGTTACGGTTTAATCGGTGCGAATGGCTGTGGTAAATCAACCTTCATGAAAATCCTAAGTGGTGAACTAGAGCCATCTTCAGGTAATGTCAGCACAGATCCAAACGAGCGTATTGCTAAACTAAACCAAGACCAGTTTGCTTACGAAGAGTTTTCTGTAATCGACACAGTGATCATGGGTCATAAAGAGCTGTGGGAAGTAAAAAAAGAACGTGACCGTATTTACAGCTTACCTGAGATGAGCGAAGAAGATGGTATGCGCGTAGCAGACCTAGAAACTGAATTTGCCGAAATGGATGGTTACTCAGCAGAAGCTAAAGCAGGTGAGTTACTAATTGGTGTAGGTATTGGCACAGAGCAACACTACGGCCCTATGTCAGAAATTGCGCCGGGTTTTAAACTGCGTGTGTTACTTGCGCAGGTGCTGTTTTCTGATCCAGATATCATGCTACTCGATGAGCCTACCAATAACTTGGACATTTACACCATCAAGTGGCTAGAAGACGTACTAAACCAGCGTGACTGCACCATGATCATCATTTCGCACGACCGTCATTTCTTAAACTCAGTATGTACACACATGGCCGACATCGATTACGGTGAGCTTCGTATTTACCCGGGTAACTACGATGAGTACATGTTTGCTGCAACGCAAGCTCGTGAGCGTCTACTAAGCGAAAATGCCAAGAAGAAAAGCCAAATAGCCGAACTTCAACAGTTCGTATCGCGCTTTTCTGCAAACGCTTCAAAAGCAAAACAAGCCACATCACGTGCTAAACAAATTGATAAAATTCAGCTTGAAGAAGTTAAAGCATCTTCTCGTCAAAGCCCGTTTATTCGTTTTGAGCAAGAAAAGCAGTTATTCCGTAATGCCTTAGAGCTAACAAATTTAACACAAGGCTTTGAAGAAACTTTATTTAGTGGCCTTGAAGGCCTAGTTGAAGTAGGCGAGCGCATTGCAATTATTGGTGAGAACGGTGTTGGTAAAACCACACTATTAAATACCCTTGCTGGTCGTTTAGCACCAAAACAAGGTGAATTTAAATGGTCTGATAACGCTAATATCGGTTATTACGCACAAGACCATGCTGACGAGTTCGAACAAGACATGAACTTATTTGAGTGGATGGAACAATGGCAACAAGAAGGTGACGACGAGCAAGTTGTTCGTAGTTTCTTAGGTCGTATGCTGTTTTCACAAAACGATATCAAGAAGTCAGTAAAAGTGATTTCAGGTGGTGAGCAAGGCCGTATGTTGTTTGGCAAAATCATGATGCATAAACCAAACATCTTATTAATGGATGAGCCAACCAACCACATGGATATGGAATCTATCGAGGCGCTTAACTTAGCACTTGAAGCATACGAAGGGACATTATTGTTCGTATCTCACGATAGACAATTTGTATCATCGCTTGCAAACCGTATTTGGGAAATTAAAGACGGCAAAGTTATCGACTTTAAAGGTACATACACTGAGTACCTAGCAAGCAAAGAAGCTTAATTAGCTGATGAGTGATTAAAAGCCATGCATGTCATGGCTTTTTTGTGCTTCTAGAGTCGCATCTTGATGTGAGTTAGGGGATATACCCAAGCCACATCAAGATACAGAATTCAGCGTTTCACAGGTGCTTAATATCAAGGCGTTACTTTGTAGAAATGGCAGTCCCTTTTAAGAAGTAACAACGATGAGAGTGAGTGCCTGTGAAGCGCCCAAAGGGTTGGTTTAAAAGCGATTTATACTGCGTTATCGATTTTAACAATAGAACCACTATTATTTGCAATCAATGCCTTGCCTAAATCGCTTTTAATTCCAACTGAAACTCGCATCTTGATGTGGTTTGGGTATATAATACCCGCCACAAAATAAGGACAAAAGTCCGCTTTTTAGAAAACTATTTAACTGAGGTGTATTTATGACTGTTGGCATTATTATGGGTTCCAAATCAGACTGGCCAACGATGGAACATGCGGCGTTAATGCTAGAAAAATTCGGCATTGAATACGAAACTAAAGTTGTTTCTGCTCACCGTACCCCTCAATTACTTGCTGACTATGCAAGCTCAGCTGCAGATCGCGGCATTAAAATTATTATCGCAGGTGCCGGTGGTGCTGCGCACCTACCAGGTATGGCTGCGGCGTTTACATCTCTGCCAGTTTTAGGTGTACCAGTTAAGTCTAAAACACTTAATGGTGTTGATTCATTATTATCTATTTGCCAAATGCCTAAAGGTGTTGCGGTAGGTACTCTTGCTATTGGTGAAGCAGGCGCTGCAAATGCTGGCCTTTTAGCGGCACAAATTTTAGGTTGCCAACAGCCTGAAATCTTCGCAAAAGTTGAAGCTTTCCGTAAAGAACAAACAGACACTATCTTAGCTAACCCTAATCCTGCAGAGTAATATGAATATTCTAATTTTAGGTGCAGGTCAGTTAGCTCGCATGATGAGCTTAGCGGGTGCACCGCTTGATTTAAATGTTGTTGCCTACGATGTGGGTAGTGAAAAAATCATTCACCCATTAACTGGTGAAGTTCATAACAGCACATTACAACAAGCTATTGATAACGCAGACGCGATTACAGCAGAGTTTGAACACATTCCTGATGATGTACTTACATTATGTTGTCAAACCAATAAGTTTTATCCGGGTAAAGCGGCAATTAAAACAGGTGGCGACCGCGCACTTGAAAAAGCATTACTTGATAAAACAAATGTTGAATGTGCGCCTTACCAGCTAATTACAGAAAAAGAGCACCTTGTTGCTGCCGTAGAGCGTTTAGGCAAGCCGCTTGTGATCAAAACTTGCCAAGCGGGTTACGATGGTAAAGGGCAATGGCGCTTAAAGTCTGATGATCAAATTGACCAAATCTGGTCAGAAATGGCAGATTTCATAGCATCAGGCACTGAAAGTGCTCCGCATTCTATTATCGCTGAAAAGATGATCCCATTTGACCGTGAAGTATCTATCATTGGTGCTCGCGACAAAGCGGGTAACACTGTTATTTATCCATTAACTGAAAACCAACACACCAATGGTGTACTTACGCTTTCAGTTGCGGGTAAAGAAAAAGCAGCAATTCAAGGACAAGCAGAGCTTGCATTTAACAAGCTAGCGCAAGAGCTTGATTATGTGGGTGTATTAGCAATTGAGTTTTTTGATGTACAAGGTACGTTATTAGTAAACGAAATTGCGCCACGCGTTCATAACTCAGGTCACTGGACACAGCAGGGTACACACTGCTCACAGTTCGAAAACCACATGCGCGCTGTTGCAGGTCTACCATTAGGTAGTACAGAGTGTCTTCGTCCTACTGCTATGATCAACGTATTAGGTCAGCCTTCAATCCCACACTCAGTACTAGCAACGCAAGACGTTACAAGTCACTGGTATGGTAAAACGGCTAAACCGGGTCGTAAGATGGGTCATATCAATGTATCGGCTGATAACCTTCACCAATTAGGCGAGCGTTTAGCAGCACTGGCCGAAATCTTGCCAGAGCAAGACTACCCAGGTGTAGCAGCTACCAGCACTCAACTTATTTTAAACTGATTAGTTTAAATTCTTAAAAGCCGAGTTTATCTCGGCTTTTTAATCGCTATTACTTATCCACAAACTTCGCTAATTTTGTACCTCTTGTCTCAAAGCACTTGCGTCAGGGTCATCTTGCTATAGACTAATATTTTTATATTAATATTAGTTCGTTATGTTACATCCTCGATTTAGAACAGTCGTATTTGCGTTCTTTATGGCGCTTTTTATGTCTGGATTTATGTCTTTAGTGATCAGCATTTTTAACGTTGGTTTAATCGATAACATTGCAACCATTTGGCTTAAAGCATGGGCTTTTGCATTTTGTGTGGCATTTCCTACCGTTATTTTTGTTGCACCTGTGGTGCATAAGCTAACCAATAAACTTATCAGAGCACAGTTGTGATAGCCGAACGCCCAAAGCAGTTTCTATTTATTGCACTATTTTTAGTATCAGCATTACCATTTGTTGGCTCTGCTACGGCACTTGTCGTCGGTGCTTTATTTGCCATGATATTAGGCAACCCATTTGCAGTGCAGTCACAAAAAATAAGTAAATGGATGCTAAAGTTGGCGGTGATTGGCTTAGGCTTTGCTGTTGATTTTAATCAAGTTATAGAAGTAGGGCGCAGCTCTATTGTACTTACTATTGTCAGTATTACCGCGATTATTGGCCTTGGTGAAATTTTATCTCAGTTATTTAAGTTAAATAAAAACACCGGTGTACTTATTTCATTTGGTACAGCCATTTGTGGTGGTAGCGCCATTGCAGCAATGGCGCCGGTTATAAAGGCCAAAGATCACGAAGTAGCTATATCACTCGCTGTGGTGTTTTTATTAAACGCCCTTGGCTTAGTGTTATTCCCAATGATTGGTCATTACTTTGGCCTGACTGAGCAACAATTCGGTGTTTGGGCAGCACTTGCTATTCACGACACCAGTAGTGTAGTGGGGGCTTCCGCTGCGTATGGCGCATCAGCGCTTGCTATTGCCACAACCATTAAACTGACCAGAGCGATGTGGATAATCCCTTACACGAGCATCGCGGGTGTGTTTTGGAAATCGGATGAAAAAGCCAGTATCCCATTGTTTATATTTGGTTTTTTAGCAGCTGCACTGATTAATTCGAGCTTTCCTGAGTATCAAACACTGTGGCATGCACTCAATGTGGGTGCTAAACAAGTTTTAGTAATGACCTTATTTTTGATTGGTAGTGGTTTATCTATTTCAGTCTTAAAACAAGCGGGCATTAAACCTTTTATCATGGCGATGATCTTATGGATCATTGTCAGCAGTATTATTTTACTACTTATAGTAGACGGATTTATTTCATGAAAAACGCTTTATTAACTTCTTCAATAGCAGTGGCTGTAGGCTTATTTGCTAACAATGTATCGGCTGCTGATTTGCGTGTTGCTACCTTTAATGTGAGTATGGATGCAACCAACTATGCTAAAAAAGGCGAAGCAATAGATAAAGATGCTCTAAGTAAAGCATTAGCCAGCAACCACCAGCAAATTCGTAACATTGCCGAAATTATTCAGCGCGTAAGACCTGATGTAATTTTACTCAATGAGTTTGATTATATTGATGCCGATAAAGGCATTAACGTATTTCGTAAAAACTACCTGCAAGTATCGCAAAATAAGCAAGTTGCCATCGATTACCCGTATTACTTTATTGCACCTGTTAACACTGGTTTACCTACTGAGTTTGACCTAGACAACGATGGTGTAAAGGGGCATTACAAAGGTGACGCACACGGCTTTGGCTTCTTTGAGGGGCATTATGCAATGGCAGTATTGTCGCGCTACCCAATCGATTTAGATAAAGCGCGTACATTACAAACATTCAAATACAAAGATATGCCAAATGCACAAATGCCTATCGACCCTAAAACAGGTAAAAACTGGTATTCAGCTGAAGAATGGCAAGCAATTCACCTAAGTTCTAAGTCTTTTTGGGATTTACCAATAGATGTAAAAGGTAAAACGTTTCACTTGCTTGCATCGCACCCAACGCCGCCTGTTTTTGATGGTGACGAAGACCGTAACGGTAAGCGCAACCACGATGAAGTACGCCTAGTTGCTGATTACATCAACAATGCTAACTACATTTACGATGATAAAGGTCAAAAAGGTGGCTTAAAAGCGAAAAGTCGTTTTGTTATTGTAGGTGACTTAAATGCTGCGCCAGAAGGGGGTAAGGCACGCCCGAATACCACAGACCAAATTTTAAAAAATCCATTAGTGAATACCTCTTTTACGCCAACAAGCAAAGGCGCTAAAGAGTCGTATAAAGAAGATTACGCTAAAAACTATACCGCTTATTGGCAAGCTCGTGCTGATTACGTTTTACCATCAAATTATGGGATTGAGATAAACGATGGTGGAGTTTTTTGGCCACAAAAAAACTCTGAACTGTTCCGTTTAATTAAAGATCGTAACGCATCATCTGATCACCGTATGGTATGGCTTGATATCAGCTTAAAATAAGCTGTTATTAAACGGAAATCTTTGGCTGTTTATCCTATAAAAATTGCTATTTCATCAGTGCTTCTGCTTAAATAGGGCGAATTATAATAACCCGTAAGAAGCACTATGAAATTCAAAACCACTGCTAATAAAACGTTAGTGGCTCTCGCAGTCGCATCTAGCTTCATGCTAGCAGGTTGTCAATCAACCGCCTCAACGCCTTCTGAAGAACAAGTTACCAATGTAGCACCAGTTGTTGCTACTCCTGCTGATACAGGTTCAGCTGAAATCACGTTAGAGCAAGCAATGGCTCACCCTGATTGGTTAGGCCGTCAGCCAGAGCGTGCTTTCTGGAATGGTGATTCTAACAGCATCGTTTATGCACAAAAGCAACAAGGCAATGAGTTACGCGATTTATACGTTCAAGCGGTAAATAGCCAATCTGCATCACAATTAGCGTTAAACAAACTACACACTGTAGGCGCTAAAAATGCCGTTTATTCTGCAGACAAGAAGCAACAGGCTTATGCATTTGAAGGTAATATCTTCGTTAAAAACCTAAGCACTGGGCAAATTACACAAATCACTCACGATAGCGCACAGCAATCAAAACCACAGTTTTTAACTGATGGTAGCCTTGCATATCGCCAAGGTAATGCATTTTATAAACTTGATTTAGCAACGGGTCGTCAAGTTGAATTAGTTAACTTACACCTAGACGATGCACCTAAAGGTGTACAAGAGCCAGACACTTATATTGCAAAAGAGCAGCACAAACTAATTGATTACATTGCGCTGACGCACAAAAACAAAAAAGATCGTGAAGAGCGTAAAGCACAAATCAACGATCAAAACGACAGCATTGCTAATGCACAGTTTTATTTAGGTAAAGGTAAGCGTTTAGCAGATGTACAGCTTTCACCAAATGGCCAAGCACTTGTTGCAGTAACCACAGAAAGCCGTTCATGGCGCGATGAAGGCGATATCATGCCTAATTACATTGCCGATGATGCACGCGTTAAAGCAGAAAAAGTACGCCGTCGTGTTGCTGATGAAAAACCAATCAGCTCAGACGTTGTTTACATCGACCTTAAATCAGGCGAGCAAACAACGCTTGCATTCGATACCTTACCTGGTTTTGATGAAGACGTACTTGCAGCTGTTAAGAAAGAAAACTACGCCCGTGATGGCAAAACTTATAAGTCTGAAAAAGCACCACGTGCCATCAACTTAATGATGGATTGGGGTTGGGACCAAAGTGCAATCCAATGGAACACAGATGGTACACAAGTCGCTCTTATGCTAGAAGCATGGGACAACAAAGACCGTTGGTTAGCCACTGTTGATACGCAAAACAATAAACTTGTTTCACAGCACCGTCTGCATGACGACGCGTGGGTTAACTATGCATACAATGATTTTGGTTGGATGAACAACTCAGACACGCTTTACTACTTATCTGAAGAGTCTGGTTACAGCCATATTTACAAAAAGCCTTTAAACGGTAAAGCAACGCAGCTTACTAAAGGCCAATTTGTTGTTTCTAACTTAACGCTAACGGCTGATAACTCAGCGATTTACTACAAAGCAAACGTTGAGCACCCAGGTCTTTACGAAATCTATCGTGTAAACCCTGCAAACGGTGAATCTGAGCAAGTAACAAACCTTGATGGTATGACTGATTACCAGTTAAGCCCAGATGAAAGCAAACTATTGCTAACTCATTCAAAAATTATGTCGCCGCCTGAGCTTTATGTTGCTGATGCAAAAGCAAACACCCAAGCAACTCAGTTAACGCATACAGTATCTGATGAGTTCTTAGCGAAGAAACTAATTGCACCTAAGATTGTTGCTGTGCCTTCAAGCCACACTGATCAGCCAATTTACGCAAAAGTATATTACCCAGCTGATTATAAAGAAGGCGAAACAGGTAAAAACCGTAAAGCGGTTATCTTTAACCACGGTGCTGGTTACTTACAAAACTCACACATGGGTTGGTCTGGTTACTTCCGTGAGTTTATGTTCCACTCACTACTTGCTTCAGAAGGCTACGTAGTAATGGACATGGACTACCGTGCATCGAAAGGTTACGGCCGTGATTGGCGTACAGCTATTTATCGTCAAATGGGTACACCTGAGATCCAAGATTTAGCAGACGGTGTAAGCTGGATGGCAGACAACGCAAACGTAGATACACAAGCTGTAGGCACTTATGGTGGTTCTTACGGTGGTTTCATGACGTTTATGGCGCTATTCACACAACCTGATTTATTCAAAGCAGGTGCTGCACTTCGTCCGGTAACTGATTGGGCTCACTACAATGGTCCTTATACGTCTAACATCTTAAACCACCCAGATGTTGACCCGATTGCTTATGAAAAGAGCTCTCCAATTTACTTTGCTGAAGGTCTTAAGAGCCATTTATTAATTAATGCGCCTATGGTTGATGACAATGTATTCTTCCAAGACTCAGTACGCTTAGTACAGCGCTTAATTGAGCTAGAAAAAGAGAACTTTGAAACAGCTATCTTCCCAGTTGAACCACATGGTTTTGTACAACCATCAAGCTGGTTAGATGAATATCGTCGTATTCATAAGCTATTTAAAGAAACGCTTTAATCAATAGCGTAATTGAAAAACAGCCACTTTAAGTGGCTGTTTTTGTTTGTAATAGAACTTATCCAAAAGGGGTTATTTGCAGTAAAATTCACTCACATCGAGTACAGTCTTACCTTCCTTTGAGTCGTTATCAAAAATTAAACTATCACCCTCTAAACTCATTTTATAGTCTCTCATCCATGATAGATTGGCTATTAACTCCAATTCATAGCGATTAAACGAAGCAGGGCACTTTAAATACACATAATGGTGAGCAGTTCCAAAAGCTCCAGGGTCTGATGTGTAGACATAAAAGGTGCGATATTCAAATGCCTGTTCTTGGTGAACGTAATCAGTATTTGAGTTAAACATGATGTTGAATAATATAAGTAAACCAATACCAAAGAACATTAAGCATGAATACAAAATACTAAGAATAAGGGTCAAATGAGCAATAATTTTATTCTTAAACGATTCTTTAACGATTCTGTATTTTGCTAACAACAGACAAAACCCAATACAAAGTGAGCAAAATACTATGGTGTAATAGATATTATCAAGGCTTGCCATAAACGTTGGTGAAACAAATTTTAAGTTTACCAATTGGCCAAATAGCCCAGCCAATAGAGGCCCGTAAAGGCAAAATAGGATAATGCGAAGGTAAATACCTCCTTTATTTTCATTCATTTAAAATTCCTTTTTCTAGTTAACAAAGAGCAGTTGTAAAGAGCGAGTAAGGTTACCCGCGCATTTTTATTATTTTTATAAAGACAGGCAAAGCCAACAGTGTGCCGCCAATTGCGCCGATAAAGTGGGCATCAATGGCAACATTAGACGCGATTAGCTGACTCACCGATTCACTCGGGCCTGCGACTTGCTCCCAAATCACTTTAGTCCAAGTACCAGCAAACAATAACCAGCCTGAAAACATGCCTGCTTGTACATCTTTAACTGCACCCCAAATGATCACACCGTGCAGTAGGGCACTTAACCCGGTGTAAATTTGGATATCTGGGCAAAATAGCCACACACCTAAGCCACACCATAATGCAAGAATAGCAATATTAAACGCATAGCGAGCAGGGCTTGTATGTTCAGCGTGTAGCGCCCAAATTAATAAAATTCCGGCACAATTTAAGCCTAAATGGGGCCAATTTGCGTGTACAAATTGACTAGTGAAAATGCGCCAAAATTCACCATTTGCAACTAACTCACGGTTAAATTCGAGATATTCATTTAAGTTAAAAGTAGCAAATAAGGAACTTAGTATTACTAAACACAATGGCGGCAGAATATATTCTAGTTTCAGGGGCAGGTTTATCATGTTATTTTTGTTGTATCTGAGATTGTCGCCTATTGTGCACGTTTAATTTTAAGATGCCAAATACACTACGGGATTAAGTTTATTTATGTTATTCAAAACCAAAGCGCTGTTAGCTCTGTCCACCTCATTAATTTATTCAACGGCTATTTTTGCAACCCCTGCAAAAATTGAAACTCGCGAACCTGAAGCTGCTACAGGCTTTGCTCATAAACAGGTTGTTGAAGGCGATAAGTACATGGTCGCAGCAGCAAACCCTTATGCAGTAAAAGCTGGGCAAAAAATGCTTGAGCTAGGCGGCTCAGCAGTTGATGCAGCCATTGCAACGCAATTAGTACTGACACTGGTAGAACCGCAATCGTCGGGCATCGGTGGTGGTACATTTATGATGTACTTCGACAGCAAAAGCAAAAGCCTAACCAGCTTTGATGGCCGCGAAACGGCTCCAAGCAATGCTGATGAAACACTATTTTTAGATAAGCACGGTAAAGCCGTAAAATGGATTGAAGCCGTTGTAGGTGGTCGTTCTGTTGGTGTTCCAGGTATTTTAGACGCTTTTGCCACAGCCCATAAACGTTACGGTAAGTTAGAATGGCAAACCTTGTTTGGCCCTGCCATTGAATTGGCTGATAAAGGCTTTATTGTGTCGCCGCGTTTACACCAATTATTGGCTAAAGAGTTAAACCCAGGGGTTACTAAGCTACCTGTTATTCGTGACTACTTTTTCCCTGATGGTAAACCGCTTGCTGTAGGTACCGTTAAAAAGAACCCTGAACTTGCCGCGCTTTATAAAGATATAGCGATACAAGGCATTGATGCTTTCTATAAAGGTGAAAACGCCAAAGAACTTGTGCATGCAGTGCAAAACTCAGCAGTCGCACCGGGTACTTTAACGGTTGAAGACTTAGCTAATTACAAAAGCAAAGAGCGCGCACCTGTGTGTGTTGATTATCGCCAATACGAAGTGTGCTCAATGGCACCACCAAGTAGTGGTGGTGTAGCTGTATTACAGATTTTAGCCTTACTCGAACATAAAGACATGGCTAAACTTAAACCAAACTCTGTTCAAGCATTGCATTACTTTACCCAAGCATCGCGTTTAGCGTTTGCTGATCGCAACGTGTATATGGGTGACCCAGACTTTATGCCAATCCCAACACAAGGGTTACTCGATAAAGACTACCTTGCAGGTCGTGCAAAGCTTATTTCTGAAAAAGATGCTCACGCAGAAGCAGGCACACCGCCAAACTCACTTGCGTACGCACAAGATGATGCTTACGAGTTACCATCAACAACTCATGTATCAATTGTTGATAGCCAAGGTAACGCGGTATCGATGACAAGCTCTATCGAAATGGCATTTGGTTCAACAGTAATGGTGAACGGGTATATTTTAAACAATCAGCTTACAGACTTTGCTTTATCGCCTACCAAAAATGGTAAGCCATTAGCTAATCGCGTTGAAGCAGGTAAACGCCCGCGTAGTTCAATGTCGCCAGTCATGGTGTTTAACAAAGACGGCAGCTTACGTTTAGTGGTTGGTTCACCAGGTGGTAGCCGTATTATTGATTATGTAGCTCAGGTGGTTGTGGGTGTACTTGATTGGAACTTAGATGCGCAAACAGCTATTAACTTACCGCGCATTACTAATCGCAATAATTACACAAGCCTTGAAAAGGGCACTGAGCTTGCCAATGCTGAAGCTGAATTTGTTAACCGCGGACACACAGTTCGTATCCTAGATTTAAACTCTGGTTTACATGCTGTTGAAGTTAAAGACGGTAAACTTTATGGCGCAGCCGATCCGCGCCGCGAAGGCATCGCTTTAAGTGATAAAAGCCACTAAAAACAAGCTCAGCAGCCTTAAAGCTGCTGAGTTTTCATGTATACTATCTGCTATGCTATTTAGAGCATAAAATTCATTTTCTTCAATGGTCTGACAAGGTGAATTGTCATTGCAATTTCGCCTTCAAGAGTAATAATGTCAGGTCATAATTATGACGCATCAAAGCTTGGAAATATGACTACAAATACCGATCCAAATTATCTTTATATTCCTTATTCAGGCCCAGGTCTGATTGAAACGCCACTATTAAATAAAGGCAGTGCTTTTTCACAAAAAGAAAGGGAAAATTTCAACTTAGCCGGTTTACTGCCACCGCGTTATGAAACGATCGAAGAACAAGTTGAGCGTTGTTACCAACAGTATTCAAGCTTTAGCGATAATTTAAACAAGCACATTTACCTACGTGCTATTCAAGATAACAACGAAACACTTTACTACCGTTTAGTGCGTGATCATCTTGAAGAAATGATGCCAATTATCTACACACCAACGGTAGGTGATGCCTGTGAAAAATTTTCAGACATCTACCGCAGTGCCCGTGGTCTATTTATCTCTTATGAAGATCGTTTCCAAATTGATGATATTTTACGTAATGCTACTAAAGGCAAAGTAAAAGTTATCGTTGTGACTGACGGTGAGCGTATTCTTGGTCTAGGTGACCAAGGTATTGGTGGTATGGGTATTCCAATTGGTAAATTATCACTTTACACAGCATGTGGTGGTATTAGCCCAGCTTATACGTTACCAGTAATGATTGATGTTGGTACAAACAACGAAAAACTACTTAACGACCCTATGTACATGGGTGCGCGTCATAAACGTATTTCGCAAGAAGAGTATGACGAATTCTTAGATCTATTCATTAAAGCCGTTAAACGTCGTTGGCCAAGTGTGTTACTTCAGTTCGAAGACTTTGCACAACCAAATGCAATGCCATTACTAAAACGCTACCGTGATGAAATCTGTAGCTTTAACGATGACATTCAAGGTACTGCTGCGGTTACTGTAGGCTCTTTACTTGCTGCATGTCGTGTTAAAGGCGCGAAGCTTTCTGAGCAAAAAGTGGTGTTTGTTGGTGCAGGTTCTGCGGGCTGCGGTATTGCAGAGCAAATTATCAGTACTATGGTTGCTGAAGGCATTAGCGATGAGCAGGCGCGTTCTCAAATTTTCATGGTTGACCGTTTTGGTCTGCTTACTGAAGGTATGGAAGGCTTACGTGACTTCCAACAAGCGCTTTGCCAATCTAAAGATGGCTTAAGCGAGTGGACATACAGCGGTGAGTACGCATCGTTATTAGATGTAATGCACTGTGCACAACCAGACATCTTAATTGGTGTATCTGGCCAACCTGGTTTATTCACAGAACAAGTTATTCGTGCAATGCACGCATCTTGCCCACAACCGATTATCTTCCCGTTAAGTAATCCGTCTAAGCAAGTTGAAGCGCTTCCTTCAGATGTTATCGAATGGACAAACGGTCAAGCAATTGTTGCCTCTGGTAGCCCATTTGATCCGGTTGAGTATAACGGCCAAACGTTCCCAATCCCACAATGTAACAACAGCTACATTTTCCCGGGTATTGGTTTAGGCGTAATTGCTGCTAAAGCTACACGTATTACAGATGCAATGCTGATTGTATCAAGTGAAACACTGGCAGAGTCTTCTCCACGTGCAAACACTGGTAAAGGCAGCTTATTACCAGCACTCACTGAAATCCAATCGTTAAGTAAACGTATTGCATTTGCAGTAGCGAAAAAAGCGATGGAAGAAGGTGTTGCACTTGAGCTTAGTGATGAAGCACTATGGGCAGCAATCGAGAAAAACTACTGGCTTCCAGAGTACCGTAACTACAAGCGTCGTAGTATCTAAGCTATAACACGCTGAGTAATTGAAAAAACAGGCTTTTAACGCCTGTTTTTTTATATCTGAATAACAGGGGTTGTTCATATTCAATTAACCCTTTAAGGTGATAATGAACGGAGTTTTTAATTAAGGAACAGTATTATGCGTAAGTTAGTTTTTACCGCTATGGCCGCCGCGCTAAGTTTTAATGCGTTAGCAGAAGCAACACCTGATGCGCCACATATTTATATTCAAGGTAACGCAACGGTTAAAGCAATCCCAGATAACGTTAAACTGACAGTAGGTATTGTTGAAGTAGATAAAGATTTAATTGCCGCTAAAAACAAAGCCGATGCAACCATGGCGAAAGCGATTAATCTTGCTAAAAGCCAAGGTGTAGAAGAAAAGGGCATTTATGCCTCTAATATCTCAATTCATCGCCAAACAGAATATAACCGCGAAACAGGTAAACAAAACTTTGTAGGCTACAGAGTAACGCGTAGCTTGTCTGTTACGTTAACTGATATTAAAAAATACCCAATAATGCTTCAGCAACTAGTGAATTCGGGAATTAATGAAATCAATCAAACTCAGTTTGTATCAAGCAAGTACGAAGAGCTACAAAAGAAAGCGCAAAAGCTTGCTATTAAAGATGCCCGTGCTGCTGCAAAAGAGTTTGCCAGTGACTATGGGGTTGAACTTAAAGGCCTTTATACTGCATCAAGTAGCCCACTCGATACAGGTAGCCAACCTTATATGCGTGCCAGTAAAATGGTTATGGCAGAAGCTGCACCAGATAACTATGTACCTGATGCATACAACGGTGGTGAGCTCACAATTACTGCAAGCAGTTATGCGGTTTATCTAATCGAAAACTAAATTCAGTTATTGATTGCTGGCAAACCTTGCCAGCAATTTTTCACCTTGTTGCTCAGAAATACGGGCAATCGCTTTTAGCATATTAGTAATTTGTTCGCGGTCGTACTCATTACTAATATGTGTATCTATATCTTCAATAATCGCCCCTAAATAAACAAATAGGCTATCTGTTGCCTTTTCGTTATCAGATGCTCTAAACAATATGTTTTTAAACGCCTCTAATACATTAACCATTACATAGGCGTCATTTTTTGCATAGTTACGAATTGGCGTAAAGTTATCATGCAACAGCTCATCGAATGATGTTTCGTGTATAAACAAGTGCGGTTGATTGTTATCGCATCGTTTAAGCGAGTAGTTCACATCGTAAATGTCTAAACGCAATATGAGCAATATACTCAACATATCTATGGCTTTTACCGCAGTACCGGGATCGTTAATACCCGGGCTCATAGCTTTTACAGCGATTTCTGAAATTTGCGTCATACCGTAGCGGTAATGATCGCTAATATACTCTTCGATATAAAAAATAAAGCAGTCTAGTAATAGCTCTACCAGTTCAGGTTTGTCAGATAGGTCGGTATCACATTTTAAAAACGGGTAACCTTTAACCGTAAAGAAACCTTGCTTAACCGAAATATAAATTTTTATACCGTGCTGTTGGCACAAGGCGCACAATTTGTCGGTATGAGCGCCCTTAAAGTAGCCTTCTGTTTTACTTTTAACACTATGCCAGTCATCAAACTCAGGAAAATGTTCAACAGGGTTTTCTTGTTGCATGTCAATTATGCATTTAAGCTCGCTTTTGGTATTTTTAAACAAGTCGTTTAGTACATTATCAACCTGAATCGCTTTTGAAATTGAGTGAATAAAAAACACAAAAAAGCCCAGCGAAATTAAACCAAACACCAGAGAAAAAAAGATACCAAGCGATGGGATCCCCATGTCGCCATCGCCAATGGTGCGTATGTTTATCAGCATTAATATGGTGTAGATAATACTGCCAAGATAAAACCCTAGCACTAATTGGTGTGACTTACGGGTAATAAGCCCAGGTAACACTCGCGGTGAAAGGCTAGCACTAGCGCTATTAAGCACCACCATAACCATAGAAAAGCTAAAAACCGTTAATGAGATAATACTGCCTGCAAGGGTGCTGAGGATGGTTCGGGCGTTCTCTTCGCTATCGACCAGTAACACACCAATAAGCTTTTTAAATTCCATTGATAAAGACGAATACTCGACGGCTGTGGTTATTAAACCAAATAATAAAAACACCACAGAGAGCATTGAAGGGTAAAAACCGATACTACTAATCATTTCGCGGTAGTTATCGGCGATTTTTCTTGGCGTAAACATGCACTTCCTTAAGAACTGTTAGACATTAAATATCATACTGAGCTAACCTAACTACTTACTTAACAGCCTAGCAATAAACAGTGCTAAGCGTCTAACTTTAAATAAAAATTGGAAAAACTGTGATTGTTTCAACGTTTGCCGCCATTTTGGCCATTTTATACATTCAACTTAGCTTTCGTGTAATTAAACTGCGTAAAGCAAAACGCATTTCACTTGGTGATGGTGGCGATGCTAGCCTACAAGCGGCAATACGCGCTCATGCTAATTTTATTGAATATGTGCCATTTTCCTTGATTATGCTATTTTTATTAGAGTACCAAGGTCTTCCAAGCCATTATTGCTATATTTTAGGGTCAATACTCTTGGCTGGCCGTTTTTGTCATAGTTATGCACTCGCTGATAATCTGATGAAATTACGTGTATTAGGGATGATGCTAACTTTCTTAACTATGTTGATCAGTGCAGTGATGTTATTAGTTACACAGGTATTCTAATATGCAGAAGGTTGTTTTTACTTTAGTGCTTCTATTATTCTCGATTTCAGGCGTAGCTGAAGTAAAAACAATCAATGGCAAAAAAGAAATAACTATCCCTCCAGCAACACTCAATATTATTTACCCTAAAACCATGCCAAGCCTCATTGAGGATAATTATTACCCGTTGCTTTTACTTAAAACAGCATTAAAAAGAAGTGGTTATAAATATAGACTTACTCCTGCGGCAGAAGTGTTAGGGCAAAATCGTGTTTTAAAAGAAATCGAAAAAGGCACCATTGATGTTACTTGGACCATGACTGATAAAGAGCGAGAAGAGCGTTTATTGCCCATTCGAGTACCTCTGTTTAAAGGTTTGTTTGGTTGGCGTGTGATGTTCATAAACGAGCAAAATCTAGCACACTTAAGTCAGCTAAAAACCTTAGATGATCTAAAAAGTATCTATTTTTTACAAGGTCAGGATTGGCCAGATACCAAAATATTGCGCGATAATGGCTTAGTAGTTTCTACCTCCTTAGATTTAGAGTTTTTGTTTGTCATGCTTGAAAGGGGGCGTGGCGATTTATTTCCTCGATCTATCCTCGAAATCAAAGACGAATATGAAGTATTCAAAAACCAAATGCCTTTGGCTGTACTTCCCCAGTTAATGCTTAAATATAAAAGCCCAATTTATTTTTTCTTTAATAAAAACGACCCAGAAATAGCTAAAGCAGTTAATAAAGGCTTAAAAATCATGCGTAAGAGCGGGGAGTTTGATGAGCTTTTTTATAAGTACAACGGCGAAATTATTAAAAACGCCCACCTACACGACAAAATTGTTATAGAATTGCGCAATTATGATTTACCAAGGTTAACCCCAGTCAACGACAAATCGCTGTGGTTATCATTTGATCAGGTGCCATGAGCTCTAAAATATTTATAATCGGTTTACCACGAACCGGCACAACCAGTATCTGTAACAGCTTTTTACAACTCGGCTATAAAACCGCCCACACAGCCTATACCCAACAAGCAATTACAAGCGCAGACGTTATTGCTGATACCCCGGTATTTAGCGAATACGCCTTACTTGATAAACATTTTCCAAATAGCCGTTTTATCAACCTTGAGCGCAATTTAACTAAATGGCTGCCTTCGATTAGGCAGTTATTAGCACGTATGCACACTAATTTAATGCGCCCAGACGGTGGCTTTAATATCCATTTGAAGCGCTGTTACCTTGATGTATTTGGCCAGTATAGCTTGGCAGAATTAGAATCTGATGAATACTTAACAGCGTGTTATAACCGCCACCAACAACAAGTGGCAAACTATTTCAAAGGGCGTGAACAGCAACTATTAACACTTGATGTAGCAGACTCAAAAAGCCCGCAATTACTTCAGCAGTTTTTAAACACTCAGCAGCCAATTAACTTTAAACAGCTTAATATAGGCGGTAAGGTCACAGCGTGGAATGACATAAAACACCCTGATAAAGTGTCATCGACCCGAAGCGGTAAAATTGATAAATCTCTTGGTTATAATCACACGTAAAATACGTTAAAATCGCCGCCATTATAAGTTTAGTTGTTCCTTATCATGTTTGAATTGAAATACCATACGCCATTTGAATGGACCGAAGGTGTCTTAGCTGACTTCGATACCTTTTTACAAGATCATGCTGCAGCAGAGAAAAAAGCCTCTGGTATGGCTATGTCTATGCTTTCTCATTACCCAGACCGTCGTAAGCTTGTTAAAGCCATGACAGACCTAGCACTGGAAGAAATGATCCACTTTAAACAAGTTTTAAAGCTATTAATGGAACGTGATGTATCACTTGGTAATGACCAAAAAGATCCTTACATCAAACAAATTCGTGCGGTATTTAGAAATGGACGTGATGAATTTTTAATGGACCGCCTATTAGTAGCAGGCGTTATTGAAGCACGTGGTCACGAGCGCTTTTCGCTTGTAGCAGAAGCCTTACCAGCAGGCAAAGAAAAAGAGTTTTATGTCGCGATTGCAAAATCAGAAGAAAAACATAAAAACTTATTTGTTGAACTTGCCTACGAGTATTTCGATAAGCAAGAGGTTGATACACGCCTTGAAGAGATCCTTATCGCTGAAGCCGAAATCTGTAAAAATATTCCGTTTACAGCAGCGCTTCACTAGTGAGATGCTTGTGTATTAGGCCTTTTAGCCTAATACACAAATTAATGTTTTATCCCAAAGCAGTAAATTAGGGACTAAAAACAATAATTAAGTCTCCAGAAAATAGTTTTGCCAATCCTAATTGATTAAATAAACAGCATACATTCATCTTTCTCTCCTATAGTTAAATTAGTACCTAACTGTGAGGAATAGAGCATGAAATGGATGATGACTCTTACGACGCTGTCGTTAATAGGGATTGTAATTACCGGTAATTCAATTTACACCGAAGTTAAAATCTTTCGTTCCAACGATAAGCCAACAGAAATAACCGCTAGTATGTATCGCTCGCTTATTTGGCATAGCGATATTTATAAAGACGATCAATTTTTAAATACCGCGCAAAGCTACTTCAGCGATGGCAAAATTGATACGCGTGAATACAGTAAACTTACGAGTTTAGCTAGCAAAATAGCCGGCCCAATCATCTACATTCAAGAAACCGATGAGCAACTGTGGCATGCAAGGTTTACCTACAAAAAATACCTTGAAGAGAAAACGGTCGAGCGACTGGCAAGTTTACATTGATGTAAACTGCTTGATCAGCGTGCTAAGCTCAACAATGGTGGGCTTACCGCTGAGATAGTTTGTATCAAGATGGTAACTATTGCCAAGCCAATAGGGCTTTTTGGTCGTGTTATGGCCATGCACAGAAAAATCGATACTTGGATTTATTAGCGCTTTTTTCTCTTTGGTTAAGCTTCTATCCCAAAGCAATGCGCCAATCGCTTGTTGTATATCTTGTTTAGGATTTTGCCAATCCCAATCAGCACAGGTGGTATGCGATAAACCAATTTTTAATGTGCCGTATTCAACATAGTAAGAAAGCGGGCATCTAAGTAGCTGCTTACAGGCAAACGCGAGCTCTTCATCGGTTGCTTCTAGATGCCAGCTTCCGCCATTCTCAACCCATAAACGGTAGTAACCTTTATCTTTTGCAAGTAAAGACTCTAGCAACATATGCTCGTGGTTACCAAGGCACATATGAACACCAAGCTCTTGAAAACGCGCAAGTAACGCAATGCTGTGCTCACCCCGGTCAATCACATCACCAAGTGAAAACAAGGTATCTTTGCTTGGGTTAAAATTAACAGAGCAAAGCGCCTGTTCAAATTTAGTTAAATCTGCATCTAAATCGCCAATAACAAATACACGTTTACTTTCATTAATTTGCATCTTAACTTGAATTGGGTTTTGCGAGGCAAGAGGGCTTTTGACTAAATTCAAAATACATTCCTTTAAGCAGTGTGTAGCTCAAGACTATCATAACTCGTTGCTATTTTAGCACTGGGTGGTTATTATCTAGCCTCACTTTTTAGGAGTTACCGCCAACATGAACAACTAAACCTGTTATCCAATTTCATTTTTATCTTTTGGACCAACAGGGTTAGTAGGCGTTGCTCACTATCACTTTTAATATGTTACTTCTCGTGTGATCAAACGCTTATGCCCCTGTAATACAGGAGGCACTATGCCACAACTTCAAGCTTTTAATTTAAGTTATCAACATGGCAATGGCGATGTTGTATGTAACGACCTTTCATTTTCTCTCACTGCTAAAGTTACCGCATTAGTCGGCAGGAACGGATGCGGTAAATCTATATTAGCGTCAATACTTGCTAAGCAAAAAGAGCCTAGCTCTGGCAAGGTTGTTTGCCATTCAACCCTTGCCTTTTATAAGCAAATGAACGATGTAAATCAGGCTGATAACCTAACAATTACAGAGGCTATTGGGCTAGAGCCTGTGTTTAATGCCCTTAAAGCGATAAACGAAGGGCAAGTTACAGAGCAAAATTTAACTTTGCTTGAAGGTAATTGGGACTTAGTTGAGCGCTTTAATGCAGAACTTATAAGGCTTGGTGTAAACAACAAAACCCCAAACCCATTAAGCAAATATTTAAGCGGAGGCCAGCTTAGCCAATTAAAGCTTTGGGCACTATTTACATGCATAAAGCCCGATATTTTAATACTCGATGAGCCATCAAACCACCTAGATGCAAAAGGCAAAAGCTGGCTTATAAAGCAAATACTCAACTTTAAAGGCCAATTATTACTAATAAGTCACGACCAAGAATTATTAGAACAAGCCCATGAAGTTTGGGAGCTAACAACCCTTGGTTTAACTCAGTATGGTATGTGTTTTTCTGAGTATCAAACACAAAAACAGCAGCAAGTTGCTGCGCTTGAAAACAAGTTAAATCATGTGGTTAAACAGCAAAATAAACTCAAAATAGCTGAACAACTACAAAAGCAAAAAGCACAAAAACGAGCAGGCCAAGGCGCCGCGCTGAGAAAATCAGGCAGCCAGCCTAAAGTGTTGATGGATGCTAAAAAAGATAAAGCCAGCGCTAATTTATCATCACAAAGTAAAAATACCGCTAAGCGAGAATGTGAGCTCACTCGTAATAAGCAACAACTTTCTAGCCAGCTTGAACATACTAACGCGCAGCAATTTTATTTAGCGCAATCAAATGAAGCTAAGCACCAAAAAACACTTAACCTGGAGAACGTTGTATTAGCACACGGCACAAAAACACCGCTTAATTTTCAGGTGTTCAGTGATGATAAAATTCATTTAGCGGGTGCTAATGGCACTGGCAAATCAACCTTACTAAAAACTCTGACATACGACATACCAGTTAAAGCAGGGCAGTTACATTGCAATCAAGCACTCTATTATTTAGACCAACATTTTACATTAATAAACAACGAGCTAACCCTGCTTGAAAACGTGATGACTTACTGTAAAAACCTAGATGAAAGCACCGCACGTACTCTACTTACCAGTATTGGCTTTAGAAAAGACGCTGTTTTTAAACATGCTGAATTTTTAAGTGGTGGCGAGAAAATGAAGCTCGCCATGTGTATCGTCAGTAATATTGAAAGCACCGCATTTTTGTTACTCGATGAGCCCGATAACCATCTCGACCTAGAATCAAAACAGCTCTTGGCTCATTCATTACAGGGTTTTAAAGGCGGCTTTATACTCGTAAGCCATGATAAATACTTTGTAGAAAGCATCGGCTGTAATAAGCAAATTGGTCTATAAAATAGCCATTTATAAATAAGCGTGCTAGGGTGGTTGTAGGTACATAACAAGGAATGACTATGAATTTTACAGCCGCTTACCGCATTTTTACTGCTTTATTCATGCTGATGGTAACCGTAGGTTTAGGCATGACGCTGAATGATTTTACCTCGGTGATCTACGTGTTCGTGCCGTTATTACTGATGCTAGGCACGTCATTTATGCCATTCTTTAAACAACGCAAAATACGCTTATTACTGCTTGCTGCCCCAATTGTTATTCTTTACAGCTTCGGCTTTTACCCTTGGCTTACAAATTACCAAGAAGTCGCCGTTTCATCATCTACCTCAACCCTCGATTTTATCATCATCCCAGTTTGGGCTACCTTATACGGGGCTGGTTTTGTGGTATTGCATGAGATTGGGCTAGGCGTTGCTAGAGCGTTTAATTGGGGGAAGTGATTTAGCCTCAATGAAGATCCCTCTAAGTAATCGTAGGCTGGGTTAAAGTTAGCAGGGCGGTTTTAGATTTGAATCCATTCCGTTAAATTAACTAATTATAACACCTAATGATTTGAAACTTAGTTCAAAAATTTAAAGTTATATGCTCTTTTCTCTCATCAAAATACTTGTTTGTAAATTCATTAAATTTCGTATTTAACTTGTTTACAAGTTGAATGCTATTAGTAGCACCATGAAAATTTACCAACATTAAGATTAAATCGTGACAATTTTGAATTTGTATAAAGATTTCACGTTCTTGTGAGATTTTTGTCGAAACAATCAAACCAGGGATTTCTAATGTATAAAAGAAGTTTTCTTTTAAATAAAATAGTTTATGGCCTTCGGTTGGTTCACCGTATTCATTCGTTTCGGAGAAGACTCCATTTAAACCAACTTTCTTTTCATGCTTTATGAAGTTATATAAATTACTAACGTAACTCTTAAAAGCTTCATCAATTATCGAAATATCAACTTCGTTCACATTCTTGTTAATTGAAGAATGAGGAAACATCTTTTTGTATAAAACTTCAGGTTTAATAGCAATTACACTTGATTCAAATCGAACATTTACTGCTTCACAATGCTCGCTAAAATATTTGTAATGATTGAAAAAATTATTTGCTACATTATTTTTCTCTACGAGCCTGTTACTTTTAGCTTTTTGTTTTGAGGAATGAAACCTATTAATCATAACAGCTAAAGTAAGAGGGATTGTAAGTAGAGTAATTGGAAATGCGTAGTAATTAACAAAAGAAGCTAGTGACTCTGATGATACATGAGGGTTGTATAGCCCATCAGAAATAAGGTCTTGAGTTAATGAAAAAAACAACCAGCAAATAAAACCAAATGGAATTAGTACAACAATCCAGAAAATTCGGTTTTCATGAAGGGCAATATCTTCATCAATACGAATACAATCTAATATCCAATTCCAAAATTTATTTAACATTCGAGTTTTATTCCATCAAAGTCATCTTATTCCTTACTATATTCAAAAACAGATAAACAACCAAGGAACAGTAGAGAAATTAAAGCACTCAGTTTGCCACGCCGAGGAAAGAATATTAAAACAAGCAAGAACTACAATTTAATTCTGGGTTAGTGAAAAGACATCAATGTAGACTTATTGCAATGAAGTAAGTCAGGTTGAAAATTTACAAAGTAAAAGTGAGCAGTTCATAAAAATCTATAAAACCGTAAAAAACCAAATCAATCAAAAAAGGGCTAAAAAACCTTAAAATCTAACGACTAATGAACCTGCTTATAAAGATAAATAAACTATTTAACATAATATAAATTATAGGCTATGACGTATCCGCTTAAGCGGCCCTTGTACTTGGGTGATAGATGCTGTTAAAAACAGTAAACCCGCTACACACGCAGCGCTAATCTTTTTTGCAACTTCAGTCCAAGCTGCTTTTTCTTCTTTTGTTTTAGCCTTTTCTTTTGCTAGTTCTATCAATGCAGGCTTGAAGTCGATACCCATTTCATTACAAATAAAAATAACCTGATTTGCTGTTAGGTGTCTTCTCCCTTTTTTAATATCGCTAAGGTTTCCAGTCGTGAACCCAGAAATATCTGCAACTATTTGTTTATCTTGGCTATACCCTTTGAAAGCCTTATATTTTTGAGTCAATTCGTAGCTAAAAATCATAGTTCCTCCTGTAAGAATCCCATTATAGACCTGCTCCAAAATATTTAATAATTTCCCATTTCCCAAAGTTGGGTATTGACAGTTCTCAAAACTGGGTATAACTTTACCACGAATTGATTCTCAAAGTTGAGAATTAAATGTATGTAATGTCCAATACTGAATAGTATCGGACTTTAACAAGGAATCCGGTTTGAAATTCTATCTCCAATACATAGCTGGCATTGAGGAATACGCATTAGGTTTCAATAAAATTGAACACCCGCTTATGTATTCGTCACGCGCTGAAGCTATGGCTTTTTGCATCGACTATGCAAGTGGAGAACCTTTCGAAATCATCGACGTTGATGATTCAAACTGGCAAGAACTGTTCGACTCTGGAGCATTTGACTATGAACCAGACTTCTAAACAGTTAACCAAAATCGACTATTTAACCGTTGTTTTTTGTCCTGACGAAATTGCCCGTCTTCGCTTTGACGCCAAAATTGCGTTTGGTAAAGGTGACTTTGCCTCCTACAAAGAAGCCTATAACGCAATGCTTTGTGCTGAATTATTCGACCAACAAGCCACTGATGATTTAGACGTAGAAGTTAACGAATCGGTTGTTTATGACTCTGATTACTACTATGACCAGTTGTTTGAAAACAATCCTAGATACCGTAATTACGGCTCTGTTGATGCTATCCCAAGTGAAGAACGGGCACACTTTTTCAAGAACGTTGTACGCAAAACCAAACGTTACAAAACACTTAACTCATTGATTGAAGGTGATATTACTAAGTTTATGCACCTTCTAAATACTGAGGTTGCCACAGCTGCCGACCGCTTAACATCCGATGATTTAAGCTGGTCTTATCGCCATAACTCAGGCGGTATGTTCACCTATGAAAAGTCAGCCACTCTTTACCGTCATGATGTAAATTCGGGCGTTGTTGCTTGGGGTGCGAACAATGGCGGCGTGATGATTTCATTCTCTGGCGCAGGTTGTGCGGGTCTCGATATTCCTAAACTTCACGCCATGCTCAAGAAAATGCCGAACGTAAAAATCACCCGTTTGGACATTGCTTACGATGACTATGACGGCGAAAAATCCGTTTTAAATTACTTCCAAAATCTTGAAGAAGGCGGCTTTTGTAAAACGAACCAAGCGCCCTCTTTCTCTTGGATCCAAACTGGTGAATTGCAAAAATTATCTAATGAGCAACAAGCTGAGTTTAAGAAAAAACACGGTTGGCAAAAGCGTTATGACTGCGTGGCCAATGGCGGAAACACGCTTTATGTAGGAAGTCGCAAAAATGGAAAAATGGCGCGTATCTATGAAAAAGGCAAGCAAATGCAAAGTGAATCTCAACCTAATTGGGTGCGTGCTGAGCTTGAGCTTAGGTCTATTGACCGTGTTATCTCCTTGGATGCACTTCTCAATACCGATGCCGTTTTTGCTGCTGCATACCCTGCTTTTGAGTTTGTTAGCGCTAAACGTCTTGAGATTAAAACCACTACACGTAAACCAAAAGTAAGTGGGATTTTTGTTGCTGAAAGACTAGAACGCTACTGCGCACAGTCTTACGGCAAGTACCTCAATTTCTTACGTCACGTTAAAGAGCTACCGGACAGCGAAATCATTAACCAATTAACCAAAGGCCTTAATCCGTGGGATATCCCCGACTCTATCAATCAGGCCTGTATATCACCACCCAATCAAATGGAGTTAGCCCCATGAAAGTAATCTTATTATCTGCCGCGATGGGTCGCGGTGTATCAAGCAAATCAGGTGCTGCTAAGCCCTATTCGTTTTCGTCTATCAGTTACCTAGTACCTGAGAAAGACTTTATCCAAGGTGACCACAATATTCAAAAATGTGGCTTTGAGCCTAAGTCTTTAAGCATGCGTGAAGACCAAGCGCTTTATAACAAGTTTAAGAAAATCACCGAAGAGCAAGGTATTTGCGAGGTGGATTTAACCCTAGAGCCTGACCCTGAAAACATGTCTCGTAACATCGTTTCAGATGTAAAACTGGTCAGCTAATCATGGCTCAATGTGTCGCTATCCAACCAGACCAAACACTAAAAGCCGTAACGGGTGTTTGTGATTTTGTGATGGTTACACAAGCGGAGTTTGAACAACTCCAACAACAAAATTTAGTAAACGTTCTTAATGAATTGTTTGCTTTTGACTTGGCTACTTTTGGCCTTATTAACTCGGCGGCACTAGTCGCTTTTATAACTGCACATTGCATAGGTCGAGTAGTCCGAACAATGGGCAAAACCTAACCTTTAAGGATATCAACATGAAAAAAGTAATGAACATTTTAGCTACAAAACGCGCTAAAGCAGGTCTTTTAGTAACGTCTGCACTTGGTTCAGCATCTGCATTTGCTGCTGACCATACAGCTGCAATTGATGCTGCTGTTGCAGATGGCACCACTAACTATACAGCGATTATCACAGGTGTAATTACTGTTGCTGCTATCGGTTTTGCTATCGGTATGATTGTTTCAAAACTACGTAACTAATCATGGTTACTTCAATTGGCCTTGCGTCATTTCTGGTGTGGTGTTTCGTTGAAGGCTTCTCCAGTGGTGTAAGAACCAGTTAACAATGGCGGGTAAAACCGCCCTTTTCAATTAAGGCGCAACGATGCGAATTCTAATATTTCTATTAGCGCTTACTAGCGCTTTTTTTGTATCTGTTTCTCATGCTGACGAACCTGATATGAATGATCTTATGAACCCAAGTTATGAATATATTGGTTCATGTATGGATTTATCAAAAGAAATTAGTTCAGGGGGTAATGTAGGTATGTGCCAAGAACTAATAGAAGCGATTGTTGAACAATCAAGACCCGGACTCGTTTTTGGTTCTTCTGTTGAAGTTCATATGCAAACTGATACTGGCCCTTTCTATAGAATTGTTGTTGCTTTTAAAAATCATTATTCAGATACCGACACCTCAAGAGGTGTTTACGGTTATTTTGGTACTAAAGAGACAGCACCAACTTGCCCACCTGAAGGGTTTCCTCTTTATGATATTCCTGTCAATTTAGATAATGGTGAACTGATGTGCGCCAAACCTTTTGACCCTTTTAATAACTGCCCAAAACCGACAGATAACGACCCGTTTGTATTTGGTACTGGCGAACAAACAGAAAAATGTTTCAATAACGATGATGGTACTCAATGCAAAATACAGACGGATGAAAATGGCGGTTACTACATTCCAGTATCTTATGGTTCTGCTGAACCAGTTATGTGTAAAAACGTACCTGATAAAGAAGTTGATAAAACGTCACCACCTGAAGAAAAACCAGCGCCTGAAGAAACAGACCCTCAACCCGAACCCGATGAACTGACAGCCATAAACAAGATTAATGAAAACCTTGACGCAATGAATAAGAATCAAATTGCTGCTAGTGATTCTAATGATGAACGTTTAGACCGTGTAGCTGAAGAAATTCAAATATCTAACGAGCTACTTGGCGAAATTCGTTACAACACAGCCATGACAGACTTAAACACTGATTTAGCTAATTCACTGTTACAAGGAATTTTAGATAAACCAGTTGGTGGCGGCGGTGGCGGCTCTGGTTCTGGTGAAGGTGATGGCGAAGAAGAACAGCCATTTACCATACAGGCCAAACGCAAAAACAATAATAAAGGTCTTAATAAACTATTTACCGAACAAGACTTACAAACAGTAACAGAAGAAATCACCCAAAAAAGACAAGAACTAAAAGATTACGTTCAACAAATAAAATCTGAATCAGGGTCGCTTTTTGAAGTTACTCCGTCTTTTGGTGGTGGGTATGAGGAACGAATAGTAAACATTAAAGGAGCCGATGTTGATATGGGTCTAGGGCGATTAGCCAACTTCTTTCAACTGATAGCAGCTGCCGTTCTTCTTATATCAACTTTAACTGCACTGTATATCTTATTGGGGCCTTAACATGAAAACGAAGACTTTTATTTTAATCGTTCTATTTCTACCGTTACTTGCTATCGCTGAAACATCGGGTACTGATACTGGCACAGCGCAAGGTAACTATGAAGGCTTTGAAGGTGCAGCCCAAGCAATGGGTCATTTCTTTACTGATATTTGGACGTTTCTTGATGATGACGTTCCAAACTTCTTTGAAAGAGCATTAGCTTTTATCATCGAAAAAATAACACTGATGAGGATTGCGGCAGAGCTAGAAGCAATGAAACTTGCTTGGTCTGTATCGAAAGCTATTTTGGAAAATTTTCAAGTTGCATCGAAAATAGCCAATGCAGCTAATGCATTACCACAAGATGTAAAAGCAGCGCTTGTAGATATGCGCTTTTTTGATGGTTTGAATATTATTATTCAAGCTTTAGTTGCTCGTTATGTGTTGAGGTTCATCTAATATGGCTGCATCAATCTTTCATGGTGCGCCAGGTTCTTTTAAATCTGCCAGCGCTGTATGGTTTGAAGTCTTACCCGCCCTTAGAAAAGGCCGTTTAGTTGTTACCAACATCGAAGGAATACTACCGCTTGAAGAAATAGAGACAGAGCTTCAAGAAACTTTCCCCGATTCAGCTCAGCTTTGGAGACTTTCTTCTCAAAACGAAGAGGGTCTTAATTTATGGCGAAATTGGTATCACTGGATGCCAACGGGTGCATTAGTTCTGATTGATGAAGTTCAAGATGTCTATCCTACTGAAGCCACTTTTAAGCCTGAATCCTGTAATTACAAACACGTTGATAATTACAAAGAATTGATACCCGAGCATTGGTATACATACCACTATACCCAACTAGAAAAGTTCAAACCTGATGATTTAACAAGCGGTGATGTTGATGACTTAGGCAGGGAGTTATTTAACGAACATGGCCACATTATATACCCCAAAACACTCAAAGAGTGTTACATGCGACACAGAAAATACAACTGGGATATTATCTGTTGTACGCCCGACATTACCAGTGTCCACAAATACATTAGAAACGTCAGCCAATACGCCTACGCCCATAAGTATTTCGATGGACTCGCAGCAATCCCCTATTACAATCGTCGACCGCGTATCTTCGAGCATAACCCAAAACTCGACGGCAAAACGCCAAACAAATCCAGTACCATCACATGGAAAAAAATCCCGATTGAAGTCCACAAGTGCTACAAGTCGACAGCTACCGGAGGTATTACAAAAGGACAAGGTAAGAATTTCCTATACAGTCCTGCTTTTGCCTTTCCAGTTGCTGCTATCTTTTTGTGCATACTGTATTGGCTAT
The DNA here is from genome assembly GCF_023161845.1 of Pseudoalteromonas sp. 2CM39R. Taxonomy (NCBI): domain Bacteria; kingdom Pseudomonadati; phylum Pseudomonadota; class Gammaproteobacteria; order Alteromonadales; family Pseudoalteromonadaceae; genus Pseudoalteromonas; species Pseudoalteromonas sp. 2CM39R. Next base: position 251,587 of record NZ_JALNTM010000002.1, read on the forward strand.
GGTATTTCACCAGTCATGAAAGCGCTATGGAAGGTGTTGAAGAAACCGCTAAAGTTGGTGTGGTCAGTAATCAAAAAGATACTAGTTCTAATACTAATAATGCTGCTGTTCAGGTTCTTGATGGTGAACCTGTTTCTGTAGGTTTGCCTTATGGTGCAACCGATATATTCGTGACTGGTATTCAAGAAGTGAAACGGCCAGAACGAACCCATCGAGAATATATCTTCGAGTTTATAACAGAACAATACGGCACGTTTAGTATCAACTCTTACGAACTGGCGAGCATGGGCTTCAGTATTCAATATTTCAGCCCTTGTAATGTCATTATCAGGCAAGCAAAAACTAACTTTGTTTATCGTGCCTTTTGTTCGCCTAACCCATATTCCCAAGTAGAAAATCAAAAAGGATCTAATGAGGATTCAATAGATCTAAATACCCTATTTTAATTGATAGACCAAGCCGCCAAGCGAAGCCTGAGCGTAGCGGCTTGGGATAGAAAACAATCAACCACACAGTATGTCACTGGTGACACTATGACTAGAAACCAAAAATACGAGCAGAAACAGAAAGCTAAAGGATTAAAGAAAGTAACCCTTTGGATACCTGACGAATCAGAAGTTGAAATTAAACAGATGATAGAATTTCTGATTGATAACCCAGACCATATACCTTTTATGGCAAGAAATGTCAGAACAGGCCGTATGAAAAAGGCCATTTAGTGGTACGTAATTTTTTACGTAATATTTCTATCGGTACGTAATAATGAACAAAATTATTACGTACCACTCACCTTTGTATCTCCAGTTCTTGGAGGATGGCGTAGCCATGTCATACATTCCAGAAAATTCACATTTCATCGCGAAACCGTTTCCATTTTCAATACAGTTTATTAGGGTCGGGTATCAATTCAGTGAAATAGCCAATCGCACTCACTGCCCTAGTCTGTCTTTGAAAAAATTTGATTGCCTTCTGATAAACCAAGCTGAGTTAAGGACGGCACAGCAGCCGAGGGAAACACCCTCCCCCCATATACTAATAGGGGGGGAGCGAAACCACTTACACCGAAACCGAGTGTGCATTGTGATTTTAACAAAAAGGAGTAAATCACAATGAGCAACTTTAAATTGCAGTTCGTTACGCTATTCGGATATGACTATGCAAAAGGAGCTAAAGAGCTAGGTGTAAGTGAACGTCAACTAAGACGATACTTGAAAGCTAACAAGGCAAGTAAGCCAATACAAAAGCTAGTTGATATTATGTATCGTGGCTATATGCCCCCTACTGGCCCGTGGTCAGAATGTAGAATATCGAGAGAAGATAATCTCATGCTGACACCTTGGGGAAAAGTAAGACCATCGGATGTACAGCTAGTACACCGATATAAATGGTCTGCTAAAAATTCAGAGCAAATGTACAGAAACTTAAAACAGCAACATTCAACACAGGATAAATATCTTATTGATTTACAAAATCAGCTATTAGATATTATCGGAGAGATATCTCATAAAACAGGAAGTTAATATAAAAGAATGAAAATTATGTTATTTATTTTACAGAATTCACTTTTCGCAGGACTTGCATCAGCAGCTATAGCTACCTATCTTACATTTAAATTAATGCAATATAAGGAGAACAAGCAGCTTTCAAAGTTGGAGGTTATGTACTATGCAGAATTAGATGATTTAAAAGAAAGATATTTTTATCAATTGAAAGCTGTAGTTAATGAATACGAAAACCCTCGCATCAAAAGTATTTCATTACCTTTTGAAATTGACTTTGATTATCTCTTTAAGCTTCAAATGAACTTAATTCCTAGACTGGGTGAGCCTCATCGTGAGTTATATCGACAATTAAAAACTGCTGTATTAATTACTGATTCTTTATATCAAAACAGGGATATTAAAGTTAACAGTGGGATTTACTTAGATAGGTACAGCTCTGCTAGGTTAATAGTTGAGACATCCATAATCATCTACAAACTAATAATGGCGCTTGAACATAAAGATAAGCTTGAAATACGAAAAAATCATTCTTATTTGGAAATTATTAAAATAGCATGTATTGCTACTGATCTAGATTTCGATAAGTCATTTTTTGAAGACATTTTGGACTTAACAAAACAGACTGAAGATTAGTACTAGTTCTGACAAAAAGACAAACAAGTGTTTTTTTAACTAATTGAAAAAAAGGGCTTTCCGCCCTTTTCTTTTAACTCTGTAATATAAATTATAGGAAGTAAAGTGTCTGTGCATACCTATACCTATTCTCTGTGCATGTTAAGTCCAATACTAGACGGTATCGGACATTAATGTGGTGTTTTATCATATTATTCATTTTATTAGTGCTTGTTTCTTGAGCTTAGTTATCTCATGACTTATATTAAAACTATCAACTTGAGATGTAACGATAAGATGTAAACGATATGGAATTTGTGAAGCCGTTAGAACCTATTCTGATAATCGATGATATGCAAGATATCCGCGACTATCTAAATCAAATTTTAACTGGTCTTGGTTTTGACGATATTTTAGAAAGTCGAGATTTTGAATCAGCTAAAACTGTTATTGAAGAAAAGTCGCCAAACGTTATCTTTCTTGATATTGAACTACCTAACACTGACGGTACGGAAATTCTTGAATACTTAAATGATCGCCATCCTCATACTCATGTTGTTATGTGCTCTGGCCATAATAGTCTTGAGAATGTTCAAAACACCTGGGAATTAGGTGCTAAAGGTTTTATCGCCAAACCATTCAACGCAAAAAAAGTCGACTCTGTTATGAAACGTCTAGAATTGATGGAAACCATAACAAATTAAGTAGTTTATGAATTCGACAATCCAACTCATTATAGATGACCTATCAACGGTTATATTTGGTAAACAACAACAAATCAAACTCGCCCTTACGTGTTTATTTAGTAAAGGTCACCTGTTAATTGAAGATTTACCAGGCATGGGAAAAACCACTTTATCTCATGCACTTGCCGCAGTTCTTGGCTTGTCATATCAACGTATTCAATTCACTAGCGATTTATTACCTTCTGACATTCTTGGTACAAACATCTTTGATGCTAAAGAACATAGTTTTACTTTTCATCAAGGCCCAGTATTTAGCCAAGTTGTATTAGGAGATGAAATTAATCGTGCAGGCCCTAAAACACAAAGTGCACTGTTAGAAGCAATGGAAGAAAAACAAGTGACGGTAGATTCGGTTAAACACGCCCTACCATCACCATTTTTTGTGATTGCAACGCAAAATCCAGTGCATCAATCTGGTACTTATCCGTTACCTGAGTCACAATTAGACCGCTTTTTCATGCGTATTAGTTTAGGTTTTCCTGATAAACAAGCTGAGAAAAACCTCATTTTAGGCCTAAACAATCGTAATTATGATGACTTACCTGTTCGCATTAATCCTGAGCAACTTGCTGTTATTCAAAAAGAAATTAATAAAGTAACGATAAGCAACTCGGTGGTTGATTATATCCTTGAGCTAGTTGCGTTTACTCGCCAAGATAACCATTTTGTAAACCCATTATCACCAAGATCCAGTATTGCGCTTGCCCGAGCTGCAAAGTCATGGGCGTATATTGAAGGTCGTGATTTTGTAATGCCTGAAGATGTAAAAGCGGTTTTTCCTAGTGTGACTGATCACAGGCTTGGCTTAAACGCTGGTGACAGCGGCTATGCACTTAAACATGTGCCTGTAAGCTTATAAAACATGTTTAAGCGCCCTGCTTTTATTGATCAATTTCGTCAGTCTGTTTTTAATAAGTTATTAAAAAACAAGCATAAAACCAACGAAATTGAGCTTCAACATAAAACGATTTATGTATTACCATCAAAACTTGGTGGGCAGTTTTTACTAATTGCCTTACTGAACTTTGTTATGGGCATTAACTATCAAAACAACCTGATTTTAGCTATGGCGTATTTAATGGTGGTTGTTTTGGTGTTTGCGATACTCACCGGCTATAAAAATGTGAGAGGTTTGTCGGTTAAATACCAATCCGTTAATGAAAGTTATGCGCCAAAAGCCCCTATTGGGCGTTTTCTAATTCATGCACAATCATACTGTGAGCTTATAAAACTGGTTAATGACAACCTTGAATCTGAAACTGTGTCACTGCAAATTAAAGAGAGGAAAAACGTTGAAATAGCGCTAAAATGCAGTGAACGTGGTGCATATGACTTTGATAGAATAAAAATCATTAGTCACTTTCCATTTGGTTTGGTGTCTGTGTGGAGTTATATAGAGCCAACCGAAACGGTTTATGTTTACCCACAGCCTATCGCCACTGAAAAGCTTGATACTCAGCTCCATGACAATGACGTACACGACGGCGATAACGCACAAGTTAAAGCCGGTAATGATGACTTTTATCAGCTTACTCCTTTTGTACAAGGTACAGCGCTTAATAAGGTATCGTGGAAACACTACGCTAAAACTCAGCAACTATTAACGAAAGAATTTACCAGTGACGCATCACAGGAATTAGCACTTAATTTCAATATGTTGAGTGGCAATAATGAGCATAGATTAAGCCAGTTATGTTTTTTGGTGAAGCAATTAACCGACCAACATATGGCGTTTTCGTTAACCTTACCCAATAAACACATTTCGAAAGGTCAAGGGGTCAACCATCAAAAAGCCTGCCTACAAGCATTAGCGGAGTTTTAATTATGAATACACCGCTTATAAATACCGTTTTATCACTGCTGTTTATTGTTACTAGTGGCTTTTTGTTTACTGAAGTACCTACTCCATTCTTAGCCGTATTGGCGGGCCTTAGCTTTTTAAACCTGTTTTTAGGTAAATTTTATAAAAAACTAAATGGGTTGGTGGCGAATATTTTGGCTGCGGTTTGCTTAGTTGCCTTATTTGTTCTGGTTGGAGTGAGCGATACGGTCAAGTTATTTGTATCCATGATGCTACTTGCTAGCAGCTTTAAATTGCTACAAGCGAAAACCGTTAAACAGTATCAAACTGTGTGTTTACTGGTATTTTTTAACCTTTCAACGGTGTATTTGTTTCATCAAGGGTTATTTGAAACCTTGGTAGTCAGTGTACTTTATATTGTTAACTTCGCGGTACTTGGCTATTTAACTAGCCCGCAAAGCTTTAAGGCCGCTAACAAACAAAGTTTTAAAACTATACTACTAGCCTTACCCATAGCAGCATTTTTGATTTTATTTTTACCTAAAATTCCAGCGTTTTGGCAGCTACCGGGGCCAAAGCTTGCTAAAACGGGTTTATCAGAGCAAGTTAACCCCTTTTCTATTGCGAAATTAGCTGAGTCTGATGACTTGGTTTTTCGGGTAGAGCAACAGCCAGGGCAAGCCCTACAAGCCCCCTATTACTGGCGCAGCCTTATTCATGATGAGTTTAATGGTAGTGAATGGCTAATATCGGACATTTTAAAGTCTCAACAATTTAACCCAATTAGGCGTACAATTACTCAAAGTAATAGCGTTAATTATCAGGTTATTGCAGAGCCCTCATCTTCTAATTGGTTGTTTGGGCTTGGCTTTGCGCAAAGTGCTAATTCTGATGTGCACTCAACCTACAATGGCTTGTTAAAACGTAAAGGTAACTTAAACAAAAACATTAAATACGCGGTAACCAGTAGTGAGGCTATGCTAAGTCTAAATGACTTTGAAAAACGCTTATATACCCGCTTACCGAAAACAACTAATCCACAAACAACGGCACTGGCAAACGAGTTGGCTGCTGAGCATGAAAATGCGCAAGCTTACTTTAACGCGCTACTAGATTACTTTAATCAGCAACAGTTTGCTTACACATTAACCCCTACACCCATGTATGGTGATAATACGCTAGACCAGTTTGTGTTTGATACCAAACGTGGCTTTTGTGGCCATTATGCCAGCACCGCTGCATTCATGTTTCGTGTTGCCGGTTACCCTGCCCGTGTTGTGTCTGGTTATTTAGGAGGAGAACAAACTAAAGCCGCTACGCTTAACATTTATCAATACGATGCCCATGCTTGGGTTGAAGTGTTCTTTGATGAAAAATGGCATATTTTTGATGCTACCGCTGTTGTTGCCCCGGAACGTTTAAACGGTTCGTTATCACAACTGGGTGATTTAAACGAAAGCTTTAACGACAATCTTAACTTTGGCCTAAAGCGCTGGAGCCACTTTAAAGCAATAAACTGGCTGCGAATTCACCTTGAAGAGCTCGACTATAAATGGACTAACTGGGTGCTTACGTTTGACCAAGAATCACAACAAAGTTTATTTGATTCACTGTTTGGTAATAAGTCAGCATGGTTAACACCTTTAATTGTGTTAGGTACATTATTACTGAGCTTTACTGGCTATTTCTTATATAACAAACGCCCTATTCGAAGTAGAGAGCCGCTGGTTGATGACATCACTAAGCTTTATCTGTGGGCAAAAAAGCAAGGCATTGAGCCAGTTGATACCAACACGCCACTACAAAATATTGCTTTAATTAAACAGCAAAAGCCTAGAACAGAGGCATATTTAAGTGAGTTTGAGCAAATAATCATCGAAGTACGTTATCAACAGCAATCATATAACCAAAATCGCAAAAACCGCGTACGAGTTCTGTTAAACTCTCTCAAAACAGCCAAATAGAGAACAATATGAATGCAGTAATTGTCGGCGTTATGTTGATGCTGATCCTGACACTTTGTCGAATTAATGTCATTGTGGCGATGACGGTAAGCGCAATTGTTGCGGGTTTGACCGCAGGGCTTGGTTTATCACAAACCGTTAATGCATTTAATGATGGTTTATCGGGCGGCGCTGAAATAGCACTTAGCTATGCGATGTTAGGTGCATTTGCGGTTGCTATTTCTAAGTCTGGTTTAACACGTATTTTAGCGTCTAAGTTACTAAAGCAAGTAAACGAGAATAGCCACAAAGGCGAAACGACGCTTAGTTATCTTATATTGAGTATTATTTTGCTGTGTGCGATCTCGTCGCAAAATTTGATACCCGTACATATAGCTTTTATCCCAATTCTAATTCCGCCTCTACTTGTGGTGTTCAACAAGTTACGCCTTGATAGACGTGCCATTGCGTGTATCTTAACCTTCGGCTTAGCCACCTCTTATATGGTGCTACCTTATGGTTTTGGTGGCATTTATTTATACTCGATACTACACAAAAACCTCACTGAAAATGGCTTAGAGATTGTTAATACTCAAGTGCCGATGGCAATGATCATTCCAGCCATAGGAATGTTATTTGGTTTATTGGTTGCGGTGTTTATATCTTATCGAAAACGCCGTAGTTATCAGTCTCACAGCCTAACAGAGCAACAGCAAGAGGTTGTAATTGAGCAACCTAAAAAGGTGTTAGCAGTGGGAATTACCGCCGTACTTTGTTCATTAGTGGCACAAAATATTAGCGGCTCTATGATCCTAGGTGGTCTTGTTGGGGTAGCTATATTTACCTTATTTGGTGTTGTAAAACTTGAGCAAAACGGCGATGTATTTAGCAAAGGCATTGCTATGATGGCGATGATTGGCTTTATTATGATATCGGCGCAAGGCTTTGCTTCGGTGATGAAAGCAACGGGTGATGTTGCTTCATTAGTTAGCTCTGCCGCAGGAATGATTGAAGGTAACAAACCCCTTGCCGCAGCATTAATTTTACTCGTTGGGCTATTAATCACTATGGGCATTGGTAGCTCGTTTTCGACAGTGCCAATTATAGCCACCCTGTTTGTACCCCTTTGTATGGAATTAAACTTTTCTGTTATGGCTACTGCAGCACTGGTTGGTACTGCTGGAGCGCTTGGTGATGCAGGCTCTCCTGCCTCTGACTCAACACTTGGCCCAACATCTGGGCTAAATGCAGATGGTCAACACGACCATATTTGGGATTCAGTAGTACCTACTTTCATCCATTTTAATATTCCGCTACTTGTTGCTGGCTGGGTTGCGGCAATGGTGTTGTAAAGTCGAGTTACTTTTTGTTAAAAGCCCCATTAGGGGCTTTTTTATTGGCTAAACAAAATACGCAGTGCGCGGTTTAAATCATGAAAGCGAATGGGTTTTGTCAGCACTTTGTTCATTCCTGCTTCTAAGCAAGTGGCTTTATCTTGATGAGATGCATTGGCTGTTAAGGCGACAATAGGTAAAGTCATTTTTAACTCTTCACGCATGTATTTAGTTGCGGTAATACCGTCCATCACTGGCATCATCATATCCATCAGAACTAAATCAAAGTCTTGCTGTTGTACTTTATCGATTGCTTGTTGGCCATTATCTGCAAGGGTGACATGGTGATTGAGCTTTTCTAAAAAGGTTTTTATAAGTACTTGGTTGGTTTTGTTATCTTCTGTAACAAGAATAGCCATTGGCTCAAGAGTTTGCTCATGCTCTATTGATTGCTGATCATCGGCAACAACAGAATATGGAATATAAATGGTAAACTTAGTGCCAATATTGATTGAGCTAGCTACTCTAATCTCGCCTTTCATTAAATCAACTAGGCTTTTGGTAATGCTAAGCCCAAGGCCAATCCCTTCTACTTGTCGATTTACACCATAGTCATGCTGTTTAAAGGCATCGTAAATGCTGGCTATTTGAGATTGAGAGATCCCCTGCCCTGTATCTGCTATCTCAAATAACAAATGGGTGTCATTGAAATCAGCTGTGAAATTGACGGTGCCTACTTTGGTAAACTTAAAGGCATTATCTAAAATATTAAACAGAATTTGCCCGACCCGAACACCATCAATATTAATTTTGTTGGGTAAGCCATCGCTTATCTCTGTGGTAAACAAGACATTAGAGCCTTGAGTGGTTTCTTGAAACTGTGCAGTAATATTTTTAACTAACGCATTTATATCTGTTGCTTTAACATCAAGCTCCATCGAGCCACTTTCAATTTTTGAAAAATCCAGTACATCACTGATCAAATCAAGTAATAAGTCAGCGCTTGAGTTTGCGTAATCGAGCCAACGTGTTTGCTTGTCATTAAGTTCTGAATCGGCTAACAACTCCAACATGCCTACAATGGCGTTCATAGGAGTTCTGATCTCATGAGACATCACCGTTAAAAACTGAGACTTTGCTTGGTTTGCTTCTTCTGCTTTTTCTTTTGCTAATTGTAGTGCTTGCTCGCGGTCTTTATTTACAGTGATATCTTTGGCAATACCTAAATAGCCGCGAAATTTCCCGCTTGAATCAAATTGTGGTTTACCACTCAAAGAGACCCAGGCCGGAGGCGACGAATTAACTTCAAATTCAAAATCTAAAAACTCAGCATGATCAGCCAGCAAGTGTTTAAAGTGCGACCATTTTTTTAACTGACTCTGTTCCTGCTCAGTGATGATGGCATCGAAATTTTTATGTAAAAAATGGCGTTTGTATAAGTTACTGTGGCTGGCGGTAGTTAAAACATTAATAAAGTGCTCATCTCTATTGGTACGCCAAAACCATTCGCTAGCGAAGTCTCTAAATAACTCAGATAACTCGCCTAATCTTGTTAGTAAAGAGGTTGAGTGAAACTTTTGGCGGTTAAGCCTTGTTTGCGCAGCTAACTGAACCGCTACTTGCTGTAATAAAATCTTGATTGCGGCTTGTGATTTATCATTAAAACTAGCCTGCTCTTTTATATCAAAAAACACCAAGCACTGCGTTGTGTGTTCAGAGATATCAACATGAAAGATTAGGTTATTTACGAACTCATTACTATAAAACAGCGAGTTATCTTCATTAAGTAACCACTGTGACTGCGCTTGTTGTAACTTAGACTTTAATATTGTTTCGTCAAATTCAATGTATTTAATTGTTCGCATTTCTAGGGATGCTTTTGAATCTTCGAAGTTTATTAAACAAAATTCTTTAAACGAAAAATATGGCAGAAGCACTTTTTCAAGCTGAGCTTTTAATGCACGGCTATCGTTTATGCCATGAAATGCCGTTAGCTCAAGTTGTAATTGCTCTAAGTTTAACTCTGCCATTGCTATTCCTAGTTAATATTGCATCGCATATTGCAAATATAGAAAACAGTTCTCAGTTTAGCCATAAAAATATCAAAATAAATTATTAAATTTCATTATGTTATATAAATTCTAATACTTGGTACGGGCCGTGCTACCTAAATATTAATTAAGTTTAATCAAGGTGACTGTTATGAAAATAGTATGCATAGGCGGCGGACACGGTTTATCCCATATGTTAAGTGCAATTAGACCTCACTGCGCCGAACTGACAGCTATTGTTGCAACCACAGACAACGGCGGCAGCACAGGTAAATTACGTCAAAGCCAAGATGTAGTTGCCCTTGGTGATATTAGACGTTGTTGTTTGCAATTAGCTGATAGTGACTCATTAATCCATCAAGTTTTTCACCACCGTTTTGATGGAGGTGAACTCAATGGCCACAGCCTAGGTAATTTAGCCTTATTAAGCTTAACCCAACAAACTAACTCAGCAACTCAAGCGGTTGCATGGTTCAATGCCATGTTGGGTAATTCAGAAACGATTCTACCCATGTCAGACGAACCGACTGATTTATTAGCGGTTATGTCATCAGGCATTAAAGTATTTGGTGAATGCGATATTGATTCACAAGAAGAGCTCCCAGACTATTTAACGCTCTCACAAGATGTGAATGCTGCTCCTGGTGTGGTTCAAGCTATTGAAAACGCCGATATGCTAATAATTGGCCCTGGAAGTTTAATTACCAGTGTAATGCCTGCCATGTTAGTTGAAGACATAGCTAAAGCGGTGCAACAAACATCAGCATGCCGATTATTTATCGAAAATATTGCCAAAGAAGCCAGCGTAATTAAATCGCTCGATATGCAACCGGTTGATTGGCTCGAAGGCATGCTTGGTTACCGGTTTTGTGACATGAGTATCTCTTTAGATGCGCTTAGTGAAATTGTGTCTCACTTTGACGATGTTGTTAAATCGCCAAATCAGCAGCACGACATTGAGCAGCTAAGTAATGTATTTGGCGAAATATTAAAAATGCCGTTAAGCCTAGAAGCTGAGGAACTAGTCAGTAGCAATCAAACTTTGCGCGTGAGTTAGCGTTTGTGCAAATTGGTCTTGCAGTAAGGCTATTAAGCTTTGTAGTTCATCGTCAAATTGTGATGCCTTCGCTTTTTGCTCAATTTGTTCTGCAAGGCCGCCTACGGCTAATGCCCCGTAACTACGGCTACTGCTTTTTAAACTGTGGGCATTTATTTCGATTTCGGACTGTTTCGTTGCGTCAGCAAGATCAGCAACGATTTGGCGGGACTCAGTGATATATACCTGCAAAAGTTGTTTTGCTAGGTCGTCACCAACATCCTGTTGTAATTGCGTATAGGTCGCAGTATCTATCATGGTCTCACCTTGGAGTGAATATGAAATATAGTGTTATTTTATTCGTAGATTCAAGCTTAATTGGTGGCATCGAAAGCCATTTGATTGCCATGAGTAAGCTGTTAGAACGATATAATATTATGAGCTCGGTACTATTTTATCAAGATCATAATAACCGTGAATTATATAAGCGCTTAGAAAATGCAAATATCACTTTCGGTTTTGCTGGCGGAAATTTAAAAAGCTTGAACGAAATACTAAAAATGTTTCCTCGCTCAGCGTTACTCCATACCCATGGGTACAAGGCAAGTATCATGGGCAAGTTAGTGTGTCGCTGGCAAAACCGCCCTTGTATTTCAACCTATCATGCTGGTGAATCAGGCACGGGTAATGTTTATTTTTACAATAAGCTCGACAAACTACTAAGTTACTTTTCACTTAACTTTGCTGTTTCTAGCAAACTCACCGAAGAGCTTTACAATGCTGAATTACTTGAAAATTTTATTCCAGTAAATGAATCTACTAAAGTATTAGGTCTAAAAAATAATGATCAATTAAACGTCGGATTTGTTGGTCGTTTATCCCATGAAAAAGGCCCTGACATTTTTATTGAAACAGCCAAACGATTCAACACACCTAACTTAAAATTTCATATGTTTGGTGATGGCCCTATGGTCAATGAGCTTGATATGTCAGCTGTGAGTTATCATGGCCAGTGTGAGCAACAACAAATATGGCAACAACTTGATGTATTGGTGATCTGCTCTCGGGCTGAAGGTCTACCTATGGTGGCATTAGAAGCAATGGCACACGGGGTACTCGTTATTGCATCGCCTGTTGGTCAGTTACCACAGATAATAAAGCACCTATCAAATGGGTTAATGATGACTGAAAGTACAAGCGATGCTATGCATAAACAGCTAAACAACGTACTCATGTTGAGTGTTGATCAAAGAAGTTACATGCTAGGCAATGCACAAAGACTTGTTAAACAACGTTTTTCTGGAGAGCAGCAATTTAAGCAGCTAGATAGAGTCTATAGCTCTAGCTTACTTGCATCTCTTCCCAGCTTTTAATTTTACGATAAATCGTAGATGGGCTCACATCCAAAAGAGCTGCAGCTTTAGGAATATTGTTATCACAAGCATCAATGGCTTGCTCAATATAACGTTTTTCTACCAACCAAAGCGGTTCAATATCAGCTTGAGAAAATACTGTTGAAACTTCGCTGATTACTGGAGCGGCTTCCATTGATGGCGATGTAAAGCTTTGTGACGGCATCACCTCTGGGGTTACAGTATTAACAGTTGCTGCGACTGGTTGTGATTGATTTTGTGCGTTTGGTAGTGCTGGTATCATACTCGCTTCAATGTAGGCTTCATCATGCAAAACGAGAATGTTACGTATGGTGTTTTCTAATTGGCGAACATTACCAGGCCAACCATAGCTCAAAAATAGATTTTTAACGCCTTCTGACATGCCTTTGTATGCACGGCCTTCTTCTTTACTTATTTTTTTAAATAATGCATCGGCAATTTCGATCACATCTTTGCCACGCTGATTCAACGGTGGTAAGGCAATAGGGATAACATGTAGGCGATAATATAAGTCTTCACGAAAACGGCCTTCTTGCACTTCTAATAATGGGTCGCGGTTGGTGGCGCACACAAAGCGCACATCAACTTTAACTTCTTTTTCGCTGCCTACCTGCTGGTAACAACCGGTTTGAATAAAGCGCAGTAGCTTACTTTGCAGATTGATATCCATTTCACATAGTTCATCTAAAAACAACGTACCACCGTCAGCTTGGCCAGCAGCCCCTTCACGATTGGCAATCGCGCCAGTGAACGCCCCTTTTAAGTGACCGAATATTTCACTTTCGATTAAGTCTTTTGGTATAGCTGCACAGTTAAGGGCTACAAAGGGTTTATTCGCACGCGGTGACGCTAAATGTACCGCACGGGCGCACAGCTCTTTACCGGTTCCACTTTCACCAGTGATAAACACGGTGGCTTTACTTGCTGCTGCTGATTTTATTATTTGGTAAACAGATTGCATTTCTGATGAGCTACCAATCAAATCATAGTATTTACCGTTCTCGTATGTTGTTTGATAGCTTTTGACTGTTTGTTTTAAATCTTTAAGTTTTAATGCGTTGTTTACTGTAATGCGAAAACGATCGGCTTCGATTGGTTTTTCTAGAAAGTCACTGGCACCAAGTTTAATGGCTTTTATTGCCATTTCTTTAGTGGCATGCCCGGTTAAAACAATCACTTGTGGAGCTGTGTCAGGGTCTAAAGAGGATAAAATATCTAGCCCGTTCATATCTGGCAGCATAACATCTAAAATCACTAAATCAGGCTCAAATTCCTGTAGTGCAACGACGGCTTGTTCACCATTGTAGGCAATGCGTGTTTCGACCCCGGTTGGGATCAAATATGATTGGTACATCAGCGCTAGCGATTCTGTATCTTCAACAATGAGTATTTTAGGTGGCATTACAGACTTCCTTTATTATCGTTTTATGCTGAGATAAAGTGATTATTTAACAGTTCCTTATTAGTAGCTTAGTGTGTATTTGACTGGTTTGTAAACTCAAACTTTAGTGTTTATTGATCACAATTAACGAGGCATCGTCTATTTCAGCAGTTAACTCAACTTGGCTTGCCTGCCAAAGTGCATAAGCAAACTCTTCACTTTGCACATTTTCGTCAGTTAATTTAGTAATAATTTGGTCTACATCGCTTAATTGCTGATTATCAAGCCAACCATCGGTGAATAATAAAATGTGTTCAACGTCATTTAAGTCATAACTATAATGTTGATAAACATGGTCATCACTAAGGCCTAGTAAGGGATCAGTGCCGCTTAGCTGGATCAATTTGCCATTTTTGGTTATCACACAGGGGGCTGGGTGGCCTGCGTTAAACCAGTGAAGTGTGTTATTTTCAATAAAACTTATTAGTAAAGTGACTAAACTAGTTTTACATAACCGCTGTTCATACAGGGCTTGGTTTAAGGTTGTTAAAACGTTTTTTATCGGGATTTCTGTTGCTAAACAACCACTTAAAAAGCCCTTTATAGCAAAACTTTCTTTTAGTGCTGTTATACCGTGCCCCATCATATCGCCAATGATCACAGGCGCTTGCTGCTGGTGGGGGTACATACAAAAATCCCCCCCATTTTGGCTGATAATGGAGCCAAAATTATAGGCATTAAACTCCCCTATTTTTTGCTTTGTTTGCATGCGCTCTTCGTTAATTACATACTTTAATGCAGAAAAACGATGCACAATGCGCTCGATACTTTGCAATAAGCGAGTTTTGCTTACGGGTTTTACTAAATAATCATCAACCCCTAACAGGTTTATACGTTTTATAAGTTCATCACTGTCATCACCTGTCAGCATAACCACAGATAAATTAGTTTTTAGGTTGGATTGATTAAGCTTTTTAAGTAATGGCTCACTGGTGCCATTTTTAAGTTTATGATCAAGCAATAAAATTGTTGCCCCAGAGGTGAGAATTTCTTGCCACCCCGATTCACTATCCTCACAGCAAATAACCTGAAAATGCTCAGATAAATAAGCATTCAGCAAAGCAAGTTGTGCTTTATCATCGTCTATGTAGATAAGCGTGGGTCGCTTGTCGATATTGGTTAAACAAAAAGAGAATGTATTCTGTTGGCCAACAGTTTTATAACTAGCATTTGGAAAGTAATGCTTGATGAGTGCAACGCCCATACCCCCTTCCACTAATTCACCACTGTCTAATTGCCACCCTGATGCTTGTTGATTAAATAAATCATAGCTTGGCATGCTGTCTTTAAATTCAATTAGCAGCTGTTTATCGGGCAGTTTATGCATAGCAAACTGCACATGCATTGACGTTTCTTGGCTATGGCGTAGCAGATTGGTTAGGTATTCGGTTGCTACTAACCCAGCTGCATCTATATCTTGATTTTTAACACTGATCGCCGTCAAAACATGTTTTAAAATATGGCGAATTTCACTGACTGTAGGCCAGTCTAGACTAAATGATTTTTGGTATAAGCAGTCCATTCATGTTCTCAATAAGGTAAAAACAACCAGCGCTGTTTAATAATTTTGTTTAACAAGTAATCTGTGAGTTTAGGCCATTTTGGTTGAAACGCTTTGAGCGTTTTCACGATGCGGCTACCCAATGGAGCAAACTGATGCTGCGCAACAACAATTTTTACGTTATTAACGCCTGCGTGTTCAAGATTTGCCATACCGTGACATAGAGCTTCTTCGTCGTTATAACCAAGCGATACCGTTAAAAATGTCAGTTCGGTACATAAACTAAGCGCATGCAGCGGTACGTTACCGCGATTACATTTAAGAGCTGGGCTCATATCTAAAAATATATAGTCATACTCTTGTTTTATGCGTTCTATTGCATCATTAAGTACGCTTTTATTTTTCACCGATTCAAGCTCTTTAAGGTGTGCCATGGTGAGTAGGTCTACCTGTTCAGTATTGATGATATTCAGCTGACACGAAATATCACTAAAGCACCAAGACTCAGGGTTTTTTGGCTCATCAAACTTAAATGGATTTAACGGATTTAAGTCGATAATAAGCACTTTGGCAGCTTGCAAACTTAAGCGCTGTGCAACACTAGCACAAAGTGATGTAGAGCCTTCGTTGCCGGTTAACGAAATAAAGCAGATGCAACGGGCTTTACTGTTATCTATTTCGTTACACACGGCTTCAAGTTCTTGGTATTGCGCTGGTATTAGTTTCATAAGCCCACCACTAAAGCTACAACAGTAATAAAATCTAAGAAGTTTGATTTAAACTGGCTCATTAAATCTTGGCCTTTATCTGGTACATATAAAGTATCGCCAGCACGTAACACAGGGATATACGCTGAGTTAGGGTTTTTAACGAATTCTTCTAAATCAAATACACGAGACTGTTCTTTACAGCATGAATGATTTACCACCACGATTTTGTCGATAAGCGCTGAGCTTGATGGGCCGCCCGCTTCTGCTAGTACGTCAAGTACCGTCATAGTGTCATCAAAGCTGTAACGACCTGGCTTTTCAACAGCACCCATGATGCGAACTACTTGCTCTTTTGGCGTACGTAACCAGTCTTTATCTTTTTCTGGGATATAGATGGTATCGCCCGGTAAAACGTGTGGAAATAAGGTTTCATCACCGGTTTCAAAATACAGTGCAAGGTTTAATTTACTGACTCTTGCTGCATTGCCGTTACGATGAGTAATACGAATATTGCGTAAGTCAGCGTTATCTGTAGGGCCATCAGCAGCGGCTAAAATGTCGATAAAGTGCATATTTGTATTAAATGCATAGCGACCTGGTGAGCCCACCTGCCCCATAATGTAAATAGACTTGCTTGATTCTTGACGGATCCATTGAGATTTATTGTCTGCAGGGTCAACCGGTAACTCTTCAACAATAATAGTATCGCCAGCCATTAAGTTTGGCAGTTCATATTTGCCCGAATCATTAATAGTGTATTGCTCTAAATCGAAACGTTTGGTCACCTCACCGTTTCTTACAATTTTAATATCATTGATATTGGCACCCTTAGTTGGGCCACCGGCATGAGCAAGTAAGTCAGTAAAGTCCATTTCAGGGCTCCACTCATAACGACCCGGAGATAAAATGGCACCGATAATTTTGATGGCACGTTTTGGCGGTACTTTTAACCAGCTTTTTTCGTTTTGATCGGTTTTCTCTGGTACAAAAATCACATCGCCCGGGTTAAGGCTTGGCACTTTTACTGTAACTATGCCTTCGCTGTAACCTTGTAAGTCAAATAAGATGCTTTCTCCTGCTGGAGTTAAGATTTTAATCTGACGAGTTTCTGCAAAACGGGTTGGGCCACCTGCATTAGCCAGAATATCTAAAAAGCTGGTGCTTTCGCCTGCTTCATAAGCGCCCGGCTTTTGTACTTCGCCCATGATATAAACTGTTCTTGAAGTGGTATTTACATCATCAACCATGATAGGCACATAAATAGTAGAACCCGCTTTTAGCTCTGGCATAGTGTCGTTATTAGGTTTATCTAAATACGCTTTTAAATCGAACACGACTGGGGTTTTATCAACGATAACGCGAATTTTGGTTACATCTGCATAGCGGGTTACACCCTCAGCACGCATTAGCGCATCAAGTACACTCATGTTTTCTTTAAATGAAAAGCTACCAGGATTGTGCACCTCACCAAGCAAAGTAATGGCACTGTTATCACTTGCATCACCTGATGCACTTAAAGTCTGTGCATCAAAGTCAATTTGTACGTTACCTAACAGCGGAGACACTGGCACAAAGACAGTGTCAGCGCTTTGTAATGCAGGTAATAAGTCAATGTTGCCTGAATCTAGGTAGGCTTTATAGTTAAACTCAATCATCTCGGTGCCACGGCGAATTTGTAAGCGGTCTAATTGAGCGCCTGGTTTTAAGCCGCCAGCACGGGCGATGACCATTTGAATGTTGCCATCTTTAGGAATACTTACTTGTGATGGGTCGTTCACATAGCCCATAACATTGATGAAAATATCTCGTGAATGAATTTCGACATAAAAGTCATCCATCGCCACATACATTTCACTTAATGCTGTGTGTAGCTGGCTTTGTACATCATCTAGCTGTAAGCCTGCTACTTTAAAACGACCTAGCTCTGGTAAGGTAATAGCCCCTTCTTTATCAACTTCAAACGGTTCGCTAAATTCAGCTTCACCTGGTAGGTATAAGTAAAGTTTATTACCGACTTCAATCTCTTCTGCGAAAGTAGGTAACGCAAATATAAGTAAGCAAAGTAAGATTAACTGTTTCATGTTATTGCTCCTTAGGACCATTTAAGATTTTGGTCCAGCTGGATAATGCATGTTTTTGTTTAGTGGCTTTATCGTCACTCATGTCGATAATAATTGCCTCTACTCGTCTATCTGAATGACGTTTTGAGCGTGAGTCAGGTTCGTCGCTGTACGGTGTTAGACTACCCTGCGTTAAGGTTGTTATTGTTGCTGGGTTTACCCCATAAATACCTAGCCAGTGTTTTACTGTTTCGGCACGCTTAAGTGCTAACTCATAGTTGTTTTGTTGCTGACCACTAATGTCAGCATGACCAACAAGCAGTAAGTTAACCTCATCAACTTGTTTAATTAAGTCAGCCGCTTGTGCTAAACGTGTGATGTATTTAGGAGTAACCTGAAAATCATTCAGCGAGAACTGGTTATCACTATTTAAAAGCTCAGTGATCTGGTCTTTAAGTGATGCTGTCATGTTTTTTTCAGTATCAGTAACGCCTGCACATTGGCTCATCGCATTAACAGTTTCAAAGTGCTTCGCAAGCTGATTTAAACCGTGATAGTGAATAATTAAATCATGCTCAGCATCAGACCACATTTGTGCTGCTATTAGGCGTCTTATACGGTTTTCGTATATTTGTGCTTTTAGCAGTTGTGCTGGCATACATTGCTGTATCCCTTGTGCTTTTAATAAATCTAACTTTAAAACATGATGTTCAAATTCGCTTAGCACCACGGTTTCTTGTGTGTCGAAAATCATCTCGTGTTGTTCATCAGTAAGCGGATAATTTTGATATTTTTCAGCCCAGCCTCCTTGCCCCTCATCAGGCCAAGAAGCACATCCACCAAGCGTTAGCAAAATGATTGTAAATAGTATGTGCTTCATAAATCACCTCACGCGATATCAGCTTGTTCGATAAATGGAATCGTCTTATCAACTCTTAATAGACTCATTAATTTGTGTGGTTGCCCAGAAACATTAAGCAGTGATAGCTTTTGCCCTTTTTTCTCAATGCGTTTGTATAGGAACACCATGGCACCAATGCCAGATGAATCAATAAACGTAGTAGAGCTAAAATCGAGTACCACACTTTGCTGTTTGCCATGTGCAACTTCTTCAAACTGATCTTTAAAGCCATCGACGGCTAGACCAGAAAAGTCACTAGGTAGTGAAATTAGTTTGGTATCGTTAGAAAATGATGTGTTGTTAGCCATGATCTTCACCTTAGTTAAATTGGTTAGTCATAGTAACTAGTACAACTAAAATGCCAGTTTATAAGGTTTTGAAATTTAAAGGCTAAATGATGGAGCGATGCATAATGCAATTAACTTTTTGCTGTTAATTTGCATTATGCAACGTGATTTGCTTAATTTATTTGGTAAAAAAGACGTGGATTGGTATCACTGCCCTTTGCCTGTAAAGACAACTTGTAATGTTTTAATCACAATTGAAAACTCAAGCTTCGCCCAAGCAAGAGGTGATGACATACTCAGTGAATAGGCGTAATCCCAGCCAATTTTACTACGTGCATCGTCTATGGTTTCGTCATAGCCGTTCATCACTTGAGCAAGACCAGAAATACCTGGTTTAACCCCGTAAGTACGCTGGCAAAAATAAGGAATGTCTTTTTCTAATTTACCATAAAACACAGGGCGCTCTGGTCTTGGGCCAATTAATGACATCTCGCCTTTAAGCACATTAATTAATTGCGGAAGTTCGTCAATTCGTGTTTTACGCATAAAGCGCCCTACTGCCGTTATTCTTGGGTCATCTTTACTGGCCCATACAGCACCAGAACGTGACTCAGCATCAACTACCATAGAGCGAAACTTATAAACATAAAATAACTCAACGAAGTCATCTGAGCTTTCACCCACTCTTAGTTGCTTAAAAATGATAGGCCCTTTAGATGTAAGCTTTATAGCCAGCGCTGCAATTAAACATACAGGCCAAACTAGACTTAACGCAAATAAAGCGCCTGCAATATCTAAGCTTCGTTTTATGACTTTAATAACAGACTTGGTTTGTGCTTTACTCGCAGATTTTACACGTTGCCAAGGGGTGTCGAAGTAACCTTGTTCATAACGAATGATCCCCCAAAGTGCTAAAAAGTAACTATTTAAGATATAATTAACTTTATCGACGATAGGAATGCGTTTTTTAAAGGCGAATATAGTTTTAACCCCTTGTACTGCGTGAAGTGACAAAATGCCTGTAGCAATCAATTGTGACCATACAGATTGCGTGACGAAAGCCTCTATAAATACACAAGCATAAATACAGGCTAAAATAATTGGCATAACTCCACGTAATACTTTGTGCGAGAAAAAGTTCATACAAGTCCAGCCTAAACGCGGGTTAAGTAATAAAAGCAGCGCTTTTATTTGTTGCCAATTACCGGCACCTAATCTTACTCGGCGTTTATAATCTTCACTTTGCTCATCGCATTCGCGCTCGTAAATGACTACGTCTTCATCAACAACGGCTTTACCGCCTTTGCTTAAAGCTTTCATTGATAGCACGAAGTCGTCGTTAATGGTATTTTTTTCTAATTCATTTGCATACTCAGCTCGCATTGCAAACATTGCCCCTGGTACGCCAATCACAGCGCCTAGGTTTGACTCTGATTTTTTCACTTGGTTTTGGTAGTGCCAGTAGGCTTTTTGCGCATCTGGTGCATTTTCATCTAAGGTGTAAACGCCTGTCGAAATTGCCACTTGCGGATCACTAAATTGCTTAGCTACTTTGTTTAATGCATCAATGCTCAATAAAGCACTAACATCAGTGAACAGTAAAATATCATTGTGATATTTCGCCATCCCCATCAAGGTATTTAACCCTTGTACTTTCCCTTGGTTTTCATCACGATGGTGAAAATAACACTGCACGCCTTGCTTATGTAATACCTGCTGTGCTTTAAGAGCTTGTTGATAGCTTTTATCGGTGCAACCATCAAAATAAACATGAATAGAATAATGATGAGTGTCATATACTAGTGATGCTAAGTTATAAAGCTTTTCTGCAATATGCTGTTGTTCATTGTAAGCACACATCAAAACAGCAATATTCGGTGTGTAGTTGTCTTCAAAAGCGGTTTGCTTGCTTGGTTTTTGCTTTTTGCTTGCAACACACTTTAGTAATAATGGGTAGCCAATATGATGATACGCAGCAATACACATTAAAATGATAAATAATGTAGTAAAAATAGTCATGGTTGGCTCCTACACTGCTAATGCAGAATATAAATTGTCGTATTTACTACTCATGGTTCTTGCATCAGCGACTGCAATAGCATGATGACGAATGCAAAGACCATGTGGCAGTTTACATGCTCTCAAAATAGCCGGTGCAAGCTTGTTAAACTCGTTCAAAGACACAAGCTCACCTTCGTTATCGGTGACAACTTCATGAATTCCACCTACATCAGACGCTACAACTGGAATACCACATGCCATGGCTTCAATAATCGATAATGGCAAACCTTCACGCTGTGAATACAAACACATCACGTCGATACTCGAATAAAAGGCTCGCATATCGTGAACGTTACCTAAAAAGTGCACACGTTCGTTAAGCCCTAAATTACGTACCAAATTCATTAAAATGACTTTTTGATCGCCATCTCCAGCAAACACCATATGGAAATCTTCAGGTAAGTAATGCAATGCATGAATAAGATCTTTGTGTCCTTTACCTTCAATCAACCTTGCAGCACAGCCAACTAGCTTAACTTTGTGGGGTAAATTGAGCTGATTTCTGGCGGTTGATTGATTAATTGCGACAAAATTATCGCAATCTATACCATTTAAAATGGTGCGCTCAGGAATGATTGCTGTTTTAGCTCTAAATTCATCGGCAACAATACGTGCATCTGCAACCCAATAAATATTCGTTAATGAGTTAAGTAACTTAGTGAAAGTACATTGTTTAACGTTATTTAAATACCAGGCATCATGAATTGTTGATATATGACGAACCGAATCACCGGTTAACGCACAAGCAAGGCCGGCATAAATAACAGGGCCAACATGATGACTGTGAATAATATCGATATCATGCTCTTTTATTAATGCCTTTATCTTTGCGATAACAGAAATACTCACGCCTGGTTTTTTGTTTAAACAAATCACTCGATGGCTATATTGTTCAAGCTCTGGCCATTGCTCAAACACAGATTGTCTGTCTCCCTCAAGAGAAACAATAATACTCGAGCTACTAAATTGACTGTTTTTGAGTAAAGTAATTGCCATTTTTTCTAGGCCACCTACTTGTAGGTGTTGAACTAAGTGCATAACATTCATGATTTATCTCCTTCAATATTACCGAAGTTAGTTTCGGCATTGACGATAGGAAGTACTGTTACCACCTCTGCGCTGGTAAGTTTTTCGATGGTTTTAATATCTTTTAAGTGACTGTCACAAAGTGCAGCAACAAATACGCTTGCACTACCTGTGAAAATCCCAAGAACAATGCCAACGATAACGGTCATTAGCATTGAGGTATTGATAGGTTGTGTTGGGCTATAAGCTCGCTCGATAGTTTTTACTTTGTCAGGTCCCTCGTATTTAACTAATTTGCCCGTAACTTTGGCCATTTCGTAACGGCTAAGCATGTCTTTATAAAGTGACTGTTTAACATCGTAATCACGCTCTAGTTTACGTAATTGTTTTTCTACATCACTGGTTACTAACAGACGTTCACTGACAAGCTGCACTTGCTCTTCGAGCATTGCAAATTCTTGTTCTTGCTGTAGTAAATTATTACGGGCCTCTTCAAGCGCAAGAAGTTGTGAAACTAAAACGCTGCTCTCTTTACCATCACCAGACGGAAGCGTATTAACCATTTGCCATAACTGATCAAGATTCGTTGTGTCTAGCTCTTCACTAGATGCTAACAGCGCCTGTTGGCGACTTTTTAAATTTGCCAGTGTGCGTTTTTTCTCGATAATTTTGCTATGTTTATCGGTATAGCGTGTTCTCAAAAGACTTAATTCAGATTCAGTACGAATTATCTTTTCTTCTAAATTGCCTAAAATTGGATTGGCTTGCCCTACTTTACTCACTAAGGCATTCAGTTTTGCTTTAGCCCCTGAAAGAGCAATCAGCTTTTGTTGTTTTTCACTTAGTAAGCTGTCGAAGGTTTGGCGATTGCTATGTAATACATCGGGTAAGGTGTTACTGTTTTTGGTTTTAAAATCAGCAAGTGCTTCTTCAGATAACTCAAGTTCTTCGCGTAAACTATCCAGCTGCTTAAAGAAAAACTGCTCAGAAGTATCAAGAGATGCCTTTGTTGGTGCTAATAAACGTTCAATAAATTTTTCTACCACCTTTTCAAGCACTGGCTTCATTTGTGATTGGTCATGCCAAATAAAGTTAATGCGGACCAGCTCATCACCAATTAACGAAAGTGATAGTGCTTTAGATAGTTTTTGATGAATTTCTTCAACTTGCTTAGGCGTAGCATCTTCAGCTATTAATTGGGTTTCTTTTGCTACTGCAATAAGTACCTTACGGCTGATAACTAAGGTACGCAGTGCTGCCATACGGTCAGAAAGCTGAAACGAGAAAGACAGATCATCTAAGTAAGGATTAAGTAGTGCTGACTCTTCAATTAAGATGGTAGCGTGATTGGTATATTGTTTTTGAGCAGATAAACCAAGTGCAATGACGACGATTGGCACAATGCAAAACGGAATAATAAAGAGCTTAATACGCGTGTAAAGCGCATAAAGCCCTAAATAAATTAACCGTTTGATCTGCTCTTTAACTAACATACTTTACCTTTTGCTTTGCATTTTGCGAAATTGCTCGGTTTTAATTTGCAAATTGATAAAAACAACCGAGATTTCTATAGATAGTTAGTTAATTGCAGTTAGTGAGCCAAAATGAAAAAAGCCGCATCTTGTAGCGATACAAGATGCGGCTTTGGGTTGAAAGGTTTATTTAGCAAAACCTAAGTTGTTTACAGACTAACTTGGCTTTTGCTTGCCAGCTATGATCACTCGCTTGCTGAGATTGGTTGGCTCGCCAATTTAAGTTGTTTGATTTACTTAGGCTTACAGCATAGTCTAATCGCTCAATAAAGCCCTGGTGGTTGTCTGCTATTAATATGGTCTCTTGGTATGAGTTAACCGCAGCAAAGCGTGTTGTCACAATTGGTGTGCCTGTGGCTATGTATTCTTTTAATTTAAGTGGATCACAGGCCCTGATCTGCTCATTATCAACAAATGGCAAGATAGATACCTGCCAATGCTGAGAAAATGAAGCTAAACGATCATGCTCTACAGCCGGTATATGGGTTACATTGTCTAACTTGAGTAGATCAGAGAAGTCTTCGACAAGGTGGCCTATCAATACTAATTGATACTCAGGCCTATCTTTAGCTAGCCTTAACAATAAGGCTTTATCAAGCC
The DNA here is from genome assembly GCF_023161845.1 of Pseudoalteromonas sp. 2CM39R. Classification (NCBI taxonomy): domain Bacteria; kingdom Pseudomonadati; phylum Pseudomonadota; class Gammaproteobacteria; order Alteromonadales; family Pseudoalteromonadaceae; genus Pseudoalteromonas; species Pseudoalteromonas sp. 2CM39R. The sequence goes on from NZ_JALNTM010000002.1 coordinate 276,125, forward strand.
AAGCATTCAAGGAACCATAGAAACCAATAATTGGTTTGCTTATTTGCTCAAGTTCAACGGCTTTTGTGGTTTGCGTGGTAAAGAGCTCTAAATCGACACCATGAGAAAGCATTTTAACTTTAGATTTCGGCATTTTGTTTGCAAGAAACTCACTCACAACATAGATGGTGTCTGCTTTTTCGATAAGGTCGCTTTCAAAAGGCGCGACCATTTTATGATCAACACCCGCAAGTGCAGAGAAATCATCTCCACAATAATAAATGACTTTATCTCGCTCTCGCGGTGAAATTAGACTAATTGCAGTAGGCACACTAAGCCAATAAACAATTGGCTCATCATCTATGAAACCTTTTCGATTAAAAATCCATTTATTAAATAGCCTTACTATAACGTTATCGTGCCAGGGTAAAACCGCTAATGTGTGTGATGTTAAATTAATGTTTTGGCTAGTATTCGTTGTTTTAGCATTTGACCCTGTGCGCTTTGATAACAAAAGGCTTTTTAATTTATTAAAAACTCGTTTCACATCAATCAAGCGAAATGTTGGTTTTCGCATACCAATCGAGTTAATCCAAATAACCTGATGTTGTTTTGCTAGTTGTTTAAATAGGTGCTGTGTACTACTTGGGTGACTTTGCCAGTCTTCGCCGAATACAATAAATTTCATAGCGTCCCCTCCAGCTGTTTAACAATTTTTGCTGGATTACCAGCAACAATAGTATTTGCTGGGACATCTTTAGTAACTACAGCGCTTGCAGCAACTATAGCACCCTCGCCTATTGTTACACCTGCAAGCACAGTTGCGCCGGTGCCTATCCAAGCGCCTTGTTTAATTATGATATCGCCAACTTGGCATTCATCATCAGGCTCACCTAGAGCACGTCTTTCAGAGTTTAGAGGGTGACCAGGAAAACCAGCTAAAAATACCCGACCTGCAAGACGAACATCATCTTCTAAAACAATTTTTCGACCAACAGAAAACGCATTTTGCCAACCAATATCAACATTACTGCCAATTATAAGTTTGGGTGTGTAATTACCATGACTACGCCCACAAAAAGTACTAATGCCACTAATTCGCGTGTTGTCATTACAGCTAATTTCAAGTTTTCCTAAAATTTGCGGCATGCCAGAATAAAGGTATAAATTTGCTTTTGAGCCCTTGATTTGGCTTTTAAATAGTGGTGTGTAATAAAAAATGCGCCCTAGTTCACTCACTACTGTTTTAACCAATAAATGCAGTTTATATATAAATGAATGAATACCTGGGATAACCCACATTTGCGGATTGCGAATCGATTTCGCAAATTGAAAAAGCGATTTTGCAAATGGGCTGTCACTTGTTTTAAGCCATTGTTTAATATTTTCACTCATGTGTAGTCTCCCTTTGTTTATCGATTACAAGCTTTTCTAAGGCAATAGTTAAAGCAAGAATGATATAAATAGGCCATGTAAATGCCTGAGTTAAAAAGGTTCCTGACACCATAAAGCCAATTAGGCCGCCCTTTAGAGCTTTCGCATTTACATCAATTTGTTTGTCATTAATCTGTTTATTCATTAAGAAAACACGGTTCAAGGTGCGATAAATACAGGCAATCACTAATACAAAAATACATATTCCAACGATGCCTGTTTCACCTAATACCTGAAACCACGTACTGTGTACTGCATGATTCTTGCCATCCCAATGTGGGCTGTAAAAATAGTAATTAACGACAAAGTTATTAACCCCAACCCCAGTTAATGGATTATGTATCGCCATATTGATTGCAGCTTGCCATGCGTAAATACGGCCCATAGCAGATTCATCAACACCACCTTCATGGGAGCCGCCACTTTGTCTATCTGCAATACCTGCAAAAGCAACCATGGCTAACATGCCCACGGCACCAATGCAGCCGACCACTACAGGATTTTTAACTTTCTGGTAAATAAAGAAACTAAGTACAGCAGCAATGCCAAGTAAGCCTCCTCGGCTTTGTGTTGCAATAACACCGCTGATTGCGATAACTAAGCAAATAAATGCAATGATGCGTCTAAATTTATGGGCACTTGAATCAAATACTTCAGCAGCTAAAAAAGACACGGGAAACATCATTACAAGTGATAAATCGTTAGGATCCCCAAGTTGTGAGCGAAGTTCTCGCGAAATAGTGACGCGGGTACCTTCTACTAGGCCAATACCATTCATTTTGTTACTCAGGGCAACTAAAGCAATGGCGGAACCTGAGATCATGATGCCAATTCTAACCACATTAAAATGCTTTAATGTGCTCATCCACCACGAGATTGCAAATACCATAATGAGTACTTTTGTCAGTACACCTGACCAATACTCCATCGCTAAACCGCGATTTGAGGCACTAAAAACGCAAACAGTAAGCCAAATAAACCAAACAAAAAATATCAGATGATTGGTATGCCAATGTGGCTTTAATTTTTGTGAGATAAACAGGTGCCAAGCTATTCCCAATAGCGACGCAAGCGCGAGTAACTTAGGAATTTTAAAAGGCATTAAAAAAGGAAAAGCTTCGTGTAATCTAAAGTAGCTAAATAAAATAAACAAAATTATAAAAGCCACACTTACCTTTACTGCAGTGAAAGCGGCAAATGGTAATAGCAGCAATGCAAATACTGCTATCGGGCCCAAAATGGCATAGGTAACAACTACAAGTAAGGTAACTAAAATGCCATTAATGAATAACTGATTTTGTTTATAGTAATTGAGCATGGTGATGCTCCTTCATTAAGCTTTTTATCACTTGCTTAATTAATGCTCTATATTGATAAGCCAAACCAACAATATAGATAAAACATACAATCCATTTAGCCAAACTAAGTTCGCTAAACTGTAAAGTGATCAGTGTTATAGAGCCCAATGCTAACCAGCTTGGTATTAATGCTGCAAAATTTAGCTCTAGAGGTTCGAAATGCTGACTAACTGAGTAAAGGCAAACTAATTTAAAACTTTGCATAATTATTAGTGCCAAAATAGCACCTTCAACACCAAGTTTTGGCACTAAAAAGTACAACAGGCTAAGACCTAAAATCGCCGTAAAGAAGTTTATAATTGATACAAACACACCATTCTTATGCATGTAGCAACCAATATTGAAAATATCGCTGTGATGGCGTATGGCAACAACAATAATTAATAAAATCAGCCAGCTATCTTTGCCATGGTATTCAGCAGGAAGTACTGAGTTTAAAGCCATTGGTGCCAGTAAACTCATCAAAACACACATAGCTAAGCCTGCATTTAATGAGGTTATTGCATAATTTTGATATTGCGTTTTATCTTGCTTAATTAAGCTAAAGCGTTTGGCGAACCACCAAAGCCTAATCGGCTCAAATGTGAACGAAGTTATTATGGCAAATTGCGCTGCAACGTAATAACTCGCTAAGACACTCTCGTTAAATTCGGCAACGATAAACCAGTTTTCAGCCCCATTACCGGCATAAACAAACAAACCTGATGCGATTATTGAAGTTAAGAATACAGTCTGTGATTTTTGTATTTTCCAGCTAAAGCGCGAATAGCTTACTTTAAGAGCACTTCGCATATCACTTAAGGTTAAACACATAATAATGAACGTGCAGACAACACCTGAAACCATTACACCGGTTACATTAAAACCAAGTACTAACAAAGTGATTGTTAAACAAGTTTGTATGACAGCATGCGCAATACTAAAAAAACAATACTTTTGCGCGTATCCAAATAACCGGTAGTAGGTGTACGGGATAGCAAGTACCGAGGCAAAAGTTAAATTTAAAATAAGTAACCTAAAATCAATTACGTTAATTTGCGCAGGTAAGGTTGCAATAATTTGCATGCTAAATATAAAGCTACAGCCTAAAAAAAGCGCACTAAAGCAGATTGTTAATACCAGTGCATCTCTAAATAACGCCATTTTTTCACGAAAAGATGGATACTGTTGTTTTAGTAGTAGCTCAGGTAAACCAAGAGAAACCACTAAAGAGCATAGCGCCGACATGGTTACTAAGAAGTTCAGCTCACCAAACTCGCTCTTTTCTAAAAAGCGAGTTGTAATTGGTAAAAGTAAAAAGCCAAACCCTTTTACTGCAAAAATAGCTAAAGCAAAGTAACCAATTTGTTTTAAGTTACTCATAAAACCTCCCTATAAAGATTCAACCCATTTGGAAAGTTGCTCTGCTTGCTTAACTGCGTTGTAATGCTCGTTAACATGTTGCTTAGCATTTTGACCAAGTAGATAACGCTTATGTGGAGATAATTGGTGAAATTTATAAAGCATTTTGCTGAGTCCTGAGATACTACCTGGCATACATTTCATACCAACACTTGGGGTTACAATTTCGTTTGCTCCCATTAAGGTGGTAGTGAGAACAGGAAGGCCGCAAGCCATGGCTTCTTTTAAAACTAACGGGCCTGTATCACGGTCGCCATTTTCTGCGACACAAAAAGGGGCGATAAGCGCAGAATAGTAAATCAGGTTTGAGCTAACCCAGTCATGAGGTTTTTCGCCTAGAAAACGGATAGATTTACGAATACCAAGCTCTTCAGCCATATACATTAAATCGTTCAGCATTGGCCCGTCCCCAACTATATCTAAGGTTATGCCAAACTCTTTTGGAATATGCTTAAGTGCAGGTAGTAGAAATTGCAGACCTTTCTTCTCGACAAGACGGCCGATGAAAATCAAACGAACAGATTCATTAAGTGAGGATGGTACAAATTTAAATTGGCTAGTATCGATACCGCAATGTAACAATTTAACATTGCTCTTTGAAAAGCGCTTAAATTGCATAGCCATTTCTTCACAAACCGCTATTGAAAAATCACAAAGAGCTAATTTGGGTTTTAAGTCTGCGTTGTTTACATAAACATCATGGCCGTGGCCAATAGAAGACACGGTAATGTCTGCAAGTTTTGCCGCAACGATGCCGTATGCAAGTGGCCCATGCATAAAATGGCAATGTAAATGATCTATGTTTGCAGCTTTTATATAGCGTGCAATTTGATAACCATAAGCAAGCAATGATTGTGTTGAAATTGATTTAAATTGAATTGCTGTATGCGTTGCTCTCGCTAATTTATAGATGTTAAACATAGAAGGTAAGATTGATTTAAACGCAGGCTTAGTGATTTTTTTAACTTCAATGGCACTGGTTAAGTTAATCAACACACTGGTTTTTTCAAATGTAAGAACAGTCACCTTATGCCCTGCATTTAAAAGAGCTTTAATTTCCGTAACTACAAATGTTTCAGATGCAATCGGAAAGCTTGGGACCAAAATAGCAATGTGCTTCATAAAAACGCTCCTATAAAAACTGTTATAGAAGTAATGGCAAATTCCATACCCGGCTAATAAACCTTTAAATTCCCGAAATGAGATAAAATCCTGCTACAGATTTGCAAAATGCAATGCACAAAGAGAAAAGACTGAGTAATTTAACAGAAAATACGGATTTAAAGCTGGCTTTTAAATTGCGTATCCTTCAATACGTAAATTAATGCTTTTGGAGCATATTATGAACAGCCAAGTCAGTATTATTATTCCTAACTACAACTGTTTGCAGTATCTAGATACCTGTATTAACAGTATTTACCAGCAAAAAAATGTAAATTTCGAAATCATTATTGTTGATGATGGCTCTACAGATGGCAGTAAAGAATACCTTGAGCAACTAGCTGCTGAGAAAAGTGAGGTACGCATCTTCAGCCAACAAAGAAAAGGGGTTGTGGCTGCTCGTAACCTGGCAATTGCACAAGCAAAGTCAGAGTACTTAGCTTTTTTAGATGCCGATGATTATTGGTCAGCAGATAAACTTGCAGCTCAGTTATCATTTCATAAAAAACACCCAGATTGCGTGTTAAGTTTTACAGACTATATGCACTTTAATGAAAACAACGAGGATATAATTGGCTGTTTTGATTACTGGCCTGAGTTTAAATGTAATAAAGAAAACACAGACTTCCAATTTCTAGATAATCCAATAAGCCAAATGATCACCACCAATATTGTTGGTACTTCGTCGGTCATGGTTAAACACTCAACAATTGTTGATGTGGGTGGTTTTGATAATAAATTAAGTAGCGCTACCGATTTAGATTGCTGGTTAAAAATAGCTAAAAAAGGTTATGTTGGTTATTCAACGCTATGCGCAATGCACTATTTAATGCGTGCTAACTCTATAACATCAAATAGAGAAAATAGACTAGCGGCTATGGTTGAAATTATTAATCGTAACCAATCTGTTTTTTCTGGTAATGAACTTAAAAAAATTAAAGCACGTTTAAGTGAATGTTATGGCGAGTTCTACCGTGAACTTGGTCAGTATTCAAAAGCACTTATGTATTCGAACAAAGCCTTTTGGCTATTCCCTCATAAACGAAACTTTAAACATATGCTCTATGACTTAAAGCACTTATTTGGAGCGCATTCATGAAAAAAAACATTGTAATCATTGATGATGATGAAGCAATTTTGCGCTCGCTAAAACGATTATTAGGTACTAATAACCATGTAATTTGTTTCAGCGAACCTCTATCGGCAATTGAGTATGCGAAACAGAACCCAATTAGTTTAGTCATTTGTGATCTGTTAATGCCTGCAATCAGTGGTTTTGCTGTTTTAGAGGACATTAAATTGCTACAGCCGAACTGCTCTCGCCTTTTGATTACCGGCTATGCAGAGCTAGAAGCTTCTAAAAGTGCGCTTAACAATAATGTAGCTAATATGATTACCGCAAAACCTTGGGATAACTTTGAGCTAACTATGCTGGTTGATATATTAATTGAAAATAGTCACCTTAAATTTAATCAATGCGTAGAAAATGTGAGTTCATAGTGCAGCAGTTTGTGGTCGCTGCCGTTTACTGAGTTAACACCAACATTAGATAAAGAAATATCTTCACTCACTAAACAATGATCTATTGGTAAACCCAAAACTTTTAAATCACTTAGCTGATTTTTCAAAGACCAAGTTGTATAAAAACCTGCGCGCTTAAAACAACTGCTTTTATTATTAATAAAGTACCGTGACCAAGGTACTGTATTAAAATCACCAGCAACTAACCAACTCCCCTTTAAATTTTTAATTTCTGAAGAAACTTCACTTAAAACTAAGTTTCTCTGACTCCACAAACTTTGGGTTCTAGGTGATGGAGGATGTAAAAACACACTATTTAACATAACGTTATTATGTAAAAAACTAAGCTTTACGTAGCCAAGCTTAGGATTATCAAAGCGTTTAATTTGCCTTTGTACGATTGGAAGTTTTGAGAGAACTGTAATGCCAAATGGCGCCCCTTCAACTTCAGCATAACCAAATAAATGATATTTCGTGTTTAGCTCATCAAGCACATGCCGCTGCGTATCATTAAATTCAAACAGTACTAAGATATCATTTTGCGCATTTATAAATTGGCTAGTGATGATATTTGCTAAGTTAGGGTTACTATATTGCAAATTTATCTGAGCGACTTTGATATCTGTGTTTTGAACCTCTCTATCAGCTGAGTAAGGTTTAAAATGAAATAGCACTAAGCCAATACTTAGAGCAATAAAACTGAGAGATAGTTTTTTGCTCCACCACAACAAAAAAAATGCAGGTAAAAAACTACATACAATCAGCAACCCTCGTAAAGCGGCCGCCAAATCGAATAGGTAACCATCGAATTGATTAAAGGCTAACACTAATATAGCTATATAACTGAATAAAAATATTAAACGCATCGCTCTCCCCCTCTGATAATTTATAGCTGCATATTTTGTTCCTTGCTGAGATATACTTAAAACAAACATAGTATGATGTGTTCTTACTGTGTGTTAAATTAAGTACCCGAAGGTACTTAATTTATTTAAAACTTACTATAAGTCTTATTCGAATCCGTTGATCATTTTGTCGCACACTACCGGAGTTGGTCTGTGATTGTCATCAACAGCAACAAACGTAAAGCTACCTGAAATAGCTAAGTGTTTATCGTCTTTGTGCATTGTTTCTAAGAAGATTTCAACATCTACTTTAAGGCTAGTGTTACCTACGTGTACAACTTTAGAAATAAGCTCTGCAAATGTACCAGCCGGAATGGCTTCTTTAAAATCAACACGGTCAGACGAAATCGTTACAAGTGGCTTACGGCAAAAACGTGTAGCTGCAATAAACGCTACTTCATCCATCCATGCCAACGCGTCACCGCCAAACAAAGTATTGTGGTGGTTAGTACGGCCAGGAAAAACTGTTTTTGTTACCGACGTTGTTGAGTCAGCAATACGCTTTGCAATAATAGCGTCACGATCGATTTGTTGTGTCATAGTCTCTACTTTTTATTAGCTAATGTGTCTTGCATCATTAGCGCAGGGTCAAGGCGTTCATTTTTCCAATTAAAACGCCAGTCTAAATGAGGGCCAGTTACGCGACCGGTCGCACCGATCTCGGCAATTTTATCGCCACGCTTAATTTCGTCCCCTACTTTTACATCTAATTTGCTTAAATGAATGTAAGTAGAGGTAACACCATGGCCATGGTCAAGAATCAAGGTACCACCAGAGTAATATAAGTAAGCATCAGCAAAAACAACTGTGCCGCTCACTGGCGCATATACTGGACTACCAGTTTTATTGGCAATGTCTAAACCAAAGTGCGGGCGGCGAGGCTCACCATTAAAGTAACGCTGGCTACCATAAACACCAGAAATACGCCCCGTTGCCGGCTTATAAACAGGGTCTAAAAAGTACCTTAGGTCAGAATTAACTTGCCTAGCTTTACGTACAGCAACAGCTTCACGGCTAATACGCTCAGACACTTCTTTAGGTGGCGAAACATATTTTTTTGCTACACCGGTGATTTTGTCAATTTTGTAATCACGCTTAGTGATCACAATTGCTTGTTCGTGGCTTACACCTGCACTATCAACCCAAGAAAGGCTATGATTTGTCTTGGCATCACGACCAAAGCCAAACACAAACTCACCATTTGTCGAAAGCTTAAGTGGCTCACCATTGAAGCTTACACTTTTAGCACCTTCAATTTGGCCTGTTACTAAACCGCCTTGAGTTAAATGTCCTTTTAATTCAACAGCACTTGCAGTTAAAGAAAACAATCCTGCAAATGCTGCTATTAATAGTCCTTTACGCATAACTGATTGACCCCTTGCCAACCCCTTCGTAAGCTGTAATTTTAACTTCTGAATCAGGGTATTGGTTTTTAACTTGTGAACTTAAGTAGTCTGCAATGCACTCAACCGTAGTATCGCAAGGTAAAATGTCGCAGCGTGATTTGTCTATCGCCATTTCAAAATAACCCTGCTGTGATGTATAAGCAAAGCACACATCGTTATCTTGTGCAGTTACATGCTTAAGGTCTGATTTATTGATTTCATCTTCAGCTGTTGCTAGATAAATGTCTTCCCATTTATCTGCCCACTCTTTTTGTAAGCGAGGCATAGCCATACCATCAAGGCTAATACCAATCTGAGAGCGATGACCATGAATAATACGCTGACAATTACCATCGTGCTTTTTAAGACCATGGCTGTAATGATAATAAAAACTTTGGCTATGCTCTGGGTATAAATTAATTTCAATCTTTTCGATATTACTAGGGAGCTCAGGCATAATAGTTTTAATTAAAAACTCGGTTACCGATTTTTCATCAATAACATCAGCATCGATTAGGCAATATGCTTGGTTAGGAGCGCTCATAGCTAAGTGATAATTATCACCAAAGTGACAATCTAGCACGCTGTGCTCAGCATGTTGTGTCAGTGAACCGTTTAGAGAAGCTGGCACAGCAAGTTTATGGTCGATACAGTTATCAATAATGCCCTTGATTTGCTTTTTAACTAAGCCAAAATCAAGCACCATCGACTCATCATTTAATTGACCGTGCAGAGTTAAATCCACAATCCAGCTCTCGCCAACTGCGCCGCGTTTATTACACAAGTAAGAAAAATCAATCACTGTCAGTGAGTTTACAAAAAGGATCATAAATTTCCTTTAGACTGGTTAAAGAATCACAGCAATTATAATGATTTTTACTTCACAATGCGCGGTTTTATCTCCCTTTATCAGCGACAGTTTAATTAAATGGTCATAAAACAAGCGAAAAATAGCAAATAATTAACTGCTCCGAGTTGTTTAGCGTACAAGTGTACGCTAAAGTACGGGGCAATTTCTAAGCGATGAATGAGAGTTATGGAACCTAAAAACAGCTATACAAAAGAAGAATTGGTCCTTTGCGGTCAAGGTGAAATGTTCGGTGAAGGCAACTGTCGTTTACCAAGTGACAACATGTTAATGATGGACCGCATTATCTCTATCACTGCTGATGGTGGTGAGCACGGTAAAGGTCAAATCGTTGCAGAACTAGATATTAATCCTGATCTTTGGTTCTTCGACTGTCACTTTAAAGGTGACCCAGTAATGCCTGGTTGTCTTGGTCTTGATGCTATGTGGCAATTAGTTGGTTTCTTCCTAGGTTGGTCTGGTGGTCCAGGTCTTGGTCGTGCACTTGGTGTAGGTGAAGTTAAATTCACAGGTCAAATATTACCAACAGCTAAAAAAGTAACTTATCGTTTAGACATGAAGCGTGTTATTAAACGTAAATTATTCATGGGTATGGCTGATGGTACTGTAGAAGTAGATGGCCGAGTAATCTATGAAGCAAAAGATCTTAAAGTAGGTCTTTTCCAAGATACATCTGCGTTTTAATCTTTAATTTAAGATACAAAATAGCAGATACAAAAAAGCCCCATTTCGGGGCTTTTTTGCGTAAATAAGGTGCCTATATTAAGTTTTAAACATGTTTCGGTTTTCAATGGCTTCTCGCCAGCCACCTAACCATTCAGATTTAGGGTCGATTTGTTGATAAGGGCATTGTTCTTTGGAACGGCCTGCCAAGCCTGCTTTATAACCTTGAGAATGAGCTCTTTCTAAACGATCTCTTTTCTGTCTCTTCATAGGTAATATCCTCACCTTTTATATTTATAGATATGTAGCGAAATTGACATCTACATTTAATGAATAGTTAATAAAACTGTTAAATTCAAATAGCAAAAAGCAATTAAATAAATTGACAATAACTAACGTGCTGATGCTCAAATGAATTAACATTTTAAATGACTAAGTGGTCGTACCTCTTCAACTAAAACCATCTATTAATACACTTAAATTAAGCTAAAAACGATACAGCTCTTTTAGCTTCATTATTTGTGACCAAGCCAATTTCGGCAAAGTTCCCAATTAAATTGTAATCACGCCAAATTTATGATGATTACAATTTAGTCAATTTAATGCTTGCATATTAAAAACCGATCGGTCTAATATAATCGGTATGGAAACAAATAACTCTGTGCCAAGCCGTCGTGGCAGGCCACCAAAAATAGCGCGTTCAAATGCAGATACCCGTGCCCTTTTGATTAATACGGGGCTAGCTGTATTAACCGAAAAAGGCTTTAGTGCAACCGGCATTGATTTAATCTTAAAATCAGCTCAGGTACCTAAGGGCTCTTTTTATCATTACTTCAAAAGTAAGAATGATTTTGGCTTAGCACTCATTGATGCATACGACAGCTATTTTCAGGCAAAGTTAAAACGCCACCTAAACAACGATACAACAACCCCTCTTGAGAGGATTGTGCTATTTGCCAATGACGCCAAACAAGGCATGGCAAAGTTTGAGTTTAAACGCGGCTGCTTAATAGGTAATTTAAACCAAGAAATCAGTCACCTTGATGAGCCGATGATTGGCCGCATAAAACAGGCTTACGCCAACTGGCAAGCTTTAATTGAGCAATGCTTAGTTGATGCAAAGCAGCAAAAGCAAATTCCTCAATCATCAGATTGTAAAATGCTTGCTGAGTTCTTCTGGATTGGCTGGGAAGGCGCAGTGATGCGCTCTAAACTTGATAAATCAAGTGAACCGCTTACCCTTTATACAGCACAATTTTTACGCTTAATTTTATAAAGCCGTTTAAATACGGTTTTATTTCAACCATTAAAAGACGATCGGTCTAAAAGGAGTCACCATGACAACATCAGTAAAATCGGTAGTTATCAACAAAGATGATCAAGGCTACCGTGCCGAATACACAGACTTTCCTGTAGAAAGCATCCACCAGCACGATGTAAATATTGATGTTGACTACAGTACATTGAATTACAAAGATGCCTTAGCCATTACAGGTAAAGGCCCTGTGGTAAGAACATTTCCTATGATCCCCGGGATAGACCTTGCAGGCACAGTATCAGACTCTAAAAGCGATGAATTTAAAGTAGGTGATAAAGTTCTGTTAAATGGCTTTGGTGTTGGGGAAAAATACCTAGGTGGTTTGAGTTCAAAAGCGTCTATGAGTGCTGATTGGCTCATCCCCCTCCCTGCTAATTTAACACCAAAACAGGCTATGCAAATTGGTACTGCAGGTTATACGGCAATGCTGAGTATCATCGCATTAGAAAAACAAGGTATCACGCCGCAAAGTGGCGAAATTCTTGTTACCGGTTCTAATGGCGGCGTGGGTAGTTTTGCTATCTATTTATTAAATAAACTAGGTTTTGATGTAGTTGCAACAACAGGACGAATGAACGAAGCAGATCACCTTGAAAAATTAGGCGCAAAACGCGTTTTATCACGCGAAGGATTCTCAGCACCTGGGAAACCACTGGCTAAAGAACAATTCGCTGGCGCAATTGATTCTGTGGGTAGCCACACCCTTGCAAATGTGTGTGCATCGATTAAATACGGTGGTGTTGTAACAGCATGTGGTTTAGCACAAGGTATGGACTTTCCGGCAACAGTAGCGCCGTTTATCCTTCGCGGTATTAGCCTAATGGGTATTGATAGTGTAATGCGCCCTAAAGCTGACCGAATTGAAGCATGGCAACGTTTAAGTGAGTTAGTTGAGGCTCAGTACCTCGATGCTATTTCGCAAGAAATTCCACTTTCTGAAGCCGTTGCAAATGCAGAAGCCCTTTTAAAAGGTGAAATTCGCGGCCGTGTAGTAGTTAATTGCAAAGAATAAGCTCGAATATAAACATTCTTAGCAAGTTAGCTATAAAACTAGGGTAAAGGCAATTATACTTACCCTAGTTTTGCAATACCGGACAGTCTAATGAGTAATAAAGAAATTTTCAGCAATAACCCACTGCAAGGTGTTGGTATCGAGCAAGTCGTGACAGAGCTTGTCGAACAATATGGCTGGGAATTGCTCCACGCCTATATGCGTTTAAACTGCTTTAAGAATAACCCAGATGTAAAATCTGCGGTTAAGTTTTTACGTAAAACCCAATGGGCACAAGAAAAAGTCGAGAACTTTTATTTGTATCGTCTTAAAAACTTACCACGCCCAGACGATGTAAACTATGAATTACCGCCGCGCGATCGTGTTATCCCTGCTGATCAAAAACCTGGTGAACCTTGTGAGTTAAGTTTTACCGACGCTAAACGCATTCACGCTAAAAAAGAAGCCAAGCAAAAAGCCCGCACCCGTAAACAACGTTCAAGTGCGAGTAATCCTTGGGGTAATTAAGCTTTAAGTTTTGAGCTATAAGCTTTTAGCTGTAAGTTGAAATAAGCCGCCTTTAAGGGCGGTTTTTTATTTGAGTTAGCAAGTTAGCAAGTTAGCAAGTTAGCAAGTTAGCAAGTTAGCAAGTTAGCAAGTTAGCAGTTGAGAATTGAAGGGTTACCTAAATACGTCAATCATTTCTTGATTCTTTTATAATTCGATATCTAAATTCTGATAAATAACCAATTATTGTCAGCAAGAAAGCAGAGTTGAAATCACCAGCAATAAGCATGTCAAAAAGTCCACCTTCACGTGTCAACCATAAAAAAGCAATGATACAGATAGACATAGTCCACAAAACCTTTGGAGTGCTGGCGTATTCACCAAAGAACCGTTGTGAAATGCTTCTTTTATTTTGTAAATCTTCCATAATGTGCTCGCTATTCCATTTGTTCGTTAGTTCAAAAACTCCGTTACCTATCTTCAATTTATAGCACCATGATTTTTAACTTACCATAGTACAAAGGGCTCAAAGTTTATCTGTTATTAATTTAAGGGTAACTTGAATATGTTAGACTGATTACATCATCATTAATGTCAAAAAAGGATGTGTATGTCTAACTACAACGAATCACCTGAACAGATCGCAAATGCAACGCAAGATTTCGTGATGCAACAAACAATGTTGCGCATTAAAGATCCAAAGCCTTCTTTAGATTTCTACCAAAACGTTTTAGGTATGAAGTTACTTGGTAAATATGACTTCCCTAAAATGGAGTTTACGCTGTACTTTTTAGGTTATGAGCAAGACATGCCAACAGGCAGCGATAAAGAAAAAGCACAGTGGGTATTTCGCCGCCCTGCTCTTATCGAGCTTACACATAATTGGGGCACAGAAAACGACGACAGTTTTGCTGGTTACCATAGTGGTAATGATGAACCAAAAGGCTTTGGTCATATCGGTATTAGTGTGCCAGACGTATACGCAGCATGCGAGCGTTTTGCAAAATACGATGTGGAGTTTGTAAAAAAACCAGACGATGGCTCAATGAAAGGCTTAGCCTTTATTAAAGACCCTGATGGTTATTGGATAGAGATACTTTCTGCTGAAGGGATCACTGAGATAATTGAAGAGCACAAGTAAGATTGCCCCGTTAATAACCTGCTAATTAGCAGGTTATTTTATTTAATAAAATAGGAATCTTAAAATCTAATTTTTAAAAATTAGAAAAGCCACTACTTTCATCATCACTTGATACTGTAACTGAAAGCTCTTCATCTATGCTTTCAAAAACTAAAAAGTTTATTGGTTTACAACAAACCTGGCAATCTTCAATATATTGCTGATTTACGTCTGCAGGATCCAGTAAGATATCTATTTGCTCACCACAATACGGACAAGTAATCTTTTTCTCTGTTAATTGATTCATCAGCCATATTCCTTACTATTGTGATCAATTTTAATGACTTTGTTTAAATACATTTAACATGTAGTTATTAGTTTCATCAAAAAGCTCATGGCACTTAGGAAGATATCCCCAAATTCTTAATGTTGTTTTACCTTTTTCGTAAGATAAACCTATCTTATCTAAAAGCTCAGTTAAGCTCTCAGAGTGATCATGCTCTTTTATAGAGTGATGCCTTCTGACGTCTACTATCTCTTCAATAAAGTATAAATCTAGCCACTGAACACCAATAAAAGGAAACGGTAAATGATAGCACCATTCACAATCCCATTCTGATATATGCTCAGTTACCCATTTCTAACGAAAAGGTGGTTTCCAATTTTTCCATTCTCGCACTTCACAGATGAGCTCACTCCACTTTGTATTGTTTGCAGCTCCTACAAGATTCCGCATTTTAATACATCTTAAAGCATCAATTTTATCTTTCTCACTAGCTGAAGCATCAGCCATAGGCAGAAGGCTCATATGTCTAACACTCTTTTTGGATCTCGCGGATAAAACTCATCGGGCTGTTTAGTACATAAATCAAATTCACGGGTATTTTTGTAAGGTAGCTTCATAAAGCCTGCCACACCTACATCTGTTATACTAACCGCGTATTGCATAAGCTTACTTAATAAGCGTTTAAATTCAGGCTCTTTACTGGCATCAAGCAAACGATAGTAATGATGTATTTTCATCCTATCAGGTAAGGCTTCAAAAATGATACAGCCCGTATGGTGTATTTGGTTTAGCTCAAATACGCACTTTATAACCTTTTTAGGGAGCTGTAATTGCTCATCCGGGTCTTTACCATCTTCAAAGTAAGAATGCGGTCTGGTTACATCTGAGGCTTGGATATCCATTACTTCATAATCAAGCTCAGGTAAATTTTCAAATTTAAACGCCCCTGTGCCATCCCGTTCGAGCTGAATGGTTTTACGCGCATCAAACAAGCAGCATTTAAAAAGACCTTTTTGTTTAATTCCCTGCGCTAACATCACCGTGTTGTTAATCGCATCGGTAAACGCTGTGCCGAGCGTTTCATCATGTAAAATAAGGGAAGACTCAACAAACAGTGAGTTTTCTTTCCAATGAAAACTCAAGCCCCCTACTACTGGGTATTTTGCTAATCGGCTAATAGAGGCCAAAAATGCTTTTTCGGTGTCGCCGGTATCAAATAAAAACTCTTTGTAGTATCTGTCGAGCTGGGCATCGTTAACATCAAGTAGTTGTTGATTATGGTCAGCTTGTCTTAAAAATTGCTTACGCGAGCTATAAACTACTGTGTCTGGGTGCTCATCAAACTCACTAAACCAATAAGGAATATACGGGCGAATGACTTTACGGGGCAGCTCAGGTAGGTAAGCTTTAGCCATTGTAGGCATGTTTCGCATAAAATAATCACCTGCGCCATCTCTGGTTGCCTTATCTTTTGAAAGCATACCGTCGATAACCCGGGCAAGCTCCATAGGTAAATTCAGGCTTGTAGCCGGAATAACCGCCGCACCAAATCTACAAGATTGTGCAGAGGCCAGTGCATAAAGGGTTGATGCGACACCTTGTTCATCAAAACGTGGCGATGACTGCCCGCCTGACATTTGCTCATCACCAATAAAATACACATCACCCATACGTGCATTAGTGGTGCTGATATCAGCAGACATAAGATCCATAAAATTGCTGGCAACAGGATTACCTTCAGCGTCTATTTGTGCATAAACAGAGCTGCCCCAGTCTACCAATGACAATTTATTGGTTTGTTCATCATAAACGATGTTAGAGGGTTTAATATCACCATGCACAATTGGCTGTGGGCTTAAGCCATTTTTATGTTCACGTAAATCTACCAGCACATTACGTAGCCTAAGAGCCAGTGCCATGACTTTTGCTGCACTAAAACGCCCCTGTTTAATGGAGATTTTTTCTAAGTCTTCACCTAGAGCGCGTTCCATCATTAAAATGCCTTGCTTTTTAATGCGCTCAAAGGCATAAAATTTTGGCACCAGCGGATTATTAACTTGCGAGAGCATGTACGCTTCGTCTTCTAGACGATCACGTACACTTTGTGCAAGGGTTATACGTGAAAACTTAAATACCCAAGGTAGCTCTTCATCATCGACACCAGCAAAAACAAATCCAAACGCGCCAGACCCAATTAATTCAACGTCACTGTAACCAAGCAAAGTGAGCTGTTTAATACAAATATTAAGCCATTGACGGTGCTTTTTAGCATCATGGTGAGACAGCAAATAAACAGACTGTTCTTCATTGATATAAAAATTGCGGATTTGTTTGGGATTCACTGCATCTCTCAAATTTAAGCGGCTTTTAACCGCTTAATTATTGAATGCTAGGCAGTTAATTACAAGGCTTTTGCTCTTCGATGATCCAACCTTGATCTTTCAAAAGAAGTTGTGATAATGCGAAGGTTAAGCAATAAAAGATAACCAACTCTAATAAGGTAAGAATATCAGCGGCAAAACACCAGCCTAAAACCCCTGCAAATAAAAATGGGATTGCTTTTAAATACCAAGCAATTTGTCGGGTTTTACCATATGTGAGTTGATAACTGTGAACTAGCTCACCCTCACCCTCACACTCTAATGTGATGGTAGAAGAAAACTTCCTGAATAAAGTCACTGAAATTGTTAATTGGCAGGCTTTACCATCAATATTAAACTCATGAACAGATTTCGTTTTAAAGTTACGTGATTCAGCTATTAATTCACCGTCTACTTTCAGAACTTCTTTACCTGAGTAAGCAGAACCCCAGTATTCAATTAAATGTTCACCCAGCTTGAAGTTGGCTTTAATTCCCTTGCTCATTGATACTGTAATGCCATCCGTGTTCATAACAAATCTCCTTATCATTATGAATTTAAAATACTTTAAAAATAAAAAAACGGCAAGCTAGGCTTACCGTTTTGGTACTTTCAATGGGTAAAGGGTTACGATTTAAAATTAAAGGCGAATACCGCCATCAATTTCAACAACACGACCTGTAAAGAAGTCATTCTCTACAATGTATTGTGCTGTTTGGGCAATTTCTTCTGCTTCACCAAAACGACCCACTGGCGTTACCGCCATCATGCGTTGTTTTGCTTCTGGTTTCATTGCATCTGTCATCGCGGTGCGAATAACACCTGGTGCGATTGCACCAACGCGGATACCAAAGCGACCTAATTCTTTCGCCCAACCCGTTGTCATCGCAACAACACCGGCTTTAGACGCAGCATAGTTTGTTTGGCCAATGTTACCAGCGCGAGCAACACTCGACATATTAACGATAACGCCGCCTTTGCCAGACTCAATCATGTGGCTCGCAGCTTCACGACCTGCTAAGAATACACCAGTCAGGTTCACATCAATCACAGATTGAAATTGAGCCAACGACATTTTATCGACCACTTTGCCTTCTTTTGCTTTGATAAACATACCATCGCGTAAGATACCTGCGTTATTAATAAACACGCCGATATGGCCAAAGTCTTTGTTGATAGTGTTAAACGTTGCTACCACAGCATCTTCATCTGTAACATTAGCAGCATAAGCCATGACTTTTGTGCCATATTTAGCAAGCGCTGAGACTGCAGTATCAAGTACGTCTTGTTGCATATCGATAAGAGCGATGTTCGCGCCAAGGGATGCAAATTTCTCGGCCATCGCAAAGCCTAAACCTTGCGCGCCACCGGTAATTACGATGTTGTTGTTTTTAATTTCCACAACAATCTCCTACTTCGAGAATAATTTAAAAATAGCGCTAAAATCATCACTACCCGCACCTTGATGCTGAAGCATAGTGTATAGATTCTTCGCCATTGACCCCATTGGGGTAGATGAATTACTTTGCTGAGCCGCTTCCATAGCAAGACCTAAGTCTTTTGCCATTAAATCAACCATAAAGCCAGGTTTATAATCATTACTTGCTGGTGCTGTTTCCATTACACCAGGGCATGGATTGTAAAGCTCAAGTGTCCAGTTACGGCCAGAGCTTGCAGTCATGATGTCACTTAACACTTTTGGATCGAGCCCGTTATTTATACCCATTTGTAGTGCTTCGCTAGTGCCAGCCATTAAAATGCTCAGCAGCATGTTGTTACAGATTTTTGCGACTTGGCCTGCACCAATATCACCAGCATGGAAAATGTTTTTACCCATATCTGCTAGAGCCAGTTTGGCTTTTTCAAAGTGGCTTTGCTCACCACCGACGATAAAGGTTAAAGTGCCCG
The DNA here is from genome assembly GCF_023161845.1 of Pseudoalteromonas sp. 2CM39R. NCBI lineage: Bacteria > Pseudomonadati > Pseudomonadota > Gammaproteobacteria > Alteromonadales > Pseudoalteromonadaceae > Pseudoalteromonas > Pseudoalteromonas sp. 2CM39R. The sequence continues at coordinate 295,290 of NZ_JALNTM010000002.1, forward strand.
CTGTTGCACCTGCAACACCACCTGATACCGGCGCATCAACAAAATCAATACCTTTTTGAGCAAGCTCGCTACCCACTTGACGCGCTGATTCTGCATCAATGGTTGAGCAGTCAATCACTAAAGTTTTGCTATCAAGTAAGTTGATAAGGCCTGTTTCACCTAAGTAAAGCGACTTAACGTGTTTGCTTGCTGGTAGCATACTGATAAAAATATCAGCGCCAATGGCACACTCTGCTGCATCGTTTGCAGCAATTGCACCTTTATCGGCAAGCTCACTGACCGCTGCTTTATTTAAGTCAAACACGCGAACTGTATGACCTGCATTGACAAGGTTTGCCGCCATTGGGCCACCCATGTTGCCTAAACCAATAAATCCTATTGTTAATTTAGCCATTTGTTTACCCCTTGGACTTAAGATGACGTTAATGAGTTAAGTGGGTGTGATTGCTCATCCCAGCGTGTTGTAAAGAAGCTATCTACAACTGCTTCGTCGATATCGCTAAGCGATTTAAACTGCCAGTTAGGTGCACCGTCTTTGTCGATTAATAGCGCACGAACCCCTTCTTGGAACTCGCCTAATTCGCCACAACGAACTGACATGCCTAACTCCATTTTGAAGCAATCTGCTAACGTCATCTCTTTTGAATTAGCTAATTGACGTTCTACCAGCGCACAACTAAGTGGACAACCATGCGCTAATGACTTTTGCGCACGAGTAAGCCATTTATCTTCTGTTTCTAAAGCTTGAATGTAGTCAATTTTCCCCTGCAATGAGTCAAATTCAGCCAGCTTTTGAATAACCGCTAAGTTATCTTTTACATTGCCTTTAGGAACACGGCCTGAAATATTATCAATCGAGATTAAAATGTTAGTTAGCTTTTCGTGATTTAATGAGGCTGTTTTGCCCCACTTTTCAGCGGTGATAGCCGTTAAAATAGCGTCATATTTATCTGCTGTTGCATAGTGATCAGCAAGATTAACAAACAAGGCATCTTCAGCATTGATAGACGCAGCAGTTAACCCTAAGAATAGACCCACTTGCTCAGGCATTTTATGTAAGAAGTAACTGCCGCCCACATCTGGGTATAAACCAATGGTTAGCTCAGGCATTGCGATACGTGATGTTTCTGTTACCACTCGGTGACTTGCCCCAGCCATTAAGCCTAGGCCGCCACCCATAACAATGCCATTACCCCAAAGTAATATTGGCTTTTCATAGCAGTGAATTAGGTAGTCTAATTTGTACTCAAAGGTAAAAAAGTCTTCAATGTAGTTAGCAGGCTCACCTGTGCTCATTGCTTTATGCAGGCTTACTACATCGCCACCGGCACAAAATGCTTTTTCGCCAGCCCCTTTTAGAACGACCATGGCAACGGCGTCATCGTCAGCCCATTTTCTAAGCTGCGGCTCTAGCAATTGGATCATGTCGTAATTTAAGGCATTTAACGACTTAGGCGCATTGAGTGTCGCAATTGCAATGAGGCCGCTCTCGGCCTCTGCAGTTTCAAACACCACAGGCGCATCTTGATGATTTAGTAGTGTTACATTAGTCATTAGCCATTTACCCAATTTGCTTTACGCTTTTCTAAGAATGCATTCACGCCTTCTTTTTGGTCTTGCGTATCAAATAATTGTACAAATAACTCACGCTCTAATGGCAATGCATGTGCCATAGGTTGTGTGCGACCTTTTTGAATAAGCTCTTTACATGCAGTCACAGCAACTGGACTTTGCTCACCCACTTGGTTAGCAAGTTTCATTGCCGCCGCTAAACTTTCGCCAGCACCAACCACTTCTTCAACAAGGCCAATTTCGCGTGCTTTGTCTGCTTTTAGGCGCTCGCCACATAAGATCATGCGTTTTGCCCAGCCTTCACCAACAAGCCATGCAAGGTTTTGCGTACCGCCAGCACAAGGCAACAAGCCAACTTTCGCTTCAGGAAGTGCCATTTGAGCTTGTTCTTCAGCAATACGAATATCACAAGCAAGGGCCACTTCAAGACCGCCACCCATGGCATAACCATTAATTGCCGCAATTGATACACCACGGAAATTTGTTAGTGCCTCAAATGCATCACCAAACACTTTTGACATAGTAGCAGCAACGCCTTTATCACCACTGGCAAATACGTTCAGATCGGCACCAGCACTAAAGAACTTTTCACCTTGACCTGTGATCACTAATGCATAGACATTTTTGTTAGCATTTAGCTCGGTCACAGTGTCTTTTAATGCAGTTAATGTATCTTGTGTCCAGGTATTCGCTGGCGGGTTATTCATGGTTAAAACCGCTACGTTACCTTCAATATTTAAATCAATCGATGGATTAGACATAGTATGCTCCTTATAGAATGTCGCCAGCTGACTCAGCTAAGATACGACGTGCGATAATCACACGCATTATTTCGTTTGTGCCTTCAAGAATTTGATGCACACGTACGTCTCTGAAATGACGCTCTAATGGGTATTCTTTGATGTAACCGTAACCACCGTGAATTTGTAGTGCGTCGTCACATACTTTAAAACCAACATCTGTAGCAAAACGCTTTGCCATAGCGCAGTAAGTGGTTTTTTCGCTGTCACCCGTATCAAGTTTAAATGCGGCTAAGCGGACCATTTGACGAGCGGCAACAAGCTCGGTATTCATGTCGGCAATTTTAAATTGCAGTGCTTGGAAAGCAGCTAATGGCTTACCAAATTGCTCACGTTCTTTTAAGTATTCGCGTGCAGTGTTAAGAGCTGCTTGTGCTGTACCTAATGAACAGGTAGCAATATTAATACGACCGCCATCTAAGCCTTGCATTGCAAACTTAAAGCCTTCGCCTTCTTGACCTAATAAGTTAGCCGCAGGGATTCTGACACCTTCAAAGCTAATTAAACGTGTTGGCTGTGCATTCCAGCCCATTTTTTCTTCAGCTTTACCGTATTCAATACCTGCTGCGTCAGCAGGCACTACAAATGCCGAAATACCGGCTGCGCCTTCACCACCAGTGCGCGCCATAACCACAAGTAAATCAGTTTCACCTGCGCCCGAAATAAACATTTTAGAGCCTGAGATCACATACTCATCGCCCTCTTTAACCGCTTTAGTTTTTAGTGATGCTGCATCAGAGCCAGAACCTGGCTCCGTTAAACAGTAAGAAGCAAGTAACTCACCCATTACTAATTGCTCACAGTACTGGGATTTAACGTCATCAGTACCAAAGCTTGCAATCATCCACGTAGCCATATTATGAATGGTCAACATAGCGGTGGTTGCTGTACAACCCATGGCAAGCTGCTCAAAGATAATGCTTGAATCTAAGCGAGATAAACCTAAGCCACCCGCTTCTTCTGGGGTATATAAACCACAAAAGCCAAGCTCACCGGCTGCTTTAATGGTGTCTTTAGGAAAAATGTGTTCTTGGTCCCACTTAGCTGCATGTGGAGCAAGTTCAGACTCTGCAAACTGACGGGCTGTTTCAGCAAACGCTTGCTGATCTTCGGTTAAATTAAAGTCCATAGTAGACCTCTATTTGTTGTCTTATTCTTGTGTGAATAACGATTGTTGTCGTTTAAATGTGTGTTCTTTGAGCGAGCGTGTGCTCGCTCAGCAGTAAATTAATTACGGCTTATTTAAGGTTGATACTCATGTTCGGACCTGAGGCGATATCATCCTCGAACCAACGTGAAGTAATTGTTTTTGTTTCTGTGTAAAAACGAATACCTTGCTTACCATAGGTGTGTTGATCGCCGTAGAATGAGCCTTTCCAACCTGTGAAAGAGAAAAACGGTAGTGGCACAGGAATTGGCACGTTGATACCAACTTGACCTACTTCGATTTCATGTTGGAATTTACGTGCAGCAGCTCCACTTGATGTGAATAACGAAGTACCGTTACCGTACGGCGAGTTATTGATAAGCTCAATCGCCTCTTCAAGAGTATCTACAAACATACAAGCCAGTACAGGACCAAAGATCTCTTCTTTGTATAAATCCATCTCGGTTGTTACATCAGTAAATAACGTTGGACCAACCCAGTTACCTTGCTCGTAACCTTCAACAGTAAAGTAAGAGCCATCAATTAAACACGTTGCACCTTGTTCTTTACCACTTGCGATTAGTGATAAAATACGATCTTTAGCTGCTTTTGATGTTTGTGGGCCGTAAGCTGCGTTAGCATCATCCCATACACCTGGGCGTACGTTTTCAAAGCCTGCTTTAATTTCATCAACCCAGTCTTTTGCTTGACCTACAAATACAGCAACCGAAATACCCATACAGCGCTGACCAGCAGCACCTACAGACGCACCTACTAGGTTGTTTACAACATGCGATTTACTTGCATCTGGCATAATAACCATGTGGTTTTTTGCACCTACACAAGCTTGTACGCGTTTAAGGTTTGCTGTGCCTTTTGAATAGATGTATTCACCTACACCACACGAACCAACAAATGAAATAGCACGCACTGCTGGGTCTTCTAATAAACGGTCAACTTGTGGTTTTGTACCATGAACAACTTGTAACACCCCTTTTGGTGCTCCCGCTTCAACAAATAGTTCAGCTAAACGCATTGGTGTTAGTGGATCTTGCTCTGATGGTTTCAGAATAAAGGTGTTACCACACACAATAGCCAGTGGGAACATCCATAATGGGATCATCGCAGGGAAGTTAAATGGCGTAATACCCGCACATACACCTAGTGGTTGCATGTAAGAATAAGTATCGATTTTACGCGCTACGTTTTCCATTGTTTCGCCCATCATCAGTGATGGTGCATTGGCTGCTTGCTCAACAACTTCAATACCACGCCAAACATCGCCTTTGGCGTCTTCAAATGTTTTACCTAACTCATGACAAATAATCGTCGCAAGCTCGTCATGGTTTTCTTTTAGTAGTGCAGCGTATTTCATCATAATGCGCGCACGCTCAGAAATAGGCACTTCTTTCCATGTTTTAAATGTTTCTTTTGCAGAGGCAATGGCTGCATCCATTTCAGCATCTGTTGCACACGGAACTTGAGCTAACACTTCTTGGTTTGCAGGATTGATAACATCAATCAGCTGCGATGAACTTGATTGGGTAAATTCGCCGTTGATAAATAAAGGTACTTGGTGCATGAGGCACTCCTCCCCAGTGGGTATAAAGAGGCCGCAACATGATAGTTTTTAAAATACGTTGCGGCTGTGAGAGATTAAAATTCTAAAGCGATTAAAGAGCTTCGACTGCCATAGCAACAGCTTCACCACCACCGATACACAGTGAGGCAACACCTTTGCTAAGACCACGATTCTTTAATGCATGAATTAAGGTAACTAAGATACGCGCGCCGCTTGCACCAATTGGGTGACCAAGTGCACAGGCACCGCCGTTTACGTTTACTTTGCTTTCATCAAGTTTTAACTCGTTAATTGCAAGCATAGTCACCATGGCAAACGCTTCGTTGATTTCCCATAAATCAACATCATTAATAGACCAACCAGCTTTTTCTAAAAGCGACTGCATTGCGCCAACCGGTGCTAAAGTAAATTCGCTTGGTGCTTGAGAATGTGTGCTGTGAGCAACGATACGACAAAGTGGTGTTAAACCTTGTTCTTTAGCATCTGATTCACGCATTAACACAAGCGCTGCTGCACCATCAGAAATTGATGACGAGTTTGCAGCTGTAATAGTGCCGTCTTTTTTGAATGCAGGACGTAAACCTGGGATTTTATCAGGACGTGCATTGCCTGGTTGCTCATCAATCGCAACGGTCACATCACCTTTGCGTGTAGAAATAGTGTGCGCGGCAATCTCGTTTGCAAATGCGCCAGTTTCAATCGCGCTATTCGCTTTAGTCAGTGAGTTAAGTGCAAAGTTATCCATTTGTTCACGGCCAATTGAATACTGATCGGCAGTGTCTTGTGCAAAACAACCCATTGCTTTGTTGTCGTAAGCATCTTCAAGGCCATCACACATCATGTGATCTTTTACTTCGCCATGACCCATACGCATACCTGAACGTGCATTTGGTAACATATAAGGAGCATTACTCATGCTTTCCATACCACCAGCAACCGCTGAGTTGATAGAGCCTGATTTAATTAAGTCATGAGCAAACATTGCGGCTTTTAAGCCAGAGCCACATACTTTGTTAATTGTTGTTGCGCCAGTACCTTGATTAAGGCCCGCTTTTAACATTGCTTGGCGTGCAGGTGCTTGACCAAGACCAGCTGGTAATACACAGCCCATGATCACTTCGTCAATCTTATCGGCAGATAAACCGGCTTGCTCTAAGCTACTTTTAATAGCTGTAGCACCTAAATCAGTTGCGTGTGCACCACTTAGTGCGCCCATAAAACCACCCATAGGGGTACGTTTTGCGGCAACAATAACAACGGCTTCAGTAGTCATAATTGGCTCCATGTAAGTGGTTAACATCATGTGTTCAAATCATGTGTAACCAAACAGTTAATTTGTTATAGTTTAATTTCGATTTAATTCAGCATACATAATATTTACGTTTACGCCAACGTAAATCTAAAATCAACATTTTTGCGGCCGGTAAAACTGTAAACTTATCTGTATTTTGTTGTATGAAAAATCAAACATCTGCTTACAAGGCTAGATAAATAAAGCTTTTCAACAAATCCAACCAGTTATCTTTATAAGTCTAAAGTATAACTCCCAAATCACCCTTTACCTTTACGTAAACTTCACTTATATTGGTGTTATTCGAATGAGGTAAATAAATCATGAAACAAGACAATCAAACAAACTTTGAAAGCGCAGCAGTTGAACCTGCTAGCAATGAGCAAACGTTTAGTATCAGCGAACTAGCAAAAGAATTTGATATAACGACCCGCTCTATCCGCTTTTATGAAGACCAAGGCCTGATCTCACCTGATCGCAATGGTCAAACCCGTATTTATTCAAAACGCGACAAAGTAAGACTAAAACTTATTCTACGTGGTAAACGCTTAGGTTTTACCTTGGCTGAAACGGGCCGTTTGTTTGAACTTTACGATGCAGATAAATCGAGCGCTAAACAGCTAGTCACTATGCTTGACCTTATCGCAGAGAAAAAAGCGGACCTGAGCCAACAGATGGACGACATTAAAGTTGTACTAATGGAATTGGTGACTGCAGAACGTCGCTGTCGTGAAACCCTTAATAATTTAGACGAATAACCTGACAACAATCTCGTCAACAGACTCTCACAGGAACACACATTATGAGCACTATTTCACTTTATAAAGAAATGAACTTCGGACTTGGCGAAACAGCAGACATGATCCGCGATCATGTAAATAGCTTTGCTAGCCAAGAAATTGCCCCACTTGCAGAACAAACAGATGTAGACAATGCCTTCCCTAATCAACTTTGGCCACAGCTTGGCGAAATGGGTTTATTAGGAATGACAGTGCCTGAAGAATTTGGCGGTGCTGGCCTTGGTTACCTTGAGCACGTAATCGCAATGGAAGAAATTAGCCGTGCAAGTGCATCGATTGGTTTAAGTTATGGTGCTCATTCAAACTTATGTGTTAACCAAATTAACCGTAATGGGTCACAAGCACAAAAAGAAAAGTACTTACCAAAACTTATCAGCGGTGAGCACATTGGTGCCCTTGCGATGAGTGAGCCAAATGCGGGTTCTGACGTTGTATCAATGAAATTAAAAGCTGAGAAAAAAGGCGATGTATTTGTACTTAACGGTAACAAAATGTGGATCACCAATGGTCCAGATGCCGATACCTTTGTTATCTATGCAAAAACAGATTTAAATGCTGGCCCTAAAGGCATTACAGCGTTCATCGTTGAACGTAACACGCCAGGGTTTTCTACTGCACAAAAGCTAGACAAACTTGGTATGCGTGGCTCTAACACCTGTGAATTAGTGTTCGAGAACTGCGAAGTACCAGCAGAAAACATTCTAGGTAACTTAAACGAAGGCGTAAAAGTCCTTATGAGTGGCCTAGATTATGAGCGTGTTGTTTTAGCTGCAGGCCCGCTTGGTATTATGCAAGCATGTATGGACATTGTGGTTCCTTATATTCATGAGCGTAAACAATTTGATAGCCCAATTGGTCAGTTCCAACTTATTCAAGGCAAAATTGCTGACATGTACACGCAAATGAATGCAGCTCGTTCATATGTTTACACAGTAGCTCGTGCATGTGACCGCGGCGAAACAACGCGTAAAGATGCCGCTGGCGCTATTTTATATGCGGCAGAGCTTGCGACTAAGATGGCCCTAGATGCTATTCAAATCTTAGGTGGTAATGGTTACATCAACGAATACGCGACAGGTCGTTTATTACGTGATGCAAAACTATATGAAATTGGCGCAGGTACTTCAGAAATCCGCCGCATGCTAATTGGTCGCGAATTATTCACTGAAAGCCGATAGGACCTTGTTATGACGATTTTAAAATCGAGTGTAAATCCACACGATCCGCAATTTTTGCAAAATCACGACAACATGGCAGCGCTCGTAAGTGATTTACGTGAAAAAGTAGCTGATATCCGTTTAGGTGGGGGCCCTGCCCTTATTGAGCGCCACCAAGGCCGTGGTAAGTTATTTGTTCGTGACCGTATTGAAACGCTACTTGATGAAGGCTCGCCATTTTTAGAGATCTCTCAATTTGCTGCCTTTGGTGTGTACGAACAAGCTATTCCATGTGCCGGTGTTGTTGCTGGTATTGGTCGTGTGAAAGGCGTTGAATGTATGATCATCGCCAATGATGCAACCGTAAAAGGCGGTACATACTTTCCACTAACGGTAAAAAAACATCTACGTGCCCAAGATATCGCAGAGCGTTGTCATTTACCGTGTATTTATTTAGTTGATTCAGGCGGTGCAAACCTGCCTGAACAAGATGATGTATTTCCAGATAAATTACACTTTGGCCGTATTTTCTATAATCAGGCTCGTATGTCTGGAAAAGGCATTCCACAAATTGCAGTCGTAATGGGTTTATGTACCGCAGGTGGTGCTTATGTACCAGCGATGGCTGATGAAAGTATTATTGTAAAAGAGCAAGGCACAATTTTCTTAGCTGGTCCGCCACTGGTTAAAGCGGCTACGGGTGAAGAAGTGAGTGCAGAAGAGCTCGGTGGTGCTGATGTTCACTGTAAAACATCCGGTGTTGCCGACCACTATGCTGAAAACGATGCCCACGCGCTTTCTATCGCGCGCCAATGTATTGAACGAATTAACTATCAGCGCCCTACTGCACCCTTACTTGATGATGTTAAACCGCCGCGTTACGACATTAACGAAATTTACGGCATTGTGGGTACTGACCTTAAAAAGCCATTTGATGTACGCGAAGTAATTGCTCGTGTTGTTGATGATTCATCATTTGATGAATTTAAACGCTACTTTGGCGAAACACTAGTAACCGGCTTTGCAACAATCTTTGGTCACCCTGTCGGTATTGTTGCCAACAACGGCATTTTATTCAGTGAATCAGCGCAAAAAGGCGCGCACTTTATACAACTATGCGCACAACGCAAAATTCCTTTAGTGTTTTTACAAAACATTACTGGCTTTATGGTTGGTAAAAAATACGAAGCCGAAGGCATCGCCAAACATGGTGCGAAAATGGTAACCGCTGTGTCATGTGCTGATGTGCCAAAATTCACCGTGTTAATTGGTGGCTCGTATGGTGCGGGTAACTACGGTATGTGTGGCCGCGCGTTTGAACCTACCATGATGTGGATGTGGCCAAATGCCCGTATATCTGTAATGGGTGGTGAACAAGCAGCAGGCGTTCTTGCACAAGTTAAACAAGATGGTTTAGCCCGAAAAGGCGAAAGCATGACTGATGAGCAAGTCAGTGAGTTTAAAAAGCCAATTATAGAGCAATACGAAAAACAAGGTCATCCATATTACGCCAGTGCCCGCCTTTGGGATGATGGCATTATCGATCCTGCTGATACCCGCAATGTATTAGGGCTTGCCTTAAGTGCAGCTAAAAATGCACCAGAGCGCGATTCGCAGTTCGGCGTATTTAGAATGTAATGGAGGCCTTATGTCAGTAACACTAGAAATAACAAAATCAAATGTGGCTGTACTGGTACTAAGTCGCCCAGAAAAACACAATGCATTTAACGAAGAAGTCATCAGTGAGCTGATCCGTTTAATTGAACACGCAAATAGCTGTGATGTGCGCGCACTGGTTTTAAAAACCGAAGGTAAGCACTTTTCTGCTGGCGCTGATTTAAACTGGATGAAGTCGATGGCTGGCAATGACTTTGCAGAAAACTTAGCGGATTCTATGCAGCTAGCAAAGCTTATGAAAGTTCTTGCTACAAGCCCACATCCAACAATTTGTGCCGTACAAGGTGCTGCATTTGGCGGTGCATTAGGCTTAATTGCGTGTTGTGATATCGCAATTTGCCAAGACGATGCACAGTTTTGCTTAAGTGAAGTAAAGCTTGGTCTTATTCCTGCGGTTATCAGCCCTTATGTCATTAAAGCCATTGGTGAACGCGCTGCACGTCGTTATTTTTTAACGGCAGAGATTTTTGACGCGCATACAGCCAAGCAACTGGGGTTAATTCACCAAATCACCGGCGATTTACAAACAGCGCTCGATAAACACTTACAAAGCCTTGTTAATAATGGCCCTGTTGCTGTTAAAGCAGCGAAGCAGCTAATCAATGATGTCGCTGGCAACGTAATAGATGATGCACTGATTGAGTTAACCGCTGAGCGCATTGCGCGCATTCGTGTATCTGAAGAAGGCCAAGAAGGCCTAACTGCATTTTTTGAAAAACGTGCCCCTAACTGGCAGAAATAGGAACCATTATGACAACAAAATCATTGAAAAAAATTCTCGTTGCCAACCGTGGTGAAATTGCCTGCCGAGTTATGCGTACAGCAAAGCAAATGGGCTTAACAACGGTTGCAGTGTACTCAGATGCAGATAAACATGCTCAGCACGTAAAGCTTGCTGATGAGGCGTATCATATTGGTCCTGCGCCAAGTAAAGACTCATACTTAGTGGCAGACAAAATCATCGATGTGGCAAAACAAGCTGGTGTTGATTGTATTCACCCGGGCTATGGTTTTTTATCTGAGAACTGTGACTTTGCGCTAGCATGTGAAAAAAATGATATCGCCTTTATAGGCCCGCCAGCATCAAGTATTGAAGCCATGGGCTCAAAAACCCGCGCTAAAGAAATTATGCACCAAGCAAATGTACCTTTAGTGCCTGGTTACTATGGTGACAACCAAGATACTGAGTTCTTACAAGCTGAAGCTGAAAAAATTGGTTACCCGGTATTGATTAAAGCGGCCTTTGGTGGCGGTGGTAAAGGTATGCGAGTTGTAGAACACGCAAAAGACTTTACCGGTGCATTTGAAGGCGCAAAACGTGAAGCAAAAGCCGGCTTTGGTAACGATTTAGTGCTTTTAGAGCGCTATGTCACTAAACCTCGCCATGTTGAAGTACAAGTTTTTGCCGATAGTCATGGTAACTGTGTGTACTTAGGCGACCGTGACTGCTCATTACAGCGTCGTCACCAAAAAGTAATTGAAGAAGCCCCTGCTCCGGGTTTATCTGATGAACTTCGTAAAGAAATGGGTGAAGCTGCGGTACGTTGTGCCCAAGCGATTAACTATCGCGGCGCGGGTACGGTTGAGTTTTTATTATGCGGTGATGAATTCTTCTTCATGGAAATGAACACCCGTTTACAAGTAGAGCACCCAGTAACAGAAATGGTAACCGGTGTTGATTTGGTGAATTGGCAAATCAACATTGCGGCAGGTGAAGCATTACCACTTAGCCAAGCAGATATTCAGCTACAAGGTCACAGCTTTGAAGCACGTATTTATGCAGAAGATCCAAGTAATGACTTTATTCCGTGTTCTGGCCACATTGACGCCCTATTCACACCGAACGAATCTGAGTTTGTACGTATAGATACAGGGATTGCAGCGGGTGATGAAATTAGCCCGTTCTACGACCCTATGATTGCTAAATTAATTGTTCATGACGATAGCCGTGAGGCAGCGCTTGGGCGTTTATCAAAAGCACTAGAGCAATTCCACCTTGCAGGTTTTAGCTGTAACGTTAATTTCTTACATAACCTTGCTAACCACCCTACTTTTCAAGCTGGTGCACCCGATACGCACTTTATTGAAGACCAAGGTGAGCGCCTTGTTGCTAAAAACGAGCAACAGTCTTTTATTGCAACCGTTGTGGCAGCCTATGCGCATGCACATCAACTAAAAGGTGAGAGCAGCAGCCCATGGCAACAATTAACAGGCTTTATGCTAAACAGTGACGCTAAAACAACAATTCCATTTGTAGATTTTAACGTTCATGCGGTTAAGACCTCAGATGGCTTTAAAATCAGCCTAGGTGGAGTTGACTATACAACCTCGGGCAAGGTTGAAAATGGCCTTGCAAACCTAGTCGTTAATGGCGAAAAAGTTGTAGCTCATATTAATCAAGCAGACTCTCACATCACAGTAATGTACAAAGCACAGCAAACGGTGCTTGAGCTGATTGATAAACACTATATTAGTGAACACGAAAGTGATGCACTACCACTTGCTGCACCACTCAATGGTACTGTAGTTAAACATTTAGTTGAGGTTGGCAGTACTGTCGCTAAAGGTGACGCTGTTGTCATCATAGAAGCGATGAAAATGGAATACACCCTTAATGCCCCGCATGATGGTGTACTAACGAGCTATTGCTTTGCTGAAGGTGAATTGGTGAGCCACGGTGATATGCTCGCCATTGTAGAAGAGCCGGAGGCGTAATGGCACAGTTTCCTGATTTTGTTCGCATTGTAGAAGTTGGCGCCAGAGACGGCTTGCAAAATGAAGCTGCCGTTAGCACTCAAGATAAAGTCACGCTTATCAACGCCCTTGCAGATGCTGGGCTTAAAGATATAGAAGCAGGCGCCTTTGTGTCACCTAAATGGGTGCCACAAATGGCTGACTCAAGCGATGTAATTAACGCGTTAAATTTGCCTAATGTTAACTTAAGTGCCCTCACCCCGAATTTACGGGGTGCAGAGGCGGCAAAACAAGTCGGCATACAAGAATTTGCTATCTTTACAGCGGCAAGTGAAGCGTTTTGTCAAAAGAACATTAACTGCTCTATTGATGAAAGTATTGACCGCTTTAAAGATGTAATGGCTTTTGCCAAAGCGAATAACATTCGTGTTAGAGGTTATGTTAGCTGCGTCATGGGTTGTCCATATCAAGGTGATGTCGACTACAATGATGTATTAAAAGTATCAGAGCGATTACTCGAGCTTGGTTGTTACGAAATTAGCCTTGGCGACACCATAGGTGTGGGAACGGCGAAAAAAGTCGATGAGTTATTAGATTTACTCTTGCAACATATTGATAAATCAAAACTCGCTGTACATTTTCACGACACCTACGGACAAGCGCTCACAAATATTTACACCGCCCTAACACGCGGTATAGCAACGGTTGATAGTGCTGTTGCAGGCCTTGGTGGCTGCCCTTATGCCAAAGGTGCGTCAGGAAATGTTGCCACTGAAGATGTAGTTTACTTACTACAAGGGCTTGGCATAGAGCATGGAATTGATTTAGAAAGACTGGCGAAAGCTGGTTGGGCTATTTGCAGTGCACTAAATAAACAACCTGTCAGCAAGGTATCACTTGCTCTAAAGAACACTCAGAATAATTAAGGAGTAGGCTCATGGCCGGTTTCGATAAAGTGGTTTCAAGTTATGAAGCTGCAATGGAAGGTTTAAAAGATGGCGATACAATTATCGCTGGTGGCTTTGGCTTGTGTGGTATTCCTGAGGGACTTATCAGTGAAATTAAGCGTAAACAGACTAAAAATCTAACCGTTGTTTCGAATAACTGCGGTGTTGATGATTTTGGTTTAGGGGTTTTACTTCACGATAAGCAAATTAAAAAAATCATCGCTTCTTATGTGGGTGAAAATGCGCTTTTCGAAAAACAACTACTCGATGGCGAAATTGATGTTGTTTTAACACCACAAGGGACACTGGCTGAGAAGATGCGCGCTGGTGGTGCGGGTATTCCTGCGTTTTATACTGCTACAGGTTACGGTACTCCTGTTGCCGAAGGTAAAGAAGTCAAAGAATTTGATGGTCGCCCATATATCTTAGAAGAGTCAATTACAGGTGAGTTTGCTATTGTTAAAGCATGGAAAGCCGACCGCTATGGTAACCTTATATTTCGCCACACAGCAATGAACTTCAACCCGATGGCCGCAACAGCCGGTAAAATTACTGTTGCTGAAGTAGAAGAGATTGTTGAGCCAGGTGAACTTGAACCAAGCCAAATTCATACCCCAGGTATTTATGTTAATCGCGTGATCAAAGGCGACTTTGAAAAACGCATTGAACGTGTAACAACTCGCGATTAAGGAGCAATAAAATGGCATTATCACGTGAACAAGTTGCAATGCGTGTTGCACAAGAACTACAAGATGGCTATTACGTAAACCTAGGTATTGGTATCCCTACTCTGGTTGCTAACTATGTACCTGACGGTATCGAAGTTATGTTGCAGTCTGAGAATGGCTTATTAGGTATGGGTGCGTACCCAACCAAAGACCAAGTTGATGCAGATATGATCAACGCGGGTAAAGAAACCGTGACAGCAGCCACAGGTGCAGCAATATTTAATAGTGCAGATAGTTTTGCCATGATACGGGGTGGTCATGTAGACTTAACAGTATTAGGTGCATTTGAAGTTGACCAGAACGGTAACATCGCATCGTGGATGATCCCAAAGAAGCTAATTAAAGGCATGGGTGGCGCGATGGACCTCGTTGCTGGCGCGAAGAATATTATTGTTACGATGACTCATGCAAGCAAGCATGGCGACTCTAAGTTATTAGAAAGTTGCACTTTACCGCTAACTGGGGTTAACTGTGTAAAGAAAATCGTAACTGATTTAGCCGTACTAGAAGTTAAAGACGGCGCATTTCATCTAATTGAACGCGCTCCGGGCGTGTCTGTAGATGAAATTATTAGCAAAACGGCAGGCAAATTGCTTGTTGAAGGTGATGTTCCAGAGATGGCTTTTTAAGCCACTCACATCCCATGTACCGACCTCATTCCCAGTGCCAATGGCGCTGAGTTACCCAAAATCCCTCGCAAGAGGGATTTTTTTTATCTAAAGTCAGCCTTTCGCCGCACCATTTTGTCACATAAATAGTATAAAATGCCCTGCTTTAGTGAATTAGCAGTATCTAATACTGAGACTATGACGAAATAGCTAAAACTGCTAAGATCACTTTTATACTAAACATTTGCCTAAACATAGATTAAACGAGCGATTCACGATTGTTTTTTATACAATATGGCAAGAGTTAGCTATATTCATTCTTTACTCTCTATTTTTTTACATTTTGGGATAATAATTGCTTAGCAGTTAATTAACTAACAAGCGCTATTGAGACTTACTGAAATTAACTATGCAAACACCTATTCGTGGCCTACGCTCATTTTGTTTTGCTGCACGCACCCTTAGCTTTAAAGATGCTGCAAACCAACTTTACCTTACACCGTCTGCCGTAAGCCATCAGATCAAACAATTAGAAGAACAATTGGGTATTGAACTATTTGAACGTCAAACCCGCTCTATCCGCCTAACTGCTGCGGGGAAGAATTTTTATGACTCTGTATCACCGCTGATCAAAGCGCTAGAAAAAACCATCAATGAGTTTAGTCAGTTACAAGAAAACGTAACGATCAGTATTACGCTACCTGAGTTTTTTGCCAGTGAGCTTTTAATGCCAAAACTGAGCGAATGGACCAGTGAGCACCCAAATACAAACTTACAGCTTAATACCTTAAAAACGCGTAAAGAGCTGACTAAGCAAAGTGATTTGTCGATTGTATTGTCTTCATCTAAACCGCACGAAGGCGTTGTACATGAGCTATTTTCGCTATCGTATACACCAGCTTGCAATAAAGAAAACTGGCAAGCATGGCAAGAAAACCCGTTTCAGGCATTAAATGAAGTACCTCTTATACTTCATAAAGCGCGTCCTTGGGCTTGGCACCAATGGGCAGAGCATGCTGGTATTGATGATTTTGCACCAAAGCAAATTATTCAGGTTGATAGTATGTTTGGTGTGGCACGTGCCGCGCAACAGGGTATGGGTATTGCCCTAATCCCCTTACCTATCAGTCAGACTTGGTTTGATGAGCAGTGGTTATTTAATTTCACCGATATGCCATTAAAAACGAAAGATAAATATTACTTAGTGCAACACGATCCTAGTGAAACCAATGCACAATTAGAGCTATTTATAAAATGGATGATTGATACTTTTAAACATCTAAAATAATAGATAAATGACCCTCAATTTTGTTGAGGGTCATTTATTGCTAATTTAACTTTTCGACTTGGTTACTAAAATACTCACTTTGTTTTCACCAATCTCAAAAGAAGCCTGTTTACCATATTCCACAACAAAAGAAGGTGTAAAATAGCTGCCAGCGAGTGTGATTGATGTTTCTATAGCCGCCGTATTCTCTTTTTGTGGTGTAACTTTAACTTCATAGCTAAACCCCTCACCTATAGAGATGGCCGCAGGTTGTTTTTCTTCCACCAGCATTACTGGCGATGCTAGTAGCTCATTCGCTTTATAAACAGATGTTTCAACTTGAAAACTATCAGCTGCGAAACAACTTGTTGATGCTAGTAAAACCCCTGCTACTAAACCTAACTGTTTGTTCATATTTATTTCCTTATCTCATTTATAGGGTTTGTCCGTAATTAATATCAGTTAGTAGGTTTATTTGATACACGGAAATTTCTGAATGTTAACTATCAAAATCAAAGCTCTCTATAATAAACATCAATGGTATGTGATATAGCTTCATAGCGATTGTTTTTATGATTAAAGCATGCTTTACGCAGTTCTTTCTCTTCGTAGTTTTTACCTGCTACTACAACCTGATCTAAAGTTTGAGAACTTGCACAGAATTGCTGTTTTGAAATTGTTTCTATTTTAACTGATTCAGCTTTTGAGCGCGGTAATGAACTAGGCTTTGGGTTTTGCTTCATGCCTTCAAGTAACTGAGCTTTAGTAACAGGTACAGTATCTGACCCTATGCCTGGAATATGCAATGTTTGTCTAATGGTATAGTTTTTACTTAATAATGGCGCGAATAAAGATACATCGTTGCTCAAATAAGCCTGCTCAAAATTAAGATAAACAGCAACTTTATCTTCAGCTGCATTGGCAATAACAGGCACTAAAAGTAACAACGCAAATATCAGTTTCATGGTTATACGCTTATTCTGAATAAATTAAGTCATCAACTATACATACCACCATAAAGTACCGATTTTATTTTTAATTAACAACAATTTGTTTGTTTTGCGTACTCTGCTACTTTATTGTTCTTTATCGTAAACTTTAGCTATTTAAACCCCATGTCTACTTTATCGGGGTCAGATCAGACGGCTGACAGCTGACGGCTTTAAGACTAACTCATTACATTAGACTAAAGTCTATAGGTTAAATTTCTTCATCTATTAGGTCATTTTTTATCGTTTGTTGAATTTGCGCTGTTCAATTAAAGTTCATTTGTCGGCGATTGATACCGATTCAAATAGAGGAAAAGATTATGTTTAGTACACTTATGAAACGCGTTGCACTTAGCTCTTTATTAACTTGTTCAGCTATGGCAGTGGCTGATCAGAGTGACTACAAATTGATGGTAATTGACCAATCTATCACTGCTGATGTTGCACAGAACCGTCAATACGAACAAGCATTTAATGACTGTGCTTTGAGTGTTAAAGAGAAAAAATTCTCTCAAGCTGAAACACTATGCTCAAAAGCAATTAGTTTACTAAGTACGAGTAAAGTACCTAGCTATAAACGTCGCGAACTAACGTCGTTTACGTTAAGCAACCGCGGTGTTGCACGCATCATGTCTGAAAACGACACTGCGGCATTGTCAGACTTTTACGAAGCAGTACAAATTTCAGGTAACGAGTTAGTTGAGCACAACTTAACTCGTGCGAAAAAGAACTTAGCGTTATAAGTTCTCACAGAATTGTGTTGTCTCAAAACCCAGCTTCGGCTGGGTTTTGTCGTATAGGAGTTTCGTTTTTTAATCTTGTGATTCTATTAATGAATCAAGCTCTTTTAGTAATAAGCTCTCTACTGTCTTTTTATCCATTTTTGCCAATTGCTCTAAGCTGTAATTTTTGCCAATTTCTTTAGCTAAAATAAAACCTAGGTAATAACCTCTTCGGTATGGCAGCTTTGTCTCGTCCTTTGCGAAGTTGAAAAATGAAGAATATATTTCAGGTTTTTTCGAATAAAACTTTTCCTTGAGGTCAGCGAGAGAATCGAGCTGTCTTGAGCGAATCTTTTTCACCAGATTGCTAGGTATGTTTAGCATCAATTCATCATCACTGGCTGACGGAGTTAATTTATATGAAACGTAAGTAGCTAATCCCTCAGTCCAAATAGAGCACCATAGCTCATCCTTACAGTGAAATAATTTTTCATGATAAACATGAAATAACTCGTGATGAAAGAATGGCGTATCGTTTTTCCAGGTATGATATTTGGCCATGAGGTCTACACCAAACATTAAGTAAGACTTACCATTTAACTGTCGCGTTGCCCCATTGAACCTTCCTAATGAGTGGAGTATGTAAATGGGGGTTTCAGATTTGAAATCAGGGAAAGTAGCAATAAATGATTCCATACTGCTGTTTAAATCTTTAGATAAACGCCTATTTTTTGATAAATAGAGTTCTTCTATTTCACTGAAACCCTCAATAGCTTCAACAAAGCTTTTATCACTATAAAAAGGCGCAAATTGAGAGGTGAAATTTTGAGAAAACTGCTCTGCTCTATTTTCTGCGCTCAACGCCTTGCTTGACTGATATAAAGTATAAAAATCATCAGCCAGATTAATGACTTCTAAATCAGCTGACTGGTTGTTAGCAAGCGTCTTAAATGAAAGCACTCCAGGTATGAGACTGAAGAGTAAAAGAAATTTAGATAATTTTTGCATAATTATAGTTAGAAATATTTGTTAGGTTAAAGTCGTATATGTTGAAGATTCGATAATTCATGTCTAAGTGGTTGGTTACTCAGATAATGCCTGTTTGTAACTTAAATTAAAGTTTTTGAGTAACTGATTCAGGTAGTTCAGGTTTATCTGGTTAGGTTTAAAACTTTGTCCGTTTTCAATATTCACTATGTGTTGTTTTAGTTTTGCTTTGTCTTTATTCCAAAAAGCGATGTTTCCTAACACAAAGTCATTCCAATACATTTTTGAACCACTTAGCTCTTCATCGGGATCCAATACTTTTTTAGCGTGAAAAACCGCTTGTTGATAGTCACCCGCTAACCCTTCCATTTGAGCTAAATGCCAAGTTAATGAGCTTTCTTTTGAATTATTGTGAGAGATAAAACGTTTTATCAGAATTGCGGCTTCAGTATGGCAACCTAATTTTTCTAATAACCTAAACCCAGCATCGTATGTCTGATCAAATTGTTGGTATGTGAGGTTTAAATCGTCTTTTAACCTTTCTTCAAGTGCTGCTTTACAATCTGCAAAAGCAAGATTTGATAAAAATAATAATCCGACCGATAACAATCCTTTTTTCATAATTCTGTCCTTAAAAATATAAACTCAAAATAGAATGTTAATATTTCTTGCAAGCATACCAAGAAGTAAAAATAAGATTTAAATCTTAACTCATTGTTTCTGCGTTAAAATGAATTGTATGTGTCCCAAAAACCTTTCTTCGAAGAATCTATATCTTTACTAAGCAAAACATCTTTGACGACCAATTTCTCTGGTTCGCCATTTTTTGAAAAAAAGATGAGGATAAATTCCATACAATATTTGATTTCACTGGAATTCTTTAACTCATCGTAAAGTTCACTTTGCTCGATTGGTTTAAAGGAGTTTGCATGTATAAACACCACATTCAAAGTTGGGCCTTCGTTTTTATGGATTTGAGCATCGATTTGAACAAATTTAACAGCAACATTTTTTAGTTCAGGCTTCTCACGCAACAAAAATGTTCTTGCTTTATCTTCGATTAATTCACTATTAATTGATGCTAAATCCCCCCATTGCATAATTTGATCATGTGCAGAAAATGCAATCATACTAACAAGCATTAAACTTGAAATAATTAATTTATTCATCGTGGATCAAATCCTTTGAACAACATTTAATTGGTTTAGCTAAACACCGCAGATTTGGTATACAAGGCTAATTTGCTCCCACTCAGGATCATTTTCAACCTGCAGGTGTATAGGTAGCTTTGGAAACTCAGATAAGGCCGTATTGATTCTAAGACCGACTTCTTCAACACGATTAATATAGTAATGCCATTCACGGCTTCCATTACAAGTAAGTACAAACGCTAAGACAGCTATACGATCTGAGTCAAGAGTCGCATCTAAAGCGTCCTCAAAACATTTCATCGTTTCACTTTGCTCAGTTGATGGCATTCCATTAAGGTTATCTGCATCGTACTCCCATATGATAACTAATCTTTGAGGATAATCACTGCTTGCGATAAAAGGTACCAGATCAGTTCGATAACGTATTAGTCTAGGCATACCGCCATTATCACTTTCTGCTATATTCCATGGTGCTGAATTGGCTGCTGCGATCTTCATTAATGAATTCCTTTTTATAGAAGTTTATGTCCAAATCTATATTTCAAAAATTTTGAGTAAAATACATCCTAAACAGAATAAAGCGATTAATCAGGCTTAATCAAGATAGGTTTTGTTTGAGTGCATGTCTAAATAGCCATAACCACTAATTGTCTCAATTTGAGAAGGCAGGCCATAGATAGGCTCTGAAACAGCCTGAATTGGAAAGTTTAGTTTTGGTAAATCAATTGTATTGGGTGTTGATATGCCAAACCAAAAGCCAACTGGTTCATCATCAACAAACATACATGGTTGCGTATACTCAATCCCGGCTAAGCCAATATTAATGTAACCCAAGAATTTATTGCCATAAGCATCAGTAAACTGTGATTTTACAAGTAACTGATTATGTGGGTTTAATGTATCAGCTTCAGATGCTGGTGTTACAATCGTTTCATCAACAGAATCTTCCTTACAGTACTTAAAAAGCCAAACAGCATGTTCATTAATATCTTGAACAGTAATCTCCCAAATAAATTTATCCATGCCTTTCCTTGAGTTGTTTCGCCAACTTAATTAGCTTTAACGGTAGGTTAAAATGAGTGTAAATGAACAGAATTCAAATTTTGTAATCTTATCGTTATGTTAGAGACAAAGTTTTTTATTTAACGTGAATCCAATTTGGTTTATCTCTTGCCATTAAACCAAATTTTTTCGCTATAAAAACAATATCACCTAAACAATTCGACAGAATATTACTTAAAAGACAATTTTTAACAAAGTTACTTACCTTTTGCTACTGTTCTAACAGTACGTCCGCGTCCCATAAACCCAAATAACATTTGTACATGAAGTGACGGCATTAAATTATCAGCACTCAGCTAAGCTAATTTCACTTTCCAATACAGGAATAATACAACTTCACCTCCTCTACACCGCAGTAAAACCCTGAACCCTGAGTAATTACTCTATAGATTAAATTTCTTCATCTATCAGTTTTAATTTAATCGTTTGTTTAGCTTATAGGAATATTTTAAAGTTCACTCGTTGGCAAGAAACACCAACTTATTCAGAGGAAAACTATCATGTTAAAAACACTTGTAAAAACTATTGCACTTAGCTCTTTATTAACTTGCTCAGCGATGGCAGTAGCCGATCAAGCTGATTATAAACTGATGGTTATTGAGCAAGCTCAATCTAACGACAATGCAACTAGCCAATACGAAACTGCCTTCAACCGCTGTGCATTAAGCGTTAAAGAAAAGAATTTTTCAGAAGCGGAAAGCCTGTGTACACAAGCAATTTCTCTTCTAAGCACAAGTAAAGTACCAGGTTACAAACGCCGTGAATTAACATCGTTTGCACTTAGTAACCGTGGTGTTGCACGCATCATGTCTGAAAACGATACTGCTGCTCTTTCTGACTTTTATGAAGCAGTGCAAATTTCTAAAAACGAACTTGTTAACCACAACTTAAGCCGCGCAAAACAAAACCTAGCGCTGTAAAAGTTACCCCAAGCAAATTGTTGTCGAAAGCCCGGTTCTTGTGTGTTCTGACCGGGCTTTTTTTCGTCTAAAATATCTGCGTAATAGAATACTTTTCTTCACCTTATGGGTGCGATTATATCGTTTGTCAGTTTTCTACCCTGTTTTCTAACTTTATAGAGTAAGCACAACGCTTACGCTAACAAGGAGAAAACAATGTTTAAATTAAATCTAAAACCCTGCCTGTGGTTGATATTATTTGTTTGTTCAAATTTTGTATTCGCCAACAACAACGACTTTAAACTCATGGTTGTTGAAGATAACGCAAGCTCAAAAGCAATTATGCAAGGAAACTTTGCTAATTCTTTAGAGACAATGAACGAAGCTAACAACTATATCGTGCCGTTTAACCGCTGTGTTGCTGGTGTGAAACTAAAACAGTTTGCTAAAGCTGAACAAGATTGCTCGCAAGCAATCGCGATGCTAAAAAAGGTCAATGCCCCGCACTATAAACGTAATGAACTGACATCTTATGCATTAAGTAATAGAGGCATTGCTCGACTAATGGCGAAAAATGATACAGCGGCCATTGCTGACTTTTATGAGGCTGTGCAGCTCAATAATAATGAGCTCGTGTCGTTTAACTTAAATCTCGCGAAACAGGAATTAAAATTGTGGTAATAAGTCATCAGGCTAAAAGAAAACCAGCCATGTCGGCTGGTTTTCTTACATCAGTTACTTTTTAAGATTTATCTCTTGGCACAAAATCAAGCACTGTTGCATTAATGCAGTACCTGTCTTTACCTCTTGGCCCTTCACCAGGGAACAAATGCCCTAAATGAATACCCGAGCTTTTTGATTTAAGCTCAATACGCTGCATTCCATAACTGTTGTCTTCATGCATAGTTACACTGTCTTTTACTGGATGTGTAAATGAAAGCCAGCCAGTGCCTGAGTTAAATCTATCTCGGGTATCAAAAAGCGGCGCTCCACTTAGCTTATCAATAAAAATACCGTCGGGTGTATTTTTAAAGATATCGTATTGCTTACAAAATGGGCTGTCTGTTCTTGCATGAAACGCCACTCTAAAGGCTTCACTGTCACCTAGTTTAAATGCGCCTAAGGCTTTGTAAAACTCACCTTTGCTAACATAGCCTTGGCGACCATAAACCTCTTCGCCATTTTCTATAAATAATAACGTAGGTGTTGCCCAAGTTGGCGTTTTAATCGTTAAGCCATCAAGTTGATCAGCATGACGGAATGTCATAGGTATCGAGCCCATGTACTCATTAGCGACCTCTTTTTTAAACTTTTCACAGTATGGGCAATAACCTTTAGCATCTATCACTACGATTTGCTTACCGGCCAATAAGGCTGTGTTATCAACCTGCTGTTTTTCTACTGGTGTGAATACAACGCCCGTTGAATGATCAGGGCAATAGCCATTGGGGTTTTTCTTTAAATAATCTTGGTGATAATCCTCAGCAGCATAAAACGCATCAAGCGGCTTTATCACAGTCACAATCTTGCCGTAGCCTGCTGCGGTTAATTTGCTTTGGTATTCATCTTTAAGTTTATTGGCAATCTCGAGTTGCTCATTATTACTTACCAAAATTGTAGAGCGGTATTGAGTACCAACATCATTCCCTTGGCGATTTAGCTGAGTTGGATCATGATTTTCAAAATAATGCTTTAAAAGCGATTGTGTTGTTAACTCGTTACTGTTGTATGTCACTTTAACAACTTCTGCATAATTGTTTTTATCAAAGCGTCGTGAGCTACGTGTTATGTTCTTGTAGGTCGCTTTAAATCCATGCCCATCGGCATAGCCAGATACCGCATCCAATACACCATCCAATGCTTCGTATCGTTTTTCTGCTCCCCAAAAGCAACCTGAACCAAGCACAATGGTTTCAATATGCCCTGTCGCGTTATCTGGCATTGTTTCAGCTTCAATTGAACTGGTGGTAAAAACGGCACTGCAAGTGAATAGTGTCAGTAACATCGACTTAATTGTCATACTAATTTCCTCTTAAAAGCCTGTATTTAAAACAGACCGAGCATAGGTATTAATAATTTCAACTTAAACGCATGCAAACAGCGATTCACCGCTAACAATTTAACTCTTAACCTTATTTACGGTAAAACACAGCTTTTTAACATTGGGATATTAAAAAATGAAAATTGCACACAGCTTATCTGCTATTGCATTAGGATTAACACTTGCTACGCAAGTGAATGCCGCAGAGTTCACTTTTGCAAAATCAATTAAACCGAACGACAACACCTTAGTTTTATTTTTAGATACAGATAGCCAAGTTGCTAACTTTAATTATTTAAATCCAGAAACCCAAACTCACCTAAATAAAGTCATTGAATTTAGTGACTTTAAAGCAGGCTATGGCAAAACGTTAGAAGTTATCGCACCAAATGGTAGCGACCATCAACGCATCTTACTAGTTGGCTTAGGAGAGCAGCCAAAACTAGATGCAGCAAAAATAGCAAAACTAGGTGGTAACGTTCACGCTAAATTACAGTCGGCTAAACAAGCAAATGTTAGTCTTGATTTTTCAGAGCTAAAAGACAGCGCAATCAATGCTAAATATGCAGCAGAATTTGCACATGGCGCAAATTTACGTGACCACCGTTTTGAGCAATACAAAAAAGAACAAGACAGCCACGTTGTTAACTACACATTAGATGTTGAAAACTTAGACCAAGCGGTCAAAACCCATAAATTACTACAAAGCATTGAACAAGGTGTATTTTTAGCACGTGACTTAACGTCTGAAGTTGCTACAGAAATGACGCCGGTTGATTTTGCTAAAGCAGCAAAAGAGCTTAAAAAGTTAGGTGTTAAAATTACTGTTTTAGAGCCTAAGCAACTGAAAAAGCTTGGCATGGGTGCACTTGAGGCAGTTGGCCGTGGTAGTGAAGAAGGTGCACGTTTAGTGGTTGCACATTACCAAGGTAATAAAAACACCCCTATCGCGTTAGTGGGTAAAGGTATTACCTTTGATTCTGGTGGTTACAGCCTTAAAACAGGTGCTTCAATCGCCCGCATGAAATCAGACATGGCAGGTGCAGCTGCAGTACTAGGTACTGTTAAAGCAATGGCACTGGCTAAAGCCGACACAAATGTTGTTGCTGTCATGGGCATGGCAGCTAATATGGTATCGCAATTTGCTGTAGCGCCGGGTGACGTTGTGAGAACCGCTGAAGGTTTAAGCGTTGAGATTGTAAATACAGATGCTGAAGGCCGTTTAGTATTAAGTGATGCAATGTGGTATGCCCGCGACAAGTACAAACCAAGTATTATGGTTGATGTTGCTACCCTAACCGGGTCTAAAATTCGTGCTGTAGGTAATGACTATGCAGCAGTGTTCTCTGACGACGACACCCTTGTAGAGCAACTAACTGTTGCTGGAAAGCAAGTAAACGAAAACCTATGGCGTTTACCTCTAGGTTATGAAGATGCGTTAAAGTCAGACATTGCTGATCTTAAAAACATCGGTTCACATGGCCCAGGTGCTACTACAGCAGCGAGTTTCTTACAAAACTTTGCCGGTGACACACGTTGGGTTCACATTGATATTGCTGGTAACGCGCTAAATTCTAAAGCAAAAGATGAATTAGCTGAAGGCGGTACAGGCTATGGCGTACGTTTACTGTCTAATTGGTTACTAAATAACGCACAGTAATTAGGCATTGCACTTTATCAAGTGGCTATAAGCCATTATAGCCACTTGATTGTCTTGAGTTTTTCTAATTAACACTAAAGACACATTTACATCATCAACAAACAGCCTATATGCTAATAAGCATTAAGGGATAATAATAAGATTGATACGCAATGACGACGACCAATAGTACACCTAAAATTATGGCGCTCACTACGCATAGCATCTTTTTTGATGCCTATGAAATAGCAAGCGACACACTCACTACGCAAAAGAAAATATGGGCATTAGCCCAATATTGCCAAAGCAGTAATGACTTTGTTGATGTAGTCCCTGCCAATAATAATTTAACGCTTTATCTAAAAGAGCCCGCTCAACTTGCTGGTTGGCTGCCACGATTACTAGAACAATGGCACGAACTTAAAGCCACTGACTTTAACTCACGTCATCATAAACTTGCGACTCGTTATGGTGGTGAATATGGGCCTGATATAGCGCATGTTGCTAAACATCATAATCTTTCTGTTGATGATGTTGCTCAAATGCACAGCAGTGCCGAATATCACGTGCTTTTTTTAGGCTTTAAACCCGGTTTTGCTTATTTAGATGGTTTAAATCCACAACTTTACACACCTCGTCATGCTGAACCAAGGCTCTCTGTTCCAAAAGGTTCTGTTGCTATCGGCGGCGATCAAACCGGTATTTACCCTGAAAGCTCCCCTGGTGGCTGGCAAATTATTGGTCATACAGATTTTCGTCTATTTGATATCAATGCAGCCTCGCCATGTGCTATTGAACCCGGTGATACTTTAGAGTTTGTTATTCAGGAGGTGTTAAAATGATCACTATCATCAAACCTGGCATGCAAATGTCTATACAAGATCAAGGCCGCACAGGCTCTCGCCATTTAGGCATTGGTCAATCAGGTTGCATAGACCCTTACGCTCAAGTTATTACAAACCGTTTAGTTGGCAACGACGATAACAACCCGGTTATTGAGATCACTCTGGGTCTGGCCGAAATTCAGTTCGATAATGATTTCTACATTGCTCTGCATGGCACAGATATGAAAGCCACAGTAAATGGCAACCCTGTTGATCCTGGCTGGAGTTTTTACATAAAAAAAGGCGATGTATTAAAGTTTAATGCAGCGCGTCATGGTTTTAGAAGCTACCTTGCTATTGGCGGCGAGTGGCATTTACCTGAGCCTATTTTAGATTCTTACTCAACAGATATATTAGCGGGTTTTGGTGGCTTAACCGGTCAAGCACTACAGGCTGGCGATAGTTTTGATATAACGCCAAGGTACAATACCAAAATTGGCTTAGGTGCCATGCTACCACCTAAAAGTACACAAATTCGTATTCATGCTGCACCACATGCAGCACTGTTACCAAAAGAAACCATCGTTAACTTTATAAATCATTCTTGGCATGTATCGCCTAATAGTAACCGCATGGGCACAAGACTATTAAGTGATGAGTGTGATATCAGCCATGATGTTTCATTACCCTCTATGGCTGTTGCTCCTGGCTGTATTCAGCTTCCGCCAAATGGTGAACCCATAGTGCTATTAAACGATGCGCAAACAACGGGCGGTTATCCATTACTTGGTACTGTAATAGAAGCGGATCTTCGTCACTTTGCACAATTAAAACCAGGCGATTTCCTTCACTTTAAGTTTGTTACACTCAACGAAGCCCACGAGGCACAAGAAAAGCTAACTGCGCACTTAAATCAACTTGCGATAGCGCTAAACTATATTAATAAATAGCGTTAATTTATTGGTATTTAAAAAGCGAGCAAAGAAAGTCTTTGCTCGCGTTGCCTTCATAGCTTGTCTATACATTTAAAAAGGTAAAAATCCTACGCATTCCTTTGCACCAAAGCTGTGCAGATAGTTTAGTAACAAAAGCCTCTATTCCACACTCATTATCATCCAATTTGCACAAATCAAGCATTTAAACTGCTCACCCTTTAACCACTTACCCCATGCTGGTGCAAAGAGGTAAGTGCGGGTGCATATTTTATTCTCAATTAATTAAAAAACCTGTGTGACTTAGGTAATTATTTCTGTTAAAACAAACATTCGCAGTTATATAAATTCTGTTAACTGCGCACATATTTGGAATGAGGAGTCACTATGTGTTCAATTTTTGGGGTATTAGATATTAAATCTGATCCCGCTCAATTGCGTAGCCAAGCAATTGAGATGTCAAAACTATTAAGGCACCGCGGGCCTGATTGGTCTGGCGTGTATTCATCAGATAAAGCTATTTTAGTGCACGAACGTCTAGCGATTGTTGGCGTATCGAGTGGTGCACAGCCTTTGTACAACCCTGAGCGTACAAATATTCTTGCTGTTAACGGTGAAATTTATAACCACAAAGAGTTAGCTGCTAGCTTAGAAACTGATTTTACTTTTCAAACTCAGTCAGACTGTGAAGTTATTTTGGCTTTATATAAACAAAAAGGCCCTGAGTTTTTAGACGATTTAAATGGTATTTTTGCGTTTTGTTTATACGACGAAGAGCAAGATGCCTACTTAATTGGTCGTGACCATATCGGAATTATTCCGCTTTATACGGGTCATGATGAGCATGGTAACTTTTATGTTGCCTCAGAATTAAAAGCATTATCGCCAATTTGTAAACATATTGAAGAGTTCCCTCCGGGTCACTTCTTGTGGAGCAAAGATGGTCAACTTCGTAAGTACTACAGCCGTGATTGGCAAAGCTATGATGCAGTTAAAGACAACGAAGCTAAAGCGAGCGATGTTAAAGAAGGCCTAGAGGCAGCTGTTAAACGTCAATTAATGTGTGACGTTCCATATGGCGTACTTCTATCTGGTGGTTTAGATTCATCTGTAATTTCTGCTATCACACAACGTTTTGCTGCGAAACGTATCGAAGATAATGACGAGTCAGATGCTTGGTGGCCAAAACTACACTCATTCTCTGTGGGTCTTGAGGGCTCACCAGATTTAGCTGCTGCACAACAAGTAGCTGACATGATTGGCACTGTTCACCACCCTATTCATTTTACTATCCAAGAAGGTATTGATGCCCTACGTGAAGTGATTTATCACATAGAAACGTACGACGTAACAACTATTCGTGCCTCAACGCCTATGTATTTAATGGCGCGCCAAATTAAAGCCATGGGTATTAAAATGGTGTTGTCGGGTGAAGGTGCTGATGAGCTTTTTGGTGGCTACCTTTATTTCCACAAGGCGCCAAATGCGCAAGAGTTTCATGAAGAGCTTAACCGTAAAGTCTCTAAACTGCACATGTTCGATTGCTTACGTGCTAATAAATCAATGGCTGCATGGGGCGTTGAAGCACGTGTGCCATTCTTAGATAAAGAGTTTGTTGATTTAGCGATGCGAACGAACCCTGAAGCGAAAATGTGTAAAGATGGCAAAATCGAAAAACACATTATTCGTGAAGCGTTCGACGGCTACCTGCCAGACGAAGTACTTTGGCGTCAAAAAGAGCAGTTCTCTGATGGTGTAGGCTATAACTGGATTGATACTTTAAAAGAGTATGTGAACGATCAAGTTAGCGATCAAGACCTTGCTAATGCTAAATACAAATACCCGATTAATACGCCTGATTCTAAAGAAGCGTATTTTTATCGTAGTATTTTCGAAGAGCACTTTCCTGGTGATGCAGCTGCGAAATGTGTTCCCCATGGCAAATCAGTTGCTTGTTCTACTCCTGAAGCTCTTGCTTGGGATGCATCATTTCAAAATAATGCTGACCCTTCAGGTCGTGCTGCTGGCGTTCATAACGACGCTTACAAAAAGTAGTAACTTTGTGCTGCAAGCCCTGTGTTTGCAGCACTTTCATCTCAAATGAAATAATTTGCTTTGAAATATAACTGTCATCAAATTATTCCTCACCTGCAGCAATTTGTTCACAATTCCAACAAAAAATGAAAAAAACTGCATTTATTCGGCTATTTAGGGACAAAACCATTTACATTTTTTCTCTAACTCCTACACTAAAGACTAGACTTTGGTACAAATTTAGTTCGTCTACAAACTATTTTTTGGTTTCATACGTAAAACTGTGTTAGCCGAGCTTGTGCCAACCGGCCGTTTAGCTTTCTGCTAGATATAACTACAACAAGAGGTATTCATGAGCGAACATCATGATAAGTACAGCATCGACAATACCGACTACACCGTCGGTCAGGACAATGTACAAAAATGGGGTTTTGATGTGCACAACCCTGTATTTGGCATTAGTGCTGGTTTAATTGCCCTATTTTTAGTGGCAACACTTGTTTCAGATGCTGAAACAGCAAAAACAACCCTGAATGGTATTAAGAATGACATTATTAATAACTTTGATGGCTTTTTTATGTGGTCAGCAAACTTATTCGTATTGTTTTGCTTGGCGTTAATTGTTTCACCATACGGTAATATCCGCCTTGGTGGTAAAGAAGCGCGTCCTACTCACTCTCGTATTTCTTGGCTCGCAATGCTTTTCGCTGCAGGTATGGGTATAGGCTTAATGTTCTGGGGCGTAGCAGAACCTGTAGCTTACTTTACAGGCTGGTACGAAACACCACTCGGTGTTGAAGCAAACACGCCAGAAGCAGCCAAAATGGCAATGGGTGCAACTATGTTCCATTGGGGTTTACACCCTTGGGCAATTTACGCCGTTGTGTCGCTTTCACTCGCATTCTTTTGTTATAACAAAGGTTTGCCGTTATCTATTCGCTCAATTTTCTACCCAATTTTAGGTGACAAAGCGTGGGGCTGGCCTGGTCACCTTATTGATATTCTCGCAGTACTTGCCACACTATTTGGTCTTGCAACGTCTCTTGGTTTAGGCGCTCAACAAGCCGCTGCTGGTATTAATCATGTATTTGGTACTGATAGCGGAATTGGCCTGCAAATCGGCGTTATCGTTGGTGTGACGTTACTCGCTGTAATCTCTGTTGTTCGCGGTATAGACGGCGGTGTAAAACTGCTAAGTAACGTGAACATGCTGATCGCTTTTGTATTACTCGTATTTGTTGCACTTGTCGGTTTTTCAGCGGCATTTGGTAACCTACCTAATACAATAATGGGTTATGTTGAAAACATTGTTCCATTGAGTAACCCACATGGCCGTGAAGATGAAACATGGATGCATGGCTGGACTGTGTTCTATTGGGCTTGGTGGATTTCGTGGTCACCGTTTGTAGGTATGTTCATTGCGCGCGTATCTGAAGGCCGTACAATTCGTGAGTTCTTAGTTGCCGTATTACTAGTTCCTACTGTTGTGACTATCTTCTGGATGTCTATTTATGGTGGTATCGCAATTGAACAAGTTATTGATAAAGTGGGCGTACTAGGTGAAAAAGGCTTAACTGATGTACCACTTGCTATGTTCCAAATGTTTGAAGCCCTACCAATGTCGCAAGTGCTTTCATTCATTGCAATTGTACTAGTACTCGTGTTCTTTATTACGTCATCTGACTCAGGGTCATTAGTAATCGACTCAATCACTGCCGGTGGTAAAGTTGACGCGCCAGTGCCACAACGTATCTTCTGGGCTACAATCGAGGGTGCTATTGCAGCTGCACTTGTTTGGATTGGTGGCACACAAGCTATCGAAGCATTACAAGCAGGCGCCGTATCTACGGGCTTACCGTTTACCTTTGTATTGCTATTAATGTGTGTGAGTTTAATCCTTGGCTTACGAACAGAACCAAGAAACTAAACCTGCCGTTAAATAATGAAAAACGCCGCATTAGCGGCGTTTTTTATTTATAAGCTTTGCTCAATTAATTTAAATTACTTGGCATAAAGTCGTTGCTACGAGCGCTATATGAGTAATTCGCTTAGCGGCGTATCTGGGCGGTAGTGATAAGCTATTTGCGCTTGTAGCAGCTCTGCGGTAGCTGTGGCATCATTAAGTGCATTGTGGTTTTGATATGCAGGTAACGAATAACGAATGCGAGAGTCTGCTAAGCGCACTGAATCCAGTTTAGACTTTAATAATCGCCCAAGTAACCCCTGCTTTGCTCGAAGAGCACGCGTTTCCAGATCTAGCGTGTCTATAACAGCAAATTCAAGGCCTTCGCCTAAGCGTGCTTGCAACGCTTGATATAAAAAGTGACGTTCAATAGGAGCAAAATGAACCACAATAATTTTGCCTTTTAATGCTGCTAACAAAGGCTCCATAATTGTTGAAAAGTCAGGTGCATCACTCACTTCTGAATGGGTTATACCATGAATAACAATCGACTCTTCAGCAAGCTTACGCCTTGGTTGAACAATCCAATGTTGGCTATCTTTACAAAAAATACGCTTAGTATTGAATGGGATTAAACCTACACTGACTATATCGTCATTTTGATAATTTAGACCGGTTGTCTCAAAGTCAAGCGCTACTAGGGGAACATCACTAATTCGCATGTTTAAATCACAAATAGCTGCTTCATAAAACGCTTGAATTAGTGGCTGTTTACTCTGTGCTAATAACTGTTGATACCGAGTCGGCCAATCAAGTTTTGCGCCTTGTTCTGCCATTACTTTATTCCTGTGTTGGCAGAATACCTGAATTTAAGGAAGCTCTGC
Source organism: Pseudoalteromonas sp. 2CM39R (assembly GCF_023161845.1). Classification (NCBI taxonomy): domain Bacteria; kingdom Pseudomonadati; phylum Pseudomonadota; class Gammaproteobacteria; order Alteromonadales; family Pseudoalteromonadaceae; genus Pseudoalteromonas; species Pseudoalteromonas sp. 2CM39R. The sequence continues at coordinate 327,627 of NZ_JALNTM010000002.1, forward strand.
GCTTTATCTAAAATGGCAAACGCTTCTTTAAGGTTTCGCTGCTCAAAAGGAGAAAGTAAATGAGGTTCAAGGTCGTTATCTGGCGCTTCATCAAGCTTTTCTATTTGCCATGCTTGGTGCCTTATTCTGATCATGGCAATGTACTCCAGGGCATCTCGTAAATCTTGTGCTTTACCTTCAGGGAGTAGTTTAGCTTCGATAATATCTTCTAAACGCTCGAATGAATTTTGTTTACGGCTACCTGTTGCTAATGCATGAACGCGTATTACATCAGATAAAGGCGCAGTACCTCGGCGTTTTAAGTTCATAGATCGCTTGTGTTGACCATTATGCTCTAACACAAAGTCTTTAAAGAAACCTAAAGGCGGTGTTCTGTTTCGGGCATTCGCGGCAAGGTTAGCTAGAAAACGTTTATTCTTACGCCCTTCTGTTGCGATAAAGCGCTTGAGCTCATCGGCCCATTTGTTTTTACCGTAAACACCGTCTAAATCAAAAAAGATCGAGCTATGTAATAAAGCTTGCGGTTTAGGTTCGGCCATCCAACCTGCAAATTGCTCTTTCCACTGTTCAAGTGTTAAACGCCACTTTTTAAATGACGCCATAATTTCACCTTCACAGTACTTATAGCCACACTCAGCTAACCCGTCACAAACAAAATCAGCCAAATTCTGGAAGTACTCGTCATGTAATTCCTCGTTAAAACTATTATCAAGGATAATGGCATTATCTTGGTCGGTCACAATTAATTGCTCATCACGCGCCATTGAACCTAGAGCAATGAAGCAATAAGGAACCGGCGGTGGGCCAAACTTTTCTTCAGCTAAATCAAGTAAACGCTGTTTGAAGGTACGGCCTATTACAGCCATTGCGGTACCAATCATGTGTGAGTTAGCGTCTTCGTTAACCATGCGTACAAACACATTTGGAAGCTGCCTTGCATAGTGAGCTAAATCTTCAACCGATTGCTGAGCTAATATGCCGCGTACTAACAATAAGCTACTTTGCGACTCGTAGCGTAAAATATCTGATAACGAAATAACGCCAATCGGTTTTTTCTTAACGACTACAGGTAGGTGGTGAATGTTATCTCTGAGCATTGCAAGCACGGCTTCAAACACATACGCATTGCTATCAAGCAGTACTAAGTCTTTTTGCATTATTTGCGCGGCTGGGGCTTCGTAACTTAAACCTTCAGCAATCACACTGGTACGTAAGTCACGGTCTGTAATAATGCCAACTACTTGGCCGTCATCGTCATCAGGATCATCACTGATTGGTTTATCGGCATCAGTAACCAGCACAGACGATACCGACTCTTGCGTCATCAATTGCGCAACCATTTGCACAGAGGCATCTTTTGCCACAGTGACAACATCACGATGAAGAAGCGACTTAACCTTGGCGGTTGTTAAATCGTTGCTGTCTGCCTGTTCAACAATTGCTTGGTGAAGGCGCACATTACCATCGGCTTCAAAAAAATCAGCAAATGTTTCGTATTCGTCGCAGTATTGATTAAACAACTCAACATTGATGCAATAAACTAAGGTATCTTCAAGCGCCTTTGCCGGGAAACGCACTTTACGGTTCATAAGAAGGCCCATTGAACCGAAGATCCCACCGACAGTTAAACGGTTGTATAAATCACCGTCACGGCGATACATTTCAACGGCACCACTGCGTATGACATATAAATCAGCGATATCTTCGCCATAATTTAATATTTCTGTGCCTGCGCGAAAATAAGCGATTTCGATTTGTGCAGCGAGTTTATTTACCGCCTCTTCAGGAAGATCATCAAAAGGAGCATGATCAGAAAGAAATTGGGCAATATCGACGTGTTCGGCTTGCATACGCGTACCTAGATTAAACCATTTGATTTAATTGTGAGGGTAATTGGCTATTTTTTCAAAGAAAAAATAGCCAATTAAGTAGGATTAAGCCTTTTCTAACTCTTCAGCCAGAAGTTTCGACTCATCTCCCCTCGGTTTAGTAAAGCGGGCTAAACCAAGATAAATAACAGGCGTTAAATAGAGGGTAAATAACACCGCCAGTGCTAAACCGCCAAATACTACCCAACCAATGGCGTTACGAGCCTCTGCCCCTGCACCGGTAGATAAAATAAGTGGTAATGCACCCAATAAAGTTGAAACCAGTGTCATTGCGATTGGGCGAAGGCGCACTAGTGCAGCCTCTTCTACCGCAACTCTAACCGAGCGGCCTTGGTCACGTAATTGGTCAGCAAACTCCACCAGCAAGATGGCATTTTTAGCAATTAGACCAATCAGCATTACTAAACCAATTTGCGAGTAAATGTTTAATGATGTACCTGTTAAATACAGCGCTAAAATCGCAGATGTAATACCAAACGGTACAGTGATCATAACAACGATTGCACTATTCACACTTTCAAATTGCGCTGCCAATACCAGAAGAACAATTAAAAAGGCCAGAACATAGGTTACTAATACTTCATTGGCAGTTTCTTCAAAGGTTAATGCCTCACCTTTAAACGCCAAGCTGATGCCAGCAGGCAGAGATTGCTCTGAAATATCACGAATTTTTGTTACCAGCTCAGCAATAGTTACGCCCTCAGGCATTTCCATACTCAGTTCAATAGCACGGCGCTGCGCGTGGCGCTCAAGCTCAGCTGCAACACCTTCTTCAGTAATCGTTGCTACACTACTAAGTGGCACTAACTGACCATTACGGCCACCAACATACAAGTTAGCTAAATCGCTCGGGTTTGTGATGGTTTGGTTTTGTGCTTGCAACATAATCGGGATTGATTGGTCACCAATGTTTAAATCGGCAATATCATCACCATTAATTGCAGCGCGAAGTGTTACAGATATATCACTAAGCGATACGCCAAGCTCTTCAGCACGACGTCTATCAATATTTACCCGTAATTGTGGCTGTGACGGCTGATATGAAATACGTACAGGTGCCACTTCTGGCACTGCTTTTTCAATTTCAGCAGAGAAGTCTTGCGCGGCTTTAAATATCTCGAGGTAGTCTTGGCCCAATAACGCAAGCTCAATACCACCGCCTTGACCACGCAAGTTCAAACTATTTGAACCACCTGGGTAACCAGCAGCACCAGGAATATTCCCTAAAGGCTCACGTATTTTATTAATAATTTCTTGCTGACTAAAATGACGTTCGTCCCAATGTTTTAGCGGCACAGTAATAAATACAATATTTGGATCCCACTGCCCAACCACAGTGTAAATAGACTCAATATCACCACTTTCGACATACGGCAGTAAGATATCTTCCATTTGCACCGCTTGCCTGTCCATAAAGTTCAAGCCAACACCATCAGGACCACGAGCAAAAATACGAATTTTACCGCGATCTTCTGTTGGTAATAACTCGTTATCTAAATTGAAATACAGTGCCCCAGAGCCTGCAGCAACCAACAAACATGCAAAGAAGGTAATCCATGCATGCTCAAGTACACCGTGTATTGTGCGCTTATAAACAGCGGCTAACACATGGCCAACTTTTGCAAATGGATGAAAACCGCCCTGCTTTAATTTAAGTTTTGATGTCAGCGCAGGAACCAAAGACAGCGCTACAAAACTTGAAATGATCACAGCGCCTGCTAATACCCCACCAAACTCTCTAAATAGTCGCCCTGCTGTTGAAGGCAAAAAGGCAATTGGCACAAACACCGCAGCTAATACGGCGGTTGTTGCAACAACAGCAAAGAATACTTCACGAGTACCAACCACTGCCGCTGCACGGCGACCAAGACCCAAGCCCCGCTGACGTTGTATATTTTCACTTACCACAATGGCATCATCTACAATTAGGCCAGTAGCTAACACGAGTGCAAGCAAGGTAAGAATATTAATCGAGAAACCAAGCGCCCAAATAAGTGCTAAAGAGCCAATTAATGCAACAGGTATCGCAAATGCAGGAACCAGCGTTGCGCGCCATGAGCCAATAAACACCCACAGTGTGATCACCACTAACAGCACGGTTAGTAACAACGAGTTAATAACTTCATCAACTGAGCTTCTGATAAACTGAGCATCGTCAGAGGTTAGAGTAAATTCCATTTCAGGAAAACGTACTCGCATGCGCTCAATTAAAGTTAGCACTTCATCAGAAATTTCAATGGTATTAGATTGCGCCTGACGAATAATTTCCATGCCAATCACAGGTGTACCATTAAGCCTTACGAATGAACGCGGATCGGCTGGGCCAAAGTAAACAGCCGCAACATCGCCAATACGGGTATCGTCACGAACGATGATATCGGCTACTTGTTCAGCAGAGATTGACGTTGCATCAGCACGCACGATCACCTGTTGATCGCTTGATTTTAAACTACCCGCAGGCACATCAAAGGGGGCTTGGCGAAGTACGTCGGCAATATCAGGTACCGTAAGGTTAAAGCTGCTTAGCTTAAGTGGGTCGATACGCACTCTAAGTACCCGTTCGCGGTCGCCATTTAAACGAACATCGGCAACCCCAGGAATGGTTAAAAACTGCGGGGCTAAGTCAACATCAACACGCTCTGTCAGTGCCTCAAGGGATAAGCTATCACTTGATACCGTTAACGATACAACCGCTTCGGCATCATTATCGGCTTTAATAATTGATACCCGCTCAACTTCTTCGGGTAACTCTCGCTGCACACGGGCTACCGATTCGCGTGTTTCGTTTGCAGCATCATCTAAATTAACACCAGGGCGAAACTCAACCACAATACGAGCGTTGTTTTCTTCACTTTGCGCGCGAATCGACTTTACACCACTTACCCTTGCAACCGCCCCTTCGAGCTTACTAGTTACTTCGGTATCTACAGTCTCCGGTGAACCACCAGGAAAAGACGCTGATACGGTAATACGTGGTCTATCAACATCAGGTAGCTCACGTACTTCAACCCCTGCTATTGCAGCAATACCCGCAATAATAATGAGTAAGTTAAGTACCACTATTAAAACAGGGCGACGTATCGCCATTGATGGTAAGTCTTCCATCATAGGTTGCTGTTTCATCATTACTCCTTGGCTAGCTGCACTTCATTGATGAAATTAAGCTCTTGATTAGGTCTTAAGCGCTGAACTCCTTCTGTCACCAATAAGTCGCCTTCGTTTAAGCCACCAGAGACTAATAAACGCCCTGCTAAGCGCTGCTCAATTTTTACATCAACGCGAGTTGCTTTTTTATCGACGCTCTTCCATACGTAAGGGCCTGCTGCACCCCACATCATGGCAGCTTCGGGTACTACGGCAAGCTCTTCACCTAGAATATTTATGTGTACACGAAAGCTCATGCCCGGCATAAATTGCTGGGCATTATTGTCAAGTTTGGCTTTTGTTCTAAGAGTGCGGGTTTGCGCATTAATACGCGAATCAAGCTCTGCCACCTTAGCCGTGTAAGCTTTATCGCCTAACCAAGGCACCACTTCGACCGAGGATTTTTGCTTAAGCACTGAGATAGCCGCCTCTGGGGCATTAAAATTAATGTAAAGCTCAGAAATATCATCGATAGTCGCAATGGCTGTTTGGGTTGTGATCCTGTCGCCTACTTCAATGTCAGTTAAGCCCATAACGCCACTAAAAGGAGCACGAATTTCGCGGTCTTCACGCTCCGTTTTCGCTTGCATTAACTGAACTTTTGCTAGCTCATAAAGTGTTTTGGCATCATCTAAATCACTTTGTGGTACCGCACCACGGGCGTGGCTTTCTTCAAGCCTTTTCATGGTGCGCTCAGCATCTTTTAAAGTAATTTCAGCTTCGATCAACGCTGCTTTTTGTCTGCGTGAATCAAGTTCTAATAGTAAGTCACCTTTGGCAACGTTATCGCCTGGTTTAAAGTAAACAGCGGTGACTCTGTCCCCAACGGCTGGATAAAGAGTGACTGAGTGAATCGCTTCTGCATTACCCACGGCTTTTATCTGTTGTTTAGACTTTTCAACAGACACTGATTCTACTACTACATTAGCCGCCTCAGCGACGGAAACACAACTAATACAGGCAATTAAAGTCCATGTATGTAATTTGCCAATTGTCAAAATTTCACCTAAATAAGAATCGTTTTAATTGTTACGAAGTGTAACAGCTTTGTGATCAATAAAAAGCTGACTTCGTTTAATAAACAATTAGCCAAGGTGAAATAAACCCATACCTCGCCTGTGTTTTCTAATTAGAAACGACAATGTGATGAATCGACTTCTTTTATGTGTGCTTCGCTTGCAATGGTTACCTCTACACAATCAGATTGATCAGTTATTTGTTCCTTTTGAATTAGCGTAAAGCTACCTTCTTGCTCTGATCTTAATGAATATTCAAAGGCATCATTACTTCCTTCAGATATAGCTGTTACAAGACCGCCAACAAGTGCCCCAGCGACTGCGCCTGCAATCATCTCTTCGTGGTTGCCATCTAGCTGATCAACAAAGCCGATTGTAGAGCCTGCTGCGATACCCGTTTTAACGTTCGATGATAGCTTAACTGGCTGAACTGATGTGACTTTTGCATAAAAGCGTTTAATCATCACATTTTGGTCTGCTCTATCTACCCCTTGTGTCGCGCAGCCACCTAAAAATAGTAAACCTAGCAGTAATTTATTCATTCTATTCTCATCCCATCAGTATAAAAACTTAAGTTAAATAGTATTCCTAAGGTCAGTTAGAGACTGTTTAAGATGTGTAAAAAACTGTATGTAGCTAAAACGAACAGGCATAAAAAAACCCCAGACTATGCTGGGGTTTCTATCAATTCATAAAGCTAAGAATTACTGTTGGCGCTGTGCTTCTTTTTGCGCTTTTTTAGCTTCTTTACGCTTACGAAGAACTTCTTGCGCTTCGTTACCAATGTGACCTTCACCACGCGCTTGTGCTAATTCGATTTGCTTTTGACGCTCAGCAAAACGTGCACGTTGCTCTTCTGTTAGGCTGTCGTGACAGTGATGACACGATACACCTTCCATGTATTCAGGCTTTTGCTTTTCTTCTTCAGTGATAGGCATACGACATGCGTGACATTGGTCGTAAGAGCCTTTTTGTAAATCGTGATTTACTGCTACACGGTTATCAAATACAAAACACTCACCTTCCCACATGGTTTCTTCTTTTGGTACTTCTTCTAAGTACTTAAGAATACCGCCTTCAAGGTGGAATACTTCGTCAAAGCCTTGCTCTTTCATGTACGCAGTTGATTTTTCACAGCGAATACCACCGGTACAGAACATAGCAACTTTCTTGTGCTTTTCTGGGTCTAGGTTTTCTTTCGCCCATGCAGGGAATTCACGGAATGTTTTAGTGTTTGGATCAACCGCATTTTGGAAAGTACCGATCTCGATTTCGTAATCGTTACGCGTATCAATAAGAATCACTTCAGGGTCTGAAATTAATGCATTCCACTCAGCTGGCTTAACGTATGTACCCACTACTTCACGTGGGTCGATACCTTCAACACCCATAGTTACGATTTCTTTTTTCAGTTTTACCTTAGTACGGTAGAACGGGCATTCGTCATCGTATGACTCTTTAGTCACAATGTTGTCTAGGTTTGGTTGTGAATCTAACCATGCAAGTAGGTTATCGATACCTTCACGTTTAGCAGAAACAGTACCGTTAATACCTTCAGCCGCAAGTAACAAAGTACCGCGTACTTCATTGTCTTCCATTACCTTTAGTAGTGGTTGGCGAATCGCTTCAAAATCAGGAAGGGCTACAAATTTGTAAAGTGCGCAAACAACAAAGTGCTCGCTAGTTACATTGTCTTTATGAACAGCAGTCATGGTTTTACCTTTTGCTTTAAATGCCCATGTGGGGCGTTAACCGAATCGCAAATCCGGCGCATTGAGGGCGCGTATTTTACGCGAATTAGCGGTAATTGCAAAAACTGATGCGAAATAGCTGTGTTTTTACTGTCTCCAAGTGAGGCAAGTGCGTTATAATGAACAGGATTTACAAATTTTGCTCATCGGAGATTACGCATTGCATTTTACTGAACTTGGGATTGATACACGCCTCGAAAAACAACTTGCGCATCAAGGCATCACCCAGCCCACTGACATTCAAGCTCACGCGGTACCAACAGCTATCGCAGGCCATGATATTTTTGCACAGTCAAAAACAGGATCGGGCAAAACGCTGGCGTTTTTATTACCTGCTGTACAGCGTGTAATGAAGCAAAAAGCACTCAGTAAACGCGATCCTCGCGTTTTAATCGTTGCGCCTACCCGCGAATTAGCAACCCAAGTGTACAGCCAATTAAGGCTATTAATTGCTGGCACAAACATTAGTGCTGTAAAAGTACTGGGTGGTGAAAACTTTAATGACCAAATTAAAGCACTACGCAAAGACCCACATTTTGTAGTAGGTACACCAGGTCGTTTAGCTGACCATTTGAGTCAACGCTCATTACAGCTTTCAGGCTTAGAGCTGTTAATTTTTGATGAAGCTGACCGTATCTTAGATTTAGGCTTTACTGATCAAGTTAAAATGATTAACGAGCTTGCTGATCACCGTTTACGCCAAACGTTATTGTTCTCAGCAACCCTTGACCATGCACAAGTTGATGCTGTATCACGTAACCTTTTACGTTCACCAAAACAAATTCTGTTAAGTGCTTCAAACGAGCAACATAGTGACATTACTCAGCAGCTTTATTTAGCTGATCATCTAGATCACAAAGAAGCCCTACTTGAGCACTTTGTAAAACAAGACAATGTTGGCCAATGCATTATTTTCACAGCAACACGTGCCGACACTCAGCGTTTAAGCCAACTGTTAAACGATAAAGGCTTTAAAGCGCAAGCGCTTGCGGGTGACTTAACGCAGACCAAACGCCATGAAATCATGGATGCCTTCAGCCGTGAAAACTTTAAAATCTTAATCACCACCGATGTTGCATCACGTGGTCTTGATTTATTAAGCGTGACCCACGTAATTAACTTTGACCTACCAAAACATGCTGAAGAGTATGTGCACCGTATTGGTCGTACTGGTCGCGCAGGCTTTAAAGGAACTGCTATTTCGTTAGTAGGCCCGAAAGATTGGCCAAGCTACAAAGCAATTAAAGCATTTTTAAATGATGAATTAAGCTTTTTCACTGTAGACGGTCTTGTTGGTAAATTTAAAGGTCTGCGTGAGAAAAAACCAAATACAGTTTGGAAAAAAGCAGAGAAAAAAGTGGCTGCTAAACCTGCAAAACCAAAACGCAAAGCAGCCCCTAAAAAGCCAAAAGCCCCTATTCAAGCACCAATTGATGTAGATGGCTTTTCTCCAATGCGCCGTAAGAAAAAGCCAGAACAGGAATAATAATGAGTATTTTAGGAACCACACAAACCCTTTTCGTTAATGAAATGTCTAACGAAGGTGCTTATTTAGATGGCCGTGATTTAGGCGAAGTATTCTTACCAAGCAAAGAGATTGATTACGAACTAGAAGCTGGCGACAGCGTGCAAGTATTTATTTACTTAGATCACGCAGGTCACCCAACCGGCACTACAAAAAAACCTTTAGCTGAGGTAGGCGAATTTGCCCTACTACGTGTTAAAGCCATCAACAGCACTGGTGCGTTTATGGATTGGGGCCTCGAAAAAGACGTACTAGCGCCATACAACGAACAAAAGCCAAAAATGAAAGACGGCTTTTCGTATCTTGTACGTTTATACCTAGATAACGCCAGCCAACGTATTTGTGCATCTAGCAACTTTAATAAGTTTTTATCGAAAGATGAACCAACTTACTCTGTAATGGAAGAAGTTGACCTAATCGTAGCGGGTAAAACAGACCTTGGCTACAAAGTACTTGTAAACGAAGCTCACATTGGCGTTGTTTACTACAACACGGTATTTAAAAAGCTGTTTGTTGGCCAACGCTTAAAAGGCTTTATTCAAAAAGTACGTGAAGATGGCAAAATCGACGTATTACTTGAAAAGCCAGGCATGGGCAAAGTAAACGACTTAGGCGAAAAAATCTTAGCTAAATTAAAAGCCGAAGGCGGCGTACTTCACCTAGGTGATAAGTCAGACCCAGAAGCAATTAAAAAGACTTTCTCAACCAGTAAAGCAAACTACAAAAAAGCCATTGGCGGTTTGTTTAAGCAAGGTTTGATTGATATTGAAGCGACGTCGATTAGATTGAAATAAGTTGCCAGTTGCCAGTTGCCAGTTGCCAGTTGCCAGTTGCCAGTTGCCAGTTGCCAGTTGCCAGTTGCCAGTTGCCAGTTGCCAGTCAACAAGATATTGAATTATCTGAAAGAGTAAAGTGAAAGCTTTACTCTTTTTTTATTCTTATTGGTTTTGTTAGCTTTACCATTTTATGACATACATCTCAAACGCTATTTTGAGTATTTTTATTTAAAAGTGAAAGTTGGTATGGTTCCATAAGCAGCCTTTCCGGATTAATTAATTTATCCCCCATTAAAGCAGGTTGAAGCTTTTTATGAAAATGAATATGAGATGTAATCCATTTTAGGTGATCTTGGATGTTGCGTATGAATATTGACTTATCAACATATAATCAGCGATATAATTTAGAACTTGTGATCGCATTTTCTTTTTTCTGACTTTATTTAGTACCAATAAAAATTAGAGTTGGCAGTACCTTAAGTTATTTGTTACAAATAGATTTATTAATACATGAGCGTGACATCGGCAGAAAGATGTGCGGCGAGTGCACTAAAAATTATTTGCAGTCTTAAGGAACAAGCATGGATAAATTATTTGAGTATATTGCCAAAGAATGGGCGGTCATTTCTCAAGCGCCATTTACATTTTTCATCCTAACTACTATTACTTTTGGCCTCGCGTATTTAGCTGCAAAATGGAAATTTTCTACAGTAATTGATCAAGTTAAGGCAGCAAATGAGACCCTGAAAGAACGAATTCATCTAAAATCAGAACAAGCCGAATCATATAAAGATCGAGCATTAAAGTATGATGAGAAAGCTCTTGAAGTAGTTGACTCTTCTGAAGTGACTTTAAAAGAAAAATCCTTAGATTTTGTAAAAAACCTGAGGGAGTTTATTGAAAGATACAAGCGCGAAGATGAGGCCGTCCATAACAATGAGTGGGTCGAAATGACTAAAGCTGTATCAGAAGAAGAAAAGAATAAACTTTGGCATAAGTTTACAAGTGCTAGTTCAAGGTTATCCAATGAGAGAAACGCTGAATATGAGCGTCGATTCAAGGTTGATGCAATTCTACTAAGAGATGAACTTCGCAGTCGTTTGCCTGATTACTCTCCGAGTGACATGCATAGAGACAGTGCATATGAGCATCCAACAAACTACTTTGGGTTTAATGATGTCGCTAATGATATTGAAACCATGGCCAAACTGCTGGCAACTACTAATAAGTCAAGCTAGAGGACGCAGCAAGGCTAAGTTCCTGCTTGAGGTACTACATCTTTAGACTTTTATCGGAGAATTCATGGAAAGACTTCAAATAGCAAAAGCTCACGCAAAAAATAAAAAGAAAATTAAAAAAGCTTTCATTCAAATAAATCGTAGCTTGAACCAAGCTATAAAAGAGAATAAGACTGATTTAGAAGAAACTAATGTGCGTATGTTGATAATCTTATATGCATCCTATTTGGAGCCTGCCTTAGGTTACATTACTCACATTTATGAAAAACAGATAACAAATAAAATTAAAAATGATGTTTTGAGTAAGCGATCAGAAATAGATAAATGGCTTGAACTAATTGATGTTTTATTTAGGAAGCATTATTTGAATGGTACTTATAAAGAACTTAACCTGCTAAACCTTGGGCATACAAATTATCACAGATATAAATATATAAAAGAGTTGTGCGACACTGATATTAGAACGATCATTGAAATTCGAAACAAACTAGCTCATGGACAGTGGTCTATTGCATTGAATTCAGATGATTTCCAAAAGAATCAATCTGTAACAACTAAAATCTGGACTTTAACAAAAAAAGATACTCTTATTTTCAAGAGAATCATTATTAGCTTCGTTGATATAATGGAGTTACTTGCAGCTTCAGGGCAGCAACTAGCAAAAGATTTTGATAAAAAAGTACATAATTTAGAGCTCAAAAAAATTGAATTAGAAAACAGATATAATTGGCTTATTTCTAATATCAAAAGTAAAAAAATTGATGTAAGTGGTTTATAACAAGCTGTACAAGCGGGGCAACGACAGCGACACATTTGGCTCGGCTTCTCTTCGCTTCTCATTTTAGCCAAAGAATTAATTAGCCCTTTAACAGGGTGTTGCCCTTAGAAGTTTTTATGTGAAGTACACCTAATGCAACCTGTGACTTAAATCGCTTTTGTCCAGCTTCGATTCAATAGGACCTGCGCCAGCAAGTACTTGCCCCAAAATGTATTAGTTGTTGTATTTACCAAATACAACTTACAGAAAATACCTACAGATTAAACTTTTCCTTAGTCATGGAAGCTGCTTTATCGATGATAGTTAGATTAAGATCCATTGATGGGTAAATGTATGCTTTGTTAATACCAAAGCGTTCATCTAGAATTTGTAGAATTTGGGGCTTTAATTCTTTAGTGATCTTATAGATTCTACGGCCACTGTAATAGGTATCAGTTGAAGCGGTATACATCAACTGATCCATAGGAACTTCACTACGATGGTAAATAAACGCCCCTTTCTGATTAATGATGCGTTCACTGAAGCGGATATCGTCACCTTTAATGATTGGTGTCACTGTTGATGCACCATCTTTACTCAAGGTCGTACAATAATCTTTAAATACTTGTGCTCGCTCATCATTGGTCATATGCGTACCATCTTCCTTGAGCATATAACCAATTTCAGCTGATGGACCTTGACCAGCTAAAGCCATCATATTTTTAACATGTGAATAGATATCAAACATGTAGATGCTACAGTCACTTTCAGGCAATTCACAACAGGCAAAATACAAAGCAATCTTTGGATCATAGCTAAAATCAATCAGATCAGTTGGTAAGCCATAATGCTGAGCTAAATAGGCAATTGACTCATAAGAAATTTCTACAGAACCAAGATCAAGCATGTTTGTATAAAAATCATCTAGGATGCTAAACGATAGGTTCTTATATTCATTTTCATCGATTTCAGGTAAATTCACCATTGCATTGAAGCCTACATCAACCTCACGCCAATCTAGTCTTCGACTGTTGATGTAATAGCGGTAAAAAGTTGAAATACAAATAAAATCATAATTGGCCATCCCACGATAATAAATATCATTATGTGGATTTTCATTGAAAAATAAAGCTTCTATCTGCTCCAATGAATCGACATCGGTTTTATACCATGCTCTATAATCAAACGTTGGAAAATTCACCACATTACCTCGTTTGTAATTCGAAATTTTATATTAAATATATTCTAACAGTTAAATAAATCTTAAACGGTCAAAAAACAAAAAAACTATAAGAATGTGAGAGAGGCCTTTCACTGGAGTCGCTGCGCTACCAGCAAATATAAATCTTATTCTAGATTGAAACTCCAGCTGTCAAATTAGCTAAAATCCTGACTCAGTTATGTCCAAACACGAGTTTGCTCTGTCTGCTGATCCTAACATGTAGATAACCTAGGATAATTGCCACAAACAAAAAAAGCATTGTATATAGCGCGATATAAATCACACATACAATGCTCTTTAGAGACTATTTTAAATAACGAGGTTATTTTAGTGAGTCGTTAATTTCTTTTAGTGTTGCAACTGGATCTGCCGATTGAGTAATTGGGCGGCCTACAACTAAATAGTCGCTACCATCTTCTACGGCTTGTTTTGGTGTCATGATGCGCTTTTGGTCGCCTGCATCGCTGCCTGCTGGGCGAATACCCGGAGTAACTAGTTTAAAGCCTGCGCCAAGTTCTGCTTTTAGCTTTTTCGCTTCTTGTGCTGAGCACACTACCCCATCAAGGCCTGATTCTTTGGCAAGTTTTGCTAGATAAATTACTTGCTCTTCTGGCGTTTTATCTACACCTAAACGACTAAGTTCTGCAGCATCCATACTGGTTAGTACGGTTACTGCAATCAATAATGGTGCGTCATCACCAAACTGCTCTAAAGCTTGCTTTGCTTTAGTCATCATTTCAACGCCACCAGAGGCATGTACGTTAACCATCCATACACCCATTTTTGCAGCTGCTGTTACAGCTTTAGCCACTGTGTTTGGAATATCGTGAAATTTTAGGTCTAAGAATACATCAAAACCTAAGTCGATTAGTTCCTTAACAAAGCTAGGGCCAAAATACGTGAACATTTCTTTGCCTACTTTAAGGCGACACGTATCAGGCGATAATTGCTTTACAAACGCAAGAGCTGTTTGTTGATCATCATAATCAAGGGCAATTAATACTTTTTTTGAATCTTCGACAGACATAACTTTCCTAAAAACTAATGGACTAATATGAATTAAAAGCCGTCTATGCCACGGCTTGGAACAATTGTTTCCCAGTGCTTACAAGATGGACATACCCAATAAATGGTATGACTGGTAAAGCCACAGTGTTGGCACTGAAAATCAGGTTTGGTTGCGATATAAGACGTTACTAGCTTATCAATTTGATCGAGTACATCTTTAATATCGTTGTTTTGTTTGGCAAGTAGCTGTAATAAAAAGCTAAAGCCACGAATAGTCGGATGACGCTTTAAACTATCCGTTAAAAATTTGATTGCTTGCTCTATGTGACCTTGCTCAAGTAAAGCTTGGCAGTGTTTTATTTTTATTAATACGCCACCTTTATCGAGCAGTTCATTGAGTAATTCGTAAAACTGATGCGTTAAATTAAGCTTTTGATAACTGAGCGCCAATTCTTCAATAAACACCGGAGCAAAAAACGTGAATTGGCTAATAAGCTCGCGCCAATAGTAAATTGCTTTTACATAATCTTCTTTGGTAAAAGCACTGTGGCCAAGCTCATACAATGGGCGAATAGCTTTATGGTTTAAGCTTATAGCTTTACGCATAATTTGCGTATCATTGTCTTGTAAGGCCGCTTCACAGTAAAAATTGGCAATCGCTTTTACATGCTGAGGTTTAGTGAACAATTCACTGTGAGCCTCGTACATGTTAATGCCCTTTTCCCATTCACGGGTTTGTGAATAAAGATTAATAATTGGCTCTAAGGCTTCTTTATAGCCTGCCTTAACAAGCCATACTAAATGCTCTTCTGCACCATCTAACAAGCCTGCCATAATGTAATCTTCAGCAAGTTCTAAGCGGCTAGTTGCAGCTTGTTGCTCATCAAGACTTGGATGTTTTAATAGCAGCTCATGAATTTTAATGGCGCGGTCAAGTTCGCCACGGCGGCGGAACATAGTTGCAAGCGTTGAATAGTGTTCAACAGAATCAGCGGCAACTTCGAGTAGATTAATAAGGTGCTCTAAGCCTTGGTCTTCTTCTCTGTCTAAGAGAAATTTAAGGCCTTTAGAATATTCAGAGGTAATTTGGCGATTAAGCTGATGAGCTTGGTTTTTAGCGCTGTTTTTACCCATTATCCAACCGTAACCGGCTGCAACGGGTAAAAGTAAAAACAGAAGCTCAATCATGATTAGGTGTCTTTATTAGCAACAAGCTTTTTATTGTTTTTTTCAGGCGCTAATTTTTTCTTTAAGCGATAATTTTGCCACTTTAACTGAGAAAACAGTGTAAAGCTTATAAAACAACCAATTGCGACACCTAAAATAAAGCAGATACTTATTACAACAGCTAGGGGCAAAGTATTACTGGCGATTAAATAATTGATTTGCACCAATTGTGGATTCTGTGAACCAAGTACAAACGCAATAAATAAACACAGCGCAATTAATACAATTTTTAATACCCTAAACAAGTAACTACTCCTGTATAAAACTAGGCAATACTCGCATTTACGCGGTCACGTAATTCTTTACCTGGTTTAAAATGTGGTACGTGCTTACCGTCTAACTCAACTGTTTCGCCAGTCTTTGGATTACGACCTGTGCGAGGAGAACGATAATGCAATGAGAAACTTCCAAAGCCACGGATCTCGATGCGATCTGAGCTAGATAATGATCCGGCCATTTGTTCAAGAATTTCTTTAACGGCATTTTCAACATCTTTCACAGGGATGTGTGCATGTTGCTCGGCAAGTTGTTCTATCAATTCTGACTTAGTCATAGCGTTTCCTTAAAGAGTGGTAAAGGAAGGGCAAAACTGCCCTTCCAATTTCAAAAGACTAGATATTAGTCTTTTTGAGCATTTTTGAATGCTGCAGCCATAGCGTTTTCGAACGCTGGCTCTTCTTTCTTAAGCTTCTCTAGTACTTCTTTCTCTTCTGCTTCGAAAAGAGCTTTAACAGATAAGCTTAAAGTGCGGTTCTTACGATCAACACCAACGTATTTCGCTTCGATTTCGTCGCCTGCAGAAACTACAGTAGTAGCATCTTCAACACGCTCTTGAGCGATATCAGCTACACGGATGTAACCTTCAACGCCTTCGATTAGCTCAACAGTTGCGCCTTTCGCATCAACTTCAGTCACTTTACCTTTAACAATAGCACCTTTTTTGTTTGCGTCCAGGTAGTTATTGAATGGGTCAGCTTCGATTTGTTTAACGCCTAGAGAGATACGCTCACGCTCTGGGTCAACTTGTAATACGATAGCAGTGATTTCGTCGCCTTTCTTGAATTCACGTACAGCTTCTTCGCCTGGCGTGTTCCAAGAAATGTCTGAAAGGTGAACAAGACCGTCAATACCGCCTTCAAGACCGATGAAGATACCGAAGTCAGTGATTGATTTGATCTTACCAGTAACTTGGTCGCCTTTGTTTTGTAGACGAGCAAATTCTTGCCATGGGTTAGCAATACATTGCTTAAGACCAAGAGAAATACGACGACGCTCTTCGTCGATTTCAAGAACCATAACTTCAACAGTGTCACCTAGTGAAACAACTTTTGAAGGGTGGATGTTCTTGTTAGTCCAATCCATTTCAGAAACGTGTACTAGACCTTCTACGCCTTCTTCGATTTCAACGAAACAACCGTAGTCAGTAAGGTTAGTTACACGACCAGAAAGCTTAGAACCTTCTGGGTAACGACCAGCGATAGCTGCCCATGGATCTTCGCCAAGCTGTTTAAGGCCTAGAGATACACGAGTCTTTTCTTTGTCGAATTTAAGAACTTTAACTGCGATTTCGTCGCCAACATTAACGATTTCTGAAGGGTGCTTAACACGCTTCCACGCCATGTCTGTGATGTGTAGTAGACCGTCAACACCACCAAGGTCAACGAACGCACCGTAGTCAGTAAGGTTCTTAACGATACCTTTAACTTCTTGACCTTCAACAAGGTTAGCAAGAAGTTCTTCACGCTCTTGTGAGTTCTCTGATTCGATAACTGCACGGCGAGAAACAACAACGTTGTTACGTTTTTGGTCAAGCTTGATTACTTTGAACTCAAGCTCTTTACCTTCAAGGTGAGTTGTGTCACGTACTGGACGAACATCAACAAGTGAACCAGGTAGGAAGGCACGGATTGAATCAACTTCAACAGTGAAACCGCCTTTAACTTTACCGTTGATAACACCAGTAACAGTCTCTTGCTCTTCACATGCTTTTTCTAAGCGGATCCACGCTTCGTGACGCTTCGCTTTCTCACGAGAAAGGATAGTTTCACCGAAACCGTCTTCGATTGCGTCTAAAGCAACATCTACTTCGTCGCCAACAGCAACTTCTAGTTCACCAGCAGCATTTTTGAATTGCTCAGCAGGGATTGCACTTTCAGATTTAAGACCAGCATCAACAAGTACGATGTTGTTCTCGATTGAGATAACAGTACCTTTAACGATAGAGCCTTGCTCTGCTTCAAAACCCTTAAGGCTTTCTTCAAATAACTGCGCAAAATTTTCTGACATTATACGTCTCTAAATAATTAAATAACCAATTAGCAACCATGCTGCATGGGGTTGTTAAAATAGCACTAGCTTCCTGCCGGCACCTTAATAAATTACTTTTAAGCTTTTGGAAGCTTTCCTGCAAGTACTGCTTCGTCGAGTAAAGTTACAACTTTATCAAACACTTGCATTGCATTAAGCTCGCTAGTATCGAGCTCAATAGCGTCTTCTGCAGGAACAAGCGGCGCAACTTCACGCGTCATATCACGGTGATCGCGAGCTTTTATGTCCTCAAGTAGACCACTTAGTGTAACATCAAGACCGCGTTCGTTCAACTCAGCAAAGCGACGACGAGCGCGCTCTTCAGCTGATGCGGTTAAATAAATCTTCAATGGTGCATCTGGGAACACAACTGTGCCCATGTCACGACCATCGGCAATTAAGCCGCTCTCAGTACGAAACGCACGTTGACGACGTAATAATGCTTCTCTCACCCGTGGTAATGCAGCAATCTTTGATGCCGCAGCACCCACTTCTTCGTTACGAATTGTGGTTGTGACGTCTTCGCCTTCCAAGACAATTTTAGAAGTATGCGTTTGGCTATCGACCAAAAACTGTACATCTAAGTTTGCAGCTAACGGAACTAGCGCATCTTCATTATCTAGTTCAATTTGATGATGAAGCGCTGCAAGTGACAGCACACGGTAAATCGCTCCACTGTCTAATACATCCCAACCTAATTTCTCGGCTAACAAGCGACAAACAGTTCCTTTACCTGAACCACTTGGGCCATCGATGGTGATTACGGGCATTGATAACGCCTGCATTTATAACCTCCTGCAATGCACACCAAAATAAAACCGCGGTATTATACGCCAGTTCTAGAAATAGATCCGCATTTAGAATGTAACTTTTTATATTTTCTTCTGTTTTATTGACTTGAGACAGACTCTAGTACTTTGAAAAACGTTGGAAAAGTTTTGTATGTACACTTAGGATCGTTAATGGTTATCGGCTTTCCGCCAACGGCAACCATTGCAAAACACATGGCAATACGGTGATCATTATAGGTATCAATCGCTACATCGTTAAATGTGTCTGGTGGTGTAATTTCGATGAAATCTTCACCTTCAACCACTTCTGCACCAACTTTACGAAGCTCAGTCGCCATGGCATATAAGCGATCTGTTTCTTTTACACGCCAGTTATAGATATTACGAATAGCTGTTTTACCTTTAGCAAAAAGCGCAACAGTGGCTAGTGTCATTGCCGCATCAGGGATTGCATTGGCATCAATATCGACCGCGTTTAGCTCGCCTTTACGTACCACCAGCTTTTCATCGTACCAATCGATTTTAGCGCCTACTTGTTCCATGACTTTGGCAAAACCAATATCACCTTGAACAGATGCCGCACCTACCCCGTTAATTTCAATTTCGCCACCTGCTATTGCAGCCGCCGCAACAAAATAAGAGGCGCTTGATGCATCACCTTCAACCATAATACGCTCAAGTGCTTGATACTGCTGACAGCCTTTAACGTAAAACGTTTCGTAGTTGTCATGGCTTACTGTAACACCAAAGCGCTTCATTACATCTAGGGTAATATCGATGTAAGGCTTTGATACCAGTGTGCCTTTGATGGTGATTTCTGTATCGCCATTAAATAATGGTGCAGCCATTAGTAACGCTGTTAGGAACTGGCTAGAAATGCTGCCATCAATTTCAACTTTGCCACCGTTGATTTTGCCGCCTTTAATGGCCAGTGGTGGATAATCTTTATGCTTAAGGTATTCAACATCACCACCGAGTGCTTGCAGTGCATCAACCAAATGGCCGATTGGGCGCTCTTCCATACGAGGCTCGCCCACCAGCTGGTACTCCCCTTCTACAGCAGCTAAAACCGCTGTCAGTGGACGATAAGCAGTTCCGGCATTACCTAAAAATAAAGGCTCGCTCGGAGTTTTAAATTTTCCTGCAACACCCTCTACGGTGGCCACTGTTTTATCTTCATTAAGCGATACATTTACGCCTAAAAGATTTAATGCACCTAGCATGTGACGAATGTCATCACTGTCTAGTAGGTTTTCAACAACCGTTGTGCCCTCAGCAAGAGCAGCTAGTAACAAAATACGGTTTGATAAGCTTTTTGAGCCTGGTAGTGTCACACTACCATTTACCTTTGTAATCGGTTCAAGACGAAGCTGTTCCATAATTAGCTGTTCTCCTTGGCGAATTCTTCCATAAAATTAACCAAGGCTTGAACACCTTCAAGTGGCATCGCATTATAAATGCTTGCGCGCATACCACCGACAATACGGTGACCTTCAAGGGCTAATAATCCTGCTTCTTTTGACTCACTAATGAATTTATCATTCAGTGATTCGTCGTTTAACCAAAACGGAACGTTCATGCGCGAACGGCAATGCTTAGCAACTTTGTTGCTGTAAAAATCTGAGCTATCAATGTAGTTGTAAAGAAGCTCTGCTTTTGCGATGTTTTGTTCTTCCATCGCTTTAACGCCGCCGTTTGCTTCAAGCCATTCAAATACTTCAGCAGCTAAGTACCACGCAAATGTCGGTGGTGTGTTATACATGCTGCCTTGTTTGGCTTCTAAGGCGTAATCAAGAATACCTGGCTTTGCAAGACCTTCACGCTCAAGAAGCGTTTTGCGAACAATAACAATCGATAAACCAGACGGGCCAATATTCTTTTGTGCCCCAGCGTAAATAAGATCAAACTGATTTACATCAAACTCGCGCGATAAAATAGTCGATGACATATCAGCCACAATCGGTGCTGATGGGTGTGATGGTACGTCAAAAATTTCAATGCCATCTACGGTTTCATTCGGACAATAGTGAATGTAAGACGCATCAGCAGGTAATTCCCAGCTGCTTGCTGGTTTAATAGAGAACAGGCCATTTTGCTGCTCATCATCACGTACATTGATACTTTCAACTGCAGTGAATTTTGCCGCTTCTGAAGTAGCCCCTTTAGACCACACACCGTTTTCACAGTAAACGGCTGGCTTATCATCAAGGTGAAGATTCAGTGGCACAGCACTGAATTGACCACGGCCGCCGCCGTGCATAAATAAAACTTCAAACTCATCGCTAATATTCATTAAACGACGCAGGCTTGCTTCACATTTTGTGGTAAGCGCTAAAAAGTCGCTGCTGCGATGGCTAATTTCCATCACAGAGACACCTAAACCTTGCCAATCTATAAATTCTTTTTGTGCTTTTTGCATAACTGCCGGCGGTAGCATTGCCGGTCCTGCACAAAAATTATACTTAGTCATTACTTTGCCTCATTCCAGTAATTATAGTGCGGATAAAAAAAGCGGCCGAAGCCGCTTTTTAAATCAATGTTATTCTGAAGGTGGGTTATCACCCGTTTCTTCAGTATTGGTATCGACTACTTCAACGGCCTCGCCTTCGATGGCTTCAAGCTCATCAACTTCGATTTCTTCGATACGTTGTAAACCAACTACTTGCTCTTCGTCAATAGTTCGTATCAAAATAACGCCTTGAGTATTACGACCAACCGTAGAAACCTCGTTTACACGGGTACGTACTAAGGTACCGCGATTCGAGATAATCATGATTTCGTCGTTATCGTCAACTTGTACTGCACCAACCACAGCGCCATTACGTTCGCTTACTTTGATTGATACAACACCTTGTGTTGCACGGCTCTTCGATGGGTAATCTTCAAGTGCTGTACGCTTACCGTAACCGTTTTCTGTCACAGTTAGGATTGCACCATCTGACTTAGGTACGATTAACGACACAACGCGTTGGTCGTCAGCCATCTTAATACCACGAACACCTGTTGCTGTACGACCCATTGGACGTACACCTTTGAAGCGGATTTCTGGGTTACCGTTTTCGTCTAGAACTGGGTTACCGTTTTCATCAACAACTTCTGACTCTTCCGCTTCTTTAAAGCGAACAACTTTACCAGCATCAGTGAATAGCATGATTTCATTCGTGCCATCAGTGATATCAACACCAATTAGGCTATCGCCTTCATTTAGGTTAACAGCGATGATACCGCTCGCACGTTGACGGCTGTATGCTGTAAGTGGTGTTTTCTTAACTGTACCAAACGCAGTTGCCATGAAGATGTATTTATCTTCTTCGTACTCACGTACTGGTAAGATAGCAGTAATACGCTCATCTGCTTCAAGTGGTAATAAGTTAACAATTGGCTTACCACGCGCTGCACGGCTTGCTAATGGTAACTGATAAACTTTCAACCAATATAAGCGACCTGCTGTTGAGAAACACAGGATTGTATCGTGCGTGTTAGCAACTAATAGACGTTCGATGAAGTCTTCATCTTTCATCTTCGTTGCTGATTTACCTTTACCACCACGACGCTGTGCTTCGTAGTCAGATAATGGTTGATACTTAACGTAACCTTCGTGAGAAAGCGTTACAACAACGTCTTCTTCATTGATTAGGTCTTCAAGGCTAATATCGTGAGCAGCTGCACTGATTTCAGTACGACGTTCGTCACCATATTGCTCTTTAATTTCTACTAGCTCATCGCGGATAACTTCCATTAAACGCTCTGGGCTTGAAAGAATGTGTAAAAGCTCAGCAATTAGATCAAGTAAGTTTTGGTACTCGTCTAAGATCTTCTCATGCTCAAGACCTGTTAGTTTGTGTAAACGTAGGTCTAGAATTGCTTGTGCTTGTTGCTCAGATAAATAGTACTGACCGTCACGGATACCTAGATCAGCCGCTAACCAATCAGGACGTGCTACGTTATCTTCACCTGCTTTTTCAAGCATTGCTTTAACAGTGCCTAGTTCCCAAGGACGTGCTGTTAGTGCAGCTTTCGCTTCTGCTGGTGTTGGTGACTTACGAATAAGTTCGATAATTGGGTCGATATTCGCAAGGGCAATCGCTAGGCCTTCAAGCGTGTGAGCACGGTCACGGGCTTTACGTAAATCGAATACAGTACGACGTGTAACAACTTCACGACGGTGCACGATAAACGCTTCAAGCATTTCTTTTAAGTTGAAACACTTAGGTTGGTTGTTATCAAGTGCAACCATGTTCATACCAAACACAGTTTGTAACTGAGTTTGTGCATATAGGTTGTTTAAGATTACTTCACCAACATCACCACGTTTGATTTCGATAACGATACGCATACCGTCTTTATCTGATTCATCACGTAGTGCGCTAATACCTTCAATCTTCTTATCTTTAACAAGCTCTGCGATCTTTTCGATAAGGCGTGCTTTGTTAACTTGATAAGGGATTTCGTGAACGATGATTGTTTCACGACCGGTTTTTTCGTCAACTTCGATTTCAGCTCGAGCACGGATATATACTTTACCACGGCCGGTTAAGTACGCTTGCTCAATGCCTTTTTTACCATTGATAATCGCCGCAGTCGGGAAATCTGGACCTGGGATATATTCAATAAGGTCAGCAATTGACATATCTGGGTTTTGAATAAGCGCTAAACAACCATTGATAACTTCTGTTAAGTTATGAGGTGGAATGTTTGTCGCCATACCAACCGCGATACCCGAAGAACCATTTACTAATAAGTTAGGTACTTTAGTAGGTAATACGTCAGGAATTTGCTCAGTACCGTCGTAGTTCGGTACGTAATCAACCGTTTCTTTTTCTAAATCAGCTAATAATTCATGTGACATTTTCGCCATACGGACTTCCGTATAACGCATTGCTGCCGCAGAGTCACCGTCAACAGAACCAAAGTTACCTTGGCCGTCAACAAGCATGTAGCGTAATGAGAAAGGCTGCGCCATACGAACGATGGTGTCATATACCGCGCTGTCGCCATGTGGGTGGTACTTACCGATTACATCACCAACAACACGTGCTGATTTCTTGTAAGGTTTATTCCAATCATTATTGAGTTCGTTCATTGCAAATAGAACGCGGCGGTGAACAGGCTTTAAGCCGTCACGTACGTCTGGCAATGCACGTCCTACGATTACACTCATCGCGTAATCAAGGTAGGAGTTTTTTAATTCATCTTCAATATTGACTGGCAGAATTTCATTGGCGAGATCAGTCATTTGATTTCACATTCCTTCAGTATTGACTCATTAAGAGGCAAACCGCCGTCTTAAGAGCTTTAGTTATTATTTCCAGACCATGCTATCACAATTTATTTAGATTTACAGGCGCTAAATCTTTGCGATTTATTAATTTCCCCCTATATAATGGCCTCAGATTAACGAGGAAGTTTTTTATGACCGAGCATCAAAATGTAGATAATGCAGAAATTGCAAAGTTTGAAGCCATCGCAGAACGTTGGTGGGACCGCGACGGAGAGTTCAAACCCCTTCATGAAATAAATCCTCTACGTTTGGATTTTGTCGCTGATAAAGTAGGCGGCTTATTTGATAAGGAAACCTTAGATGTTGGCTGTGGTGGCGGCATCTTAAGTGAAAGTATGGCGCGTATGGGCGCTAAAGTAACCGGCATCGATATGGGCCAAGAGCCACTTACCGTTGCTAAGTTACATAGTTTAGAAACAGGCGTACCTGTTGATTATATAAAAGTACCTGCAGAGCAATTCGCTGCTGAGCACCCTGCTCGCTTTGATGTAGTGACTTGTATGGAAATGCTTGAGCATGTTCCAGATCCTGCTTCTATTATTCGTGCTGTAGCAGAGCTTGCTAAACCGGGCGCCGATGTATTCTTTTCAACATTAAATAAAACACCAAAAGCTTATTTGTTTGCTATTGTCGGTGCTGAAAAGCTTTTAAAAATGGTACCTGAAGGTACTCATGATCATAAAAAGTTTATCAAACCTGCACAGCTTATTGCATGGGCAGAAGAAGCGGGATTAAAAGTACGCGCCAGTACCGGCCTTCACTATAACCCGTTTTCTAAGCAGTACAGCTTAAATGATGATGTAAGTGTTAATTACATCCTCCACTTTGAGAAACTAGCCTGATGAGTGGTGTGCAAGCACCCTCTATCGATTTTGATGCTTTTATCTTTGATTTAGATGGCACACTACTCGATACCGCGGATGACTTAGGTGGTGCATTAAACCGAGTGTTAGCAGACGCCAATGTAGCGCCTGTTGCTGAGCATGTTTATCGCCCTGCTGCTTCTAACGGTGCAAATGCATTATTAGAAGTGGGCTTTGGTGATAAATGGCCTGAACTTGAACAACTCGCCTTGCGCCAACAGCTTCTTGATTACTACGCCGAAGATATTGCTGTACACAGTAAATGTTTCAATGGCATAGAACAGCTTTTAATTGCACTTGAGCAAAACAATATAAAGTGGGGCATTATGACTAATAAGCCCGGCTTTTTAACTGAGCCCTTAGTACAAGCTATTCCCTCTTTGCGTGATGCAAAAGCGGTTGTGAGTGGCGATACATTAGCTGTGTCAAAACCATCACCGGATCCACTATTACACACCGCTGAGATCTTAGACGTTGATCCGAGCCGTTGTTTGTATATCGGTGATGCTGAACGTGATATTCAAGCTGCAAAAGCGGCCAATATGTACAGCGCAACAGCGTTATGGGGTTATATACCCAGTGTAGACGCTGCACTTGGCTGGCAAGCGGATTTCAATTGGCAAACGCCAATAGATGGTTTTAACCATATATAGTATTATTTGATAACTTAAACACCATATATTGTGATTTGATTTACTTTTGAGCATTCATTGATGATAAAAAAATCAGTCAAAATTTATTTTTAAAAACGGTAAATTTTCTGGATCTTTTGTTGATTTCTACAAATTTCGTCGTCTATGAATGTTCAAAGGTTAATGGTCACTAACACAATGCGTTTATCCAATAGTTATCCACAAAATGGGGCAATTCTATCCCTTGCAAAACAGCGCAGACCACACTATCTTGTGATCTGCAATTTAAACAACACCAGATATTGTGGCTAAATGTTATTCAATTAGATCACCCTGGTGTTTAATAATAATAATTACATAAAGAATACCTTTGTCTTTACAACTATAATTTCCCAAGGAATACAGGCAAAACTATGAACCAACAGCTATCTGTAAGCAAACGTGACGGCCGTAAAGAGTCACTTGATCTAGATAAGATCCATCGCGTGATCGCTTGGGCCGCAGAAGGTCTAGAGAATGTGTCTGTCTCACAAGTTGAATTAAAATCACATATTCAATTTTATGACGGCATTCGTACCGATGACATTCATGAAACTATCATCAAAGCTGCAGCTGATCAGATCTCTAAAGATACGCCTGATTACCAATACCTCGCTGCTCGCTTAGCTGTATTCCATTTACGTAAAAAAGCGTACGGTCAATTTGAGCCACCACGCTTATACGATCACATCACGAAATTAGTTGAAGACAAGCGTTATGATCAACACCTACTTGTTGATTATACCGAGCAAGAAATTGACGAGTTAGATGCTTACATCGATCACAACCGTGACTTAAACTTCAGCTACGCTGCTGTAAAGCAACTTGAAGGTAAGTATTTAGTTCAAAACCGTGTTACTGGTGAAATCTACGAAAGTGCACAGTTTTTATATATCTTAGTTGCTGCAAGCTTATTCTCTGATTATCCAAAAGAGACACGCCTTGATTACATCAAGCGTTTTTATGATGCAGTATCTACATTCAAAATTTCATTACCTACACCTATCATGGCTGGTGTACGTACCCCTACACGTCAGTTCAGCTCATGTGTACTTATTGAATGTGGTGATAGCCTAGATTCTATTAATGCAACATCGTCTGCGATTGTTAAATATGTTTCGCAACGTGCAGGTATTGGTATTAACGCCGGTCGCATTCGTGCGCTTGGTAGCCCTATTCGTAACGGCGAAGCGTACCACACAGGTTGTATTCCGTTTTATAAACACTTTCAAACAGCAGTTAAGAGCTGTTCACAAGGTGGTGTTCGTGGCGGTGCAGCAACGCTGTTCTATCCACTTTGGCACTTAGAAGTTGAAAACCTACTTGTTCTTAAGAACAACCGTGGTGTTGATGATAACCGTGTACGTCACCTTGACTACGGTGTGCAGTTCAATAAATTAATGTATAGCCGTTTAATCAAAGACGATTACATCACATTATTTAGCCCTTCAGATGTACCGGGTCTATACGATGCATTCTTTGAAGATCAAGCGAAGTTTGATGAGCTATACATCAAGTACGAGCAAGACGAGTCAATTCGTAAGAAACGTATTAAGGCGATTGAGTTATTCTCAATGTTTGCACAAGAGCGTGCGAGCACAGGTCGTATCTACTTACAAAACGTTGACCACTGTAATACGCACAGCCCGTTCATCTCGACTGTGGCACCAATTCGTCAATCTAACTTATGTTTAGAAATTGCATTACCAACTAAGCCACTTAGCAATGTAATGGATGAAGAAGGTGAAATTGCACTTTGTACGCTGTCGGCGTTTAACTTAGGTGCAATTGAATCACTTGACGAATTAGAGGAACTTGCTGAACTTGCAGTACGTGCACTTGATAACTTACTTGATTTCCAAGACTACCCTGTTCCTGCGGCGAAAAACGCAACTATGGGTCGTCGTACGCTAGGTATTGGTGTTATTAACTACGCGTACTACTTAGCGAAAAATGGTAAGCGTTACTCAGATGGCAGCGCAAATGCCCTAACTCACAAAACATTTGAAGCAATTCAATATTACCTAATGAAAGCATCAAATGAGTTAGCGAAAGAACGTGGTGCGTGTCCTAAATTTAACGAGACAACGTATTCTCAAGGCATTATGCCGACAGATACTTACAAACGTGACCTAGATCAGTTCTGTGAAGAGCCACTTCACTTAGATTGGGATTCACTACGCGAAAGCATTATAGAGCATGGTATGCGTAACTCTACGCTATCTGCCCTTATGCCTTCAGAGACATCATCGCAAATCTCTAACGCGACAAATGGTATTGAGCCACCACGTGGTCATATCAGCGTTAAAGCAAGTAAAGATGGTATCTTAAAGCAAGTAGTGCCAGATTATGAAAACCTGAAAGATAACTACGAGCTACTGTGGGATATCCCTTCAAACGATGGTTACCTACAACTTGTTGGTATTATGCAAAAATTCGTTGACCAAACGATCTCTGCAAACACTAACTATGATCCATCTAAGTACGAAGGCGGTAAAGTACCTATGAAGGTGCTATTAAAAGACCTACTGACTGCGTATAAACTTGGTGTTAAAACCCTGTACTATCACAACACACGTGATGGTGCATCAGACTCTCAAGATGAGTTAACACCAGAGGTAGAAGATGACGGTTGTGCAGGCGGCGCTTGTAAAATCTAATTAAATTAATAACATAACAAAAGCGGGCTCATTAGCCCGCTTTGTCCTGACTGTTTTTTGAGAAATCACTATGTCATATACAACTTTTAGCCGAAATCATAATAACCAATTACAAGAACCGATGTTTTTCGGCCAAACGGTAAACGTGTCACGTTACGACCAACAAAAGTACCCTATCTTCGAAAAGCTAATCGAAAAGCAACTTTCGTTCTTTTGGCGTCCTGAAGAAGTTGATGTAAGTAAAGACCGTCTTGACTTCCAAGCGTTACCAGAGCACGAAAAGCACATCTTTTTAAGCAACTTAAAATATCAAACGCTACTTGATAGTGTGCAAGGTCGTTCGCCTAACGTTGCGTTACTACCTATTGTGTCTATTCCTGAGCTAGAAACTTGGATTGAAACATGGGCGTTCAGTGAAACCATTCACAGCCGCTCATACACACACATTATCCGTAACGTTACGCAATCTCCTGAGCTTATCTTTGACGATATCGTAAGCAACGAGAAAATCAGTGAGCGTGCTGATGCGGTAACTAAGTACTACGATGATTTAATCAGCATGATTTCTGTTTACAACCTATACGGTGAAGGTAAACATGTGATCAACGGTGAAGAAGTTAAAATCAGCTTATTTGACCTTAAAAAGCAACTTTACCTAGCAATGATGTCGGTTAACATCCTAGAAGCGATTCGTTTCTATGTAAGCTTTGCATGTTCATTTGCTTTCGCTGAGCGTGAATTAATGGAAGGTAATGCAAAAATCATCAAGCTAATCGCCCGTGATGAAGCCCTGCACTTATCTGGCACACAACACATCTTGAACATTATGCAAGAAGGTAAAGACGACCCAGAAATGGCGATCGTTGCAGCACAATGTCGTGAAGAAGCAATTCAGATGTTTGTTGAAGCAGCTGAACAAGAAAAAGACTGGGCAGAGTACTTGTTCAAAGATGGTTCTATGATTGGTCTTAATAAAGATATCCTATGCCAATACGTTGAATACATCACAAATGCACGTATGACTGCGGTAGGCTTGCCAGCTCATTTCGAAAGTAAGAGTAACCCTATTCCGTGGATCAACTCTTGGTTAGTATCTGACAACGTTCAAGTTGCTCCACAAGAAGCTGAAATTAGCTCTTACCTTGTTGGTCAAATTGACTCTCAAGTTGATGCATCTGACTTTGGTGACTTCGACCTGTAATGAGCTCAAACAAAACTGCAGAGGTTATCCTTGCAGGAACAGACAGCCAGAATCTTGAATTTGATTCTGGCTGTTCATCTCTCCTTGAATGCCTAGAACAAAATAAAATAGATGTCCCCTACCAATGCCGTGAAGGTTATTGTGGCGCATGCCGTGCAAAATTAGTCGAAGGTGATGTGAGCTACAATCAAGAACCACTTGCGTTCGTAAGAACTGGCGAAGTGTTGCTGTGTTGTAGTAAACCCAATGGAAAGATAAAAATTGAGCTTTAATGCCAAATAAGCTCACTGGTTTGGTAGAAATTTTCTTTATCTGACACACTCACCATTTGCTGATCAATCGTAACATCCCACTGTAGATTTTTAGTTAGATGACTCGCTAATTCCTCAATGAAAATGTCATCAAACGCAATTAAATGACCATTATTAATAAGTTCCAACTGGTGTTCATTTTCTTTGAGCCAGTCGTTATTTAAGGTTGTCACGACCCATAGTTCATCAACCCGCTTCGCAATTTTATTCAGTTGTAAGATATCTGGTTGGTCAACAGCAAGCCATGTTTGATAATGGTCATCCAATGCTTTTATTGACACATCTGGTTCAGCATGACTGAACCTTGCATTCAATATGGCTGTTTCGTTGTGTGAAAATAAGCAATAACTTAAAAGCTTGAGTACAAAGTGTTGATAGCTTTCACGACGGTCACAAGCAGTGGTAAACACTTCTTTATGATTGCGCTGCTCTCTTAAATCAGCAATGGTAAAATTTGCTTTGAATACCCTATTTTTATCAGACATAAGATTTGGCCATCTCAATGTAACAGTCTAAGTATAGTGTATGGTGTTAAAATCGCGACTTAAGGTAAAGTTATAGTATAACGTTATTGCGAATGAAAAATTGCGGTGTTATATTATAACGCAACACTCAACAACAAACTTAGAAGTAGTAATGATGAAACAAGTTTCAATTCTTTCTAGTGCTGTTGCCGCTGCGCTGTTTTCTCAATCAACAATGGCTGCTGTGATCACAGGTCAAGTATTAGATAAAAACCAACAACCTATCAGCAATGCTGAAATACATGTACACGGCAAATCACAAAGCGTTGTCACTGACAAACAAGGTCAGTTTAAAATTGATGTAGACAATAAAGGTCAGCTTCACATCAGTAAAAACAATTTCATCGATAAGCGTGTTGCTATTAATGGCGAAGACCAAAATGTTGTGGTTACGCTTACACCAACATCAGTTGAAACTGTTGTTGTTTATGCATCAGCACTTCATAAAAATAGTCTTGAAATGATTTCGCCAGTGAATGTTTTAGCCGGTGATGAGTTAAAAGACAAAGCAAAACCGACATTAGGCGAAACACTAAAAGGTTTACCGGGCGTTAATGCAAGCTACTTTGGCCCAGTTTCATCAAGCCCTATTATTCGTGGTTTAGATGGTCCGCGTGTGAAGATCACCCAAAATGGCCTTGATAGCAGTGATGCATCTCGTATCGGCCCTGACCACGCAACATCAAATGACAGCCTAGCAGCAGAGCAAATCGAAGTACTTCGCGGCCCTGCTACCCTACTTTATGGCTCTGGCGCTATCGGTGGTGTTGTGAACGTTGTTGATAACCGTATTCCTACCGATAACATTGAGTCTTTAACTGGTGCTGCACAATACACACACGATACAGTATCAAATACCAACACCTATGCTGCAAAACTTGAAACCGGTAATGATGGTTTCAACTTCCATTTCGATGGTACAAAGCGCAAAGGTCACGATTATGACACGCCAAACTTCGAGCTTCCTGAGGAACATGAAGAGCACGAGGAGCATGAAGGTGAAGAGCATGAAGAACACGAAACAGCTAACAGCGTAGAAAACACCTTTATCGATAGCCAAACAGTTAACTTTGGTACTAGTTACGTGGGCGATCACCTAACGCTAGGTGTGTCATTCGGTCGCATCGAAACAGATTACGGTATTCCTGCTCATGAGCATCATCATCATGAAGAAGAGGAAGATCATGATGAGCATGAAGGTGAAGAAGAGCACGAAGAATCAGTATTTGCACAGCTAGAGCAAGACCGCTGGCAAGGTTACATGAGCTATGCACTTCATGATAACTGGATTGAAAATATCTCACTACGCGTTGGCTACACAGACTACAAACACGCTGAAATTGAAGATGGTGCAGTGGGCACGGTGTTTACAAACAAAACAACCGAAGCACGTGCAACCGTTGAGCACAAGTTAGGCCTTTGGCACGGTATGGCTGGTTATCACTACACAGAGTCTGACTATGATGCAGATGGTGAAGAAGCCTTTACACCAGCAAGTGTTACTAAAACAAACGCGTTATTCGTTCTTGAAGAGCGCCAGTTTGGTGATGTGACCGTTGAGCTAGGTGCACGCCTTGAAGATTACCAAATCGATTCTGCTGTAAGCATGGCTGAGCATCATCATGATCACGATCATGAAGAGGAAGAAGAGCACCATGACGAAGAAGAAGCTGAAATCATTAACTACAGTGAAGATTTCACAAACCTGAGCTTATCTGCAGGTGCAATTTGGCAATATCAAGAAGGCCAAAGTGTTGCTTTAAGTGTATCTCGTTCAGAACGTGCGCCACTAAGTGCTGAATTACTATCAAACGGTATTCATATCTCAACAGGTACTTACGAGCTAGGTCTTGGTTATAATATTGAAGATGGCGAAATTCATTTTGAGCCAGAAGATATCGAGCAAGAAACTGCAACGAACTTTGATTTAAGTTTCCGTCGTTTCATTGGTGACTTTGGTTACACAGTTAACTTCTTCTATAACGACATTGAAAACTATTACTACCAGCAAAATACCGGTTTAGTTTTCGATGAAGAGCATGGCTTAGAATCAGCTGCTGATGCAGATGAAGATGCAATGGCGGTTTACCAATTCACAAGTAAAGATGCGAAATTATACGGTATTGAATTTGACGTACACTATCAAGTGACGCCAAGTGCGCTAGTTAAAGTGTTTGGTGATTCAACAACGGCTAAGCTAAAAGATGATGAAGGTTACTTACCTCGTATCCCTGCTAATAAACTGGGTTCTGAATTACAGTACACAGTGTCTGATTGGAAGTTTAGCCTAACCGGTACTCATTATTTTGAGCAGTCTGACATTACTGCTTACGAGACAAAAACTGACGGTTATACCCTATTTGATGCATCAGCTAACTACCAACTTGACTTAGGCCCTGTTGATACACAGCTTTACATCAATGTTGACAACTTAACCGATGAACTTGGTTTCGTACACAGCTCATTCATTAAAGAAAAAGCACCACTACCTGGTCGTAATTTCAGCTTGGGCATTCGCGGTTATTTCTAATCGCTTTTAATGGTTATAAAAAAACCCTTTCACTTTTAAAGTGAAAGGGTTTTTTATTAAGCATAGAAACTAAATAAGTTGCTATTATACCAATTCGCTTAATTAAGTAGTCTATTTTGAGGCAATAAAACCTCGTTGATAACAAGGCAAAAATTTCGTTATTTAGTTGTTCTAAATCAGAAATTTTTAACGCCGTTAGCGACAGGTTTAATCCCTCAAAATGATTAAGTATTATTGCGAATTGGTATTAGCCCTTTTGTTCAATCTTCGCCCATGAATCACGAAGACCTACAGTTTGATTGAATACTAATGTTTCTGCTTTGCTATCACGACAGAAGTAACCTGTACGCTCAAACTGGAAGCCCTGCTCTGCTTGTGCATTTGCAAGTGATGGCTCAACTTTCGCATTTTCAAGAACCACTAGTGATTCAGGGTTTAGTGTTGCGTTAAAGTCTTCTGCTACCGCTGGGTTTGGCACGTTAAATAAACGGTCGTATAAACGAACTTCAGCTGTGATAGATTCACTCGCTGATACCCAGTGAATTACACCTTTAACTTTACGGCCATCACTTGGGTTTTTACCCAGAGTTTCAGGATCATAAGAGCAGAAGATAGTCGTAATTTCGCCGTTTTCGTCTTTTTCAACGCGCTCAGCTTTAATTACATAAGCACCACGTAAACGTACTTCTTTATCAAGAACTAAACGCTTAAACTTGTTGTTTGCTTCTTCACGGAAGTCTTCACGCTCGATATAAAGCTCACGAGTGAAAGGTACGTCACGGCGACCCATCTCTTCTTTATTCGGGTGATTTGCAACAGATAACGTCTCTACTTTATCTGCGTCATAGTTTTCGATAACAACCTTCACTGGATCAAGAACAGCCATCGCACGAGGTGCATGTTCATTTAGGTCTTCACGGATACAGGCTTCTAGCATGCCCATTTCAACCATATTCTCTTGTTTAGTGATACCGATACGAGAACAGAACTCACGTACTGATGCAGGTGTATAACCACGACGACGTAGACCAGCAATCGTTGGCATACGTGGATCGTCCCAGCCTTCAACATGACCATTAACCACTAAGTCGTTTAATTTACGCTTAGACATAATAGTGTACTCAAGATTTAATCGTGAGAACTCGATTTGTTGCGGATGACACTCAAGGCTGATGTTATCTAATACCCAATCGTATAAGCGACGGTTATCTTGGAACTCAAGCGTACATAATGAATGTGTAATGCCTTCTAGCGCATCTGAAATACAGTGCGTGAAGTCGTACATTGGGTAAATGCACCACTTGTCACCTGTTTGGTGGTGATGAGCAAAACGTACACGGTAAATAATCGGATCACGTAATACCATGAATGAGCTTGCCATATCGATTTTAGCACGCAGTACACACTCACCTTCTTTATATTCGCCATTACGCATTTTTTCAAATAGCGCTAGGTTCTCTTCAACTGATGTATCACGATACGGGCTGTTTTTACCTGGCTCTTTTAAAGTACCACGGTATTCACGTGCTTGATCTGGCGATAAGAAACATACATATGCTAGGCCTTTTTCGATAAGCTCAACAGCATAACCGTATAACGCATCGAAATAGTTAGATGAATATTTAATTTCACCATCCCACTGGAAACCTAACCACTGCACATCTTCTTTAATCGAATTTACGTAGTTGATGTCTTCTTTTTCTGGATTCGTATCATCAAAACGTAAGTTACAAAGACCTTGATAATCTTGGGCGATACCAAAATTCAAACAAATAGACTTTGCATGACCAATGTGTAAAAAACCGTTTGGTTCTGGTGGAAAACGCGTGTGTGTAGTCGCATGCTTACCGCTTGCGAGATCTTCGTCGATACGCGTTCTAATAAAGTTACTTGGGCGATTCTCAATTTCCGCCATAGGAGCATAATCCTCTGAATATTGCATGGTGACAAAACTAATGCATTATTACAAAAACAAACCCTAACATACAGTGGTTGCATCATGTTTATTGAAGATATTACGTCGATTGTTGAATACATAGTTCACAGACTCGACAAAATCGGTAAAAAAATTGTTCTAACGCAATAAAATGATCATTGACTAGCGATATAGTGCCGTCAGTTTCACTACCAATAAGGAAAAAAGATGGCTTCGCTCAATCAACATCGAGTCTATATTCCAAGCTCAGCACGTGCAAACCAGTATGTGTTAGTTGAATTTAAACCTACTGATGAGTTTTTTGCCCAGTTTACCAATGTGAGCTGTGCTTATAAGCGTCTTGCAAGGGAGTTATTTGCACTATGTGATGAGTATGAATTACATAATGTACACCTCATCGCCAACGATAAACTGCCAGTGGTTCGTTACCATGATGAAGCATATAGCTTAGAAACCGCTAAGCAGATTTTGTTTTTCTATAACCCACAATACCATGAAGCGCATAATGTATTTGCTGATGGTGAGCAAAAATGCAAAAAAATTCGTTTATTATTCTTAGCGACCGGTGAAGATATTCGCGCTAACGCGGCAAGTTTTCATCATAATGTGCAAAGAGTGATCAACTCACTACAAGAAAAGCTATTAAGCGGCCAACCACCTCTTAAAATTCGTGACCACCAACATCTAACATATGATTTATTTGCTAAGGCAAAAGGTCACAAAGAAAGCTATGGCTATAAATTACGTAGCTTATATCCACGTTACCAGTCTCGCCAATGTCATTTACCAAACGAACACAGCGAGATGACATACGCAGGGTTTTCGATTCCAGTAACTCGCGCCATTAAAACGCAATTTCAACATATGTTGAACGAAGAGAATTATACGCAGTTTTATCAATACATCTTTGATGCATTCAAACGTGCATGTGATAAACGCGGATTAACACTCGGCGCTTTCATCGCTAATGGTACCCGCCCTATTGTTCGTAATAGCAATATTGATAACGCGCAAAGTAACAGCGAACTGCAAAAACTAACCTTTGATTGCAGCTCTGAGCAGGTGCAATTACAACAGTATTGGGATGCAGATCAACTTGTAGATTCGCTACATTTTGTGATTGCCGCTGCCGATAAAGACAAGCATGACATTGGTTATGGTAAGTTTATGAATCAAGTGCAAAGTGCGATAAATGAAGTTACTGACGAGCTAGCATTTAATCCAACTCGCCAAGATTTACGCGTGCGCTTTTATCAGCACATTAACTACCAATATTAAGAGTATACCCAAGCCCCCTCAAGATGCAGAATTCAGCGTTTCACAGGTGCTTAATATCAAGGCGTTACTTTGCAAGAATGGCAGTCCCTTTTAAGAAGTAACAACGATGAGAGTAAGTGCCTGTGAAGCGCCCAAAGGGTTGGTTTAAAAGCAATTTATACTGCGTTATTGATTTTAACAATAGAACCACTATTACTTGCAATCAATGCCTTGCCTAAATTGCTTTTAATTCCAACTGAAACTCGCACCTTGGGGTGGTTTGGGTATATTAGAGGTGACGCATGCGTCACCTCTTATTACTTAGTTTAGTTAAATCTAGACGCAATACTTTAGAACGACGTTCATGGTTATAAAGCGCTTTTTTCTTCGCAGGTAGCTCATCAACTGTCACTATTTCAAAGCTTTGCTCTAAAAACCAGTGAATGCTGCGTGTGGTGAGTGCAAATAAATGCGAATAACCTGCACGTTTAGCTTTATTAATAATAAACCTCAGTAGATAACTGCCGCGATCGGCATCTCGGTACTGAGGGTGAACAGCCAAACTTGCAAACTCCCCTACTTGTTCATCAGCAAACGGATACAAAGCTGCACAAGCAATGATTAGCCCATCACGCTCAATAACCGTAAATTGTTCAATTTCGATTTCTAGCTGTTCACGAGAACGGCGCACCAAATAGCCTTGCTGTTCAAGGGGTCTGATAAGGTTAATGATACCGGTAATATCAGCAATACTTGCACTTCGTAATTGCTCAGAGCTTTGCGGAGCGATTTGTGTACCAATACCATCTAAAGAGAACAGCTCTTGTAATAAGGCGCCATCTTCTTTGTAACTAACAAGATGGCAACGATGTACGCCACCTCGACAAGCATCAATTGCAGCTTGTAAGAATACAGTAGCGCTTACACATGAATCTGGTTGCTTGCGATAGTTTACTAGTAGCTGCTCAGCTTCATTTGGCATAAGCTCTGCAATCGCCTCACCATTTTCATCCAAAATACCGGCTTCTTTACAAAAGCCAAGCATTTTATCGGCGCGTAGTTTGAGAGCTACTTGGGTAGCAATTTCTTCAGCAGTTAAGTTAAAACTTTCACCTGTAACAGACGCCGCTATTGGCCCAAGCAGAACAATTCCGTTGTTATCTAACTGGTGGCGAATACCCGCAACATCGATACGTCTCACTCTACCTGAATGATGATAGTCAACACCTTCATCAACACCTAAAGGCTGAGCAATAACAAAGTTGCCACTCACCACATTTAAAAATGAGCCAGACATAGGTGTACTACTTAAAGACGTAGATAAACGCGCGGTTATATCGAACTGCATTGCACCCGCAACTTTTTTAATTACATCAAATGTTGCGTTATCAGTTACCCGTATCTCATTATGAAACTGACTAGTTATGCCAACTTGCTCAAGCGCTGCGTTAAACTGTGGGCGAGCACCAAACACTAAAACAATCTTAATACCAAGACTAGTTAATAGCGCGACATCGTTGATGATGCTGCGACAACCAGACTGATCGATCGCCTCTCCGCCAAGCATAACAACGAATGTTTTACCGCGGTGAGCATTAACGTATGGGGTTGACTGGCGAAATCCATCTACCAATTCTGTGGTACGCACGTAATATTTACCTTATTAAAGTCGAATGTTTTAATAAAAACAGATATACAAGCCACAAGTGTAGAGAATTTATATTCACAAATAAAGCATTATTATTCTTAATTTGTGGTTGGGGCTTTCTTGTCGGGTAGAAGGAAGTGATAATGCCAATTCGGTTAATTAAGTAGTCTATTTTGAGGCAAGAAAACCTTGTAGATAACAAGACAAAAATTTCGTTATTTAGTTGTTCTAAATCAAAAATTTTTAACGCAGGTAGCGACAGGTTTAATCCCTCAAAATGATTAAGTATTATTGCGGATTGGTATAAATTACAAAAAAGGCCCGCATAAGCGAGCCTTTTTTAAGAGATTAGAATTGATTACCAGCCTGTTTTCTCTTTAAGTGCATTACCGATATCAGCTAATGAACGTACAGTTTTTACGCCAGCAGCTTCTAATGCAGCAAATTTCTCATCAGCAGTACCTTTACCGCCTGCGATGATTGCACCAGCGTGACCCATACGCTTACCTGGAGGTGCAGTAACACCCGCAATGTAAGAAACAACTGGTTTAGTCACGTTGTGCTTGATGTATTCTGCAGCTTCTTCTTCTGCAGTACCACCGATTTCACCGATCATAACGATAGCTTCAGTTTGCTCGTCTTTTTCGAACATTTCTAAAACGTCGATGAAGTTAGTGCCAGGGATTGGGTCACCACCGATACCAACACATGTTGATTGGCCGAAACCAGCGTCAGTAGTTTGCTTAACCGCTTCGTAAGTAAGAGTACCAGAGCGTGATACGATACCTACTTTACCAGGCTTGTGGATGTGACCAGGCATGATACCGATCTTAGTTTCACCCGGAGTGATAACACCTGGGCAGTTAGGACCGATCATACGAACACCAGTTTCATCAAGCTTAACTTTAACGTCAACCATGTCTAGTGTTGGGATACCTTCAGTGATACAAACGATTAGCTCGATGCCAGCATCGATAGCTTCTAAGATTGCATCTTTACAGAAAGGTGCTGGTACGTAGATAACTGATGCAGTTGCGCCAGTTGCTTCAACAGCGTCACGTACAGTGTTGAATACTGGAAGACCAAGGTGCGTTTGACCGCCTTTACCTGGGCTTACACCACCAACCATTTGTGTACCGTACTCAAGCGCTTGCTCAGAGTGGAAAGTACCTTGGCCACCTGTGAAACCTTGACAGATAACTTTTGTATCTTTATTGATTAATACAGACATTATTTGCCCTCCGCAGCAGCAACAACTTTTTCAGCTGCGTCTGTTAGTGATTCAGCAGCGATGATGTTAAGGTCAGAACTAGCTAGTACTTCACGACCAAGTTCAGCGTTAGTACCTTCTAAACGTACTACTACAGGAACGTTAACACCTACTTCTTTAACTGCGCCGATGATACCTTCTGCGATCATGTCACAACGTACGATACCACCAAAGATGTTAACTAAAACAGCTTTAACGTTGTCGTCAGATAAGATGATCTTGAATGCTTCAGATACACGCTCTTTAGTTGCACCGCCACCAACATCTAGGAAGTTAGCTGGCTTGCCACCGTGTAGGTTTACGATGTCCATAGTACCCATTGCTAGGCCTGCACCGTTAACCATACAACCAACGTTACCATCTAGTGCAACGTAGTTAAGCTCGAAGCTTGCAGCGTGAGCTTCACGCGCATCTTCTTGTGAAGGATCGTGCATTTCACGGATTTTAGGTTGACGGTAAAGCGCGTTACCATCTACACCGATTTTACCGTCTAGACAGTGAAGGTTACCTTCGTCTGTGATTACTAGCGGGTTGATTTCTAATAGAGCGAAATCGAAATCGTTGAACATGTTAGCAAGACCCATGAAGATCTTAACGAACTGTTTCATTTGAGTAGGGTTTAAACCTAGTTTGAAGCCTAACTCACGAGCTTGGTAAGCTTGAGGACCAACTAGTGGATCGATCTCAGCTTTGTGAATTAGTTCTGGAGTTTCTTCTGCAACTTGCTCGATTTCAACACCACCTTCAGTAGATGCCATGAAAACAACTTTACGAGAAGCACGATCTACTACAGCGCCAAGGTATAATTCGTTAGCGATGTCAGTGCAGCTTTCAACAAGAATTTTTGATACTGGCTGACCATTTTCGTCTGTTTGGTAAGTAACTAAGTTTTTACCTAACCAGTTCGCAGCGAACTCTTTAACTTCGTCAGTTGTTTTAACTAGCTTAACACCGCCAGCTTTACCACGGCCACCTGCGTGAACCTGTGTTTTAACAACCCACATATCACCGCCGATTTTCTCAGCAGCTGCTGCAGCTTCTTCAGGTGTATCGCAAGCGAAACCTTGAGAAACTGGTAAACCATATTCGGCAAAAAGTTGTTTTGCCTGATACTCATGCAAATTCATGATGCTTTATCCAATTTTTTATACTAAAAGAGCTGAATATTTATGCAAAATAAACAGCTATCCCAAATTGCGCACTTAGTATAAATCCCAAGGCTCCACATGAAAACCCCAGTTAGACCAAAGGCGCAAAAAAAAAGCTGTGAACGAGGTTCACAGCTTAGTTTTCATACAACCAGATTAAACATCTAGTAGTAAACGAGTCGGATCTTCAAGTAACTCTTTAATTGTTACTAAGAAACCTACTGATTCTTTACCATCGATTTGGCGGTGATCATAAGATAACGCTAAGTACATCATTGGTAAGATTTCAACTTTACCATTTACAGCCATAGGACGCTCTTGGATTTTGTGCATACCTAAGATTGAAGACTGTGGTAAATTGATGATTGGTGTAGATAGTAATGAACCGAATACACCACCGTTAGTGATAGTGAAGTTACCACCTGTCATATCATCAAGTGATAATTTACCGTCACGACCTTTAAGCGCTAGCTCACGGATACCTTTTTCAATTTCAGCAACTGATAGCTTGTCACAGTCTTTAAGAACTGGAGTAACAAGACCACGTGGTGTAGAAACCGCGATGCTGATGTCGAAGTAGTTGTGATAAACAATGTCATCACCGTCGATAGACGCATTTACTTCAGGGAAACGCTTAAGTGCTTCAGTAACTGCTTTCACGTAGAAAGACATGAAGCCTAAACGGATACCGTGACGCTTTTCGAATACTTCTTGATACTGCTTACGAAGGTCCATGATTGGCTTCATGTTAACTTCGTTGAAAGTCGTTAACATTGCAGTTGAGTTTTTCGCTTCAAGAAGACGATTAGCGATTGTTTTACGTAAACGAGTCATAGGAACACGTTTTTGTGTACGGTCACCCATAGGTGCTGCTGGCGCTGCTGCTTCTGCTTTAGGCGCTGCTGCCGGTGCTTTTAAGAATGTATCAACATCTTCTTTAGTTACACGGCCATTTTTGCCAGTACCTTTGATTTTTGATGCATCAAGGCCTTTCTCAGCGATTAAACGACGAACTGACGGCGTTAATACGTCAGAGCTGTCATTTGATTCGCTTGCTGGTGCAGCTTCAGCTTTAGGCGCTGCGGCTGCAGGTGCTGCACCCGCTTTAACTGTACCAATTACTTGCTCACCAAGTACTGTTTCGCCTTCAGCGTGAATGTGCTCACCCATGATACCGTCTTCTTGAGCAACAACTTCAAGAACAACTTTATCAGTTTCGATGTCAACAAGGTTTTGGTCGCGAGTTACCGCTTCACCTGGTTGAACGTGCCAAGTAGCAATTGTCGCGTCTGCGACTGATTCTGGAAGTACAGGTACTTTAATGTCCACTTCTTTACCTTCTGATGCTGGTGCTGATTGCGCCGCTGGCGCGTCTTCTGATTGAGCTGGTGCAGATTCTTGAGCAGAGTCGTCACTTGCTGGTGCAGCATCTGCATCACCAAGTAATGCAATTACTTGTTCGCCAAGTACCGTTGCACCTTCTTCTTGTGAAATTTCAGTGATTACACCGTCATTTGGTGCAACAACTTCTAAAACAACTTTATCTGTTTCGATATCTACTAAGTTTTGGTCGCGGCTTACTTTGTCGCCAACACTTACGTGCCATGTTGCAACTGTAGCATCAGCAACCGACTCAGGAAGTACAGGAACTTTAATTTCTGTGCTCATTGCTTATCCTTTCTTTTCAATAGTAAGCGCATCTGCAATTAGCGCTTGTTGTTCTTTATTATGCACTGACATATAACCACACGCTGGTGATGCTGATGCTTTACGACCTGCGTAAGTTAATTTAGCACCGGCAGGGATTGCGTCAACAAAGTGGTGTTGAGAACAATACCATGCACCTTGGTTTTGCGGCTCTTCTTGACACCAAACAAAATCTTTAACGTGTTGGTAACGCTGCATGATTGTATCCATCTCAGCGTGTGGGAATGGATATAATTGTTCTACACGAACAATAGCAATGTTATTTAATTCTTGCTTACGACGCTCTTGCAGTAGTTCGTAGTAAACTTTACCGCTACAGAATACAACGCGTTCTACTTTATCTGCTGCAATATCATCGATTTCATCGATCATATTGTGGAACACACCTTCAGATAACTCTTCAAGTGAAGACGTTGCCAACGGGTGACGAAGTAGCGACTTAGGCGTCATAACAATCAATGGACGACGAAGTGGACGTACAGATTGACGACGAAGCATTGCATAAACTTGAGCAGGTGTTGAAGGAACACATACTTGCATGTTGTGATCAGCACACAACTGTAAGAAACGCTCTAAACGTGCCGAGCTATGCTCAGGACCTTGACCTTCATAACCATGTGGAAGTAAACATGTAAGACCACATAAACGGCCCCACTTCTGCTCACCTGAACTTAAGAATTGGTCAAATACAACTTGTGCACCGTTAGCGAAGTCACCAAATTGTGCTTCCCACATTACAAGTGACGTAGGTTCAGCTGTTGCGTAACCATATTCAAATGCAAGTACTGCTTCTTCAGAAAGAACTGAGTCATATACTTCAAATGCACCTTGCTTTTCGCTGATATTTTGCAGCGGCAAGTATGTTGATGCATCAGTTTGGTTATGAACAACAGCATGACGGTGGAAGAATGTACCACGGCCTGAATCTTGACCTGTTAAACGGATATCAGTCCCCGCATCAACAAGGGTTGCATAAGCAAGTGTTTCAGCCATACCCCAATCAAGTGGTTTTTCACCTGTTGCCATTAGCTTACGGTCGTCGTAGATTTTCTTAACGCGCGACTGTGCTTTGTGGCTTTCGGGGAAGCTTGCTACTTTTTCGCCAAGCTCTTTTAACTTTTCAACCGATACTGTTGCATCGTACTCAACATCCCAATCGTGACCAACAAACTTAGCCCAATCAGAAGAGTGCGATGTTTCTAGTTGAATTTCTTCAACAACACAGTTGCCTTTGTCTAAACCGTTACGGTAATCATCAGCAAGTGCTTTAACTTCATTTTCTGAGAATGAACCTTCAGCAACTAATTGATCTGCATAAATTAGACGAGGTACTGGATGCTTTTTGATTT
This sequence comes from Pseudoalteromonas sp. 2CM39R, assembly GCF_023161845.1. Taxonomy (NCBI): domain Bacteria; kingdom Pseudomonadati; phylum Pseudomonadota; class Gammaproteobacteria; order Alteromonadales; family Pseudoalteromonadaceae; genus Pseudoalteromonas; species Pseudoalteromonas sp. 2CM39R. The sequence continues at coordinate 370,634 of NZ_JALNTM010000002.1, forward strand.
TTTGGTACATAAGTGGTTGAGTCGCGTTCGGCTCATCCGCTTCGTTATGACCATGACGGCGATAACATACTAAATCAATCACTACATCACGTTTAAACTGGTTTCTGAAATCAAGTGCGATTTGAGTAACAAATGCAACCGCTTCAGGATCGTCAGAGTTAACGTGGAAAATTGGTGCCTGAACCATTTTCGCAATATCAGTACAGTATGGTGTAGAACGTACATCAGACTGTTTAGACGTTGTGAAACCAACTTGGTTATTTACAACGATACGGATACTACCACCACAACTAAATGCATTAGTTTGCGATAAGTTAAATGTTTCTTGTACAACACCTTGACCTGCGATTGCAGAGTCACCGTGAATAGTAATTGGTAATGCTTTAATACCTGACTTATCACCTAGACGGTCTAAACGAGCACGTACCGAACCCATAACCACTGGGTTAACGATTTCTAAGTGAGACGGGTTAAATGCAAGTGCCATGTGCACGTTGCCACCGTTAGTTGCAAAGTCAGATGAATAACCCATGTGATATTTAACATCACCTGAGCCTAATGTGTCTTTGTGTTTACCAGCGAACTCATCGAATAATTCTGATGGGTTTTTACCTAAGACGTTCACTAGTACGTTCAAGCGACCGCGGTGAGCCATACCAATAACAGCTTCTTTTTGTCCGCTTTCACCTGCACGATGAATTAGTTCTTTAAGCATTGGTACTAACGCATCACCACCTTCAAGTGAGAAACGTTTTGCACCGGGGAACTTAGCCCCTAAATATTTTTCAAGGCCATCTGCAGCTGTTAATCCTTTAAGGATACGTAGCTTTTCTTCTTTAGAGAACGTTGGACGTGATTGCACTGATTCTAAACGTTGTTGTAACCAACGTTTTTCTTCAGTTGAAGTGATGTGCATATACTCAGCACCTACCGACCCACAATAAGTCGTTTTGAGTGCTTGATATAGCTCACCTAATGGCATGGTTTCGCGACCGACAGCAAACGAACCCACATTGAATTCACGGTCAAAATCAGCTTCAGATAAATCGTGGTACTCTAATTCTAGATCACGAACACGTTCGCGTTGCCAAATACCTAATGGATCTAGGTTGGCATTTTGGTGACCACGGAAACGGAAAGCATTAATAAGTTGTAGCACCTTGACCTGTTTAGGATCGCCAGAGCCACCCTCTGCTACCACTACTTCTCTATGCTTGTTTTTAGCAAGCTGTGCAAATTGTGAACGAACTTCTGAATGTTTAACGTCAACATCCACACCATCAACTTTTGGTAATTGTTCGAACACTTCTCGCCATTCTTCTGGCACAGAAGTCGCATCATCTAAGTACGCTTCATAAAGCTCTTCTACGTAAGCAACGTTACCGCCGTTTAAGTGAGAAGATTCTAGCCATGCCTTCATCACACCTTCGTGCATTTATAAGCCCTTTTCTTTAGCGCAGAAATTAATTGTTGTAAAAACAAGGTGGTTAATCACTTAACCACCTTACATATTCAAGCTTTAAACAGCGCGGTTTAAAAGCATTGATTTGATTTGTCCAATTGCTTTGGTCGGGTTAAGACCTTTTGGACACACGCTAACACAGTTCATGATACTGTGACAACGGAACACGCTGAACGCATCGTCAAGGTCAGCAAGACGCTCTTCAGTAGCTGTATCGCGGCTATCAGCCAAGAAACGATACGCATGAAGAAGACCCGCAGGACCGATGAACTTGTCTGGATTCCACCAGAACGAAGGACACGATGTTGAACAACATGCACATAAGATACACTCATATAAGCCATCTAACTTATCACGTTCTTCGATTGACTGAAGACGCTCACCCGCCGCAGGCGTGTCGTTGATTAGGTAAGGCTTAACTTTTTCGTATTGAGTGTAGAACTGACTCATGTCAATAACAAGGTCACGTACCACAGGTAAACCTGGTAAAGGACGAATTACGATTTTACCTTTGCCACCTTTAAGTAGCGTTGATAAAGGAGTAATACACGCTAAACCGTTTTTACCATTCATGTTGATACCGTCTGAACCACACACACCTTCACGGCATGAACGACGGAATGATAATGTTGGATCTTGCTCTTTTAATTGCATAAGCGCATCCAATACCATCATATCTTGGCCTTCTTGCGTCTCTAGCGTGAAGTCCTGCATACGTGGTGCATTATCAACATCTGGATTGTAACGATAAACCGATAATTGTACTTGTGCCATCGTCTCGCTCCTAATATGTACGTGCTTTAGGTGGGAAAGCTTCACGCAGTTTCGGCGCGTAGTTTACTTCACGTTTTGTCATTTCATCTGTAACTGGGTTATAGATAGAGTGACATAGCCAGTTATCGTCATCACGATCTGGGAAGTCAAAACGAGAGTGTGCACCACGGCTTTCTGTACGGAAGTTTGCAGCTACTGCTGTTGAGTATGCTGTTTCCATCAAGTTATCAAGCTCTAGACATTCGATACGTGCAGTGTTGAATTCAGTTGACTTGTCGTCAAGACGAGCGTACTGAAGACGTTCACGAATTTCTTTAAGCTCTTTAAGACCGGTTGCCATTGCATCACCTTCACGGAATACCGAGAAGTTAAGTTGCATACACATTTGAAGGTCTTTCTTGATTTGTACTGGGTCTTCACCTTGGCCAGCTTTAGAGCTTTCCCAACGGTTAAAGCGTGCAAGTGATGCTTCAAGGTCTGATTCAGACGCATCTTTACCTGCTTCGACACCGTTAAGGTACTTACCTAAGAAGTTACCAGCAGCGCGGCCGAATACAACTAAGTCAAGTAGCGAGTTACCACCTAGGCGGTTAGCACCGTGTACAGATACACAAGCAATCTCACCAACAGCGAATAAACCTTCAACTACTTTCTCTTGGCCGTTTGCATCAATTTGTAATGCTTGACCATTTACGTTAGTTGGAACACCACCCATCATGTAGTGACATGTTGGGATAACTGGAATTGGTTCTTTAGCTGGATCAACGTGTGCGAACGTTTTCGCAAGGTCACATACGCCTGGAAGACGTAGGTTAAGCGTTTCTTCACCTAAGTGGTCAAGCTTAAGCTTGATGTGAGGACCATAAGGACCTTCACAGCCACGACCCTCACGGATCTCAGTCATCATTGAACGAGCTACAACGTCACGAGACGCTAAGTCTTTTGCATTTGGTGCGTAACGTTCCATGAAGCGTTCGCCGTCTTTGTTTAGAAGGTAACCACCTTCACCACGACAACCTTCAGTCACAAGTACACCGGCACCGGCAATACCTGTTGGGTGGAACTGCCACATTTCCATATCTTGCATTGCAACACCAGCACGTGTAGCCATACCAACACCGTCACCAGTATTGATGTGTGCATTCGTTGTCGATGCGTAGATACGGCCTGCACCACCTGTTGCTAATACAACAGCTTTTGATTTGAAGTAAACAACTTCGCCAGACTCGATGTCGATTGCTGTACAACCAACAACGTTACCGTCGCTGTTTTTAACTAAATCTAGTGCGTACCACTCAGAGAATACGTTAGTTTTGTTCTTAACGTTCTGTTGATATAAACAGTGTAATAGCGCGTGACCAGTACGGTCAGCAGCTGCTGCAGTACGTGCAGCCTGTTCACCACCAAAGTTTTTCGACTGACCGCCGAAAGGACGTTGGTAAACACGGCCATTTTCAAAACGAGAAAATGGTAAACCCATGTTTTCTAATTCAGTAATAGCTTCTGGGCCTGTTTTACACATATATTCGATAGCGTCTTGGTCACCGATGAAATCGGAACCTTTAACAGTATCGTACATGTGCCATTCCCAGTTATCTTCATGTGAGTTACCCAGAGCAACCGTAATACCACCCTGTGCAGACACAGTGTGAGAACGTGTAGGGAAAACTTTTGAGATAAGTGCACAGGTTTTGCCTGATTCAGTGATAGCTAGTGCTGCGCGCATACCCGCACCACCGGCACCAATCACTACAGCGTCAAATTCACGAACAGAATAATTCACTTAAACACCCCATAAAACGATTAGACCAATTGCTACGTAAGCAACAGCCATAAGGTTTAATACAAAGCCTAAAACAGCACGTAATTTAGCGCATTTAACATAGTCAGTAAGAACTTGCCAAAGGCCGATACGGGTGTGAACCATGATGCAAACTAGGGTAATTAAGGTAAACCCTTTCATTGCTAGGTTAGAGAATAGGCCTTGCCAGGCTTCGAAAGTGACTTCTGGCGTACATAAAAAATAGCCGATAATAAAAATCGCGTAAGCGCTGATTATTAATGCTGTTGCACGTAGTGATACGAAATCTTGTACACCATCACGTTTAAGAGTTGCTTGATTTAAAACCATATCCACACTCCTGCTAGAATTGCAGCTACAACACCTAAAGCTAATGCAACTTTAGCGCTGAAGTTACCTGATTCAAGTTCTTCCCAGTGACCCATGTCCATAATGATATGACGGATACCACCGATTAAGTGATACGCCAATACAGAAATGGTGCCCCATGCTATGAATTTGGCAATGAATCCGCTGAACAGACCCTTGACGAATTCAAAACCTTCTGCAGAAGAAAGAGACTCAGACCAAGCCCAAATGACAAACGTTAAAGCAAAAAATAATGCAACACCGGTGACGCGGTGAAAAATTGATGCTTTAGCCGTTGCCGGCATAGATATAGTTGTTAGATCTAGATTTACAGGTCTTTGCTTTTTCACAGTTACTTGCCCATCTTGCCCACTAAGGAGCTCATCTACTTGTTTTTCTAAAACCCATCAAAATGAATTTCGATGGAACTATCTAAGTAAACCGTGTTGATACACAAAAAGTTCACACTTATGCAAAACTCAAATGTAAAAATAAAGTTTACCTACAGACAATACGGTATAAAACCTTGGATAGTATATATAGCCAAAGGTCTTTTTACAATTCTTGTTTAGTAAGAGACGTTTGCGAATTAGCCAATAGTATAATATTTAATCCTGGCAGAATATTTATTATCCATTTGTGCATAATGTTTATAAAAATTGACTTTATACCCCTCTTTCACGTTAAAATGAAAAGAATGTGCTTAAACAGATTCAGAACATAACAATCAGAGTTGTTATCTTAATAGGAGATAAATAGATGGCGGATAAGAAAGCCACGGTCCATATTGATGGTCTTGATCCAATCGAACTTCCAATTTACCAAGGCACTGCTGGCCAAGACGTAATCGACGTACGTACGTTAGGTTCACACGGTCACTTCACTTACGACCCAGGTTTCATGTCGACCGGTTCTTGTGAATCTTCAATCACTTACATCGATGGCGGCAAAGGTGTTTTATTACACCGTGGTTACCCAATCGAGCAATTAGCTGATGAATCAAACTACATCGAGCTTTGCTACTTACTATTAAACGGCGAGTTACCGACTAAAGAACAATACGAAGCGTTTGCTCAAGAAATCACGCACAACACAATGCTTGATACTAAAATCGCAAACTTCTTCCAAGGTTTCCGCTTTGACGCTCACCCAATGGCAATGCTGTGTGGTGTTGTAGGTGCTCTTTCTTCTTTTTACCACGAAGATTTAGACATCACTGATGCAACACAACGTAAAACAAGCGCAATCAAGCTAGTTGCTAAATTACCAACTATCGCTGCGATGGCTTACAAATACAATGTAGGTCAACCGTTTGTTTACCCGCGTAACGACTTAAGCTTCGCTGAAAACTTCTTACACATGATGTTCTCAGTACCAGCTGAAGAATACAAAGTAAGCCCTGTTCTTGCTAAAGCAATGGACAAAATCTTCATGCTTCACGCTGACCACGAGCAAAACGCATCAACGTCAACTGTTCGTCTAGCTGGTTCTTCAGGTGCTAACCCTTACGCGTGTATCGCGGCTGGTATCGCATCTCTATGGGGCCCTGCGCACGGTGGTGCTAACGAAGCATGTCTTAACATGTTAGAAGAAATCGGCTCTGTTGACCGTATCGACGAGTACGTTGCTAAAGCGAAAGATAAGTCTGATCCTTTCCGTCTTATGGGCTTTGGTCACCGCGTATACAAAAACTTCGACCCACGTGCGACAGTAATGCGTCAAACATGTCACGAAGTACTTGCTGAGCTAAACATTCAAGATCCACTTCTTGATATCGCTATGAAGCTTGAGCAAATTGCACTTGAAGACCCATACTTTGTTGAGAAGAAACTTTACCCTAACGTAGATTTCTACTCAGGTATCATCTTAAAAGCAATCGGTATTCCAACAAGTATGTTCACTGTAATCTTTGCAATGTCACGTACTGTTGGTTGGATCTCTCACTGGGATGAGATGCTTTCTCAACCTGGTCACAAGATCAGCCGTCCTCGTCAGTTATATACTGGTGAAACTTCACGCGATTACGTACCAACAGACAAGCGTTAATACGAATTTGCGTTTAAAAAAGGCCGCTATGCGGCCTTTTTTGTTGCCCTGCACTTGTCTATTTGTGCAAAGTAATTAAAATCGTCGCATTCTTGTAGCTTAAGGCCTTTCATGTTCGATATCACAAAAATACGTGCTGACTTTCCAATACTGAATGAAACAGTCAATGAGCAGCCTTTGGTGTATTTAGACTCAGCGGCTACCTCGCAAAAGCCACAGGCAGTTATTAATGCTCTTAGCCGTTTTTATAGCCACGAGAACGCCAATGTGCACCGCGGCCGCCATACACTCAGTGAAAACGCGACACGCCAATATGAGCATACACGAACGCTACTTGCAGATTATTTTTCTGTAAAAAATAATGAGATAGTGTGGACCAAAGGGGCAACCGAATCGATTAATTTAATCGCAAATGGTCTGGCTTCGAGGCTTAATCCTGGCGATAAAATTGCCCTATCTACTATTGAACATCACGCTAACATCGTCCCTTGGCAACAGCTAGCTCAGCGTACCGGTGCAGAAGTCATTATTTTGCCGATAGAAAATGATTTAATTATTAATAGCGTGCACTGTAGTGAATTTATCAAGCAACAAAAGCCTAAAATTGTCGCTATTACCCATGCATCAAATACCCTTGGTAACATCACTGATTTAGCGCCAATCATTAGCGCATGTAAAGCCATTAATGCTATTTCTGTTGTTGATGGTGCGCAGGCAGCGATGCATTTACGCCCTAATTTACAAGAAATTTCCTGTGATTTTTACGTATTTTCTGCCCATAAAATGCTCGGGCCGACAGGTTTAGGAGGCCTATATGGCCGATTTGAGCTGTTAAATTCGCTCGATGTATATCAAACCGGTGGCGAAATGATCGAAACAGTGAACCTAACACACAGCACTTTTCGTGATGCACCGGGTAAATTTGAAGCAGGAACACCCAATATTGCAGGTGTCATTGCCTTTAGTGAGGCAATAAATTATTTAACATCGTTAGATTTTCAGCTAATGCGTCAACATGAGCATACAGTTTTTGACTATGCGATAAAACAATTATCAGCTATTGATGGTATTAATATCTATTCAAACCAAACAGATAACATCGGTAACATTAGTTTTAATTATCGCGATGAACATCCGTTTGATTTAGCCACCCTACTTGATGGATTTGGCGTTGCCGTGCGTAGTGGCCATCATTGTACGCAACCTATAATGAGCCATTTAGGTATACCAGGAACTGTACGAGCAAGTTTTGCGTTATATAACAATAAAGCTGATGTCGATTCCTTTATCAGTGCTGTTAAAAGTAGTGTCGAGTTATTAGATTAATTTTGGATAAGTTATGAATTCAGCGTTTGAAGCCGTTAGTAAAAACATTGAAACCGCTGCTGGGTGGCAGCAAAAATATCGCCAAATAATGCTCTTAGGTAAGCAATTACCTGTTATGCCTGAAGTACTCAAAGTAGATGATGCTCTAGTTAAAGGCTGTGAAAGTAAAGTTTGGCTATATATCGACTTTGATCATACTGAAAACAGCCTGGTTTTAGCGGGCGATTCAGATACTCGCATCGTTAAAGGACTATTGGCTTTAATTTTAGCCTTATACAATGGTCTAACACCGGAGCAAGCAGCGCAAATTAATGCCTATGATGAATTTGAACGACTCGGTCTAATTAGCCATTTGAGCCCTTCTCGTGGTAATGGTATTAAAGCCATGGTTGATAAAATTCAAACCATGGCTGAACAAAAACAATAAGTTTTATAAACTACGCTGTTTTTTATCAAGGTATTTTCTAATCGCTTTGGCTGCAACAAAAAAGCCAAAGCTGCCTGTCACCATGGTTGCAGAGCCAAAACCATTATTACAGTCCATATTCATTGAGCCATCTGCACCTTGTTTTGCTTGGCAAACCTCACCTTCAGAGGTTGGATATACAAGCTGCTCTGTAGAATAAACACAATCGACGTTAAATTTTCGCTTTGGATTGCTACTAAAGTTGTACTGTTTTCGCAAAATATAACGTACTTTTGCAAGCAATGGATCATGAGTTGTCTTTGCAACGTCACCAAAACTGATTTGACTAGGGTCGGTTTGCCCGCCTGCTCCTCCGGTGGTAATAACCGGTAGTTTTATGCGTTTACAGTGAGCAATAAGCGCAGCTTTTTCTTTTACAGCATCAATACAATCAATCACATAGTCAAAACCTTGAATATGCTCACGAATGTTATCTAGTGTAATGAAATCGTCAATAACATTAATTTTGATATCTGGATTTATAAGCTCACAACGTGTTTTCATCGCTTCTACTTTTGCTTCGCCTACGGTGCCAGTTAAAGCATGAATTTGCCGATTAACATTGGTTGCACAAATATCATCTAAATCAATGAGGGTTAGTTGTCCTACACCCGTTCGAGCCAATGCTTCAGCAGCCCAACTACCTACGCCACCAATACCAATGACACAAAAATGTGCTTGTTGTAACCAATCAAATTGTTGATGGCCATATAAACGTTTAATGCCACCAAAACGGATGTCTTGTGTTGTTTCTTTCATTTACCAATCCAACGTCCAAGGAGCGGTCCACTCTTTGAATTCGTCTGAGTTAAAAACTTCATTAAGATGAGTACCTAAAGTGTAATCACATCGATACTCTTTAAGCTGCTCTTTATAGCTAAATTGTAGTGCATAGGCATGCAAGTTTGTGCGCTCGTCTTTACTACCAGCATAGGTACTATCACCTAGAATTGGAGCGCCTAAGCTTTTCATCGCCACTCTAAGCTGATGTGTCTTACCAGAGAATGGCTTTAACAAGTATGCACGAAGCCCAGGTCGAATACTTTTTGAGTAAAAGCGTGTGATAGCAGGATTCGTTTGGCTCTTTAACAGCTTAAATGCACCACGACGACTTTTTTGCATATCCCCTTTTATCCAACCTTGCTTTTTCTTAGGCTTAGTATCACTAACGGCTAGATAAAACTTATTTATTTTATGATCAGAAAATAGCGAAGTGAATTCGGCTGCAGCTTCTTTGTTACGGGCTAAAATGATCAAACCAGAGGTCACTTTATCTAGCCGATGAACCGGATAGAGCTTCTCATTAACAAGCTCTTCAGCAAGTACGACAAAACCAGCACATTGTTCACTATGAAAGCTCACACCTGCTGGTTTATAAAAAACAAAGAAGTCATCTTCACTGGCATGAAGATGAACATTGTTTACATCATGCATTTTTAGTTGCCAAGCACTGCAATAACGCGCGCTAAGTCTTCATGGGTATCTACGCCTGCTTGTGGTGCACACAGAGCTTTTGCGATTTTAATTTTGTGACCATGATAAAGTACGCGAAGCTGCTCTAATGACTCTAAAAGCTCTAATCGAGATTCTGGTAATTCGATGTAGTCCTTAATAAAGCCAGCACGATAAGCATATATACCAATATGGCGCGCAAAATCAGCAAGATTTAGCTTATCTCGGTCATCATTCATCATCGCATCACGGTGATAAGGGATTGGCGAACGCGAAAAATACAGTGCATTGTTGTCTGCATCGTTAATGACTTTTACACAGTTGGGATTAAATATATCATCAACCTCATCAATGCTGGTGCTCAAAGTCGCCATTGGCGCATCAGAATCAGCAAGTAACATGGCAACTTGAGATACATTTTCGCTTGCCAATAAGGGCTCATCACCTTGCACGTTGACAACAATAGTGTCACTTTCAAGTTTTAACTGTTCAACAACTTCAGCTAAACGTTCTGTGCCTGATTGGTGATCTTCACGTGTCATTAATACATTATCAGTAAAGTTCTTTACTGCATCAAACACTGTTTGATGATCAGTCGCTACATAAACTTGTGATGCACCAGAAGCAACCGCTTTTTCATAAACATGTTGGATCATAGGTTTACCACAAATATCAGCAAGTGGTTTGCCTGGTAAACGCGTCGATGCGTAGCGAGCTGGGATAACGACTACGAATTCCACTTATCAACCTCTTCTTGGCTTAATTCACGGGCTTCATTTTCTAAAAGCACCGGGATATCGTCTTTGATTGGGTACGCTAGTTTCGCAGCAGTACTGATAAGCTCTTGATTATCTTTATCAAGACGTAATTTACCTTTACACACTGGGCAAGCGATAATTTCAAGTAATTTTGTATCAAAGGCCATTGAGGATCCCTTTTTGTTTTAATAATAAATTAAGTTTTTCGATAACTGCTGCTGTTGGCTTTGCATCAACAGGTAAATAATACCAATTTGGTTTAGCAAAACTAAAGCATTTAACTGCATCTTTTTCTGTCATAAATACAGCGTCATCTGCAAAATCGCTAAAGTCATTTGCTTGGTAGGCATAATGATCACGAAAATGATGAGTCGATAGTAAGTTAATGCCTTGCTGCTCAAGACTTATTTCAAAGCGTTTCGGGTTACCAATAGCACTGACCGCATGGCCTTTATCTTGAACTGAATTGACAAGTTCTGAATTACTTACGGTTCGAAATGGGCTTGATGCTAAATCATAGCGGCTTTGAGCGTTGCCACCATTTTCTATGACTAAATCAACCGATTTTAAGCGCGCTTTGGTTTCACGAAGTGGACCAGCAGGCATTAATAAACCGTTACCAAATTGGCGTTCACTATCAACAATACAACATTCGATATCACGCGCCATTTTATAATGCTGCATGCCATCATCAGAAATAATGACATCGATATCATGTTGTTCTAATTTTTTTATACTGGCTTGTCGGTCAGGGCCAACCATTACAACACAACCTAGGCGGCGTTTAATAAGTACTGGTTCGTCACCCGCTTGCGCTGTACTCGTTTGTTCAGTCACTAACAAAGGATACGAATCAGACTGACCACCATAGCCACGACTGATCACCGCCACTTTTAAACCTTGCTGCTGTAAGTACTCAGCAAGCCAAATAACAAATGGCGTTTTGCCGTTTCCACCCACACTTATGTTACCAACAACAATGACAGGAACATGCGCTTTAAATGCTTTTAGAATATTAAGCTTATAAAACAAAGCTCGAAGTTTTGAGATAAGCCAAAAAAGCACACTGAAAGGAAACAGTAAAACACTGATTAAACCTGGCTTTTTATACCAGCTTTTTTCAATAACACTCACTATTGCTCACCAAACTGCATTTTACATAACGCACTATAGGTACCGTCTTTTTCAAGCAGCTCGCTATGCGTGCCCTTTTCGATAACTTGACCATGGTCGATAACATAAATGCAATCACTGTTTTCTATTGTAGATAAACGGTGTGCTATCACAATCGATGTTTTTTGTTTCATTAAGCTATCAAGTGCTTGTTGGATCAGTTTTTCAGATTCAGTATCAAGTGCAGATGTTGCCTCATCTAGAATCAAAATAGGGGCATCTTTTAATATTGCACGCGCAATGGCTATTCGCTGACGCTGGCCGCCTGACAACATAACGCCGTTTTCACCCACCATGGTATCTAAACCTTCTGGTAAGTCTTTAACAAACTCCCAAACATGGGCTTTCTTGGCAACGGCCATTAACTCCTCGTTTGTTAATTCGCGGTCGAGGCCATAGCAAATGTTATTCGTTATGGTGTCATTAAATAAAACCACTTGCTGTGAAACGAGTGCAAATTGCTTACGTAAATCTGTCAGTTTGTAATCAGCAATGTTGACGCCATCAAGCAAAATTTCACTATCACCTTCAAGCTCATAATAACGTGGTAATAAATTTGAGATGGTCGATTTACCTGAGCCAGAACGGCCAACCAATGCGATGCTTTCGCCAGCATTAATCGAAAGTGATAAATTCTTTAATACAGGCTCATCTTTCGTTGGGTATTTAAAGGTCACATTGTTTACTTCAATTTTCCCAGTTACTTTGTCAACGCTGTAAGTGCCAGTGTCTTTTTCTACTTCTTCATCAAGTACTAAAAAGATACTTTGCGCTGCCGAAATACCACGTTGTAAATCGCTATTAACGTTTGAAAGTTGCTTCAGTGGGCGTAATAACATCATCATTGATGAAATAAGTAATACGAAGTCACCTGAACTGATGGTATCAATCATCGACGGCATAGACACAACCCATAAAATCACGGCCATCGCGCTTGCTGCCAAAATTTGGATAACAGAAACGCTTAACGCTTTAGTTGCATCCATTTTAATGCGCTGCTGACGATTATGATTATTAATAGCCGAGAATTGCGATATCTCTTGCTGTTGACCACCAAAGCCATGAATCACCTTGTGACCAGATAGCATTTGCTCTGAGCTGCGAGTTACTTGGCCCATAGCAGATTGGATTTTTTTAGAAATCATACGAAAACGTTTCGACACAAAGGCGACGATCACGGCCACCAGCGGAATAATGACTAAAAATATCAGTGATAGCTTCCAACTGGTATAAAACATATTAAATAGTAAGAAAACAACAAAGGCCCCTTCTCTAACAACAATTAATAGGGCTTTAGTAATGGCTTGTTGAACCTGCTCAGTATCAAAGGTGATTTTAGAGATTAAATCGCCATTTGAATTTTTATCATGAAAGGACACCGGCAGATGTAAAATATGTTCGAATAATTGTTGGCGCAACGTTCTTACAACTTGAGAGCCTACATAACTTAAACAGTACGACGACATATAGTTAAACATGCCACGACCTAATACCAATGCAATTACAACAAATGGTGCATAAGTTAAAACATCAGTGTTACGATCATTTAAACCTTCATCAATGAAGGGCTTCATTAAATTGATAAACAATGCATCCATGGCTGAATAGCCAATCATGCCTACAATGGCGAAAAACGCGATTAACTTATAGTCACCCACATAACTGATTAATCGCTTATAGATTTGGGATGTAGTTTGATCCATAACACTCTCTTATTCATAGACTTCGACTATTGTAGCCTTTAGGGGGTAAAAACAAAACGTCAATCTTGTTCGAACCAATAACTTTCCTGCTCTCGCGCAAATTCTAAGCGATAAGTATCTGAATAAAATTTTATGCGTATATGACCATTCTCTGCCGTCGATAACTGCTTTATATGGTGTTGGTTATAACGGTTTACAACCTCAGGATGAGGAAAGCGCCATTGCCCTTGATAAGCAGATGAATGGATAACCACTTCCGGGTTTACTGCACCTATAAACTCATAACTTGAAGAGGTATTACTACCATGATGGGGGCTTATTAAAATAGTCGCTCCTAAATCCATCCCCTCTTCAACAAGCTTAGTTTCTGCCGCTGCGGATATATCCCCAGTCAGTAACACTGAATAATTAAAACCAGTTACTTTTAATAAACACGACTGATCATTACGGCTAGCGCTTTCTACCTTTGCTGTAAAACTTCTGATTTTAAGCTCATCAAGCTTGAGCGTTGCTGTTTTGCACTTATTTCCCAGCCCCTGAGGATGAAAGATAGCTAGAGTGTGTTGAAAGCCAACCATTTTCCAACTTGCTAAACCGCCGGAATGGTCGTTATCTAAGTGGCTTATTATTGTTGCGATAACAGATAACTGTTGTTTATTGATGTTATTAAGTAATACGCGGTGTACATAATCATAACGGCCAAAATACTGTGGGCCTAAATCATAAATTATCGCTTTATTTTTGTGGCTTACCATCACCATTAAGCCATGACCGACATCAAACACATCCAACTGAAACTTAGCTTCTGGCTGTAATTCACTATCGACGGCATATATACAAACAGGAATTAAGCACACATATTTATTTGGGCTAAAGTACAACAGCAGAAGTGTTATGTAACTTATGATCAATAATAAAAAATTAAACTCATTAAACGACAACCAACGCCAGTCACTAGGGATAGAAAGTAGTAATTGATAGCCACAATACAGCGCACTGTCGACGACTGATAACAAACCAGAAATATCCAGCAGACTGGAAGCCAAACTATAAAAAATTAAGAAAGGTAATAACAGCACACCAACCAAGGGCACAGCAATAAGGTTAATCAATAAACCTATGACACTAGTCCCTGAGAAGTAATATAAGGATAGAGGCAATAAACCAACAAATAAAGAGCACTGAACTCGCAATAGCTGTGCAAATCGCTTTAAAAAACCAAGTGACAAATTAACTGTGTTTTTAGTCAGTAGAAAGATGATCGTAACGGCCAAAAAACTGAAATAGAGCCCGGGGTTCAAAAGTGCAAATGGGTCTATAAACAACACAACACTCAAGGCGTACAAAATAGAACGCCAACGCACTGGGTTTTTCCCTAGGTTATAAATAACAAGGTAACAGCCTAACATCAGCAGCGCTCGGCTTGCGGAAACTATAAAATCACTTAAATAGACATAGACGAACGAGCAACAGAAGCCTACAAAAACAAATAACTTATTTAATTGAATTGATTGTCTTACGCGTAAATGACTCACTCTTAACAGCCACTTACTACTATAAAAGCCGACTGCAAAGATAAGTCCGATATGAAGACCTGAAATAGCAAGCAGATGCGACAAACCTAATTCACGTAGGTGTTTTCTATCTTCATAGCTTATTTTACTTTTGTCACCGGTTAAAAGCGCATAATAAAGCCATTGTAATTGGGTGTTTGCCGTCACTTTTTCAATATATGTCCGGTAACTCACTCGAAGGGAGTCATATCGATGATGATTTAAATAGCTTATCTCTCCTACGCTTCGGCCTTTATAAAATACTCGCTCAAGTAATGCTTGCCGTTCTCTATCAAAACTATAGAAATTTTTTACCGATCTGTAAGGTTTAAGTTTGAGTTCTGCGCTTAATTCATCTCCACTAGTAACAGGTTTATCTGAAGTAATGCTTAGCATTGCATTAGGAGCAGGCCGTATGCCTGTAGAGCAAGATTCAATATTTTTCATACTTGCTTTAATGTAATAAGGGCTTTGTTCACTGTAAGTTTCAACTACCTCAAATCGAACTAATCGGCTTTGTTGATAATCGATTTGACAGTCAGAGATGGAGTAAAAAATGAAGTAATGAAAAATCACTACTAAAATAGCGCAAATAAACCCTGACAATAGAGTTAAAAAAGGCTTAAAATAGGCACCTGCTAGCAATACAGCAAAACTCATTATATAAAACGCCGCAGTGCCAAATGTATATAGGGTGAAAAAACAGCCTATGACAAAGCCGCTGCATAACCAAATAGATGTAAATGGTTGCTTTAAATGGCTAAGAAAACGATCCAACGCTTTTTACCTGATCATAACAAGGTAAAAGAACACAAGTATTTAAGAATTTTTGGTCGTTTATTGCATGATGCCAATTTATGGCACTTAAATAGACGCTCAGCACGCGGTGCATTTGCAGTTGGTTTATTTTTTGCGTTCATCCCTGTTCCTTTTCAAATGGTTCTTGCAGCCGCCCTGGCTATTCCATTTCGAGTAAATTTACCGATTTCTGTTGCAACAGTGTGGATCACTAACCCACTGACCATGCCTCCTATTTTCTATTGTTCATATATTGTAGGCACCATTGCCCTTGCTCAACCACAGCAGCACTTCCAATTTGAACCAAGCTGGCAATGGTTTATAGATAGCCTTACAACAATTGGCCCAGCATTTTTAGTTGGCTCATTTATATGTGCAACAGCTGCGGCAATCATTGGTTATTTTGGTACCGACATGCTTTGGAAACGTTCAGTCCGTAAAGCATGGATACATCGCCATAAAAAATAACTGATTTCAGTATAGACAAAAAACCCAGCTTAAAGCTGGGTTTTTTATTTCTTGCAAGAAAGCTATTTGCTTTGCAAACAACTCTCTAATTATTACTTCTTACGAAATACACGACGTGCTGCTGCAAATGGTAATAGCAATAATGCATACCAAGGGAAGCTTGCTGATTGACGCTCGTATTGTTCAATCTCTTCTGCAGGACATTCTTCAACGCTGCCGTCAATTGGTGTTAACTTAACAGCCACTGCGACACTTTCATATTCGATATTGCCATTAACATCGACTACAACGTTACCGAATGAATCTGTCTTTTCAACAGTTTTAGTCGCAACACCGAAGATTTCATTATTGTTGTTAATTGATTTCGCTTCAGCAACCGTGTATTTAAAGCGAGTCTCACCATCTTCTTCATAACAAGGTAATAAATCGTTTAAGTTAACAACTGAATCTTCACCAATGGTGTACATGAAACCTTCACGACGACGCGTAGAAGTATTGTAAATATCTGTTTCGCCCTCACCAACAACAATACCATTGTCATTGATATCGTTAGCTAATGAACTTGAGCTTGAGAAGTAATCCGTTGGGAAAACAACGCTATCGCTATTTTTATCGTAGTAGAAAAATTTTGTACGCGTTGTACCGTCGATACGCTTGCTCGCGTAGCCAACAATAACATTATCATTATTTACCGCTAAAGGCTGACCCGAAATCCAATCATCCTCTTGGTCGATAAATTCTTTTACTTCACCATTTTCGAAAATAACAGGCATAGTAATACGTGTACTATTACTCTTGTAACGCACATCAGACGTACCAACCACTAAACCATTTTCGTTGATCGCAAGTGCGTTACTACGGAACGCGAAATCTTCGTCATCTTCAGGCGTTAAACCTAAGCCATACATTTCTGTATTGGTGATGTTTAGATTACTGTCTAATGTCCACTTAACAGCTCGTTTATTATAAATACCCGTTGAATAAGTACGGTTGTACGCTTCTACACAGTCTGAAACTGGTTCATCTTCGCCGTCACAGTTATCAGTAATATCATCCAGTGGATCAACCGCAATATCCGTTGAAACAGTACCTACAACTTCATAGCCATTTGCTGTTTTGATAATGTCATTAGCTGAGCTAACACCACCATACTCATCAAACTCTGGTGCTATTTCAACTTTCACACCGTCTTCGCTGATAACAATTGCACGGCTAATGAAGTCTCTTAAAAAGTGGGTTTCTTCTTCATCTTCATCTGTTTGAGTGAACGATGTTTTTTCGTAAGGTGCACTGCCCCAACCAACCATTACACCGTCATCTGTTACAGCATTTAGTAAGTTAGAAGTCGAGCGTGTTAAGCCGTCAAAATCAAGAGACTGTTCATCAAATAAAACTTGTTCTGAAGCACCTTCAGATGTGTAAAGTGTTGTAATTGCACTTGATAATTTTTGATATTCTGAGTCAGTTGAACGACCTGTTAAAAAACTTACCATAAATGCATGAGCATCGGCATTTGTATTTACCACATCGTTATTCTCAATATCATCAAGCGTGAATGTAATTTCTTTATCAATGAGTTCATACTGCTTTTTAGCTGTATCATAAGCATCTTTGATCGACGAATCTGTAAAATCGATATAAGAGACATCAACGGGTAATTTGTAAAGGCCATTTGCTAAGCCTATGATGTGACCGTTTTCACTAACATCTGTTACGTAGTTAAATTTAGCGCCATCAATTCCACCTAATTCTTCTAATTTATAGGTTGCGCTCATCGCTGAGGTACTTAGGGTGGCTAAAATACTGGCAGCGAGTAATTTGTATTTCATTTTAATCCTTACTACTGATTCTTTAAATCTTCGAGTTCTTCCCAGCGCTCAAAAGCGACTTCAAGCTCAGACTCTAACTCGGCTAAATGGTTCAATGCTTCTGTTGTAATTGCAGCATCTTGCTTAAAAAAGTCAGGGTCATTAACCACAACTTGCTGAGCGTCTAACGCTTTTTCAAGTTGTTCCACTTTACTGGGTAATTCTTCTAATTCAAGTTTTAATTTGTAAGAGAGTTTATTACTTTTCTTTGGTGTTTTATCTTGGCTAACAACGGCCGGCTTTTCTTGTTTAATTTGTTGCTGTTGTTGTTTTTCTTGCTCAGCTAAATGAGCTGCATACGCTTCATAGTCGCTATAGCCACCAACAATGTCGGTGATCTTGCCGTTACCTTCAAATGCCCATACAGAATTACAGGTATTATCAATAAATTCACGGTCATGGCTTACAATCAGTACAGTGCCCTGATATTGGTTAATGATCTCCTCTAAGAGCTCTAAAGTTTCAATATCGAGGTCATTGGTTGGCTCATCGAGAACAATTATGTTAGATGGCTTTAAAAATAACTTTGCTAATAATAAGCGGTTTTTCTCACCACCTGAAAGCGCTTTTACTGGCGTACGCGCTCTTGCCGGTGGGAATAAGAAGTCTTGCAAGTAACCTAGCACATGACGTGAGCGCCCGCCCATCATCACTTCTTGCTTACCTTCAGCTACGTTATCTTGTACTGTGGCTTCTTCATCAAGCTTTTGACGATATTGGTCAAAATAAGCAAACTCTAAGTTAACACCTTGCTTAACACTGCCGCTATCTGCTGTTAAGTCACCAAATAAAATTTTAAGCAGTGTTGTTTTACCAATACCATTTGGGCCAACAAGGCCAACACGATCGCCACGCATAACAAGGGTCGAGAAATCTTTCGCGATCACTTTATCTTTAAATGCATGACAGATGTTTTTCGCTTCGAATACTAATTTACCTGAACGATCCGCTGTTTCAATATTGAAGTCGGTTTTACCTACCTGATCAACACGCTGCTTACGCTCTTTACGTAACTCTTTTAAAGCGCGTACACGGCCTTCATTACGCGTTCTACGTGCTTTAATACCTTGGCGGATCCACGCTTCTTCTTCTGCTAAGCGTTTATCAAATAGTGCGTTTTGTGTTTCTTCTACTTTTAAATCATGCGCTTTTTGCTCAAGATATGTCGCATAATCGCCTGGGTACGAAACCAGTTTACCGCGATCTAAATCAAGAATACGGGTTGCAACTGCTCGAATGAATGCACGGTCGTGAGAAATAAAAACGATACCGCCTTTAAACTCTTTTAAAAACTGCTCAAGCCAAATAACACTACTCATATCTAAGTGGTTGGTAGGCTCATCAAGTAGCAGTAAATCGGGTTCACTAACCAAGGCTCTTGCAAGAGCAACTTTACGTAACCAACCACCCGATAATGATTCAAGCTTGGCTTCTGGATCTAGCTCTAAACGAGATAAAACGAGCTGAATACGGGTATCAAAACGCCAGCCATCAACAGTTTCTAATTGATTAGATAAACGCTCTAATTTGTTAAGTAATTTATCGTTATAGTCTGTTTGCATTTGATTACTAACTTGGTGATATTCTATCAGTAAGTTAGCGATGTCAGGCATGCCCTGCGCTACATAATCAAATACTGAGCCTGCCGCCCCTTTTGGTGGATCTTGCTCTAAACGAGAAATGCGAATACCGCCTAATTGGTTGATTTCGCCATCATCCAATGTCACTTGGCCATCAAGCACTTTTAGTAGTGTTGATTTACCAGCACCGTTTCGACCAACGATACAAACACGCTCACCTGACTCAATAACGGCATCGGCATCATCTAGTAGTGGATGCGTACCATAAGCGAGTTGAGCTTTGGCTATTCTGATTAAATCCATCGTGATTACTACTCTTATTCTTTATTATCAGCAATAAATTGCGCTAATTGATCAGCATCAAAAGGCCAAAATAATTTCTCGCCTTGATGAGATTCCACAACCGGAATACTGGTTTGGTAAAGTTCAATCAGCTGTTCACTGTCCATAATGTCTTTTGCTACAAACGAAGCGTTTGCAGCAATTAATAATTCATCGGCCATTTCACACAGATGACAGCCATCAGTGTGGTACAGGGTAAAATTAGCCATGAGTAATAAGCCAGCTATTATGAATTTGCTTATTACGTTTAAAATCTGGTGATAAAGTCTTGTCAGAAATGTTTTCTGCTTTTAAACCCAGACCCATTAGCCCTACTTCATCCATACTAAAGCCACGCTTATTGTTTGAGAATATAAGCGTACCGTTCGGGCTTAAAATTTTCTTAACCCAGGTAAGTAGTTTGATATGGTCGCGTTGTACATCAAACGCATCTTTCATACGTTTTGAGTTTGAGAACGTCGGTGGATCTAAGAAAATTAAATCATATTGGCCTTGTGCATACTCAAGCCACTTCAAGCAGTCTGCTTGCTCAAAACGATAACGGGTATTACTGATATCATTCAGAGCAAAGTTTTCTTGCGCCCACTTTAAGTAGGTTTTTGACATATCAACCGTGGTAATGGCTTTAGCACCACCCACAGCAGCATGCACAGATGCGCTGCCTGTATAAGCAAACAAGTTTAAGAAACGTTTGCCTTGTGCGTTTTGTTGAATATAACGACGAGCTAATCGGTGATCTAAGAACAAACCAGTATCTAAATAATCAAATAAGTTTACTTTGAACTTAGCGCCAAACTCTTCAACTACTTGAGTACGATTTTGTTTTGCTACCTTGGTATATTGCTCTTCACCTTTTTGCTTTTTACGCACTTTAACTGCAATATTTTCTGGTGGTATCTTTAACTGCTCAGCGGTCAAGCTGATCACATCTTGCAAACGTTTTTGAGCCGTATTGTCATCGATTTCTTTCGGTGCAGCATATTCAAAAATAACCGCTGAATCATCGTATACATCAACAGCTACGTTATATTCTGGAATATCCGCATCATAAACACGGTAGCAGCTTACTTCATTTTGCTTTAACCAGTTCTTTAAATTTTGCTTATTTTTCTTTAAACGGTTTGCAAAGGCTGTTGAACCTTCAAAATTAAGAGCCGGCTTATCTTCTTTGCTAAGTTCTACTTGTTTATCGTCAAGTTGGTAAAGATTTAATACAACATCTAACGGGCCATTTTTAAACTTATAGCGTTTTAACTTAACTAACTTTAATAACTTAAATAAGCTTTCGTCAGTGCCAAGTAAAGCAAGTTTCCAATGATTAAAGTGCTTTTTGAAGCCAACACCTAAGCTACGGTGTAAGTTAACCAGCTCAGCCATTGAGCCTAAACGTTCACCATAAGGTAAGTTTGAAATCACCACACCAGATAGTTTCGCAACTGAGGTTAATTTAGTGGCATCGCTTTGTTTAAACTTAATCACACTACCAAGGTCAGCACGCTCTGCGTTTTCTTGAGCTTTTGAAATCACACTGCCGTCAATATCATGGCCAATAAGCCAAAGTTTAGGATCTGTAATTTGTGCAGTTAGTTCTGCTTTTAATTCTTTGTATTTTTGAATTCGGAAACTAGGCAGGCGCTCAAAGGCAAAACCTTCACGGAATAAGCCCGGCGCTTCATTGCGTGCCATGCTTGCAGCTTCAATTAAAATGGTACCAGAGCCACAACATGGATCGAATAAAGGTTGCTGTACGTTTTCAAGCCAACCACTTCGTTTCACAAGAGCTGCAGCTAAATGCTCTTTAATCGGCGCTTTGCCTTGATCTTGACGATAACCACGCTCAGATAAACGCGGGCCAGAATAATCGATATAAAGCGCAACACCTTGACGGTTCAACCTTGCTACAACACGCACATTGGCATTGTATTTATCAACATCCGGACGTTGCTCGAATAAATCCGCGAAGTAATCAACAATCGCATCTTTTACAACTAGACCTGAAAATTGCGTATTTTTTAAGTCGTTATTTGTACCACTAAAATCAACAGCAAAGGTTTGTTTAGGGCCAAACCACTCCTGCCAAGGCTGTAAGCGTGCAAATTGATAAAGGCTGTGTTTGTCTTTTACGCCTTCTTTTTCTTCTATCAGCATCATGATACGAGTCGCAAAACGGCTCGATAAACAAATCTTTTGTGCTAATAAGCTATCTGCTTCAAAACGTACAGAGCCCACGGTTTGTTTTGAGACTTCGGCACCAAGTGCTGTAAGCTCATCAACAAGTAAATTTTCTATTCCGATAGAAGTAAGTGCGATAAATTGCAAAGTAAAAACCCTTAAATGCTAATTGCGCAGGATTATAGCATAGCTTGGCGAACAAAAACGCCAACATTTGCAGGGATATTAGGCAGATTTAAACTGTTTTTGTTGAATATAAACAGGATGGATACGGTTATTTAAAACCTTAATAGCCTCAAACTGTTCAAGAGAAAGGTTTTCGTCTAGTTGAAAGTGTTGGCTTAGGTTAATACACACTGAGGCTTCGCTTGAGTGGTCAACAATTAAAAACTCACCTTCTTGTGCCTGTGAGCACAATTTAACAACCGCTTCAACACTTGGCTGGCTGCCATGATACTCATGAAAGAACCAACTTTTTGCAAGTACTGGCTTTAAATGAAATTTGACCGCAGTGGCATTTAGCGCGATTTGGCAAAGCTCTGCAGGGTTCCATAGTGAGAAAGTTTCGAGGTATTGATAAACTTGCTGATAAAATGCAGCGTCTTCAAGGCTAAAGTTAGGCTCTTGTAAAACAGCATCGGTGAGTTGGCGAAGTTTGTAAGGCGTGCACAGTTGCATATCTTGGTCTAGGTCAACCAAAAGACGATTATTTTTTGCACAAGCAAGCCATTTCCATTGCTTAGATGCTTGTAACATGTCTCCTCCCTAACGAATAAATACTGTGCGCATAATCACAAATTATAACTAAAGCAGACCATTAATAAAATGATTTCTTAGAACATTTTATTAATGATCAATTGCTTAGATAACTGATCCTTATAAGCTGTTAAGGATCGTTTTTACCAATTCTGGGCCTTTATAAATGAAACCAGTATAAACTTGTACAAGGTCTGCACCTGCTGCAAATTTCTCTTTTGCCGAATCCGCATCGTCAATGCCACCCACACCAATGATAGGTAGTTTACCTTCGGTTAAACGCTTAAGTTCACTAACCACATGGGTTGAACGCTGACGCACAGGCTGGCCTGATAAACCACCCGCTTCATTTGCGTATTGTTGACCTTGTACCATTGCACGCTCAAGTGTGGTGTTTGTAGCAATAACACCATCGATCTTATTGTTGATCAATGACTCACTAACTTGGCCGATTTGTACTTCATCAAGATCAGGGGCGATCTTAACTAGCATAGGCACTTGCTTGTTATGTTTGGCCACTAGATCAAGCTGTTCATTCTTTAAGCTTTGCAATAAGTCATCAAGCGCTTCGCCGTATTGTAAATCACGAAGACCTGGGGTATTCGGTGAAGAAATATTTACTGTGATATACGATGCATGCTCAAATACTTTACGCATACAGTGAATGTAATCATCTTTACCCTGCTCGTTTGGTGTATCTTTATTTTTACCAATATTAATACCTAGAATACCGTCGTATTTCGCTGCTTTAACATTGTTAACTAGGTTATCAACGCCCTTATTGTTAAAGCCCATGCGGTTAATAATCGCATTTGATTCAGGTAAGCGGAAAATACGTGGCTTGTCATTACCCGCTTGAGGACGTGGTGTAACAGTACCTACTTCAACAAAACCAAAACCCATTTGCGAAAATGCATCAATACACTCAGCATTTTTATCTAAGCCAGCCGCTAAACCTACTGGGTTTTTAAACTCTAAACCTAAAAAGTTGACGGGTTTATTAGGGACAGATTGAGACCACGCAGCACTCAATGGCGTATGAGCAAATCGGCGTAAATTATTAAGTGCAAATTCATGAGCCCACTCCGCATCACGGGTAAACATAAAACGGCGAGCTAGATCATAAAACATGGTTTGTTCCTTAGGTAAAAATAAACAAAGTAGCCGTTTATAAACGGACCATTGCAAATTAAGGGCAAAAAAATACCCCAGCGAGCTGGGGTATGTATTTTAACGACTTTTCACTTATTTGGAAGTGTCACAGTTGTGGCTTAACAACATTAGTTCACGAAGTGCCACTGAGAACTTCGCAAAATCATGGCTTTGCGATGTTTTGAACTCAGAAAGCATCTGCTTCCAACGTTGTAATAGTAGATCTTGGTTATCCATCCACTCATCAATTTGTGCATCAATGTCTTTGCTGTCAGCAGCAAAACTATTAAGTACCACAGCTGATAATGTACGTTGTTGCCAATCCAGCTCTTCACGGTAAGAAGCACGAGCAAGTGCTTGCCAGTGGTTCGCAACTGGTTGGTTGGTGATTTGGTCAAGGAACCAATGTAAGCCCATACGCGCACCTAGCTTGAAGTAGGTGTTAGAAACCATATCAATGCTACGCTCTGAATTGTTAGCGATTTCAGCTAAGTCCATTACAGAGAATAAGCTTGATAGTGACACAATACGTGTTGCAAGTGCTTTTGGTACATTGCTGTCAATTAGCTTCTCTGCCGCTTTAACTAGGCGCTCGCTTTCTTTTTCAACCATGTAGCTGTTTAAGTTTTCACTTAAATCAGCAAATGTTGGTGCAAAGAACTCAATTGCTTGCTCAATCGTTTGTGCTTTATTGCGATGACGTAAGAACCAACGTGTTGCACGACGAACCGTACGACGTAATTGATATAGCATTTCTGTTTGTACAGCTGCTGGGATCTTATTATCTAGTGCAACAATTGATGACCATGTTTCTGGCATCTGGAACACTTCTTTTGCAATTGAGTAGCAAAGTGCGATTTCAGCTTCGTTAGCACCTGTTTCTTCGTGCATACGAACCATAAAGTTAAGACCCATATCGTTAACGATGTTGTTTGCAAGTTTCGTTGCGATAATCTCTTTACGAAGTGGGTGGTTATCCATTGCATCGTTGAACTTCTCGCGAAGTGGTACTGGGAACGACTTAACTAATAACTGACGGTAGTAAGGGTTTTCAGTGATTTCATCAACCACTAGAGACTCTTTAAGAACCATCTTTGCGTAAGAAACAAGTACAGAAAGCTCTGGACGAGTTAAATCTTTACCCGCTGCTGCGCGCTCTGCAAGTTCTTCATCCGTTGGAATGAACTCGATTGCACGGTTAAGCTTGCCATCTTTTTCAAGGGCATGGATGAAACGTACTTTTTCTTTAAGCGTTGACGTACCTTTTGATTGAGTAATCGATAAGGTATGCGTTTGACGATAACAGTCTTTTAATACTAACTCAGATACTTCATCAGTCATTGAATAAAGTAACTCATCACGCTGTTTACGTGTTAAGTCACCTTCAGCAACTAGGCCATTAAGTAAGATCTTGATGTTTACTTCGTTATCTGAACACGCAACACCACCTACGTTATCGATGAAGTCAGTGTTAACACGACCGCCTTTAGCCGCAAATTCGATACGACCTAATTGTGTCGCACCTAAGTTACCGCCCTCACCTAAGATCTTCGCACCAAGCTCAGAACCGTTAATACGAAGTGCATCATTCGCGCGGTCACCAACATCAGCATCAGTCTCTTTAGAGTTCTTGATGTAAGTACCGATACCACCATTCCAAAGTAAATCAAACTCCATCATTAGAGCTGCTTTGATTAACTCGTTAGGTGTCATGCTCGCTTTCTTAGTGCCAAGCATTTTCTTCATTTCTGGGCTTAAGCTAATTGATTTAGCCGCACGAGAGAAAATTCCACCACCTTGAGAAATGAGGTCTTTATTGTAATCTTCCCAAGAAGAACGCGGTAGATTAAATAAACGCTCACGCTCTGGGTAAGATGTCGCTGCATCTGGGTTTGGATCAACAAAGATGTGCATGTGGTTAAACGCTACTTGTAAGCGAATATGCTTAGAAAGCAGCATACCATTACCAAATACGTCACCCGCCATATCGCCGATTGCCACAACAGTGAAATCAGTTGTTTGACAGTCAATGTCCATTTCACGGAAATGACGTTTAACAGATTCCCACGCACCTTTTGCTGTGATACCCATTTTCTTGTGGTCGTAACCTACAGAGCCACCTGATGCGAATGCATCACCTAGCCAGAAGTTATATTCATTTGCGATGCCGTTAGCAATATCAGAGAAAGTCGCAGTACCCTTATCGGCAGCAACAACTAAATACGGGTCATCTTCATCATGACGAACAACATTAACTGGTGGAACAATCTCACCACGTTCAATGTTATCTGTGATATCTAATAAACCACGGATGAAAATCTTGTAACACTCTTGGCCTTCTTTGAAGAATGCTTCACGGTCTGTCGGTAGCTGTTTACAGACGAAACCACCTTTCGAACCTACTGGCACGATAACCGTGTTTTTAACTTGTTGCGCTTTAACAAGACCCAGCACTTCAGTACGGAAATCTTCACGACGGTCAGACCAACGTAAACCACCACGAGCAACTTTACCACCACGTAAATGCACACCTTCAACGCGCGGCGAGTATACAAAGATCTCAAACGCAGGCAGTGGTAATGGCATTTCAGGGATCATAGAAGGTTGAACTTTGAACGATACGTATGATTTAAATTGGCCGTCCGCTTCTTTTTGGAAGAAGTTCGTTCTAAGAGTTGCATTGATCATATCAACGTATAAACGGATGATACGGTCATCATCTAGGTTTGCTACGTTTTCTAGTTCAAGGTTAACTTGTGCAACTAGCTTCTCAAGTGTCTTTTCACTGCCAGGGTTCTTAACTGAGAACTTTTTAGTAAATAAGTTAACGATTTGCGATGCAATGTGTGGGTAATTTGCAAATGTGCTTTCGATGTAAGTTTGCGAGAAAGTTACACCAATTTGACGCATGTATTTAGCGTAGGCACGAAGAATAGACGCTTCACGACCTGTTAAGCCACCCATTAATACTAAACGGTTGAAACCATCGTTTTCTAAGCGGTTATTCCACACATTTGTTAATGCAGCACGGAAACGCGCTGACACTTTATCAAAGTCAGCAATGCCTTTGTTGTCAATTAGCATGGTGAAGTCCATGATCCAATTAACTTTACCGTCAGTCGTTTTCACTGAGTAAGGTGTTTCACCTACTACACGTAAACCAAAGTTTTCTAACATTGGCATTACGTCAGATAAGTGAATTGGTACATCTTTATGGAATAAGCT
Organism: Pseudoalteromonas sp. 2CM39R; assembly: GCF_023161845.1. Classification (NCBI taxonomy): domain Bacteria; kingdom Pseudomonadati; phylum Pseudomonadota; class Gammaproteobacteria; order Alteromonadales; family Pseudoalteromonadaceae; genus Pseudoalteromonas; species Pseudoalteromonas sp. 2CM39R. The sequence continues at coordinate 397,857 of NZ_JALNTM010000002.1, forward strand.
TAGACGAACAACATTGGTGTTTGCTTCTTCTTGTGGACGGTAGAACAACATCTCAAGTTTGTTCTCGTCGTTTAGAAGTTCTAGCTTTTCAATATCAACAACCGCTGCACTTGGTAGAACCTGGTCTTTATAGGCACTTGCAAACGCTTGTGCATATTTACGGTTTAGTTCTTTACCGCGTGCTTCACCTGCGCTTTCAAGTAGTGCAGATTGGAGTCTATCTTCCCAAGTACGGGCAGCTTCAATTAGGTTGTTTTCGATGTCTTTCACGTTATATTCAATATTATTGTCAGTCACACGCACCGTGTAATGTGTACGGGCTAATGTTGACTCAGAGAAGAAAGTAGTAAATTCGACTTTTTCGTCAGAATTAAATGCATTGGCTAAGATACGTTGCGTTTCACGACGTAGAGCCGTGTTATAGCGCTCACGCGGAACATATACCATGCAAGAGAAGAAACGGCCATATGCGTCTTTACGCACAAAAATACGGCACATATCACGCTCTTGTACTTGTAATACGCCCATGGCAACTTCAAGTAGTTCAGCTTCACGTGCTTGCACAAGCTCATCACGTGGATACGTTTCTAAAATATTTAATACCGCTTTGTATGCATGAGTGCCTTTAGCAAAGTCACACATTTCCATAATGCGGTTAATCTTACTTTTCAGTACAGGTACATCAGCGGCGCTGTTGTTGTAAAAGCTTGATGAGAATAAACCAAGGAAGCGGTCTTCACCAATTACATTGCCCTCATCATCAAAACGCTTAATACCCACGTAGTCAATGTATGCAGGTCGATGTACACGAGACACTGAATTTGTTTTCGTTAAAATTAATAAGTTACTGCTACGCGCTTCTTGGCGAGCTACTTCAGGTAACTCAGAAAGTAAACGGCTATGCTCTTCGTCTGTGTTTTTCATTAGACCAAGGCTAGTGCCCTTTTTACCTTTTAACTGGTAATCACCTTGCACTGGCGAAAGTTCATACTCACGGTAACCCATTAGCGTAAAGTTATCTTTAGCTAACCAGTCTAAAAACTCTACCGTTTCTGCAACTTCGCTTTCGTTATTATTATGGTGGCGTTTAGGTAAGTCTTTCGTAACCGCAATTAGCTTTTCACGAATTGGCTGCCAATCTTCTACAGCGATAGATACGTCAACTAACACAGACTCAAGTTCTTTTTTGAAAGACTCAATTACTTTTGCATCTGTTTGACGATCAATTTCGATAAAGAACACAGTTTTTGTCGACGTTGATTCTTGCTCTGCTTTTAAGCTTGAAATACCGGTGATTTTAGCATTTTTATCACGCTGGATTTTCAGCGGAGAGTGAAGTAATAAGTGAGAAGCGATGTTTGCGCGAGTCATGGCCATGCGCACAGAATCAACGAGGAAAGGCATGTCTTTCGCGATGATTTCAACAATAGTGTGCGATGACTGCCAGCCATCTTTTGCTACTTCAGGATTGAAAACACGGACAACCGCGTCATCAGAATTATTTTTTTCTAGCGAGTTCCATAGGCTTAGTGCAGCGCCATATAAGTCACTATCGTTGCGATGAGCCAAATCCTCTTTAGACATATTGCTGTACAAGGCTTTGGCGAATTTCTCAACGAGTAACACATTATCAGCGTGAACTTTTTTCTGGATCAGCTTACAGACATTATCTAAGATAACCGAGGCTTGCCCTTCATTTCGTGTCATTGTATGTTCCTTAATCTATACTACTTATCGATTAGTAGAATATTTGTACAGCCATTTATTAGCGTGGAGTCAGGTAAATTCTAACTCTTTTACAGCTAATAAACAGCCTTTTCGATGAAATCATTTTAAGCTTTTCAGCTATTTGGTCATCTATTCACAAAATATAGATATAAATGGCCATTACTGGCCATATTGGAGCACAATTATTCACATTATTTTTTCTGGTCAGTCCAGAGGAAGCTACCAATTGCAGGTAAAAGTAGTACTGCACCCAACATGTTAACCAAAAACATGAAGGTTAGCAGAATACCCATATCCACTTGGAACTTCAGATCAGAGAAAATCCATGTGCTAACACCAATGGCTAAGGTAATACCTGTGAACAGCACTGCACTACCACGCTCTGCTAATGCATTACGATAAGCTACTTCCAGTGCCACACCTTGTTTTAGCTGCCCCATCATTGATGAAAGTATGTAAATCCCGTAATCGACACCAATACCAACGCCTAAAGCGATAACAGGTAATGTCGATACTGTTAAACCTATTTCAAGTTGTACCATCAACGCTTGCGCTAAGGTTGATACAATATACAGAGGTAATACAACCGCGACCGTTGCCTTAACACTTCTAAAGCTAATTAAGCATAGCAGGATTACGGCGCCGTAAACGTAAAGCATCATAGGTAGCTGTGCAGCTGATACAGATTCGTTCGTTGCAGCCATTACACCGACAGGGCCTGACGCTAACTTAAACTTTAATTCATCGGTTTCTTCAGCCTTAGCAAACTCTTTAACTTTAGCTACCACATGGTCAATTGTTTCTGCTTTGTGGTCATTTAAGAAAATAATCACAGGCATTACAGAGCAGTTTCCATCAAGTAAACCTGAGCTTGTTTCAACCCGTGAAGTAGCTTGCACTAAACTTGCCGTGTTGCGCGGCAGGCTTTGCCATTTTAGGTTACCTTCGTTGAAGCCGGCATTCACAGATTGCGCAACTGAGCTTAAGCTCACAGCGGATTGTACCCCATCAACGTTTTCCATCTGCCATTGGAAACGACTAATACGCTCCATAACATCATGCTCAGTACACGCAGCAGGATAAGCTTCAACAATCACTTTTAGGATATCTGATGAAATAGTGTATTTATCAGAAATCAAAAAGGTGTCTTGGTTGTAGCGAGCATCTTGGTGCAAAGATGGCGCACCAGCATGTAAGTCACCAATACGCATTTTGTCAGCTTGCCAGTAACCCACTGCAAATAACACAGCCGTTAAGACGATAATAAAACCAGCTGTTTTACGATCAGTCGCTTTTACTAATAGCTCGCGTAACTTGTCTAGTAGATTTGGTTTGTCAGTGTGAGTACCTGCTTGAATATGCACAGAGCCTTCAAAGCGCATGTACGATGCCCATACAGGTAATAAAATTAAGTTAGTGAAAATAATTACCGCTACACCCAAACTCGCTGTGATAGCAAGTTCACGAATAATACCAATATCAATGGTGAGTAAGGTTAAAAAACCAATTGTATCTGATAGCAGTGCAATACCACCTGGGATCAGAAGTGCTCTAAAGCTTGCCTGACAACAAACCCGAGTTGAACTACCCGTAGACACTTTTTTACCGATGTCATTAATCATTTGCACGCCATGGCTTACACCAATCGCAAACACTAAAAACGGCACTAAAATTGACATAGGGTCTAAACCAAAGCCTAAGCTTGAAAGCAAGCCTAACTGCCAAACAACAGCAATGATTGAACAGGCAATTGGTAAAATAGTCAGTTTTAAAGAATGGCAGAACAGCCAAACCATTACGAATGTGAAAGCAATGGCAATAGCAAAAAATAACAGTACCCCTTTAGCACCCTCTGCTACATCCCCTGCCATTTTCGCAAAACCAATAATATGAATACTGACCTTGTCAGTACTTAGCGGTTCACGAACTTGTGTTTCTAGCTTTTCTGCAAACGCTAAAGTGTCGAGTTTTTCTTGCGTTTGTGGATCAGTTTCGAGTAGTTGGGCGGTTACCATTGCACACGAATAGTCACTGGCAATCATACGGCCAACGACTTTTGCTTTTTCGATGTTTTCTTTTACAACTGCAAGACCACGTTTATCAGCAGTGAAGTTTGCCGGAATAATTGGACCGCCAGCAAAACCATCTTCAACCACTTCAACAAAACGCGCACTCGGTGCGAAGATTGAATTTACTAATGGGCGATTTACACCAGGAATAAAGTAAAGCTGATCATGAACTGCTTTAAGTTGGGTGAAAAATTCCTCATTAAAAATATCACCATCTGCATCACAGACAGAAATTAAAATGCTGTTAGCTCCGCCAAACTGTTTTTCATGTTTGGTGTAAACTTTCATGTAGTCATGATTAAGCGGAATATTTTTATTAAACGACGCGTCTAATTGAATTTGTGTTGCTTTGAATAATAAGAAGCAAGTGATCAAAGCAAAGGAAATAATTGCGAATAAGCGATGACGAAACACCGCTCTTTCTAAAATATCTAAAAAACCACGCATTACGGATTCAACTCCTTCACTTTAATGCCATTTTCTGAAGCCATAACTAGTTTGTCTTGAAACACAACACCATCAAGTAACGATTTACCATCGGCCATTTGTTGTTCTGATAATTGGCCATCCTCAATTTGGAAAATCACCCCGCTGTTGGCAAATAATAACCACTGGTTGTTGTATTTAATCGCGCTATTCACGGTTGCATAATTGTCGTGTGGTATTTGTTGCCATTGATCACTGCCTGCTTGGCGAGTGAAAATGTTGCCTCGAAGGCCTGCAACTAGATCTTCACCACCTTGATCTGCAGTTGACGCAAACGTAAAGAAAGAGCCCATATAGATCTCTTCAAGACGCTGCCATGTTTGACCATTATCGGAACTTTGTGCCATTAAACCCATTTCACCGGCTAGAAACAAACTCTCCTCAGTTTTAACGATGCGATTAAAATGCGGCAGTATTGAAGCAGTTTCAATTTCATAGCCTTCTGGGTCACTGTCTTTTAAATCATTTAGGTATTCACGGTCTTCTTCAAATAACAGACTATCTAAAAAACGTTTCTGCCAAGTTTGGCCACCATCGTTAGTTTCAAAAAACATTCCATATGCACCAACTGCGTAGCCATGTTTTTCAGTTGTAAATAAAATATCTAAACATGGCTTATCCATGTTTGGTAAAGATTGCTGTAACTGCCAGGTTTTTCCTGCATCTACAGTATTAATGATGGTTGCATCATGACCACAGGCCCAGCCTAAATCGTTATTATAAAAATCAACGGCTGTTAGCAGCACTTGAGTAGGCACACTAGCTTGTTGCCAGGTTTGAGCGTCTGTACTTGTAATAACTACACCGTGTTTGCCAACTGCAATGAGATTTGGGCCAGCTAGTTCAATGTCGGTGAGAAGAGTTTTGTTTGCGTTAACAGCGCTAATCGCTTGTTGCGGCATAGGCATGTCTTGAGCAAAACATGAAGCACTATAAGCAAGACAGGCATAAAGCAAATACTTCATAAAGATAAATCGCCTTCGAAAAAATAAAAAGAGAAGTCAAAAAAGCCACTGAGAAATCTATTGCGTGTACTGATGACTTACGCGAATTGCAAAAGGCACCTGGAGTCAGGTGCCTTAATTTGATTAACGACCTTCGCGACGTAATGCGCTTGAAGTAAACTCGTTATCGTTGAATGATTGTGAGAAATCATACATTTTTTCTTGGTTGTCTAAACCAATCGCTAAATAACGACGAGAGTTAAGGTCATGGTAAACTTCTAGCGTACTCCAATGAGTCGGTACTTCATAGTAGTTAAGACCATGCGCCATCGCTACACGATACATTTGATCACGGTTATCATAGATATCCGCTACATGTACTTGCCAGCTATCTTCATCAATATAGAAAACACGTTTCTTATAAATATGACGCGTGCCTTCTTTCAGATTCGCTTCAACAACCCAAACACGGTGTTTTTCATAACGAACATGATCAGGATTGATATGGCCTGCTTGCAGGATATCATCGTAGCTTAGTTTGTCACTGTGAAGCTTATAGCTGTTATAAGGAATATAAAGCTCTTGCTTACCTTTTAATGTCCAGTTGTAACGATTTGGAGAACCGTTGAACATATCAAAGTCATCAGTTGTACGTAAGCTATCAGCTGCTGTTCCCGGTGCATCATAGGCAACATTAGGTGCACGACGAACACGACGCTGACCTGAGTTGTATGTCCATGCTTGGCGTGGCGTTAAGATTTGGTCCATTGTTTCATGAACTAGTAACGCAGTACCGGCAAGACGCGCTGGCTCAGTTACTTTTTGCTTAAACTTAAACAAAATATTAGATTCTTGTAGCTTTTCAGGCGTTGCTTCAGGTGATGAATACTCAACTAACAGTTGCTCATCAAAACCTACATAGTTATATGAACCAGATGCTGTCGGTGCAGCTTGGCCACCAGAGCGCTCAATTGATAAACCACGGAAACGTAATAAGTGGTTCCAAATAGCTTCTAAGCCATCTTTAGGGATTGGGAACGGAACACCCACAGCAGTATTTTTAATACCGTTACCGCCTTCTACTAACTCAGCTGTCGTTGCATACTTTTTAGTTGCATCATATACAAACTGAGGATAAGACGCGCTACGACGTGTTGGATAGATGTTCATCTTAAACGTATCAGGATAAGTATTGAATAATTCAATTTGACCTGGGCTTAAGAAATCTTTGTACTCAGCTACATTCGATTTATCAATCGTGAATAAGATTTTATCATCAGCATACGGATCAGGATGATGCATTCCCGCTTTATAACCAGCAGGTGGTGTTGTGATACCACCATCCCAAGCTGGGATAGAACCATCTTTATTCGCAGCTTTTTCTGCGCCAATTGGTGTTAAATCTTTACCTAAACGTGCCGCTTCATCAGCGGTAATTTTTGCAAGTACACTTGAGCTTGCGAAAACGCCACAAAATGCTGCAGCAATGAGGGTAGGTTTTCTAATAATCATAATTTACCCTTAGATTGAATATTTAATATTGAAAGATACATAATCGCGGTCAGAGAAAGTATTCGTTGCGCCACCACCCCAGAATGAGTTGTAGCTAAAGTCGAACGACCACGCATTTTGATAGTTGAAGTTCATAGTAACACCGAGCGATTTACGGTCTTCAACAAATAAGAACATTGGATCAGGTGTAATACCATTCACATCGTGCGAGAACACAAAACGTGGAGAGAAGTTAACACCACTGAAGAAGTTATAATAATCACCTTTCGCAATTAAACGATAACCCCATGCAGAAGCCGTTGGGAACGGATTCGTTTCAGGACCATTAGAAAGACCTAAGTGAAGAGTTGAATAATCATCACTTAATGGGCCTTGCATAATACCGCTTCGACCAGTACCAGCAACATTTAAACGAAGCTCATCGTAATCTGGCATATCGTTAATGCGTACACCACCAATTTCACCAACTACCGCCCAGCTATCAGCTCCAAGTGAAGGGCCAAATAGGTGTGTTGCTGTAAATTGTAATTGTGCAGTGTTACGTAGGATAAATCCTTGTGCTACTTCACCAGGGCCTACAACGCTTGTAGCATCGCCTGGGCTCATTTGTGAAATACCAGCAAAGTCAGGACGAATACCTGCAACTGCTAATTGCTCTGGCATACCCGCATATAAAAGCTCTACGTCATCAATTTGCAGAGGCTCATCTTGACGGAATGCAAATTCACCAGCAAGTGCCGTTTCGCCTACTGATGTATTGAAGCTAAGACCGTACAGTTTAATATCTTCTGGGTATTCTAACTGACCTTTAGTGAATGCTTGAAGATTAGTTACATTATCTTCTGTGATATCTGTAGTTAATAACATACCGATATCAGCAGCGATTGCCGCATCAGTGAAGTTTGATACCTGACCAGAAATTACCGGACGACGGCTATGATAGTTAATGTGGTATAACGCCACTTCAGTGTCGTTTAATTCAGGTAAGTACATACCTAAACGTAAACCATACTGGCCACCATCGTCTGGCTCATTTTTACCTGCACCACCTTTGCCTTTTAACGCCACTTTGGTTGGGTAAGCTAGGTACATTTGCGCCATCATTGCTTGGCCTTGTGCAGATGTAGGATCAACACCTTGCGAGCGAACAATGTCATCTAAATTATTTAAGCTTTCAGTTAAGAATGCTAAATCGATATCCGGGTTAGACGTGAAGCCCAATTGGATATTTTGCTGATAACCATTTTCTGACGCGAAATCATTGGTCGAGAAGTATGTACCAGCCGCTGGAAGACGTGTTTCATGCCATTCATATTGGTAGAAACCTTCTAGCGTTAAGTTATCTGTAATGCCTAGTGATGCCCAAAGCATACCAACAGGTATGAAAGCTTCTTTTAACTCTGCACCTGGCGCTTTTAAACGATCGATATCAACTGGGTTAACGTTAATACCATGAGAAATCAAGGTACTCTCACCCCAGTTCACAACTTGTTGGCCTAAACGAATAGACAGCGGGTTACGGCCTTCATTTAAATCAAAGTTTGCCCAAACATAAGCGTCTAGTAAACGTAAATCAGCACACACTTGTTCTTTTGTGTCGTCATCGTCACATGGGTCAACTTTGTTACCTGATGTTGGGTTGCTATAAGCGTAATCACCATCCATCAAGGCAAAGTCGTAGAAGTACATAAAGCGAGTGAAGAAACCAAAATTATCTTTGCTGATTGATAACTCATGGTTACCTTTTAATAATTTTGAGAATGAATCACCACTATCAAAATTGAGGTTACCTGCATCACCATTATTTGAGTATGCACCTGGTTGGTTCCATACATCAGCAGAAGAATAAATTGGATTTAAAGCAGAATGATAACCCGTCCAGTCAAATGAAGGATTATTACTCTTACCTATATGTTGAAAATCTCGGTCTTCAACACGAATGCTTTGGCCATAAGAAAAGTTAGAGTCAAAACGTATATCGAAGTCACCTAACTCAAAGTTTGCCGCATGCAAAGATGTGCTTGAGAGTCCGAGTGTAGCCACCGCGAGTCCCAAAGCTATTTTGTTTTTAACAAAAAGCGATCGTTTTATCATTGTGTTCATCCCCCTGTAACGGGTTGTTTTGTGATCAAATTGTTGTTTTTAGTATCTTTCTAACGATAGAAGCGAAACAGTAAAATTACAATATAGAACGCGTTCAATCGGTTAATATTTATTTAAAAATGTGACGTTTACGTATTGGTAAGACGTCATACCAGATATTTTATACACGTAAATTAACAATAGAACAAATCGAATTAACAAAAATATAATAAATTTAGCGAATTGGGGACAGTGAAATTTAGCATTTTGGACGACAAATATTACAAAAAAAGCAGCTAATGCTGCTTTTTTAACTAATTTTCTCGAGTTTTAAAAACTGATTTTCAGCCGTTAATGTCAACCTAAAGCGCCCTCTTATTCCTAGTGAAGAAATAAAAGGACGCAAATGGTGAGCGTCAAAGCGAACTGTCTTACCACCATCTTCTGTGACTTGCACAGATTTATATTTACCATGATAGTAATCAAGACACTCTGAGTAACTCAGATACAAGGCAAAATAGTACTCTGTCATTAACTTTCGAGTGCTTTCTCTACTTTTTCAAACAAATCATCACTGAGGCCGTCTAAATCAGCTAAACGTTGAAGTTGTGCTTTCATTGCCGCAGAACGATTTTCATCATAGCGTTTCCATGACATAAATGGCGTTAGCATGCGTGATGCATTTTGCGGGTTAATATCATTAAGCTTCACTAATAAGTCACCTAATAGCTGGTACCCTTCACCATCGGCTCGATGGAATTGAGTAATATTAAAGTGACTAAAGCTACCAACCAAAGCACGAACACGGTTAGGATTACCAAAGTCAAAACTTGGGTGATCATAGAGCGCTTTAATATCGCTGATACTCGTTGCTGAATCTTTCATCGCTTGCAATGCAAACCATTTATCCATAACGAGCACATCATGACGCCATTTCGCATCAAACTCTGTTAAAAGCGTATCACATAGTGAGTGATTTGCTTTTACAACAGCACTTAATGCAGCAAGTGCATTGGTCATATTATTACTGTGGGCAGACTCTTCGATAAGGCCATTAACATCGCTGTGATTTGTTTTCGCTAAATAGTGTAAACAAAGTTGCTTAAGAGCACGCACTGCAACGGCTGTAGCAGATGTTGAACCATCATCTTCAAGCGCGTTATAACAATTAACCAATGATTCTGTTAGGAAGTTGGCAATTTGCGATTCAAATGCATTTTGAACAGCAATAATGTCATCAACAGGGATGACGGCATATTCTGCTGCAAGAGTATCGTAGCTAGGCAGTTTTAACAGCTCAGCAATCAATGCAAGGTCACCTTCACGATTATCAACTAATAGCTTTAATGCCGACAAGATATCATCAGATAAGCAAGCTTCACCACTGGCAATCGCCGCTTTCATTTCATTAGTAAATAAGCGCTGCTGAGCATCCCAACGTGAAAAGTCACTGCGAGCAAAACGCATAATATGTAACAGATCAGCGGCAGATGTATTTTGATTAACGATGCATGGCGCAGAGAAATCTTCTAGTAGCACTGCGACTGGGCGCTGTTTAATGCCCTCGAAAACAAACTGCTGTGTTTTTTCTGTGACATTCAATACCGAATCTTGTGGCTGATTATCAATCACAAGGGGTAACGACTGCCCTTCACTATCTAAAAGCTCAATAGCAAAAGGAATATGCAGTAAGGCATTGTTAGGCTGATTATCAGGTGCAAACTGCTCAATACTTAATGTGAAAGTCTGGTTTTGTTCATCATACGCTTGCTCAACATTGAGCTTAGGTGTACCCGCTTGACTATACCAGCGCTTAAATTGCGTTAAATCAATGCCAGATGCATCACTCATGGCAGCCACAAAATCATCACAGGTAACAGCCTGTCCGTCATGGCGCTCGAAATACAATGCCATACCTTGCTGGAACTTATCTTCTCCCAGTAAGGTGTGCATCATGCGAATAACTTCAGCCCCTTTGTCATACACAGTCACAGTATAAAAGTTATTCATTTCAATAACTTTTTCAGGGCGAATTGGGTGCGCCATTGGGCCTGCATCTTCACTAAACTGGTGAGTACGCATGACTTTAACCGCATCAATGCGATTAAGTGCACGAGAGCCTAAATCACTACTAAACTCTTGGTCACGGAAAACTGTTAAGCCTTCTTTTAACGACAGTTGGAACCAGTCACGGCAAGTAACACGGTTGCCGGTCCAATTATGGAAGTACTCGTGCCCTACAATAGATTCAATCGTATGGTAATCTTTGTCTGTGGCTGTTTCTTGATTCGCCAGAACACATTTAGAGTTAAAGATATTCAAGCCTTTATTTTCCATTGCGCCCATGTTGAAGAAATCAACGGCAACAATCATGTAAATATCTAAATCGTATTCAAGGTTAAAGCGCTCTTCATCCCATTGCATTGATTTCTTTAAAGAAGTCATGGCATGAGGCGTTTTTGATAAATTACCTTTATCAACAAACAAAGCTAATTCAACTTTTCGTCCAGACTGTGTCGTATAGTGGTCACGTAATACGTCAAAATCACCGGCGACTAATGCAAATAAGTAGCTAGGCTTTTTAAATGGGTCTTGCCATTTTACAAAATGACGACCGTCATCTAAGTTACCTGATTCAATTTGGTTACCATTAGACAGTAAGTGAGTGTACTTTTTGTCGGCAATAATTGTGACATCAAAGCTGGCAAGTACGTCTGGGCGGTCAAGGTAATAGGTAATCTTTCTAAAACCTTCAGCTTCACATTGCGTACAGTAAGCACCACCCGACAAGTACAAACCTTCTAAAGAGGTATTCGTTTGCGGATCAATATGGTTTTCAATTTTCAGAATAAAGCTTTCAGGTAAGTTATGGATGATCAGCTTTTCATCTTCAAGCGTGTAATCATCATACGCTTTGTCATCAACCATCAATGAAATTAGCGTTAAATCAACACCATCTAGCGCAAGATCTGCATTGCTTTCATCGGTACGATTGATTGTCATTGTTGACTGCACTGATGTTTTTAAAGGGGCTAATTCGAAGCGTAAATCGATATGTTGGATTGAAAATTGTGGGGCTTGGTAATCTTTTAAATATTGAGCTTGAGGTTTACTCGTAGCAGACATTACTGACTCCAAATGGCCCTGCTTAGCAGGGCCTAAATAGTTTATTCGGCGTTAGCTTCTTGTTTAAGATGTTTTGGGGTAATACGTAAAATTTTAATACCAAAATAGGCATAAACAACCGCTAAGAATGGATTAATTAAATTAAAGAACGCGTACATTGCATAGTCAAATGGATTGATTAGTAAAACACTTTGCATGTAGGCACCACAGGTATTCCAAGGAATAAGTGGGCTAGTAATTGTGCCACCATCTTCTAATGTGCGAGATAAGTTAACAGGCTTTAAACCGCGTTTTTCATATTCGTCTTTAAACATACGTCCAGGAACAACAATCGCGATATATTGGTCAGCTGCAACCGCATTGGTACCAATACAGGTTGCAATCGTTGCAGTGATAAGAGAACCCGTGCTTTTAGCAATTTTTAAGATGCTCTTAACGAACATATCAAGTAAGCCGGTTTTTTCCATGATAGCGCCAAACATCAAGGCCGTCATAATCAGCCAAGTGGTTGTGAGCATGCCAGCCATACCACCACCGCTTAATAGTGAATCCATTTTTTCATCGCCAGTGTTAATGCTGAAACCATCGAAGAATGTTGTCCAAACTAATTTGAAGTAACCAATTGCTTGGCCTTGTGATGCATCAATTTGACTATTAATTAAATCTGATTGAAATAACATAGCCCAAATTGCACCTAACACCGCACCAATCGAAATAGCTGGGAAAGCTGGCATTTTACGAATTGCTAAAAACAGCAACACCACCAGTGGTACTAGCATTTCAAAACCAATATTAAAGTTTTGTTCTAATAAATTAACGATTTCATCAATACGTCCAGCTTCAGCAGAACCGCCGGCATTAAAGCCCATAAAAATAAAAATAATTAACGCAATAATGAAGCTTGGCACTGTAGTCCAAAGCATGTGATGGATATGCTCAAATAAATCAGCCCCTGCCACTGCTGGTGCTAGGTTCGTTGTTTCAGAAAGCGGGCTTAATTTATCACCAAAGTAGGCACCGGAAATCACCGCCCCTGCCGTGACGACTTGCTCTAAACCAAGACCAGTTGCAACACCTAATAACGCCACACCAATAGTCGCGGCTGTAGTCCAAGAGCTACCAATACTCATAGCCACAATGCCACAAATCAAACAGCTAGCGGCATAGAACCAGCTTGGATTGATAATTTGTAAGCCATAGTAAATTAGAGTGGGTACAGTTCCTGATAACAACCAAGTACCGATTAAGGCCCCAACCATTAACAGTATAATAATTGCTCCAAGGGATAAGGTGATCCCCTCAATCATGGCTTGTTCTAGTTTCTTCCAGGTGTAACCATTTTTTAAGCCAATTAATGCCGCGGTAAATGTAGCGAATAATAAAGCGATTTGGTTAGGACCCGATGATGAGTTATCACCGAATAAATAAACAGCAGCGCCTAGTAGGCACACGAGCACAGTAATTGGGATTAAAGCATCTAAAAAACTGGCCTGTTTAATTGGCTTCTCTTCAATTGAATTCAAAAGATAGTCTCCTACACGTCTTATGTGGCGTGTTTAATTATTATTGTAAGCTTTGACGCAAAACTTCAGTGGCCTTATGCAGCCAGATTTTGTGATTATACCAATCTAACCTGTTTTAGGTAGCAAAAAAGGCGCTTAAGCGCCTTTTTATTAATCGATATTGCTAATTAATTGCTAATCATTTCTTAGCGATACGACCATATTTTATATAATCTTGGGTGATTAATGCCGCTTCTTCTAAGAAAGGGTCTAGCTCGTCAAGGCTATCAGGTAAATCGTCAAGCTTCTCTACTGGCTTTTCACCAAGGCGAACAAGTCGTTCATTAGCACGTTCTAACGCGCGTTCTTCACCTTCGTCTTTCTCTTTTAGACGCGTCGCTTCAACCAATGAGATAGTCTTACGGTCTTTCTCTTCTTGATAGCGCTCAATGTCAGCAAACACATAACCAAATTCAGGCTCATCTGCAATACGCGCATCATGAAGCTTATTAACGTAAGCAATCGCTGGTTTTAGGTTATCAACAGAGTTGTACTTAGCACGTATGATGCTATCCCAAGGTAAGGCGTTATCTTGTTGACTCTCGCCCCACTCTGATGGCTCAATTGCCGATGGGAATGACACATCTGGAATAACGCCTTTGTGCTGTGTGCTTCCGCCGTTAATTCGGTAGAATTTTGCAATGGTATATTGCACGCTACCTAATGGGTGGTCGTATAGGTCATAAGCACGGCCAAGTGGTTTGTGCTGCTGTACAGTACCCTTACCAAAGGTTTGCTCACCAATCACAATAGCACGGCCGTAATCTTGCATTGCAGCTGCAAAAATCTCTGATGCAGATGCACTGTAGCGGTCAACTAACACAGTCAATGGGCCATCATAAAAAGTAACGCCGTCACGGTCTTTTTGCTCTTCAATACGATTATTTAGCGTATGAATTTGTACTACAGGACCTTGATCGATAAATAAGCCAGAAAGCTGAGTCGCTTCGTAAAGTGAACCGCCGCCGTTTTGACGTAAATCGATGATGATACCGTCTACTTTGGCTTCTTTTAATTTTGCAATTTCAACTTTAACGTCTTGTGATAAATTGTTGTAGAAACCAGGGATTTCAATCACACCAATTTTGCTGGTTAAGTCTGAATATTTTGCTTCAAATACTTCAGATTTTGCAGCGCGGTCTTCTAAGCGAATTTTATCACGCGTGATTTCAACCACTTTTGGTGTACCGTGAGCATCAGCCCCTTTTAGATATTGCAGGCGAACTTTTGTCCCTTTAGGGCCTTTGATTAAATCAACTACGTCATCTAAACGCCAGCCAATCACATCAACAAATTCTTCACCTTCTTGGGCAACACCAATAATTCGGTCATCTGCTTTAATTTGTTCAGACTTATCAGCCGGACCGCCAGGTACTAGGCTACGGATTACCGTGTAATCTTCGTCATAACTAAGTACCGCACCAATACCTTCTAATTCAAGATCCATGTCCATCTTGAATTGCTCAGCGCGACGAGGTGATAAATAAGAGGTATGCGCTTCAATGCTTCGTGCGAATGAATTCATCACGATTTGAAACGCATCTTCACTGTTCGTTTGTACTAAACGCTTTTGCGCGTTGTGGTAACGTTTGGTCAAGACTTCTTTAATGCCTTGCCAATCTTTACCAGTCATTTTTAATCGTAAAGCATCGTATTTAACGCGCTGACGCCAAAGTTCATCAAGCTCAGCTTGGCTTGTTGCCCAATTAGCGTCTTCGCGGTCAAACAGATACTCATCTTCTTTATCGAACTTCATTTCGTTTTCAAGTAACGATAAAGAATAGTCATAGCGTTCAAAACGACGTTTTAAACTTAAGTTAAAAATATCAAAGGCAAATCCCAATTTACCTGTCGACAATGCATTATCAAACTGGTCTTTATATTGCTCAAACGAGGCAATGTCAGACGCTAAAAACACATTTTTATTGTAGTCGAGAGATTCAATGTAACGATCAAAAACCTTCTCAGATAATTCATCGTTAAATTTAATTGGTTTGTAGTGTGCACGAGTAAATAAGTTTGTCACCCGTTTGCTTGCCGTACTATGTTGGCTTTCTTGCTTGAGTACTGGCAGGTCTTTTTCAGTCAGATTGTCTGAAGATGCCAATAATGAACCTGAAAACAGGGCAGCGACTAACGGAATGAGCGTAAACTTTTTACTCATACACAACTCCTTTATTTTTTACAGCTATTAAATGATATACAGGCTGTCTGCTTTGGTCTTAACTTGCATCCCTGTTACTAACTCAACGTGAACTTCATCTTTATTCACTTCAGTAATAACCGCGTTTACAAGTGCTTGGCCAAGTTTAACTTTAACTTTGCTATTAACCTTGACCTCTGAGGCAGGTAAAGGTTCAACTTTTCCTGAACGTTTTGCAGGAGCAGCTTTAGCAGGCTTATTATTTACTTTAGCGCCTTTTTCGCCAGATTTAGCGTGGTGGCCACTATTCTTTTTGTAAGATTTTGTGTCACCGTCTTTGCGTGGACGTTGTGGCTTCTTACGCTTCGCCATTTTAGCGCGGCTTTCTTCTAACGCTTTTTGTGCGTGCTCAATGTGCTCTTGTTCTACTTTTTCGTCTTGATTACCATCAAGATCGATACGGAACTCAGACTTAGTCACAGCTTCTAAATAGCGCCAGTTTGAGGTGTACTTTCTTAGTGCTTGACGAACCTGAGTTTTACTTACTTTCTCAGAACCTTCAATACGCTCAGCGATATCTTTAAAAATACCTACTTTAAGCGGCTGAATACCGTCTTTTTGTTTAAAACATTTTGGAAATTCTTGGTATAAGAAATCCAGTACTTCATTAATATCTTTTAGCTTGTTTGTGGTTTCCATGTTAGAACCTTTTATTACATCTTTTCATCAAGTGATGAATCGACATAGTGTGTTACCCAGTCGGTCAACTCTTCGAAGTCCGCTTCAATAAGCGCTAAATCACCACGAAGGTGTTCCCAAATACCATTTATAATTTCATCAATTGATTCACAGTCAAGGTCATCCGGTAGACGTTCCCATGCCATGTGAATCAAGTCGTTGAGCCTTTCGGCAACAACTTCTTCTTCCCCTTCCCAATCACCAACATCTTGGATTGCAAAGAGGTAATCTTGCACATTTAGCAGATCTTTCATTTTAGATTTGCCTCAAAGCATTTTACCAATGCTTCTAAACCAGCTTGATCATCAGCATCGAATCGCGCAATGCTTGGGCTGTCGATATCAAGTACAGCAAATACTTTACCGTCTTTGAAAATCGGCACAACTACTTCAGAATTAGATGCAGCATCACAGGCAATATGACCAGCAAATGCATGCACGTCTTCAATGAGTTGTGTCTGTTGTGTTTGCGCGGCAGTTCCACATACCCCTTTACCTACTGGAATACGGATACATGCAGGATTACCTTGAAACGGCCCTAGCACTAATTCTTCAGGTGAATCCATTAAATAAAAGCCCGCCCAATTGATATCCTCTAAAGAGGTAAATAACAGCGCACTAATATTTGCCATGTTGGCAATAACATTTGATTCACCAGTGATTAGCGACTCAGTTTGTTTAACTAATGACTGGTAAAAATCTTGCTTTTGCATACCAAACTACTTCTTATTAAACATACAGTAGCTAAAGGTACTCTTTGTAGACGACAAATGAAACCTTTTAAGGGCAAAAAAAAACATTTTGCCCTCAATTTCAGTCAGCTTGATTAAATATTCTGCTATTGATGAGAAGATTGTGTTGTAAGGCCCTGTCTTAAACCAAATAAAAACAGTCCAGCTGCCAGAGCAGACATCACAGCATTGACTATAAAAGCCATACCTGTTGTAGCGCTAAGTAAGTAGCTGAAAATAGCGCCACCTAGTAAGCCAAGTGTCAGAACACCTGAATAATTAACCTTTGCATACTTATACATAAGTAAATAACCAGGTACCACAAACGCTGCCATAGTAAGACCCACAATGTGGGCATTGGCGATTGCGCTAACGAATAAGTTAAAGAAAATGTTTAAACCATTTCCTTCAAGTGTAAACGCATAATAAAGGCCTAAGATACAACCGATGATCACAGGCGATAATAAAGAAAGTCCTACACTCTTTGCTAAACGATGTTTCATAAATTCCCTAATGTCACAAAGATAATACGAGAAGTGTTAAGCATGGACTAACTAGTTAAAATGCGAAATATCGACAATAGTCGTAATTTGCAGACCAAATGAAAGGCACAAGAAACAAAAAAGCCGCTGAATAAATTCAGCGGCTTCAATGATGGTGGAGAGATAGGGATTTGAACCCTAGAGGGGCTACAAACCCCTGCCGGTTTTCAAGACCGGTGCATTCGACCACTCTGCCATCTCTCCGAATGCGAAAACCTACTCGCTTACGCCAGTAGTAAAAATAATGGTGGAGAGATAGGGATTTGAACCCTAGAGGGGCTACAAACCCCTGCCGGTTTTCAAGACCGGTGCATTCGACCACTCTGCCATCTCTCCGACGGCGTGCATAATAGATAAAGCGGCCGTGCTTGTGAAGCTTTTTTTTCAAAAAACTGTTTAAGTGATTAAAAAACAATTAATTTGCTCAGCATTAGTACAACAGCGTTTAGTTTGTGCGCAACATTGAACTTTTCTATTATTTATCTTGTCTATTGATCCACAATAGTTTGCCCAAATATATAACTCTTGATAGGCTTAGTTCAGTTTAATAATTGGAACTAACGAACGTATAAGTTCATTTAAAGGAGCTCTAACAATGGCGTTTAATCAATCGTACAATACTGCAAGACCAGTAATGTCGACTATTGAAACCAATAAAGTTTTAAAGAATACCTATTTCTTACTGGCAATGACACTGGCATTTAGCGCAGTGACAGCAGGTATATCAATGGCAATGAATCTACCTTATTTTATGGGGTTAGTATTTAGCTTGATTTCACTTGGTGTGCTTTTTGTTGTTCACAAAAAGGCTGACAGTGCTTCAGGTGTTGCTTGGGTATTTGTTTTCACAGGTTTAATGGGCGCAGGACTTGGTCCAATGCTTAATTACTACGCTGCAATGCCAAATGGCCCTATGCTAATTATGCAAGCGTTAGGCTCTACTGCGTTAATCTTCTTTGGTTTGTCGGCTTATGCGCTTACCACTAAAAAAGACTTCTCATTTATGGGTGGCTTTTTAACTGTGGGTTTAATCGTGGTTATTATTGCAAGCCTAGTTAACTTATTTATTGGCAGCTCAATTACCTTTATGGTTATTAATGCTGCAGTTGTGCTAATTATGTCTGGTTTAATCTTATTTGACACTAGCCGTATCATTAATGGCGGCGAGACTAATTACATCCGCGCAACAGTTGCTTTATACCTTAACGTATATAATTTATTTACGTCTCTTCTTCACCTACTTGGTGCAAGTGATGACTAATTAAATAGTTCTGCTAAAATAGCCCCTTTCTAGGGGCTTTTTTATTGGATGCGTTTTGGCACAATTTGTACTTTCTCTTCATACCGCGCCGACCGATCACGACACAACTCAACGGCTAATTAAATTTGCACAGGCCTGTCTTGACTCTGGTCACTCAATTGCAGCTATCTTTCTTTATCAAGCTGGTGTTTACCACGCAAGTAACCATTTAGAACTTGCCAGCGACGAGCTTCCAATAAATCGTTTGTGGCAGTCGTTAAGTGAGCAAGAGATCCCTCTACTGCTATGTGTCACTGCTGCTGAAAAGCGTGGCTTAGATATCGATAACACAGGCGTGTTTACCGTCGCTGGGCTTGCAGAATTTGCGATGCTTGTCAGTGAAGCGGATAAATGGGTGCAATTTAAATGAAAAACATTTTAGTAATAAGCCAACATAGCCCATTTGATGACCAACATATTCGTGAATCACTCGACACCACACTAATTTTTGCCGCTATTGAACAAAACATTAGTTGGCTTCTAAGTGGTGAGGCTGTTTTAGCTTTGAAAAAAAATCAACAACCAGAGCAACTTGGCATTAAAAACTATTTTAAAACCATTAAAACCCTTGAGTTATACGATGTTGAAAACATATATGTATGTGAAAAGTCGTTAATGGATTTTAACCTTTCAGAAGATAGTCTGATTATCGATGTTAAAGTAGCTAACTTTGAGCAACAGCGAGACTTAATTAGCCAACAGCATCAGGTGGTGACGTTATGAGTACCTTGCATATTTTTTCAAAACCCTTAGCTCACTATTGCAATAATATGTTGGCAAATTTAATTTCTTCACAAGATACAGTGCTACTTGTTAGTGACGCTTGCTATAACAACATGCAGTTTAAGCAATTCTCTTCAGCAATTCATTTACTTGAAGAAGACGCTACAGCCCGTGATATTTCATTTAATCAAGGCGATATCGCAATAAACTATACACAGTTTGTAGAAATGACTTTAAACGCAAAAAACACGATTACTTGGTAAACCATGCTTGAATTTAATAACAAACAGATAGAAACAGACAAACAAGGGTATTTACTTGATTCAAACGATTGGTGTGAAGAGCTTGCACCCATTATTGCAGAGCAAGAGAACATTACCTTAAGTGAGCAGCACTGGGAAGTTGTGCATTTTGTGCGTGATTTTTACGTAGAGTACAACACCAGCCCGGCAATACGCATGCTGGTCAAAGCAATGGCCCAAAAGCTAGGTGAAGAAAAAGGTAATAGCATGTATTTGTATAAGCTATTCCCAAAAGGCCCAGCAAAGCAAGCGACTAAAATTGCAGGTTTACCTAAACCGGCTAGGTGTATTTAATGGTTAATAAAGCCAATAGCAAACCACGTCGTAGTAGTGGTCGAACTTATTCAAGGCCGACTCAAAAACGCCAAGTTAAAAAAGCAATTAGCCCTGAGCAGCGCAAAGTGGTGCTATTTAACAAACCATTTGATGTGCTTTGCCAATTTACCGATGACCAAAACCGCAAAACGCTTGCCGACTTTATTACTATTAAAGACGTGTATGCAGCAGGACGCCTAGACAGAGATAGCGAAGGACTGTTGCTACTTACAAACTGCGGTAAATTACAACACACACTCACAGAACCCAATAAAAAAACAGCTAAAACTTATTGGGTGCAAGTAGAAGGTGATGTTACTGATGAGGCTATCTTTGCACTTAACAAAGGTGTAGAGCTTAAAGATGGCATGACCAAGCCTGCCAAGGTTAGGCGTATTGACGAGCCGTCAATTTGGCCACGTACCCCGCCCGTTCGCGAGCGTAAAAACATTCCAACCAGCTGGTTAGAAATATCTATCACTGAGGGACGTAATCGCCAAGTTCGCCGTATGACAGCACATGTTGGCTTCCCTACTTTGCGATTAATTCGTTACAGCATTGGTAACTATACCCTTGATGGATTAGATAATGGCCAGTTTAAAGTAGTGAACAACCCTGATGCATAAACCCAATGTCACAGTGGCAGCCATCGTCACATGCCAAAACAAATTTTTACTTGTTAAAGAGCGAGATAAACATACAGGTAATATTTGCTATAACCAGCCTGCGGGTCATTTAGAAGCCAATGAAACCTTAGCAGAAGCAGCTCATCGCGAACTTATTGAAGAAACTGGCATTAGCCTTAATGCCAGTCACCTTGTTGGCATTTATAATTTGCATGCCGCAAATGGCGTTCACTATATGCGTTTTAGCTTTGCTTTTAATAGCCCAGAGCTGTTTGAACCATCTCCCCAAGATGATGACATTCTTAGCGCAGATTGGTTTAGCCTTGAGCAAATTAAAAACCTGCCACTTAGAAGCCCTCTGGTTTTAAAATGCATTAAAGATCATTTAGCTGGTAAAGCCTACCCACTTAGTTTGATTTACCAATAACCGCTGTGATTTTGGCTGGTTTGGGTGTCTAAAAGTTTGCTATGCCCAAACCACTATTACTTGCAATCAATACCTTGCCTAAATCGCTTTTAATTCCAACTGAAACTCGCATCTTGAGGTGGTTTGGGTATATAATATCGGCCTTTCCATAGCAGTTAAAAAATGACAGCGAATATTATGAGCGAAAATAGTCACATTAAAGTCATCGTGGGTATGTCCGGCGGTGTTGATTCTTCTGTATCAGCGTATTTATTAAAGCAACAAGGCTATCAAGTTGAAGGCCTGTTCATGAAAAACTGGGAAGAAGACGATAATGATGAATATTGCGCTGCAGCTGAAGACCTACAAGACGCACAAGCTGTGTGCGATAAGCTAGGTATTGAGCTTCACACTGTAAATTTTGCAGCCGAATACTGGGACAACGTGTTTGAATACTTTTTAGCAGAGTACAAAGCAGGTCGTACACCAAACCCAGACATCATGTGTAATAAAGAAATCAAATTCAAAGCATTTTTAGAATTTGCAGCACAAGCACTTGGTGCTGATTACATCGCTACTGGCCACTATGTTCGCCGTGAAAAGCGCGGCGATAAATTTGTAATGTGTCGTGGCCTTGATGACAACAAAGATCAAAGCTATTTCTTATACACTCTAAGCCATGAGCATATTGCGCAAACACTTTTCCCTGTTGGCGATATTGCCAAGCCTGAAGTACGCCGCATCGCTGAAGAGCAAGACTTAATCACCCACGATAAAAAAGACAGTACCGGTATTTGTTTTATTGGTGAGCGTAAATTTAAAGACTTCTTACAGAAGTTCTTACCAGCACAGCCAGGTAAAATTGAAGATACCGATGGCAATGAAGTGGGTGAGCACGAAGGCTTGATGTACCACACACTTGGTCAACGTAAAGGTCTATTAATTGGCGGCATGAAAGAAGGTTCGGGTGAACCTTGGTATGTAGTTGATAAAGACGTTGATCGTAACGTATTAGTGGTTGGTCAAGGTAAAGACCACCCTCGCCTGTACAGCAATGGTTTAAATGCAAACCAGCTTCACTGGGTTGACCGCGAAGGCCCTAAAGGGACCACACGCTGTACTGTTAAAACTCGTTATCGCCAAGAAGATATCAGCTGTACTTTACTTGTTGGTGAAGACGGTATGGCACGCGTACTATTTGATGAACCACAAAAAGCAGTGACACCGGGCCAATCAGCCGTATTCTACGCTGACGAAGTATGTTTAGGTGGTGGTATTATTGATTCGGTGATCAAATAATGACAGAGCACCAAGTCATGGCTTTAGCTGCCATGTGTCAAGTTGCTAAACAAGTACAAAAAGTTGCGCAATATGGCCAAGGCAGTGATCACGAATTAGAAAAATTACTAAACTGTATTGTCGAAACATCACCAAATAGCCCTGAAGACGTGTATCAGGGTAAACATAATTTACGTGAAGGCTATCGCATTTTGATTGCACAGCTTTCTGCCGGCGCAGACAAAGACGTCGAAATCGTAAAATATGTGGGTGGTTTAATGCAATTAGAACGTGCATTAAGTTCAAAACAAAACAGCTTAAATGAATTAGGTCGTCGCATTGATGATGTTAAACGTCGCCTCGACCATTTTGCTATCACAGATGATACTGTAGTAGCAGCTCTTGCTGATATTTACTCATCGGTGCTAAGCCCCCTTGGGCATCGTATTCAAGTGTATGGCAAGCCAGAGTTATTAAAACAGCAGCTCACGCAAAACAAAATTCGCGCCCTATTATTGGCCGGAATTCGTAGTGCCGTGTTATGGCGACAAATGGGCGGTAAACGCCGTCACTTTTTCTTTGCAAAAAGAAAAATTCTCGCCATTGCTAAACAATCAATTTAATTATCGTTCAAACTAGACAATTTAGGAGTCATTATGGAGCTTTCAGCGTTAACCGCTATCTCTCCGGTAGATGGTCGCTATGGCAGCAAGACCACGGAACTACGCAGTATTTTCAGCGAATTTGGTTTAATCAAATACCGTGTAACTGTTGAAGTTCGTTGGTTACAAGCTTTATCTGCAGCTAGCGCAATCAAAGAAGTACCGGCATTTAGCGACGAGGCTAATGCTTTACTTAATGCCATTGTTGATAACTTTAGCGAAGCTGATGCAGCACGCGTTAAAGAGATCGAGCGCACAACTAACCATGACGTAAAAGCAGTTGAATACCTACTTAAAGAAAAAGTAGCTGATAACGCAGAGCTTAACGCAGTTAACGAATTCATTCACTTTGCATGTACTTCAGAAGACATCAATAACCTGTCTCACGGTTTAATGCTGACAGAAGCGCGTGACAAAGTATTACTTCCATACTGTGACCAACTTCTAAATGCATTAAAAGAAAAAGCAGTTGAGTACAAATCAGTTGCAATGATGACACGTACCCACGGTCAACCAGCTACTCCTTCTACAATGGGTAAAGAGTTTGCAAACGTCTACATGCGCTTAAAGCGTCAACGTGACCAAATTGCTAAGGTAGAAATGTTAGGTAAAATCAACGGTGCTGTAGGTAACTACAACGCTCACCTAAGTGCATACCCAGATTACGATTGGCACAGCCACGCTGAGCAGTTCGTAACGAGCCTAGGTTTAACGTTCAACCCGTTCACAACACAAATCGAGCCACACGATTACATTGCTGAGTTATTCGATGCAGTTGCACGTTTCAACACTGTATTACTTGATTTTGACCGTGACGTTTGGGGCTACATTGCACTTAACCACTTCAAACAAAAAACAATCGCAGGTGAGATTGGTTCATCAACTATGCCTCACAAAGTAAACCCGATTGATTTTGAAAACTCTGAAGGTAACTTAGGTATTGCTAACGCTATCTTTACTCACCTTGCGCAAAAACTACCTGTTTCTCGCTGGCAACGTGACTTAACTGACTCAACAGTGTTACGTAACCTAGGTGTTGGTATGGGCTACACACTTATCGCTTACCAAGCGACATTAAAAGGTGTTAGCAAGCTTGAAGTAAACGAAGAGCGTTTATTAGCAGAACTAGACCAAAACTGGGAATTACTAGCAGAGCCAATCCAAACGGTTATGCGTAAATATGGTATCGAAAAGCCATATGAAAAACTTAAAGACCTTACTCGTGGTAAACGCGTAAACCAAGAAATCATGGCTGATTTCATCGATGGTCTTGAGTTACCTGAAGAAGCAAAAGTAGAAATGAAAAAATTAACTCCGGCTAATTACATTGGTCGTGCTGTTGAGTTCATCGACAACTTAGCTTAAATTCAATTTAAGACTTAAAAAAGCGAAAGGCCTTCCTTTCGCTTTTTTTATATCAATTCGCTTAGGTCATGTTATGTATCAATTAACCATCAATTCATTAACCCAAGAGCAATTTTTAGCTGAGTATTGGCAGAAAAAACCATTACTTATAAAGCAAGGCTTCAAGGATTTTGCAGATCCGATTGAGCCCGAAGAATTGGCCGGTCTTGCCATGGAAGAAAGCATTGAATCACGTATTGTGACCAATCACTCAGATGATTGGCAAGCATACCATGGTCCTTTTGAAGACTTTAGCTTGCTAACTGAAAAGCACTCAACATTACTGGTGCAAGCAGTTGACCATTGGCATAGCGATGCAGCACAACTACTGGAGCCATTTCGCTTTATTCCAAACTGGCGTATCGATGATTTAATGATCAGCTACTCTACCCCGGGTGGTGGCGTGGGTCCGCATTTAGATCAATACGACGTGTTTATTATTCAAGGTGAAGGAAAGCGCCACTGGCGAGTTGGTTTACCTGATGCGAACTTAAAGCAATTTGCACAAAATAAGAGCCTGTTACAAGTTGAGCAATTTCCTGCCGTGATCGACTGTGTGTTAGAGCCGGGAGATATTCTCTATATTCCACCAGGTTGCCCACATGAAGGTTACGCAGTTGAAAATGCACTTAATTACTCTGTAGGTTTTAGAGCGCCAAATCAACGCGATTTATTATCACAATTTGCCGATCACCTCATCGATACTGAGCTTGGTAATCAACGGTATGGTGATGCAGAGCTTAAGTTGCGTTCATCTAAAGGTGAACTTAACCAAACTGAAGCAGAAAAAGTAAAGCAACTTATGATTGCTGCGATTAATGATGACGCAGTATTCAAGACTTGGCTTGGTAACAGTATGAGTCAGCCAAAACATGACATGGATTTAGCGCCTTTAGAGGAGCCATATACACTAGATGACGTAAATGACTTACTCAATGATGAAGACGTTGTTTTTGAGCGTTTAGGTGGTACCCGTGCCATTTATCAAGTAATTGACGATAAAATACTTTTAAGTATTAATGGTGTTAATTATATGCATGATTTAACTGACCTTGAATTAATAACAAAGCTCACAGATCAAACCTGCTTGACCTCTACTGACATAAATAGTTCAAAAAATAATCACATTTTCTTGAAAACCTTTACTACACTTTTAAATGAGGGTATTTGGTTTTGTTAGGAGCGTGTGTTTATGAGCTATCAAATAGATGAAGTTGAATGGAGTATCGACAAGGAACTCTTACAACAGATCAGAGAGCGAGTATTTGTATGCGAACTACATATTCCTAAAGACATTGAGTTTGATCATTTAGATAAAACAGCACATCACGTACTCGTGACCGACGAGTGTAAATGCCCAGTTGCCACTGGGCGTTTATGTAATGATGGCCTCATTGGGCGTATTGCAGTTTTACCTGAACATCGTAACCGTTCGGTTTACAAATCATTATTGAATTACTTAGTAGGCATGGCTGAAAAGCAAGGCTGTGATTGCGTCAGCATTAATTGCATATTGAACGAAGTAGATAGATTTAAACGAAATGGCTTTTCGGTTGATGGCTTAGTATTTATGGAGGCTGGTATTCCAAGGCAGCGAATGCTCTGCCCTATTAAGCAATTTGATACGCGGCCATTCACTTTGGTGCATTAAGGTATATGTTAAATAAAAAAGCTGAATAACATTATTCAGCTTTTTTATTAGAAGTTATGCAGGCTCGTTTTGCCACATTTCTTCTTTTTCAAATAGCTCATATAAACCATGAGCACGGTTGATTAACAGGTTAGCAAAATCAACTTTGGTTTTATCTACCGCACCTGATTGCATTAGCTGATCAGCCTTCATTTGCCAGTGCATTGAGAAATAACGTAATACTTCACGTGCATTATTTGCTGCACTTGCTTCAGCGTGATCGGTAGGTAAACGACCGGTGATCACCCAATAGCTCTTACCGTTTTGTGCTTTAAATTTCCAAATCGCTACTAATGGCGCAATAAAACGGCTTTCTTTTTCTACAACAGTTTGCGGAATAACGCCTTTTTCAGCTAAATGCTTTTGTGCATTTTGGAAACATTCTCTTTGCCAAATAACACTTTGTTTTTGCGCTTCGGCTTGTTCTTCTGGTGTTAATGGTCTTGCTTGTTTTTGTTCCATGGTGGTTACTCTTTTACAACATTTCTGACACTTTAAGGTTTAAAATGGCGCTGTGCAAGTGTTTACGGGCAATCAAAGAGCATTTAAATTTACTTGCGTACTATTCAATCAACTCAGAAAGAAGAGTTAGGCTCTGTTAAAAATTGCAGCTCTTCAGCTGTTGATTCACGACCTAAAACTTTATTGCGATGTGGGTAGCGACCAAACCTATCAATAATCACTTTGTGCTTTAGTTCAAATTCATAATTAGTCATGCCTTTAAACAATTGTTCAGCTTGCTGATGAATAACTTTCGATTCACTGTGCATAAACGGCATATAAATAAACGCAGCTTGAGAGCTAGGTAACTTTTTATCAAAGCCAAGTTCAATTGCTCTTTGAGCGAGACTTAGTGCTTGCGGGTCTTGGCTAAACGCTTTCACCGTATTACGGTAAATATTGCGTGAAAACTGATCTAACACGATAATTTCAGCTAAAGAACCTAGAGCGTCAACTCGCCAATCAGCATGCTCGCCAGCGATAACCTGCAAAAGGCATTCTGAAAACTCACGCGTAATTAATGCATCAACTTCATCTGATTGTAGATACCAAGCTTCTGGGCCTAATTCCTCAAACCAAAAATCGATAACCCTTTGCTTATCCATAAACACTCCTTAATTACCAAGAACTTTTGCAGGGTCAACTCGGGTTGCTTGCCACGCAGGGTATAAGGTTGCCAAAATAGCGAGAACAAAAGTAACAATCACCGTGATAACAATATCTTGCCAAACTAGTTTACTGGGTAAAAACTCAATAAAATAAACCCCTTGTAACGGGTTGTCGCCAAATAAGTTACTTGCCCAAGTGAACAGTTCACTGATGTTTAACGCAAGCATTACACCGATAATCGTGCCTAATATCACACCAATTAAAGCTTGTGTAAAACCTTGCATTACGAAGGTTGCTAAAATGGTGCTATCTTGTGCGCCCATGGTTTTTAAAATTGCGATATTTGCCTGTTTTTCACGTACTTCCATAACTAATGACGAAACAATATTAAAACTCGCTACCGCAATTATTAAAAACACCACGATATACACAATCGTGCGAACCATTTGAATATCTTGATATAAGCTACCCTGGGTTCTAAACCAACTCGAGACATAGACATAATCAGGAATAACTTGCCCCACACGCATCGCCGTTTGATGGGCTGCGAACACATCAGCTACTTGTAATCGTAAGCCGGTTACTTGGTTTTGCTCAAAACTCAACACACTTTGCGCTTTATCAAGGCGAATGAAAGCCGCCGTTTCATCAATTGGGCCACCCATTTTTATAATACCCGCAAGATTCAAGCTAACACGCTTTGGCGCCAATAAAGTGTTACTTTGCTGGTTTATCTGTGGGATTAATAAGGTAACTGGGTCGCCAATTTTAAGACCTAATCGGTTAACGATTTGTTGGCCTAAAAGCACATCTTCTTGTTGTAGCTGGCTAACTAAGCGCCCTTCTGTAAATTGGTTTAACGCCGACACTTGATTTTCAAATTCAGGGCTAACTCCACGCACTTCAACTGCTTTTAACTCACTTTTATATTGCGCCATGCCGTTTACACTAATAAACGGCGCAGCACCTGTTACACCGGCTTGAGAGCGTAGTAGAGCAACTTTTGACTGCCAATTATTGATTGGTTTGTTAGGGGCAACATATTCAACCTGAGGTACAACCGATAAAAGCCGATGTACTAGCTGCTGCTCAAAACCATTAATAACTGATAAAGCAACAATTAGCACAGCGACACCTAAAAGTATGCCGATTGTCGATGCTTTAGCGATAAAACTAACAAAACCGTTTTGTCCGTCTTTTTGGCCACTATGGGCGCGAAAGCGTTTTGAAATAAAGGCACTAAGCAACATGCTGAGACTCTTTAATTGCAAGCTTACCATCATCTAAATAGGCAATTTTGCCTAGTTTATCTGCAAGTTCTAAATCATGGGTTACCACAACAAAACTGGTTTTTAAGCTAGTATTTAATTCTTTAATTAAATCGTAAATCTTAATTGCGTTTTGTTTATCTAAGTTTCCGGTTGGTTCATCGGCAAGCACCAAAGCAGGCTCGGTTACTAATGCACGTGCTATTGCAACCCGCTGCCTCTCACCACCTGATAACGCAGAAGGTTTATGTTCGCTACGATGAGATAACCCAACTTTATCTAGCATGTTACGGGCTTTTTCGGTTGCCGCTTTTGCACTTAAACCTTTAATTAATAATGGCATTGCAACATTTTCGATGGCAGTAAATTCCATTAATAGATGGTGGAATTGATAAATAAAACCCAAATTTTCATTACGGAAACTGGCTTGTTGTTTACGGTTTAATTTAGAAACCTGCTGACCTTTAATTTCAACCTTGCCTGAGCTTTCGTTATCTAAGGTGCCTAATATATGCAATAAGGTACTTTTTCCTGAGCCAGAGCTCCCTACAACAGCTAACATTTCGCCTTGTGTAAGTGCTAAATCAACCCCTTTTAATACCGCAACCTCGTTATCGCCATCTTGATAGACTTTATTTAACTGCTGACAATTGATAACTAAATCACTCATAACGTAATACCTCTGCTGGATTCACTTTTGCAGCTTTTCTGGCAGGATACAAGGTAGCTAAAAAGCTCATCGCAATACTCCCTGCGGCAATTAAACTCAAACTCATAACATCAAATTTAACGGGTAAACTCACACCCGCTAGTAAATTGATGCCTAACATATTCAATAATTCATTAATGTTGCTACTTAATAGCACACCAAGTAACGCACCAATACTGGTACCGATAAGGCCGTTATATAAGCCTTGGATCATAAACACGTGCTGCACTTGTAACGGAGTTAAGCCCAGTGTTTGTAAAATAGCGACTTCACTTTGCTTCTCACTGACCATCATGGTTAATGCTGAAACGATATTAAACACCGCAACGAGCACAATTAAGCCAAGTAACATCGACATAATGCGCTTTTCCATTGCCACAGCGGCAAATAGTGTGCCTTGGCTAGCTCGCCAATCAGTCACTGTGTAATCGTTTAAAATAGCTAACTGAGATTGCAATACTTGCTCAACAGCAAATGGTTCATAAAGCGATACACTCAAATTGGGTGCTGCTGATTTTGCTAGTTTTAAAACTCTGCCTAACGAATAGCCACTGGTAAATGCCAATGACATATCAATTTCAGACTGTGTTTCATAAAGTGCAGCAACGGTAAACAAGCGCTGACTCGGAACTCGACCAAGGGGGGTATACGAACTGGCATTAGGCATGATCACCCGTACTTTATCCCCAAGCGAAATACCCAATTTTCGACTCAAGTAGCGGCTAATCGCAATATGGTAGTTGCTGTCCATTACTTGTGACCAATTGCCGGCAACAATTTTATATTTTACGTTATAGATGGAGCTTCCTTCATCATAAAGGCCTTGTAACAATACGCCGTGCAAATCTTGGTTAGTTTGTAAAATGGCTTCGCCATGGCGGTATAGGTTAACTTGTTTAACATCTTGAGAATTTGCTAGTTGCTGCTTTAACTGCAGCATGGTTTCTTTCGAATTATCTTCGGCTGATACTTCAATATGTGGAATTAAACCAAGCATGTTGGTTTTAAGGTTATTTTCAAAGCCATTCATTACTGAACTAACTGTAAACAAGGCCATTAAACCAATAGCAATGCCCGCGATAGAGAAAAATGAAATAAATGAGATAAAGGCATTGCCCTTTGAGGAGCGACTATATCTCAGCCCTATAAAAAGGCTAACAGGTTGAAACATAATAAATTATGGGTATTCCAAGGGCTAAATATGCGCTCATATTAGCATAGATTTAACTAGCATGGGATGCGCGAAATTGTAAAAAATAATTATAAATCTGATACTTGAACAGTAGCAACCAAATGGTCAAGTAATGCTTTTACATTGGTTGCGATAAACTGCCTTGGTGGATACACCCCCCATACCCCTTCAGGTTCCGGTGCAACATTCGAAAGTACAGCACTCAACCTGCCATTGGCTAGGTGGTCATTGACATAGTAATCTGGTAGTTGCACGATGCCTATCCCTTTTATTGCAGCGTCAACCAATGCCCAACCACTGTTACAGGCCAAACGCCCTGCCACTTTGATGTGCTTATCTTGACCCTGCTCTTTTACCCGCCAGTAGCTGTTATTACCAATCAGGCAATTGTGCTGATGTAATTCACTCACACTGTGTGGTTGGCCGAATTTATTGATATATTCAGGGCTACAACAAATAACAAGCCTGCGCTTACTAATACGCCGTGCTTTTAATGATGAATCTTTTAAATGACCGAGCCGAATTGCGAGATCATACCCATCTTCTAGTAGATTGACTTGCTCATTGCTTAAGTGGCTGATCACTTCAATATCTGGGTGCTTTTGCATAAACGAATGTACCGCAGGCATGATGAAGCTTTCACCATACATCACAGGAGCTGTTAGTTTTATACTACCTTTTGGTGTCAGTTGCTGCTCTGCAAGCAGTGCCGTGGCATCATCCATGGCATGCTGTAATTGTTTAGTTTGATGCGCAAACACCTGCCCCTCTTGCGTTAGCACCACTTTACGGGTTGTTCGGGTTAACAATTGGGTGTTTAATCGTTCTTCTAATTGACTCACATAACGGCTTACATGGGCCACTGACATACCCAGTAGTTTACTTGCTTTTGTAAAACTGCCTGTTTCTGCTACCGCTAAAAACTCATCAATTCCGTGCCAACGATTCATTATTACCATACTGTAAAAGTGTTTTAATAAAACGAAGATTATCATTCATTGAGAAACAAATAAAATAGACTAAGTTTAATACTTACTTCCAACAACTATAAGGGAACGTTATGACTGATTTTATCAAATCAAAAGCGGCTATCGCTTGGGGTCCAAATCAACCACTATCAATTGAAGAAGTGGATGTAATGATGCCTAAAAAAGGCGAAGTGCTTGTAAAGATTGTTGCTACAGGTGTTTGTCATACCGATGCATTTACTTTGTCTGGTGAAGACCCTGAAGGTATTTTCCCAGCAATCCTTGGCCATGAAGGTGGCGGTATTGTTGAAGCCGTAGGTGAAGGCGTAACACATGTTGAAGTAGGCGATCATGTTATTCCTCTTTACACTGCTGAATGTGGCGAGTGTAAAATGTGTAAATCGGGCAAAACAAATTTATGCTCTGCAGTTCGTGAAACGCAAGGTAAAGGTTTAATGCCTGATGGCACAACGCGTTTCTATAAAGATGGTCAACCAATTTATCACTACATGGGTTGCTCTACTTTCTCTGAGTACACTGTATTACCAGAGATTTCACTTGCTAAAGTAAGCAAAGAAGCGCCTCTTGAAGAAATTTGTTTACTTGGTTGTGGCGTAACAACCGGCATGGGTGCTGTTACTAAAACAGCAAAAGTTCAAAAAGGCGATACTGTCGCTATTTTTGGCTTAGGTGGTATCGGTTTATCGGCGATTATCGGTGCGAAAATGGCTGGCGCTGAACGTATTATTGGTGTTGATATCAACACCAGTAAGTTTGATCTTGCGACTAAATTAGGCGCAACTGATTTAATCAACCCAAATGACTACGACAAACCAATCCAAGAAGTCATTGTTGAAATGACTGACGGTGGTGTTGATTTCTCATTTGAATGTATCGGTAACGTTAATGTAATGCGCTCTGCACTTGAGTGTTGCCACAAAGGTTGGGGTGAATCAGTAATCATTGGCGTTGCAGGTGCAGGCCAAGAGATCTCTACTCGTCCATTCCAACTGGTAACAGGCCGTGTATGGCGCGGTAGTGCATTTGGTGGCGTTAAAGGTCGCTCTGAGCTACCAGAGATTGTTGAGCGCTATATGAATGGTGAGTTTGCGTTAAACGATTTCATCACACACACCATGAAACTTGAAGATATCAATGAAGCTTTCGACTTAATGCACGAAGGTAAGAGCATCCGCTCAGTTATTCATTATTAATCTTTTAATTTGGCGCTAGGTTGATTCCTAGCGCCTTTGTTTCAAGGATTTGGTTATGCTAGAAAACATAAGCTCAACAAAAGTCAGCGGTGGCTGGCATAAACAATATACCCACCAAGCTAGCAGCACACATTGTGCTATGCGCTTTGCGATTTTTTTACCGCCAGGTGCCAGCGAAACGAATAAAGTGCCAGTGATGTATTGGTTGTCAGGTTTAACCTGTACAGATGAAAACTTTATGCAAAAAGCCGGAGCATTTAAAAAAGCGGCTGAACTAGGTATTGCGATTGTCGCTCCAGATACTAGCCCGCGCGGTGAAAATGTGCCTGACGACGAAAACTACGATTTTGGTCAAGGTGCTGGTTTTTATGTCAATGCGACTCAAGCGCCTTACAATGTGCACTACAACATGTACGACTATGTGGTTTCTGAATTACCTGCACTTATCGAAGCACACTTCCCTGTAACGACCAAAAAAGCCATTGCTGGTCATTCTATGGGTGGTCACGGTGCATTGATGATTGCACTTAAAAACCCTAAACAATACGTCAGTGCCAGTGCTTTTAGCCCAATTGTGAACCCGATTAATTGCCCTTGGGGTGAAAAAGCGTTTAGTAATTACCTAGGTAGTGATAAAGCAAGTTGGCTTGAATACGACAGCTGTGAATTGATGAAAAAAGCTGCCGCTGATGATTATTTACCGATGCGTATTGATCAAGGTGAGGCCGATAACTTCTTAACTGAGCAACTCAAAACTGAGAACTTATTTGCTGTCGTAAACGAAAAAGATTACCCAGCTGAGATCAACATGCACGCCGGTTATGATCATAGTTACTTCTTTATCAGCAGCTTTATTGACGAACACCTGATGTTTCATCAAAAGTATCTGTGATTAATACTTAATTTTTAGTGTGAGGGCTTAACTTCCTCACACTCTTTAATACTGCGTGTAATTTGCCTGCAAACTAATTGCGGTTGTTCTTCTTTTGGTTTGAGTAAACCAATAACAGCGCTATCAATTTCAAAGCCTAACTTTGCGAATGAAAAGCCTTCAGCATCGGTTACAGTACTGTTAGTTTGATTTGCATTTGTAGTTGCAAGATTTGTTGGTTGTGAGTTTTTTGCATAGCCATCGACTATTGACCCCGCCACTGTACACCCCACTAATTGGTAGCTAACTAAGCAAATAACAAGTTTTGAAAAGCTAATCTTCATTGTTAAAACTATCCATTAATGTAGGTCTTTTTTTTGGCTCAGCTTTAACCTCAACACATTCTTTTACTGTGCGACTAATTTGACGACATTTAAGCTCAACGTCTTTGTCTTTACTACCATTCTCTAGGCCTTCAATAATCGCTTTGTCGATTTCATAACCTAGCATCGTCATAGTCATGCCATAGTTAACTCGGTCATTATCTTTTTTATCAGCATAGGCGCTTGCCGGCTGTGCTTGACTCGTGCGCCCGCCAATTCCATCTGCAACTAAGCCAACTGCAGTACAGCCACTGAGTAAACTAACTGATAGTATTACGTACAAAGATTTAAGCATCGGTCCTCCAATACACTTAAGCTTATTTTCTAAGCATAATAACAAACGCGTAATTTAACTGTAAAAAACTGTAGATTAATCACAAATATCGCGAATAAACTCTTTTAGGAACCCAACTAACTGCAATAGGAATATTAACAAGAAAGGTAAAGCGCCTAAAATTGCAACGCTACGATTTAATGGTTCATCTTGTAGCAGTAACAATGCAAAGCTACATATGAATAATGCTAAACACCATGCGTAGAGTGTTACACGGTTATTTTGCTCAGAGCCAACCAGCTCTCTTATGACTAATATTGCAGAGTCTGCGGATGTGGCAACAAATATCAATAGTAGTAATAAGCTGGCCCAAATAAACACGGTTCCTTGCCAATCTAGTTGATTAAAAAATACAAATAAACCTTGGCTGTAATCTTGTTTTATAGCGACTAAAATGCCCGCTTGGTTAAGTCTATCCCATTCAATTGCTGCTCCCGAAAAGGTCGCAAACCAAATAATGGTCACTAAAGTTGGAATACACACAACTGCCAAAATAAATTGCCAAACTTTACGCCCCTGGCTAATTTTGGCTAGGAACACACCAACAAATGGCCCCCACGCTAACCACCAAAAGTAATAGTTATATGTCCAATGAGCGGCCCAGTCAGGCGTTTTTAATTGGCTATCAAATTGCCAAGTGCCAGTTGCAAGCAACTGTAAATAGTAGCCGGTTCCATCTAAAGCAATCTTTATAATAGGCTCAATTGGCACCACTAGTAGCAACCAAAAAAGCAGACTAAATGCTAGAAGTACGTTAAATATACTTAGTGACTGTACCCCGCGTCGTAATCCAAATTTAACCGACAGCGAATAAATAACTGCTAACAAACAAACGATTAATGAACCCACTAATAAAGTTGAAGTAACCCCCAACTCTATTTCAACACCTTTACTGATCAGTAAAGTGGAATTAGCTATGGTGCCGACGACACCAAAAAAAATAGCGATTACAGCAATTAACTTTACTATAAATGACACAGTAAATTTTGCAGACTTATCAATGCGATTACCAAGCGCCGTTAAAACAGGGGCACAAATATCTCCTGACTTCCCACTGTATTGCGTTAACCCCCCAAGCACTAGCGCAAAAACAGCATAAAGTGCCCAAGCATGGGCGCCCCAATTCACTAGAGTTAAAGCGAGACTACTGGCTAGTCTATCTGGATATAAGCTTTGTTTAAGTGGTGGGTCGAGAGAATGTAATGCCGGCTCTGCTACGCCCCAAAAAACCAAGCCAGAGCCCATCCCTGCAGCAAACAACATAGCAAACCAGCCAAAGCTTGAATACTCAACAACAGCCTGCTCACCACCTACTTTACGGCTACCGAGTGGGCTAATGGCTAAAATAATGATGGCAAACAATAAAAAATTCACCAATAAGAAAAAGCTACTACCAGTCCATTTTAACAGCATTTGTACAAACGGCTGAACATGCTCAGTGATAACATCAGGCAAAATCACAGCAATCAGTGCACCAAACATACACAGTGCAAGCGCGGTTTTTTCTAGGGAGGAGATGGAATGTTTCAATGTGAAGCCTATTTTGTCAGCGTGTTTAGCATACTGTTAGCATGGCTGAAATTCAAACAGCCAAAAGGCTGAAAAAATGACATAGCACTGCGTAAAAATCGCAAATTATAGCAAGGCATGCTTTTAAAAACCCGGCTACATGTCCCTAGTTTCCTCATTTTATTCAATTTGTTGATCGGGTATTGAAATTGCAAAGCTATCAAAATCTATATAGCAAGGAGCAAAGCATGGACTTTAATATTGATTGGTATGAAATTCTCGATAATCTAATTCATCTAGGTATTGCCTATTTACTTGCCCTTCCAATGGCTTTTGATCGAGAAAAAACCAGTAATGGTGCAGGTCTACGAACATTTCCATTAGTCGCTGTTGCATCATGTGGTTATGCATTAGTGGGCATGTCTGTTTTAACAAGTTCAGAGGCAGAATCAAAAGTACTCGAAGGGATTATCACGGGTATTGGTTTTATTGGCGGTGGTGCCATTTTGAAGAACAAAAACTCTACCTATGGAACAGCCACAGCAGCCAGTATTTGGAACATGGGACTTATTGGCATTGCTGTGGCATTTAGTCGTTACGAAATCGCCTTTTTAATGGCGTTGATTAATTTCGTAACGCTAAGGTATGTTAAGCGCTTAAAGTAAACAATTAGCTCGCGTCATATTTTGAGTTAACTATGGCATAGCCAGTTTGTTTAACTTTAATCTCAGCAGGGTTTGCAGATTTAACTAATAAACCGCAACGTCTGCTCTGCTCATCAATGACATAATTAACCGATTCACTTGCTTCAAGGTCAATGACTTGATCGGCACAGCGGATCTGTAATTTAGAAACATCGCTCGCGCCTTCAATTTTGATTGAACCGCGAGATAAAGATAAATATGACAGCTTATCTTTTGAAACATTGATTTGTGAATTAATCTGCGGTGTTCGCGCCAATAGGTCATCAATTTGCTTGATAGTGGCAAGTTTGTTTTCTTCTGAAAACTGTTTACCCTCGATATTATCTAACGCATAAATAGCATTGTAAGCAAGATTAAAATCGCCCTTGAAGCTGTACCATTGTAGAGCACTTTTAGCGACTAAATATTGTATATCTGTTGGTAACTTAGCTCGCAGTAAATAGGCTACAGACAACTGCTCATCAAAGCCAAACCATTGCTGTTGATGATAATAATATTGGCTTTTCAACCATGCAAATAATGCTTGTTCTGAAGTGTTTTTAGTATGATCTTTATATAACTCAGCCAATGCTTGCTCAGCTTTTTTAAACTCTTTTGCTTGCAGCATTTTATTGACTTCATCGTATTCATTAATAAAACCACGGCTCGCTTTATCATTTGAGTAACCATTAAAATACTTACCTACTTCAAATGAAAACAGGTAACCCCCTTCTACGGTTTTGCCTTCTTTTGTGGCAGGTGCAAACTCTAAGTTGGTTAAGTATTTCTCTGCATTTTCTTCACTACCGCGAGTATCAGATGCCATGATCACTTCAATGTCTTTTGCCTTACCTTGTGTATCAACCACATAAGACATTAATGCCCAGCCTTCTAGACGGGAGCCGTTATAACTACCTGGGTAACGTTTGTTTGAATTTTTAACAATATAAGCAGAGGTAGCAGCTTGAATATCAACACCTAAGTCGTTGACGTCTCGTGCTAAAGCGTGTGTTGGTAATGCGATAAGTGAACAAAGTGCTGCGAGTTTAGTGAATTTAATCATGACAATAGCTCCAAATCCCTTAGATAGGAACATTTATAGCACTAAAAAAGGCGCTTTAAAAGCGCCTTGCTGTCAAGAATGTGCTTAAACATGCCTTGATCTTAAAACATATCCTGGTAAGGGTTTGGTTTTGATAATAAAACTTTTTTATCAAAACCTGGGATTGTCATTGAATCTTCACTAATTTCAATACCATTTTCATCAATTAAGCCATCACCAAAACGATAAATTAGCTCATAATGACCTAAATCAGCGTGTTGTTGATAGTCAGCTTGCGCTTTGGCTACCTGAGTATGACGGTCTTGATATTGCGCCATAACCTCATCACCATGACGCTTTGCAAGCATCTTTAATGTAATTGCCGGTGATAAGACAGTCGCCGTTGCGTTATTACCACCAAAACCTTTTGAGTTAATGAAGGCAATATCCATTGCATCACATTGATAGTGTTCAGTACGAATGTCTAAGTGCTCGCTATACACATCATCTGCCACTTTATCGATTGTCGTAATACCCGGCATAATGTTGTGACTAAACACACCTAATGCCATAGCTAATTGGTCACCACTAGCTGGAGCAATGGTATGGCCAACATACGCTTTAGGCGCAGCAACCTTCCAATTATCAATTGCAAACGTTTCTGCCACTTTATGATAGATCAGTGATTCTGTTACGCGGTTTTGTGGTGTACTTGAGCCATGTGCCAAAATAAAGCTACGCTTTTGTACCGCCTCTTGGCCAACAATACTGCTTGCTAGTGCAACAGATTTAGCCATCGTGATGTAGTTACCTGGGCCCGGGGCTGTAATTGATTTTTTAATACCATCGGCATTGACGAACACATCTGCAACGCTGCCTAACACATCAGCACCTAACTCTAATGCCAATGCATCATCCATTAATATAGCAACTTGTGCGCCTTCACCAATTGTAAAACCACAGTTTTCACCAAATGGACGGCTTGTACGGCGATGATCAACCACATCTGTATTATCAAGGCGCTTTAGACCTTCTTCATTTGCAAGTGCGCTCATATTGCCAAAACCTTCAACAATTTCAGGTGTAATAGCACACTCAACAGACGCCACAATAGCTACACGGGTACGACCCGCTTGAATATCGTTTACTGCAGCACGTAGGTTATATAAAAACGTTGCACATGCACCTGATGTAGTAAAGGTTGTACCCACATTGCCTGTTACATAAGCATTGATAAAGTCAGTAGACATGGTGTTTAAGCCAAGTGCAAGCTGTTTTGTACTCACACGGTCGCCCTGCTGACGCGCACGAATAAGTCCACCAAATCCTTCATCATCAACTTGACCAGCCACAGAAGCTGAGTAAGTGCCAATTTGATCAGGCTCAACACTATTCATCACCTGCTGCCACGCCAGACCTGTCGAACGAATCGCATCGGTTGCGGCAAAGATAGTCGCTTGCAAGCCTCTTGGTTGATAACGGCTGTTATACATAGCCGAAGGTTCAAAACCTGTTGGTAATTGACCGGCCGCTTTAATTGGATTATCGCGCGTACTGTCATGTTTAATAGCAAGATCAGCACTAATTGTGACTTTAACTTTTTTATCAGTTAATTCTTCAACCTGCCAAGCACTTGGTACTGGAGTTGGTAAATCACGGCGGCGCGTTTCAAAAACAATCTGCTGTTCATCTGACGCTGTTAACGTCATTTTTTGCTGCCATGGAGTCGCATCCACATCGAAGTGGTTTTTTTCAATTTTACGAATAAGTGTGCCAGCTAAAATTTGTTCACCGAACTTAGCTTCGATGTCTGATTCGGCAATGGTATTGCCTTGGGCATCTTTAAGTACACCTTCAGTAAGAGTGACTAAGTTCATTAATGTCGCTAAGCCTAAAAATGTCTCCTGACGGGCTTTAGCGTCCAAGCTGTCTAACACGATACGACGATAACCTTGATGAAAAGAAGTGCGGCCAGCGGCATTAATACCACCCATACCAACAATAACGGGTAATGCTGTCATAAAAAACCTTGAGAAAACGTGTTATGAGAATTAAGCCAAGTTTAAATGGATTAATTAACACGCTTTATGCTTAAATAGCCAAATAACATGCACAATAGGCCAAAATAAACTGGTCGGAGCAATTTGAGTGACGAAACTTCAACAAGTAAAAGCCATTGAAATTAGTATTTTGGTTTATCCTCATTTATTAATAACCAGTTTAACCCTGCCTATTGAAATGCTCAGAGCTGGTGAGGCCTTTGCAAAAAGCCATCGTCAGCAGAACGAATTTAAACCTCTAAACATCAATTTAGTGGCAAGTAGTCTAAAAGCGATCCCTAATCGTACTGGGCTTTCAATTATGCCCGATTGCGAAACCGTCACCGCGCCTGCTAGTGAATTGATTATTGTGCCTGGGATTTGGCGAAACCCGCGTCCTGTGGTGAGCAAACAGCAAAGTTTGGTGAACTGGCTTGGTGATTCTTGGCAACAAGGCAGTCATATCATTGGTGTAGGCACAGGTAATTGTTTAGTTGCAGAAGCAGGCTTATTGGATGGCCACCCGGCTACCACCCACTGGCATTACGCAGAACAATTTAAACGTGACTACCCTAAAGTGCAGCTTAAGCCTGATTTTTTCATCACACAATCTGAGCGCATGTATACAGTTGCGAGTTTAAATGCCCTTGCCGATGTTATTGTGCATATTATTAGTCAATATTACGGACGAGAAGCGGCACAACATGTTGAGCGTAATTTCTCCCATGAAATTCGTAAGCCCTATGAAGATCAGCGCTACCTTGAGGGTGCCGTCGATAAACACCCAGATGAACTCATCGCACAAATTCAATTTTGGCTAAAAAACAATTTAACCTCTGAACTGACTCTGCAAGAAATTGCAGCACAATTTAGTTTAAGCTACCGTACTTTTACTCGCCGTTTTCGCCAAGCCACCAGCCAAACTCCTGTGGAGTATTGGCAACAGTTGCGGGTACAATCTGCAAAAGAGTTATTAGCGTCTTCAAATTTGTCTATTCAAGAAGTTGCACTGGAAGTTGGTTATAACGACCAAGGTCACTTAACACGGGTATTCAAGAAAGTGCTTTCACAAACACCTAGTGAATATCGCACAGTCGTTAGACGAAAACTATTTGGCTAAAGCTAAAATGCCGGAAATGTTCTAAGCAAAGGTCAGATTAATCATATTTAAGTTGCTGAATTAAAAATTATTACTAAGCTTTTAGTTAGTTGTATAGGTATTTGTTTGAGTCTAAAAATGTATCAGCTTGATTATGATGAATTAGTGCAAAGTTGGAATAAAACCCTCGAAGTTTTAGCCCTTTTTGCTGATGTACCCGTCGCCTTAGTAATGAAAGTAGAAAACAATATTATTAGTGTGTTTTCAAAAAACAATAACCAAGATAATCCTTATGAAATTGGTGACAGTGAAGAGTTAGAAGATTCAGGCCTTTATTGTGAGCATGTCGTAAAAACGCAGAACTTACTGAACATACCAAACGCACTTATTGATGAGAACTGGAAAGAAAACCCTGATATCAAGCTTAATATGATTTCTTATTTAGGTTTACCTATATGTGCAGGAGACACTACCCCATTTGGCACGATATGTATCTTAGATAGCAAACCCCATGAATATAACGAGCCTGTGATAAAGCTACTCGAAACCATTAAGCAAAGCTTCGAAACACAACTGAAATTATTGTATCAACAAAAACAAGCGTTTGAGCAGCAACAGTTTGCTGAACTAGCCACTTTAATTAGAGGAATAGCCCACGAGCTCAACACACCACTCGGTAACTGCATTACCGCAGTAGATGTTACTCAACTTGCTGTCAAAGAAACACAAACCAGACTTTTAAAAAAACGACTTAGCCAACAAGCACTGCAAAATACTTTAGAGACATTGATAAATACCAATGAACTACTAGACAGAAACTTAACTTCATCTGCTTACAAGATTCGTATTTTACAAGATTTGCTGTATACCAAATCACAATCAAGTAAAACAATCATGACGTTAGAGCAACTCTCTGAGTCATTGTATAAGCACTTAGAAGAGCAAATGAAACATCGCGGTATCAAATTAGATATTAATTATCAAAAACCTCATAGCCAAATTGAAGTTGATATAGACTTACTCAAGCAAGTGCTGTTTATTTTAGTGCAAAACTCAATTGAGCATGCATTCAACAATATTACAGACCCTATAATAGAGATTGATATTTTTGATTTTGATGAGGTGTTAAAAATTCACTACACCGATAACGGCACCGGTATCAGCAGTACTGAACTAAGCTCAATTTTCACCCCATTTTATAAAGGTAAAAACAACCAATCAGGTATAGGGCTTGGCCTCAGCATAGCGAAGAAAATTGTTAGCCAACAACTGCAAGGCGATATTTGCGTACAAGAAAGTGATGTTGGCGCACACTTTTTAATTAGCTTACCTAAGTAAGCTAATAAGTTTAAATGTCTTTCGTAAATAAAATCTTACTAGTTTGTGGGCTGTCTCTGTCTTCATAACCTGCTATGGCATAACCATTTTTGATAAGCATACTTAGCATTGCAGGAAAACGGTTCATCGACTTAACTTTTATGGTTCGGTAATTGTTGGCTTTAACCCATGCTTCTTGCGCGTTTAATAAAGCCTGTGCAATGCCCTGCCCTCTACATTTTGGTGCAACCGCCCCAAGCCAGCTATAGAAAGTGTTTGAATCTAAGGCATAACCCAG
Organism: Pseudoalteromonas sp. 2CM39R; assembly: GCF_023161845.1. Classification (NCBI taxonomy): domain Bacteria; kingdom Pseudomonadati; phylum Pseudomonadota; class Gammaproteobacteria; order Alteromonadales; family Pseudoalteromonadaceae; genus Pseudoalteromonas; species Pseudoalteromonas sp. 2CM39R. The sequence goes on from NZ_JALNTM010000002.1 coordinate 440,261, forward strand.
TTTGTAGGCCACAGGCTCATTATTGATATAAGCCACTAAAGCTAGATGCTCAACATCTGCACACTTTGCTTGTAATTTGCTAAAGGTATTTCGGCCATCAAACTCAGGAATTTGACTATCGACAAGTAACAGCTCTTCTAAACTAGCTGGCTTTATTATGTAACTTTTTTCCATTCGTTACTTTGATGTATGGGTGCTTGAATACATGATCAAATTTTGCTGCTCTATTTGTTTGTATAAAGCAACTCGCTTTTGATTAATACAATTTCATCTTGTAAATTTTTTTGCAATTGTTGATAAACGTCTTTGTTATGTTCTGTTTTCAATGCAATTTCAACTTTAGAAAGTTGTTCATTTAACTGAGTAATGTGCACTAGCGCTGATTGGTAATATTCAGTGTTTGGTACAATCGCATTAACCGTAGAACTTATAACAAAACAGGGTGGAGTCAGAATAAACAAGAGTAATTTCATATAAGTCCCTTTTTTTATGCCTTATAAACACAAAGTATATCAATACCAAAAAGCATTTAAAGGCTATGGTTAGAAACTCACTTCTAACTTCTAAATTCTAACTTCTATTACCTTCTAATTTCACTTTTCTTTTCGATAATACAACTTTGAATAGTGTTTTACACGGGCATGTACACCGCGCCCTAAGCTCTTAAATTTAGCTTCAAGTACATCTACGCCATATAAAATACCTACCACTAGCACCGATAGTTTTATTGCAGCTAGCAAGTTGTCGGTGGCAATGACAACACCAATTGAAGCTAACACCCAAATTGTCGCAGCGGATGTAACGCCAACAACCGCGCCATCTTTTGCAAGCATCACCCCGGCACCTAAGAAGCCAATACCGGTGATAATTTGGCCAACTACACGTGAATGATCAATATCTTCTCCATGCAACATAAACGCTGTTGATAGAAACAAATAAGTACCTAACACAATGAGCGCTGACGTACGAATACCCACAGGTTTGCCGCGTAATTGACGCTCCATACCAATAATTGCGCCGCAAAAAGCGGCGCTACCAATTGCTGACCAAGAATAAGGGGCAATATCAAATAAACTACTCAGTGTCACTGCACTTCCAAATCAAACTAACAATCAAAATTATAAATAAAAGGCCATCGCTGTACTGAGTCTTGATGAGCCAAAACTAGCCATTTTGCTAAAATCGGCTTTGGCTATAGGCACATGCTGACAATCAATCGCCAATTGTTTTTCGTTTTCACAAAACGGGTCATGCACGTACAAGCAATGCTCATCAATATGCGTTACACACACCCAATGGGGTGATTTTTTACCATCAAATCGGTAAGTGCTGATCAATAACACCACTGCTTTACCCTCAGCAAGCCAATCTTCAATGGTAGCCAAGGTTAACTCTTGATAGCGTACTGGCAGTTTTGCAGCTATCGCTTCGGCTACAAACTGATTGTGTACTGAATGCAAAATGGCTTTTTTCTTTTCACTTCTTACACCATCAATAAACAAAGTATCACGGGTATTTAAAACAACATCGGCTTTAAAACCACGTTTCATTGCTGCAAGCGCTAACCCTAAAGGATGGCAACCGCCATGCCCTGAAGTCATGAAAATAGTCGTCGCTTCACGCCAGATATCCAGCTCTTTGAGCTGGCTCATTGCGGTATCATTCAATGATGACATTGCCATTAATAACGCCGCTGGGCCACAGGTAAATTCGGTTGTTTGCTGGTACCAAGGTGTGTGTTTATCGGCATTAAATTCGATATTACGACGAATGTTTTTTTGCATTCGATGGGCATCACTATGGTCATCATAATAATCACTGTAATGACCAAACACCTGGTAACCCAGTTTTTCATATAAACGAATTGCTGATTGGTTGTTTACCGCAACTTCTAAACGCATGTATAAACGGCCCCGTTTAGCCGTTTCATTTTCAAGCGCAAGCAGTAACTGTGAAGCAATACCTTTGCCTTGCTGAGATTGCAAAACCGCCAGTGAATATAACCGGGCAAGCCGCGTCCCTTTATGGCACCACACTAAACCATATCCAACTAGTTGATTATCTACCTCAGCCACCATCAATAAGCCGTGAGTTGCGCTGATCCAGCGTTTTAAACTACGGTTACTTAATCTATCTTGGCTAAAGCTTTGCTCTTCAATGGCGACAAGAGCCGTCAAATCCGTAGCCTGTGCAAAGCGGATTTGACAAACAGATGCGTTCATTAACCGCGGCCTCGTGCTTCTAGGCGTTGTTTAAACTCATCCATAATGATCATATAAAGCTCATCACCTAAATAGGCATCTTCGACTTTATGGTCGATACTTGGGTTGTCATTCACTTCTAACACGTATGCTTTACCTTGATGCTCTTTAACATCAACACCATACAAACCTTTACCCACTGTTTTACAGGCTTTTAATGCTGCATCAAGCACCACTTTAGGTAACTCAAAGGTTGGCAAGGTCTCAAAACCACCTGAGAAGAAGCGTTTTGCATCATGATTGTAAATTTGCCAGTGATTACGGGCCATTAAATAACGACACGCATAAATTGCACGGCCATTTAACACCCCGACACGCCAGTCGTATTCGGTGTACATATACTCTTGTGCAAGCACCAGTGCACTGAACTCAAACAGCTCAGTTAACTTAGCAACTAACTCATCACGATTAGCAACTTTAAATACGCCTTTTGAGAAAGAGCCTTCTGGCATTTTTAATACCAGCGGATAGCTGAAGTTTGCTTCTAAACTTTCAATTGTCTCTTCATTTGTATCAGCCACAACGTGAGTTTTTAAACTCGGCACTTTTTGATAATTAAAGGCATCGTGCAAATACACTTTATTACAACAGCGCAGTATCGACTCAGCATCATCAATGACCACTAACCCTAAGCTTTGTGCTTTACTCGCTAAACGATAGGTTGGATGGTCGATGGCTGTGGTTTGGCGAATAAATAACGCATCAAATTGTGCAATATTGGTAATCTCATCAAATGTCAGTGCTTGTGCATAAATACCATGTTTAGCGGCTGCTTTTATAAATTTAGCAATGGCATCTTTATCACTTGGCGGCACCTTTTCTTGGTGATCAACCAATATAGCCATATCCCAACGGTAACGACGTTTTTTATCGTGAATGCGCCATACAGACTCAGTAAAGCTACTGAGTTGTTTTACAAACTCCGTAAAGCCTGTGTCATCTAATGATGCAATCGTGCCTTGCTTCACAACACCTTGCTCATCACACACCAAAATAGGCGCAGGATATTGCGAGAATAACGCTTTGGTTGCTTTACTTTGCTGCTCTTTATCTGTGTGACCAAAAAATACAGTGCCACCAGCAAGCGCTTTATGACGCGTGCTGTGCTCATCGCTACGTAGCGCATTAATTGTTTTTACACTTGGTAATACCTGATGCTTTCTTGCTTCAGCAAGCAAAGAACAATAATAACCTTTACTTAAATACTGCCCTGTATCACACAAGTTTAAAATGCGTGTTTTTGGCTCATTATGTTTTGGGTAATCACGTAAGTAGGTGTCAAAGGTAGTGACATTTTCGAAATTTTGAGCAATACGTTGCTCATTGTTATCAACCACAATCAAGGTTTTAAACACGACTTTTCCTAAATTAAGCCATAAATAAAATGAAAAACACCCAACCAATTAAGTGAACGCATGAGGCTAAACTTCACTTAACTAGATGGGTGCTTGAAATACCAATACGCAATAATTGGGAATTAAGCGTATTGCTATAAGCCTTAAGCTTGATGTGATTTATAGAGGTTTTTTTGCTTTGTGACCAACGAGATATTTTTTACTTGAAGATGAAATTTACTGATTAAAAATACCAATAACTAAATTAACTGTTCTATGGCGTACAACTGTTTATTGCCAGCAATAGAGAGTTCAACTTCATCATCAAGGCTCTTTCCAATCAATTGCTTACCTAACGGCGCTTCTCGTGTCACAACATAAATAGGCTGCTCTTTTACTGTGACCACTAAGCCACCTGCACTTGGGCCCATAAAAAACCACTTTGCGTTATCTTGCTCATCGATAAGACACACTAATGCACCTTCACGAACCTTATTAAATTCGCTTTCTTTAAACACTGTATCGAATGACTGAATATCACGGTAGCATTCATTAACTCGTTCAGCTTGCCCTTGCGCTAAATAAGCGGCTTCTAAACCCAAGGTATCGTATTGAGTTTCGGCAACACTTTCTTCGTGAGTTGCAGCGTCATGAGCCGCTTTTGCCGCTGCTTTGGCATTTTGCAGTTGTGCCTCTAGCGCAAAGCGTAAATGTTCAATTACGTGTGTTTTATTCATATCAAAGCAGTTAAAACAGAAAAGCCGCTATTCTATGGAAAAATAGCGGCTGATGAAAGTAAGTTATAAAACTGACTTACGGCATATCCATATAGGCTTTGGTTTTATCATCCAGTGTTTGGGTGTAATTCTCTGAACTTAACCCCAATAACTGCGGCAAGGTAGCGGCGATACAAATCGATGAGAAGGTTCCCACCACAATGCCTGCAAATAACGCAATGGCAAAGCCCGTTAATGCAGCACCAGCAAGCAACCAAATACAGGCAATGGTCGCAAGTGTTGTGCCTGAGGTGATCAACGTACGTGTTAAGGTAGAACCAATTGCATCGTTAATCACGACATGGGTGTTAATGCGTTGATTGTCTGGCTGAATACGTAAAAGCTCTCTGACTCTGTCGCCAACAATAATTGAGTCATTTAATGAATAACCAATAATGGCCAGTAAACTTGCCAGCACGGTTAAATTAAACTCAAGCCCTAGTAAAGAAAACAAACCAAGCACTAAAGTTAAATCATGTAACAGTGCAAACACTGAACCTACCGCGAGTCGCCATTCAAAGCGCACGGCAAGATAAACCATAATTGCAATCAGCGCCGCAAATAAAGCTAAACAACCTTGTTCAAAAAGCTCATCACCCACTTGTGAGCCTAAAAATGAGCTAGATAATACGCTATAGTCTACACCTTGTTCATTCAGCTCTGCTTGCCAAGAACTGGCTTTGCTAGCCTCTGGTGCTTCTCTTAAAACAAAGTGATATTCACCCGCTTTACTGATGGTTAATTTGCTCGCAACCTCAGGGCTTAACTTTGCCTTTAAATCAGCAATTGTCGTGACTGACGTTGTGTTAATTTCACTGATGTAGCCACCTGTAAAATCAAGGCCAAAATTTAATCCCTTTACAGATAAAACACCTAGGCTCGAGATGACTAAAACACAGCTTAGCACAAGACCTAAAACGCGTGCTTTACTCGCAGCAGTTAATGTTGACCAACTCATGCTTTAGCCCCCGTTAAATTAGTTAGTTTAATGTAGAGTGTTTGGCTAAGCGCTTTTGAAATATAAACGCCAGTAAAGACACTGGTTAATAGCCCAAGCGCTAACGTGATTGCAAAGCCTTTCACCGGCCCATAACCAATGGCGTATAAAATAATTGCCGTGATCATCGTAGTCACATTGGCATCAAAAATGGTTGTAAATGCTTGATTATAGCCTTGCTCAATCGCTTGATAAGTGGGGCGACCTTTACGTTTCTCTTCTTTAATTCGCTCAAAGATAATCACATTTGTATCAACTGCCATACCTATCGTTAGTACAAGCCCTGCAATACCTGGCAATGTCAGCACAACACCCGGCAATAACGACATTAAACCGACTAAAGCCGTTAAATTAAGGAGTAAAGCAATATTTGCAATCAAACCTAAGCGACGATACCAAAGCGCCATAAACGCAAGGGTAATACCGATACCCAGCATTAACGCTGCTAAACCGTGCTCAATGTTTTCACTGCCTAAGCTTGGGCCTATGGTTTGTTCTTGAACGATTGTCACTGGCGCTGTGAGTGACCCTGCACGTAGTAAAAGCGCTAAATCGTAGGCTGCTTGAGGGCTTTTCATATTAGTAATGCTAAAACGAGAACTTAAATGCTGGGCAATGTTTGCCACATTGATCACTTCGCTTTTTTTAACAACGTCGCCATTTGCATCCCGTGAGTATTCCGAATACACCGTGGCCATTGGCTTACCTATGTTGTTTTTCGAAAAAGCAGACATCGCATCGCCACCTTGCGAATCTAAACTGAGCTGAACTAAAGGCTTGCCCCATTCATCTTTGCCAACACTGGCATTATTAATGTGATCACCTGAAAAAATCGCCATCTGATTTAAATTAACAACGCCACCGCCTTGTACATTAAACGCTTTACCACCTACTTCGACGACCTGATAAAAATCGAGGGTCGCAGTTGCACCAATAATACGTTTCGCTTCTGATGGGTCTTGTACCCCGGGTAACTCAATGCGAATGCGCTGCTTACCTTGTCTTTGCGTTACCGCCTCAGTGATACCAAGCTCTTCAATGCGACCACGCAGGGTTGTTAAGCTTTGCGCCATAACCTGTTTATCAAATTCGTTTTGACTTTGCTCATTAAAATGCAGTAATACCGTGGTTAGGTTATTAGTCGTTGATTTAGTTTGCATCAGGCCTTTAAATTGACCTTGTAACGTTGAGACGAGCCCTGCAAGTTGCTCCTTACCACTTGGTAAAATTTGTAGTTCAACCCCTTCTTTTACTTCACTTGCCCGAATACCACGGATTTTGTCTTTGCGAAGCGTCAATTTAGTTTGTTGATACACACTGTTTAAGTGCTCTTGCATTGCTTTATCTAGGTCAACATCAAGCACAAATAACACCCCACCATTTAAATCGAGTCCCAATTTAATCGGTGAAAGACCCAGCTGCTGAAGCCATTGTGGGCTTGTCGCATGCTCAACAATTTTAGCCTCTAGCTGTGGGTATTGTGTTTTAATAAAACTCATAGCATTGGCACTTTGGGTAGGCTCAGCTAATAAAATGGTCAGTTGTGCTTGGTTCTCATTGGCTTCCGAGACTTCAAAACTATGTTGATTTAGTGACGTTGTCACACTTTGCAGCGTCACAGTTTGATCTGGCAAGTTAATGTGCAACCAAGATTTGTTAGGGTAAAGGTTAGGTAGTGCGCTAACCGCTAATAAAATACACGCCGCTATCATAGCGACATAACTCATTTTTAGACGACGCCATAGCGCCGGCTTTGATTTATGTGACATACATAACTTCCTTCCGGCATTGTGAGCCGGTAAATATTTAATTCAAAAAATAAAAAGTAACGAAGGAAGTCGTTTAGCTATGGTAGGTTGTATTGGCTTTGTACAAGAGATTAGCGTCTTTCCAGCCACTAATGCGGGATTTTCGTTGAGTGGCTAATGCAAACCATGGGATCACACGCACAACACTTGGCGGCGCTAAAAAGTGCTCTTTTCTCCAGTCTTCAGCAAAGAATTCAATCAATAACTCATAATCAGGGTCAACCTGACTGTGATAAAGAAATAATGATGAATTACTGGCAGTTAAACGCGGCACTAGGGTATCAAACCCCGATGGTTCTACCGGTTTAGGATGTTCAACTGTATGAGTTTGGGAAATAACTGGGGTTTTAGTCAGCTCGACTTGGAACAATTTAGTCGCAGCAAAGTGTGAGTGAGTGTCAGGCATAGCCATGCTCTGTGCACTAAAGAACACAGTAAATAGCAAGATAATGACTGAGAAAAACCGTAACAAGAACTGACCAATAAATTAAGTGGATAATAGGGTTATAATGAGGACAAAAAAATAAAACACAAGTTATTACTTAAATAAAAGTGACTAAAACAAAAGCGGGCCTAATTAGGCCCGCTTAGTCATTTAACTTTTTTAAACTTCTAATGATGACATATCGATAACAAAGCGTGAGGCCATATCACCTTGCTTTAACTTATCGAATGCGTCATTTATTTGGTCCATTTTAATCATTTCAACTTCTGGCAGAATATTATGTAATGCACAGAAATCGAGGATTTCTTGAGTTTGCGCTATACCACCAATCAATGAGCCAGCAACACGGCGACGTCCCATTAATAATGGCACTGAGTTAGTCTCTTCAAGCTCACCTACTTGACCAACCAATACTTGCGTTCCATCAATATCTAAAAGCGGAATATACGGCGTAAAGTCGTGTTTTACCGGAATGGTATTAATGATCACATCAAATTGATTTGCATGCGCTTGCATGGCATCTTCATCGCTCGATACCAATAAATCTTTTGCGCCATAAGATAAAACCTGCTGTTTTTTCTTATCACTACGGCTAATTGCCGTAACATGTGCGCCCATTGCTGCTGCGATTTTAATTGCCATGTGACCTAAACCACCTAAACCAATCACACCAACACGGCTACCAGGGCCCACATTCCATGTACGTAATGGCGAATACGTTGTGATACCCGCACATAAAATTGGTGCACACTTAGCAAGGTCTAAGCCTTCTGGCACATTAAGTACAAACTCTTCACGCACCACAATGTGCTTTGAATAGCCACCTTGAGTGAGTTCACCACTAATGCGGTCTTGTCCTGAGTAAGTCCCTACCATACCTTCACGGCAAAACTGCTCTTCACCGTTATGACACTGGTCACAGCTTAAACAGCTATCAACCATACAACCCACAGCAACATTATCGCCCACTTTATATTTAGTAACGCCGCTGCCTACTTCGAGGACGCGACCAACGATTTCATGGCCTGGTACCACTGGGTACTGAGTCCAGCCCCAGTCGTTTTCTGCTGTATGTAAGTCTGAATGGCACACGCCACAATACAGAATTTCAATTGATACATCTTCATCACGAAGTGCACGGCGTTCAAAATGATACGGCTCTAATGGTTTTTCAGAATCATGTGCTGCATAACCGACGGTTTTCATGCTTACTCCTTAGTTTTCTTCGTGTTTTACTCATGCATTTAACTAATTTGCTAATGCGCTGGTGTATAATGCATTCAGTATAGAGGTAAATTAACAAATTACACTTGCCTAAAACACGAAAGCTTTTGCCTATTTTTATCAAATTGATTTTAAGAGACCCCCATGCGTGGAATGAGCCGCAAAGAACAGGTGACGAGATCGCCTGATGCAATGAACCTATCACAAAGCATCAAAACACTCTGGCCCTATTTAATGAGCTTTAAAGGCCGAGTCATATTAGCCGTCTTAGCGCTTATTGCTGCAAAAGGCGCCACATTACTGATGCCTTGGGCACTAAAAGAAATAATTGACGCGGTTGATGCGAGTATCAACCCGCTATTAAGCGTTCCTATTGCCTTGCTGATCGCTTATGGTTTGCTTCGCTTTGCTAGTGTATTTTTTGGTGAAGTACGCGATGCGTTATTTGGCCGTGTTACTGAGCACGCAATGCGCCATATTGGCTTAAAAGTTTTCAAACACTTGCATAGTTTAGAGCTTGCTTTTCACCTTGATAGGCAAACAGGTGGTATCAGTCGCGATATAGAGCGTGGCACAAGTGGCCTCAGCTTTTTAATGCGCTTTTTAATGTTTAATATCGTACCTACCCTATTTGAAATAATCACAGTAGCCATTATTTTTGCAACCTTGTTTTCACCTTGGTTTGCACTGGTCACATTAATTGCGGTTGCTAGTTACATTGCTTTTACTGTGATTGTAACTCAGTGGCGTAACCGATTTATTCGTGAAGCAAATGCTGCCGATAACAACTCAAACACCCGTGCAATCGACAGCTTACTAAATTACGAAACCGTTAAGTACTTCAACAATGAACACTATGAAGCGAGCACCTACGACGGCTTTTTAGCTAAGTGGGAACAAGCGAGGCTTAAAAATCGTTTATCGTTACTAGCCCTTAATTCAGGGCAAGCACTTATTATTGCCGCGGCTATTACAGCACTAATGTGGCTAGGTGCCAGCTCAGTGGTCAATAAAGAGCTGACAATAGGTGAGCTTGTGATGATCAATGCTTATATGATCCAGTTATTTTTACCACTTAACTTTTTAGGTTTTGTTTATCGTGAGATACGCCGTGCGCTGACTGACCTTGAAAATATGCTGGGGCTGTTAAATCGAGAAGCCGCCATTAGCGATGACAAAGATGCAAAACCATTAAAAGCAACCAAAGCAGCTATTCGATTTGAAAATGTGTCGTTTAGTTACGACAAACAAAGGCCAATTTTAAATAACTTAAGCTTTGAGGTTACTTCTGGCAGCAAAGTGGCGATTGTGGGTGCCAGTGGCGCAGGTAAAAGTACTCTAAGCCGCCTGCTCTACCGTTTTTATGATGTTGATGCAGGTAAAATTTATATCGATGAGCAAGCAATCAACACAGTGACACTTGAAAGTTTGCGCCAAGCAATTGCCATCGTACCGCAGGATACCGTGCTATTTAATACCAGCATTCGCGAAAACATCGCCTACGGAAATCCAACGGCAAGCGAAGATGAAATTGATAAAGCCATAAGCCTTGCCCATTTAGATGGATTTATTGCCAGTCTAGACAAAGGCGATAAAACCCTTGTTGGTGAGCGCGGTTTAAAAGTATCAGGCGGTGAAAAACAACGCATTGCAATAGCCAGAGCCATTTTAAAAGGTTCACCGATTTTATTATTTGATGAGGCAACATCGGCGCTAGATTCGCATTCAGAACAAGCCATTCTCAGCGCGATGCGTGAAGTTGCACAAAGACATACCAGCTTAGTCATTGCGCATCGTTTATCAACAATTACTGACGCAGACAAAATTATTGTTATGAAACAAGGACAGGTTGTTGAGCAAGGTCAACACCAACAACTGCTTGCAGCAAATGGTGAATACGCACGAATGTGGCAGTTACAGCAAAGCGATGAATAAACACTGTTAACTAGTAGGTTAAATGATTAGAATAACCGCTTTATTTTTATCTATAACAAAAAGGCAACACGCAGATGGGCAGAGCTTATCAAAACAAAAAAGACTCAATGGCAAAAACTGCGGGTGCAAAAACCAAAGTTTATTCAAAGTACGGAAAAGAAATTTATATCTGCGCTAAGAATGGTGGTGTTGATCCCGATGGCAACTTAGCGCTTCGTCGCTTAATTGAGCGTGCTAAGAAAGACCAAGTACCTACGCATGTAATCGAGCGTGCAATCGATAAAGCCAAAGGCGGTGGCGGCGAAGATTACGTAGCAACTCGCTACGAAGGTTACGGCCCGGGCAACTGTATGATCATTGTTGACTGCTTAACCGACAACAACAAACGTACCTTTGCTGACGTACGTGTTTGTTTTACAAAAGCGAATGCAAAAATTGGTGCGCAAAACTCAGTATCACACTTATTTGATCACCTCGCTATTTTTGTATTTGATGGTGATGATGACGAGGCTGTTTTAGAAGCACTAATGATGGCTGATGTTGATGTAACAGATGTAGAAGTTGAAGACGGTAAAGTGACTGTATTCGCTCCACACACTGAGTACAACAACACACGTACAGCACTTGAAGAAATGGGGATTACTGATTTCCACGAAGATCTAATTGCTTTTGTGCCGCAAGTAGAAGCACCCATTGAAGGTGAAGACGTTGAAGTCATGGAACGCTTTTTAGCCATGCTAGAAGACTGTGACGACGTACAAAACGTTTACCACAACGCACAGTTTTAATTAAAAAGGCCAACCAAGTTGGCCTTTTACCTTTTAGCCCAAAGGAATCAACATTGAATACCCTCGAAGAGTTAAAAGCCGGTTCTCTACAAGGTTGTACACGGCTTCAGCTTGTTGCAGAACTAACCGAGTTGCCAAAAGAAATTTATACCCTAGCCGATACGTTAGAAATCCTCGATTTATCTAATAATCAGCTAAGTGATTTACCTGACGATTTTTACAAATTAAAAAATCTCAAACGGCTGTTTTTATCATTTAATCAGTTTAAACATATTCCAGACGTACTAAGACAATGCCCAAACTTAATCATGGTAGCATTTAAAGGTAATCAAATTACTGAATTTAAAGCGCACTGTTTACCAACGAAGATTGAATGGCTGATCTTAACTGATAATCAAATTCCTGCTTTACCTGATACATTTGGTGAGTACAGCAAGCTTAAAAAGCTCGCACTGGCAGGTAATCAGTTAACTCATTTGCCAGCTTCAATGGCTAATTGTAAAGAGCTTGAGCTAATACGTTTAAGTGCCAATAAGCTTACAAAAGTTGAAGATTGGCTTTTAGCTTTACCGAAACTTGCTTGGCTTGCCTTCTCTGGTAACGATTTAAATCGCTCAACTAGCTTACACTGTGAGCAGTTTAGCAAAATCGCACTGGATGAATTCGAAGTTAAAAAGCAGATTGGCCAAGGTGCGTCTGGGGTCATTCATTTGGCCAATTGGCATCAACGTCCTGTTGCCCTCAAGCTATTTAAAGGCGAGATCACCAGTGATGGCTATCCACTTGATGAGCTAAATTGTTGTTTACAAGCCAGTGAGCATCCAAATCTCATTAAAGCATTGGGCTATGTCGATGAAGAGTCACAACTTGGTTTAGTGATGGAGCTTATCAGTAAAGAGTTTAGTAATCTTGGTTTGCCACCCTCTCTTGCAACTTGTACCCGAGATACATTCGAAGACAACAGCCAGTATTCGCCAGAAATGGTACTAAAAATTGTCAAGCAAATGGCAAGTACCCTCGCCCATTTGCATCAAAAACAAGTAAGCCATGGTGACATTTATGCCCATAACAGCATGATCAATTCACAGGGCGAGTTATTATTTGGTGACTTTGGTGCTGCAACTGACTTATCAATGCTGACGCCTAATCAACAGCAGCTATTAGAAGGCATTGAAGTACGTGCCCTTGGTTATTTTATCGATGATTTATTGACTGTAGTGAGTGAAGAAAACGACATTACCTCGATGCTTGCTGACATAGCTCAAGAGTGCTTGGTACTCAACTCAGACACACGCCCTCGCTTTTCTGAGCTAGTTTCGCGATTATGAGTGTAGTTAATTACAAATAAAGCCTCTGTGAGGCTTTATTTTTGCTTTTTAAACGGGAACACCTGCTGCTTTAACATCCCTTCGGGCATGTAATCGCCAACCACACCATATTTATCGGGCCACTCTGCTTGACCTTTGACAGCAGTGCCAAATAGATAATCTAAAAAAGAAAAATGCGCAGCATAGTTACGGTCAATGGCCGCTTTATCAGATGAATGATGCCAATGATGAAACTGAGGCGTAACCAGTACGTACTTTAACCATCCAAATTTCACCCGAACATTTGCGTGGTTAAACACGGCCTGAAAGCCAACAATAATGACATATAGGCTAATTACATCCGATGGAAAGCCGAGCACAAAAATAGGCGTGAGTACTAAGCTGCGCGTCACGAGTATTTCTAAAATATGCTGACGAGAGCCTGCAAGCCAATCCATTTCTTTTGCACTATGATGCAAGGCATGAAAACGCCAAAGCAGTGGCACTTCGTGATAAGCCCTATGTACAAAGTATTGCATTAAATCGGCCACTAAAATGATCAAAAATAGCTGCAGTAAAAATGGCAGTTGAATAATAAAGCCTTGCACTGTATCAGACACAGCCCAGCCAAATGCGTGATGCACAAACTGATTGGTTGCAAGCAACACAAAACCAATAATTAAGTGATTAACAAAGAAATGATTTAAATCACCCTGCCACTCAGAGCGGAGAATTTTTTGTTCTCTACGGTGCGGCAGTAGCTTTTCAATTAGAATAAAAATCAGTGTGGAGCCAAGTAAATCAAGAATGAACCAATCAAGCCCCAAGTACGGCGTATTATCTCTAAAATCGCCCACTTCAACATTTGGCCCACCAAATGCAATAGCAAGTAAGATCAAAACCCAAGCCGTTGCACCGAGCCGCTTATTAGTATTACGAACAAAGTTCAACAACCCTAAACTGCCTGAAATAATCAATGCCACAAACATCAGCTGGCGTAAAAACTCGACACTGTAGTTTTGCCTGAGCTCTGGGGTCGTTAGGTACTCTGGAAAATGAAAGGCTAACACCCCTAAACAGGATAAAACCGCTAAGAAGCAAGCAATATAACCACTAATATTGCCTTCACCTACTTGAAACTGCTCAGCCCTAAATAGCCGATGATAAAGACGTGTCATGATATAAAAATCCATTTATCAATTTTTTGCAGCATAACATAGAAAAATTTAGGAACAAATATACGCTAAGCCATCACTCTCATGTGTACAGGACAAATTATTAACTAAGATAAGAGCAGTTTGATTTTATTGAACATCCATATCCTTATGAAACGAAATAGGCTTATAAAAGAATAAGCCTTTAAACTATTATTGAAATGCTTTATCAAACTTATCTTGATCTAGGTATTTATCGAATGCACCTAGAGCATTACCCACACTTGGCTCAGCCATTAACTCTTGCATTGCCACTTCACCGACAATACCGAATGCATTTTCCATTGCCCCCGGACCGCCGACTTCAATCGCAGCCTTTGCTTGCTTTGGACAGTCTAAGGTTAATAAACGCGTAACTAATGCACCAACATAGCGATTAGTTTCATCTATATCTTGCTCTGTCACATTCGAGAAAGGTTTAATAATACTGTGCGTCGACATACCTAGATAAATCCACTTAGCTAGGTTTTTTCGTTCTTTGCCATTTAGTGAATCAGTTAAACACACTGCAAGTTGCTGTGCTTCTTCTGATGCTGAAGCATAACTAGGCAGTAACGACATTACAAAGAGTGAAGTAGTTAATAAGATTTTTTTCATTATCTATCCTTGAAAACAATTAGGCATAATAAAGTAATGTGAATCCTAATTAATTTCTAGCAAAAACCAAAAAAGCCACGATAAACGTGGCTTTGTTGGATAAAGCTTAAACTTTTACTTTTCTATTATAAGAACTGACCTAGCGCTTTAACTTGGTCTAACATGCGGTTTGAGAAACCCCACTCGTTATCGTACCAAGCCATCACTTTAACAAGCTTACCATCTACTTTAGTTTGTGTAGAATCGAAGATTGAAGACGCAGGGTTGTGGTTAAAGTCGATAGAAACAAGTGGTAGTTCGTTGTATTCAAGAATACCTTGCATTGCACCTTCTGATGCTGCTTTAACGACTTCGTTGATTTCTGCTGCAGTTGTTTCACGCTTAGCAACGAACGTTAAGTCTACTAAAGAAACGTTGATTGTTGGTACACGTACTGCCATGCCATCAAGTTTACCCGCAAGTTCAGGAAGTACTAAACCAACTGCTTTAGCTGCACCTGTTTTCGTTGGGATCATTGACTGAGTTGCGCTACGTGCACGGTATAAGTCTGGGTGATAAACGTCAGATAAGTTTTGATCGTTTGTGTAAGCATGAATTGTTGTCATGCTACCTTGCTCGATACCTACTGTGTCGTTGATTGCTTTTGCAATTGGTGCTAAACAGTTTGTTGTACACGATGCATTTGAAATGATGTTGCTGTCAGCATTTAATACTTCGCTGTTAACACCATGAACAACTGTTGCATCCATATCCGTGCCTGGTGCAGAAACGATTACTTTTTTAGCACCCGCTTCAATATGTTTAGCCGCTGCGTCACGTGAAGTGAATAAACCAGTACATTCTAAAACGATATCTACGTTTAGTGCTTTCCAAGGAAGGTTTGCAGGATCACGCTCTTGCGTAAGGGTAATTTCGTCATTACCAATTAGCATGGTGTTTTCAGCAAGTGTTACCTTTTGAGAAAATTGACCGTGTACTGAGTCAAATTGAGTTAAATGCGCGTTAACATTTGCTGGTGCTAAATCGTTGATTGCAACGATTTTGATTTCGTTGTTTTGAGCTGACTCATAAAGGGCACGTAATACGTTACGACCGATACGTCCATAGCCATTAATTGCAACATTAATCATTCTAATATCTCCCGTTAATTATTTTACTTCACTTGCTTGGCGAGCAAGCGCTTCAATGGCTTGCCAGTCTTTGTTTTCAATAAGTTGTTTATCTAGCATCCAAGTACCACCTACACAGATTACGTTTTTAAGTGCCAGGTAATTAGGTGCTGTTTCAAGGCTAATTCCGCCTGTAGGGCAAAAAGTTACTTGTGGTAAAGGGCCACCAATTGATTTCAGCATTGCTGTGCCACCTGCTGCTTCTGCAGGAAAGAACTTTAAGAACTTAAAGCCATGGCTTGCTAATTTCATTACTTCACTTGGTGTTGCTGCACCTGGTAAAAATGGAATATCAGTGTCTTTAGCCAATGCTAATAATTCGTCGTTTACACCTGGGCTAACCATGAAGTCAGCACCGGCTTCAACAGATGCATTAAATGTTGCTTTATCAACCACGGTACCTGTACCAACGTATGCTTCTGGTACGGCTTCTTTCATTAGCTTTACAGCTTCAGCCGCAATCGGCGTACGTAAAGTAATTTCTAATGCTTTTAAGCCACCGTTATAAAGCGCACGTGCAAGGGGTGCTGCATCTTCAAGTTTTTCGATAACAACAACCGGTACCACAGGTGCCGATGATAAAATTTTCTCAATGCTCATTGTTTGTTCCTCATAGCCCAGTAACGGCGTATTATTATTCTAAACCAAAGGCACTTGCGCCTAGGTCTGCACTACTTACTATATTTCTGAAACCTGCGAATAACTCTCGGCCTGTACCATATGTTTGGCTTGGTTGGCTAAGTTGTAATTCACGTTTTGCTAATTCTTCATCGCTTACGTGTACTTTCAATACACCCGCTGGTGCATCAAGCGTCACTAAATCACCTTCGTGAATTTTTGCGATTACACCACCTTCAACCGCTTCTGGTGCTAAGTGGATTGCAGCAGGAACTTTACCTGATGCACCCGACATACGGCCGTCAGTCACAATCGCCACTTTGTAGCCTTGGTCTTGTAGTGTTGCCATTACTGGCGTTAATTTATGAAGCTCAGGCATGCCTTTGGCTTTTGGACCTTGCTCTTTAAGTACAGCAATAAAGTCTGTGTTTAATTCACCGCGGCTATACGCTTCTTGTAACTCACCTTGTGAGCTAAATACTTTAGCTGGCGCAGAAACAACTTGGTGTGACTCAGCCACTGCCGATACTTTAATAACAGCTTTACCAAGGTTACCTGTAAGAAGCTGTAAACCACCCTGCTTGCTAAACGGATTATCAATTGGACGTAACACTTCTTCATCGTGTGATTTTTCAGGACACGCTACCCATTTAACTTTGCTTGGGCCAGTGCTGTTAGTCATGATCACTGATGAATCTTTATCTAGCATTGGCTCTGTGGTGTATGCTTCTAAGCCATCACCCACAATCGTTTTCACGTCGTTATGTAAGTAACCTTTGCTTAGTAGTTGCTTCATTAAGAAGCCCATACCGCCTGCTGCTTGGAAGTGGTTCACATCTGCTGAGCCGTTCGGGTAGATACGTGTAAGAAGTGGCACAACTTCTGATAAGTCAGCCATGTCTTTCCAAGTAAGGATTACACCCGCTGCTTTCGCAATTGCTACTAAGTGGATTGCGTGGTTCGTTGAGCCGCCTGTTGATAACAAGCCAACTAAACCATTAATAATTGTTTTTTCACTTACTACGTCTGCAAGGCAGTTAGCATTTTTTGTTTCGATTAACTGCTTTAACATGGTTTCTACAGCATGACCTGTTAAACCATCACGTAGTTCTGTGTAAGGGTTAATGAAAGAGCTACCTGGTAAATGTAGACCCATGATTTCCATTAACATTTGATTCGAGTTTGCCGTACCGTAGAAAGTACAGGTACCTGCACTGTGATACGATGCGCTTTCTGCTTCTAATAGCTCTTCACGGCTTACTAAGCCCTGTGCAAATTTTTGACGTACACGGGCTTTTTCTTTATTCGGGATACCCGACTGCATTGGACCTGCTGGTAAGAAATAAGTTGGTAAATGACCAAATGATAAGGCACCAATTAAAAGTCCAGGGACAATCTTGTCACATACACCTAAACAGAAAACACCGTCGAACACGTCATGCGATAAAGAAACCGCAGTTGACATTGCAATCACATCACGCGAGAACAGTGAAAGCTCCATACCATCACGGCCTTGTGTAACACCATCACACATAGCAGGTACGCCACCAGCAACCTGTGCTGTAGCATCAAACTTAGTGGCAAGGCTTTTGATGATTTCTGGATAGTCTTTGTAAGGTACATGCGCAGAAAGCATGTCGTTATAAGCGTTGATGATAGCTAGATTTGGTTGCTCGTCTGATTTTAAACGAGCTTTGTCATCGCTGCTACAAGCAGCCATAACGTGTGCAATATTACCACAGCCTAAACCTGCACGAACTCTTGTTTGTTTTTTTGCGTGCGCGATTCGCTCTAAATAAGCTTGGCGGGTCTCTTTACTGCGTTCTATAACGCGTTCGGTGACTTCTTGGATACGAGGATGCAACATATAAATTCGACTCATCTCTATAGTTAGAGGATAAAGGCTCAGTAACAATTACAGACTCCACGAAAATAATTGTACTGAGCAACTTTGATTTACCCGTTCAAAGGTACGCTGACAGGCTGTCTCTCACAACCAACCTGACACCGGTGTCACTGTATTAACTCATGACTGTGACACCGGTGTCAACCTTATCTGTTAAATTTAGTTTAATTTTTTTAAATGACCAAATAATGAACAATTTAATTTTAGTAGAATATGAGTAGAATTCATGTGAAGCACCACTATCAAAGGCCTATAGACAAGACAAGCTTTGAGCTTTGTTTTATTTAAAAACAGAAACTTATAGCGTTTTCATAAATTATTTAAGCTTGGAATAAAAAAGCCCGAGAACGCGTCACTCATTCTCGGGCTACTGTGAAAAAACAAGATGAAATTTATTTAATTGCTGCTGTCGACTCACGAGTAATGAGTTTTGCTTCAAGGGTTACTTGATAAGGCGACTCTTGTGGCTCACCAATATGAGTGATCAATTGTTTGACTGCTTGCTGAGTCATTTCTTCAACCGGTTGTGCGATAGTTGTTAAGCCTGGCCAGATATGACGTGCAATTGGTGCGTTATCAAACCCAGCAATAGAAATATCATCTGGCACTCTTAACTGCATTTGCGTAGCAAGCTTTAGTACCGCCGCTGCCATGTAATCATTTGAAGCAAATACCGCTGTTGGGCGAGGGTTCAAATCTAAGATTGTACGGGCACTATCAACACCAGAGTGATAACTGAAGTTACCTTCTTCAACTAAGCGTTCATCAAACTCAATACCATTTGACGCAAGCGCTCTTCGATAACCTTTAAAACGCTGCTCTGTCGCACTGTGATCAGGGTGACCTTTGATGAAGGCAATTTCTTTATGACCCAGCTTAATAAGATGCTCTGTTATTTCAAAAGCCCCCTGCTCGTCGTTACTTCTCACCGAAATAGAGTCGTCTTCAAGTACCGCAGATGCGACGCGAGCATACGGGATCTTTTTCGACTTTAAAAAGCTTACAAGTTCAGGAAAATCAGAAAATGGTGGGGTCAGTACAATGCCGTCTAAACGTGAGGTTTGAATTAATTGCTCAATGTTACTAATTAATTCTTCGCCACGTAATTCACATGGGTGGATCAATAAATTGTAGTTAAGCTCATGACATGCCGCTAAAGCACCGGTTTGCACACGGGTAATATAGCTCTTACTCGGATTGTCGTACAAGCAACCAATAATAAAACTACGGTTTTGTGCCAAACCACGAGCGATTGGGTTTGGTGTGTAATCAAGCTCTTTAAATACTTTAAGTACTTTTTCGCGCGTTGCATCACTCACGTTAGGCTCATTGTTAAGCACGCGAGATACTGTTTTTTTCGATACACCGGCATAGCTGGCGACACTGTTGATGGTTACTTTCTTCATCCGCTCTACATCCAACTGCTAATTACGCGTTACTTTTAACATGTATACACGCAGCAGCACCAATGAATGGAATGTTGTCTTGTGTTACAAGCGTAACGGGGATCTGTGAAGTATATTGCGACATAATGCCTTTGTCTGCAAAACGCTCAACAAATCGACTAGATAATAGACGTTGTTGCATACGAGGTAAAATACCACCGCCAATAAATACGCCACCTAATGCGCCAAATGTCAGGGCTAAGTCCCCTGCTACGCTGCCAATCCAGTCACAAAATTGATTGAGTGTTGCATCACAGACTTCACACTGACCAGTGGTTGCAAGCTCGCTAATTTGTGCAGCATCTAGATTCTTTGCTTCAACACCTTTTACCGCTGCCATAGCGCGGTATAAATGCGCGATACCTGGGCCCGAGAACACGGTCTCAACAGATACATGATTTAACTGCTTTTTAAGCTCAGTGATTAACTGGCGGTCTAACTCTGTCACTGCCGCAAGGGTAATGTGCCCAGCTTCACAGCTAAGAACAGCGCTGCCTTGTGATGTGCGAACTAGACATGCAGCACCAAAACCTGTACCTGGCCCCATAACTGCGATATTCGCATTTTCATCAGCCTGGCCTGCTTTAACAGCCATATTTTGCGAATCATCTAAATAAGGTGCCGCATAAGCAAATGCTGCAAAGTCGTTGATTACTTCAAGTTGCTCAAATGAAAACTCTGCTTTTAAATCTGCAACGTTAAAGTGCCAGCCAAGGTTTGTTAAGTGAACTTGGCCTGCTTTAATCGGGCCAGCTACTGCTAAACATGCGCGGCTTGGCTTAGGAAACGAAATCTGGCTGAAGTACTGGTTAATCGCACTTTCTAAAGAGCCAAAATCTGCACTTGGAAAAGTTAAATTGTGCTCGATAACAAACTGGTTAGTTTGTGCATTAAAGTCAGTGATTAAAGCGAAACGAGCGTTAGTGCCGCCGATATCGGCAACAAGAATAGGAGCGAATTCTGTAGTTGTCTGTGTGTTCATGATGTTTTCTCTATTTGTCTAAGCTAGTTGCCGCTTATTTTTCTAGTTTTCAATGGCAAAGCCACTGTGTCTGCTAAACTTTGGGTCATTGCCTCAAAGAAGCTATCTTTTGTATTAAAAAAATGCTGCCCAAATGAGTGGGCAGCCAAATACGTTTTGACAACAAAATGATAAAACAGTGACATTATGACACCGGTGTCAGATTAGGATCAATAAAAATTTTCATTATTTGTGCATGCATACGTATTTATTGATAAAACCTGCGTATTAAGTATCGAAAAAGTATTTATATACGCATAAAAAATGCCTAGCTGTGTACAGAACAGCCACACACACGCCACTTGTCACAAATAGCTTGAAAAAAATATTAAATAGCCGAAAATGGCAATTACTACTTCTGTTATTTGGTAACCATATGAAAGGTAAGGCGACATCTTTTGACATTGCACATTATGCGGGTGTGTCGCAGTCAACCGTGTCTCGCGCGCTCCGAAATAGCCCTTTGGTCAACGAAGAAACGCGTCGACGTGTTCATGAGGTAGCAAAACAACTCAACTATAAAGTTGATAAAAATGCCAGTAACTTAAGAACTCAACAAAGTAGTACCCTCGCCCTGTTATTATTTGAAGATCCCACTTCGGATGAATCACAAATAAACCCTTTCTTTTTGGCAATGCTGGGTAGTATTACAAGAGCTTGTGCAAAAGAAGGCTACGACTTACTGGTATCGTTTCAGTCGAGCAGTTCTGATTGGCAAGCCGATTACGAAGACAGCCACCGTGCAGATGGGTTAATACTGCTTGGTTATGGTGATTACCTCGATTATCAACCTAAATTTAAAACCTTAATTGACCAACACACTAAGTTTGTCTGTTGGGGTGCCAGCGTAGACAACCGCCCTGATTTAACGGTCAGCTGCGATAACTACGGCGGTGGTAAATTAGCAGCAGAACATTTACTCGCAACAGGTAGAACCGATTGTGCATTTATTGGTGATGCTTCTGATCATAGCCCTGAATTTTTTGCTCGCTACCAAGGTTTTAAAGATGCTTTCTTAGCCAAAGGCGTGGCTTTAAACGAACGTAAAATGGCAAATGCGATTTCAACAGAGGAATCTGGCTATCACGCGACTCGTTCCCTCATAGCAAATAACATTCGTTTTAACTCATTGTTTGCAGCCAGTGACCTTATTGCTATTGGTGCTATTCGCGCCTTGAAAGAAGCAAAAATAAAGGTCCCTGATGATGTACACGTTGTTGGTTTTGATAACATTGCGGTTGCCAGCTTTGTAAACCCTCCACTTACCACTGTTCAGCAAGACACCACCCTCGCCGGGCAAATGTTGGTCGATAACCTGCTCAAACTCATTCGTGGTGAAGATGTAGAGAATACACTTTTACCACCGCGTTTAATTATTCGTGGTTCGAGTGTTTAATTTTTAGCGATGACAGCTTTGTTATCGCCTCCTCCTTACCCAACCAGAAACTTATTGCATTAAAATCAGTTTTTTTTCGATTTACCCAAGACTATTACTTCGAAAAAGCAGATAATTACGCCTATTATGTTGAAAACGCTTATCTGGCAAACAAAGCTTTAGATAACAACGCGCACAAAGGTGGAATTTTTTAATGGAAATTAAAGTTAATTTTCTCGACAACCTCAGGCTTGAAGCCAAGTTTGATGATTTCTCTGTCATTGCAGACCAACCTATTCGCTATAAGGGTGATGGCACTGCACCTAGTCCTTTCGATTACTTCTTAGCATCTTCTGCATTGTGTGCGGCTTACTTTATTAAAGTGTATTGTAATTCACGCGATATCCCGACAGATGGTATTCGTGTTGCGCAAAACAATATCGTTGACCCAGAAGACCGCTATAACCAAATTTTTCAAATTCAGGTTGAGTTACCAGAAAGCCTTTCTGAGAAAGACCGCACGGGTATTTTACGTTCTGTTGAGCGTTGTACAGTAAAACGTGTTATTCAAACTGGCCCAGAATTTAAAATCGATACTGTTGAAAGCATCGAAGCAGACGCGCAAGCAATGTTGATGGCAAAACCAGGTGATGACAGTAATACCTTTATTTTAGGTAAAGACTTACCGCTTGAAGAAACCATCGCAAATATGACGGCCATCCTTGAAGAGTTAGGGATGAAAATCGAAATCTCTTCTTGGCGTAATATTGTGCCAAATGTATGGTCACTTCATATTCGTGATGCAGCCTCACCAATGTGTTTTACCAATGGTAAAGGTGCAACGAAAGAAAGCGCGCTATGCTCAGCTTTGGGCGAGTTTATTGAGCGCTTAAACTGTAACTTCTTCTATAACGATCAGTTCTTAGGCGAAGACATTGCCAATAGCGAGTTTGTTCATTACCCAAATGAAAAGTGGTTTGCTCTGACTGATGATGACTCTCTACCAGAGGGCATATTAGATGATTATACCCGTGAAATTTATAATCCAGATGGTGAGCTATGTGGCTCACACTTAATCGATACTAACTCTGGTAATAAAGAACGTGGTATTTGCTCTATTCCTTATGTTCGCCAGTCAGACGGTGAAACGGTTTACTTCCCTTCAAACCTAATTGAAAACTTATTCTTAAGTAATGGTATGAGTGCTGGTAACAACTTTGCCGAAGCAAAAGTACAGTGTTTATCTGAAATTTTTGAGCGTGCAGTTAAGCGCCAAATCATTGAGCAAGAAATTGTTTTACCAGACGTACCTCAAGAGGTTTTAAACAAGTACCCAGGTATTGTTGCGGGTATTAATGGTCTTGAAGAACAAGGTTTCCCTGTTGTAGTAAAAGATGCCTCGCTAGGTGGTCAGTTCCCAGTGATGTGCGTAACACTCATGAACCCTAAAACAGGCGGTGTATTTGCTTCTTTTGGTGCGCACCCAAGCTTTGAAGTTGCTTTAGAGCGCAGCTTAACTGAGTTATTACAAGGCAGAAGCTTCGAAGGCTTAAACGATGTACCTAAGCCAACGTTCAATAGTATGGCAGTTTCTGAACCGGAAAACTTTGTAGAGCACTTCATTGATTCAACTGGCGTGATCTCATGGCGCTTCTTCAGCGCTAAGCACGATTATGATTTTGTTGAATGGGATTTCTCAGGTAGCAATGAAGAAGAAACAGCGAGCTTATTCGGTATTTTAGAAAGCTTAGGTAAAGAAGCTTACATTGCTGAGTTCTCAGACCTTGGTACTGCATGCCGCATTTTAGTGCCTGATTACTCAGAAGTTTATCCTGTTGAAGACTTGATTTGGGACAATACCAATAAAGCACTTAACTTCCGTGAGGATATCTTAAACCTGCATCGTTTATCAGAAGATCAACTTGCTGATTTAGTTGAGCGCTTAGAAGAAAGTGAACTAGATAACTACATAGATATCATCACCTTAATCGGTATTGAGTTTGATGAAAACACAGTTTGGGGTCAGTTAACGATTCTAGAGCTGAAGCTACTTATTTACTTAGCACTTGGTGATTTAGAAGCAGCAATGGAGCTTGTTGAAGCATTCTTACAGTATAACGACAATACCATTGTTGAACGCGGCCTATTCTACCAAGCAATGCATGCAACGTTAGAAGTTGCACTCAGCGATGACCTTGAGATTGAGGATTACATTCATAGCTTCACCCGTATGTTTGGTCAAGAAACGATGGATGCAGTCGTGGGCTCAATCAACGGCGATGTAATGTTCTATGGTTTAACAGAAACCAGCATGAAACTTGAGGGCTTAGACAGGCACCTTCGTTTAATCGAAAGCTACAAAAAGCTACACACTGCTCGCGCTAAAAAAGCAGGATTATAATCAGGTACATCGAGCTGTAAGCAACCAACTTACAGCTCCATCCCTTTGTTTATTAAGGAAATTAATTACCACCTCAATAAAACACTTAGATTTTTATGTATTTTCACTGTAAGCCCCCTACCTTGTCCAGTTCTGTTTAAACTGATAAATTTCGCTCAAGTTTCACCCTATCGATTTGTTAAATGGACTTAAAAGGCTTCATTACAGCCCCTCTTATCCTGCTTGTACTATTTTGCTCTCACCCTTGTTTTGCAAAAATAACAATTGGTGTATCAAGCGAAAATGGCGAATCATTAAAGTACTCACGAAAACACTTTCACGGTGAATTAAAATCAGCTTATAGCTGTGTGATCAATCACCTAGATACCGATTACGATGTTATCACTGTACCGCAAGCACGGCTTATCAAAATGTTGCAAAACAATGACGTTGATATTGCCATGCCACTTTTATTGTTACCACAGAGAGATCTATTTGCGACTCGCTCAGCGACAATTTATCAAGTTGGATATGAGCTGATAAGCCACAGTACTAACCCAGATTTGAGTATCGAGAATTTACGCAGACAGGCAAACTTGAATGGTATCGTCTATAAACGCGGAACTGGGGCACGTACCTTAATGCTTAAATATTTAGGCATTGATAAAAATGAACCGATAAGCCATGAACATCAAGTTAGTACATGGCAACAAGCTGTTGATTTTGTGGCAAAGAACAGAGCTGGTATAACAGCCCTTCCTGCTGTGATTGGAAAAGATATTGAGCCTCACCATTTTGATGGCGTTACACGTATTAAAATGCCAGACCATCAATTAGGACTTTACATGTCATCACGTTTTGCCAAAAGCGCTGTCGCAACTGTGATCAAGGATGCATCTAAAACCTGTAAAGAATTTAGGTAGCGATAGGTTATTTAATTTGCTCAGTTTTAAGTTCAGCTAGACGACTTTCAACTTGTAAGCGCTCTTGCTCTGTTAGTTCACCATAAAGCTTAGGGTATGGCCAGCCATAACCCCAGCGAAAGCTAGTAGGTAAAAAAGGTGATCCACCCACTCTAACACCGGCAAGCATCAATACTGCAATTTCTCGCTCACCTGCTTGTGCAACACACGCTTTTAAATCTATATCAGCTTGCTCACGTTGCTTGAAAGTACCCCCTTGCCAATATGCAAGATCATGGGCTGTACAGCACGCCAACCATAAGTTTTTATGTTCTATTGTTCCATCAGGAAAAGAGCTGCAACCATCTGTAGTGAAGGGTTTAAGTTCAGCACAACTGGTAATAGAAGCATGAAAAAGTAACATCAAACCTAGGATAAGGTTAGGATAATTAGCCACAGTCCAGACCTTAAGTAACGAGATGGAAATAGTAAATTTTTAATATTCAACTTGGTACGCAAACCCTTCACAACTCAGCGCTTTTTGGCAATCAGTATCTGCATGAGCACTGATATAACACTGTCCATATACAATCGCGTTGCCACCCCTTTGCTGTACTTTACTTTTAAGAGTGTCTTGGAGTTGACTTCTAGAACCATCAATATCATCAAACGGACCCGCTTGTGGTAAATGCATATCACTTTCTAATTGGCAATAATAGCTGGAAACCTGGCCAAGAAATGTTGCTCTGTGGCTCACTAATTGGCGTTCTGTAAATACTTCAACATTGTGACCTCGGACTGAAGTTTCAACATCACCAAGCACATACTCACCCACGTTTGTATTTATTGCACAAGAACACAATAAACCAACACCCAACAAAGTAGATAAAGCCTTGAACATATTTGCACCTTCCCTGAATTAATTGTTCAGCTACAAATTACACCAAATAGTAATGGCTTTTGTTAACTGAATTAAAGTTAAGCTATCTTAACGTACCCATATAAGGAAAGCATAATTAAATTGTAAAAAAGTGCAAAACAAATAACCGCCGAGGTTAATTCGGCGGTTTAATTATTTAAGTAGTTATTTAAAAGAAGCTTACTTAGCTAATGTTTCGGCTGCTTTTTCTGCAAAAAGGTTACCTAGTTTTATATAGTAATTACTTTTATAGTGCCATTTATCTTCAATGAATTCGACAGGCTCATCAAAGGCAACTAAATGAGCATTAGCATTTGATTTAACGTACTTTTTCTGAGCATCCCATACACTCTCAATATGTGGCATCATGCGTGTTTGAGGTGTTTTACCAGAGTCTTCGATTCTGCCAAGGATGATTGGTAACTCCTTATCACCAAATGTCATTTTCATGTCATTCATTAGGCTTGTTAAATTAGCTAAATAAACCTTAGATGCTTGCTCATGATAGGCATCGGCCTCACCCTGCATCCAAATAATCCCTGCTGGGACTAAAGTATCTGCTTCACCATCACCATCTATATCATTGTTAGCTAACGCAGATCTTACTGTAGTTTGAAAGTTATCCCATTGGTTGATCTTGGTGTTGTCAGCATAGTTCTGCCCCCATGTACCAAAGCCAGATGCCCCAAGCGCAATAGATGAGCCTCCACGTGCATATTTAATAATGGCTATTTTCTTTTCAGTGAGCTCAGATAAGCGTTTACCAAAACTCAATTCAGGACCAAACCTTTCAGATAAAATAATTGAATGTTCTGTCGATCTTGCGCCTGTTCCAAAACCAGGCATTAAATTAGTCCAAACACCTTTACCACCATTTAATGCATCATCAGCAACAGGGTTACCAAAAAAGAGTAAGGTATTTTCAACTGGTTGTTTATACTGCGCAGGTAAATCTTTATTAAAGCCAAATCCTTCCATATTTGATTGGCCCCCCATAAAGTAAAGCAAGTAATCATCCGCTTTACTTTGCGTACTCACTGCTAATAGAGCACATAAAGCTAGTTTTTTTAACATTATTTTTCCTTTTGCTTAAAGTAACATGCCCAATAAATATTGGGCATGTTAATTAAGTTTTTACTTCAATGCGTCTTCAACAACTGGGTAATGGTCCCATACGTGTTTATCGCTCACTGAACGGAGTAACTTAATGTATTCAGCGTGAGTCCAAGCCAGTGGTGTGGCTGAGTTTGTACCCTCACCTAGCTGATAGCCTGCTTTATTGTTGCCTACACCATCCCAAACTTGTTCAGGTAACATCATGCCTTCATTGGCAAATGCTTCCATACCTTTTACATAGGTGTCTTTAATCGCTTGCTGCTTCATCGCATCAAGGCTATTAGTTGCGTTTGCAGCGGCGATTTCATAGTGACCACGCTCACCTGTGAAAAACGGCCATACACGACCACGTTGACCAGGGGTGTTGTTACCACCTTCGGCATAGTTATTACCTGTCACTTCATCTTCACCGTAACCATCATTACCATAGCGACGGTAACCAGGGAATGAACCTGAGCCATCAGCAAAATTAAAGGTGTAACGCACTTGCAGATTATCGACTAAGGTTTCGTCATCATACTCTGGTAATGTTTTTACAATACTTGGCGCAAGTGCATCACGAACACCATAACGTACAAGCTCTAAGAAACCACCATCAAGGATTTGCTTTTTGTCAAAGCCTTCACGCCCGTTATTAGCATTAAGTGTGGTTGATGAGTTTGGATCTTTGTCTTGACCGATACGAATGAAATATTCACCATCGCTGTTTTCAGACTTAAGGTTACCTTGAGTCGTAAACATGGTGCTTTCAATTTCACTGTTGTAGGTTTTAGCCGTTGCTAGGTAACGCTCTGCACTTTTAGTGTCACCTGCTTTTTTAGCAATATCAGCAGCTGTCACTAGGCCTGCAACAACCGCAGCCGTTGTTGATGGAGAGAAACCATTTTGTTCTTCCCAGCGCTCTTGTTGCGTTGCTGGCGGTGTAATTTGTGTGTCATTCCAAAGAATTTTCGCAAGACCACCATCAACCAAGAAATCAGCAGCCGGTTTTAACATTTTGCCATACCAATCTGTCAGCTCTTGATCGCTAAGTACGCCAGCTTGGTGTAGTTTCCACGCTAACATAATTGGCATTGCTGTTTGGTCAAGCTGAACACCTACCCACTCAAGCTCACCATCAACGTGAGTCTTTTGTAAGAACCAACCCGTGTCACCACCATTGCCTGGCGTATTATCAGTCACTTGTACTTTTTCTAGATATTCAAATGCCGTTTTAGCGGTACGTGCATCACCCATGGCCATAAATGCCATCGCAACTTGATAGAAATCACGTACCCAAACCGCTTTATAACCGGTAGAACCTGTTTTTGCCGACACCGTTTCACCCCAAGGGTTAGACAGTGACGCAATTAAAGCACCGGCATGAGTTTTATCTTCTTGCGCTTTTAACACCATTGCGCTGGTATAAAGCAACTTACCATTATCTGCGGTGCTGTTAGTTAATGAACTCAAAGGCTCAAGGCTTGCTAAGTAGTCTTGCCAACCAATTGCAGCACCTTCACCGTTATATGCCGCAAGTACTTTTTGGTACCCTTGGTTTAAACTTGCTTGACCTTCTTTTAAGCTTGCAGCTTCAGAGTTACCAAAGCTTAAAGCTAAATCAAAGGTGGTGTTTTTTGATACTTCACCAAGCTCTGCAAGTAAGCTTACATTACCCGACTTATCACCAGTATTTTGGTAAGTCGTTGATAGTGATTGCGATGCTTTTAACTCTTTTAAGCCATCACTTACACCCGTAAAGCCAACGCTTGCTTGCTTAAATGGTTGAGCGGCTTGTAAAGATAAAAAGTTATCATCTTGCCAAGCAACTAGCCCCTTGTCCGTCACTTTTGCAAAATCGTCTAAACCGTTGTTATCAATGTAAGGGTTCACATTAACGTAGGCTTTTACACCTTCAAGATCGGTATTAAATACGCTACGAACAAACAATGTTTGGCCGTTTGGATCTGTAAAGATATGTTTTTCTAAAGTGAAACGACCTTGTTTATCTTTACTTACTACTTTGTAAGCAAGCGATAATGGGCGACCCGCGTCGTCTTTGTATAAATAATCAATGCTTACATCGAGATCATCGTTTTCTGTAACGGTAAAGTCTTTACCAACTACAACAAACTGCATATCTTTGATTTGTGCTTGGTGAATTAAACCAAACATGGTTTCTGTGATCATGCCTTTCGCGATTGAAAACCAAACTTTTGATACTTTGCCAGTAGCAGCTGCATCGCTATAGTGGCCGTCTTGGTATTTCTCATAAGAGGTACCAATCCCCGTTTTACCGGAGTATGCCCAAAAAGGCTCAACACCCGGTGCTCCTGGCGCAGACACCTGCTCAACTGCTGTATTAGCTGATTGTTCTGAACTACAAGCTGTTAAACCTAACGCTAACAAGCTTGCTGTAATGAGATTAAATTTTTTCATGGTGTGTCCTTATTATTGTTGCTTAACGCGCAGTACAGCGACCGCTGCTAGTACGAATGACACTGCACCTAGCACTAACGCATAAATCGGTTGATTATCAAAAAAGTGACGTAAAATTAGGCCTAATACGCTTGCCGCTAAAAGCTGCGGAATAACAATAAAGAAGTTAAAGATACCCATGTACACACCCATTTTTTTACTTGGTACTGAGGTACTTAACATTGCGTATGGTAAAGATAGAATTGACGCCCAAGCAAACCCTACTCCAATCATTGGCCAGATCAGTAAACTTGGATCTTTGATAATAATGAAGCTGACCAGACCCAATGCACCTAGCACTAGGTTGATAGCGTGAGCCATTTTTAGCCCTACTTTTTTAACGATAACCGGAATACACAGTGCTGCAATGGCAGCAAAACCATTGTAAGCGGCAAATAATACACCTACCCAATCTGCACCGTTATTGTAGGCAAGAGAGCTTGTATCACTGCTGCCGTAGTGGAAGCTAGTTACTGCCGATGTGGTGTAAATCCACATTGCAAACAATGAGAACCAGCTAAAAAATTGTACCCAAGCCAATTGTTTCATCGTTTCTGGCATAGTGAATACATCATTCACAACTTGATAAAAGCCACCACTGGTTGCATTTTTAGCCTTTAAGGCCCCAGCAATAAATTGAATAACACCAAAGCTAATCAAACCACCAGCAAGTAAATAAAGCTCTTTTTCAAGCGATAGACCCGTAACAATACCAAGTACTACAAGGCCAAGAACCGTAAAGATTGCAGCACCTTTGTTAAAGTTTACATCACTTTGAACATCGCTCGAGTCATCGCTTTGCTCTTGTTCATGAAAGCTTTCAAGTTCTTCTGGTGAATATTCTTTAGTAGTAAAGACAGTCCAAAACACAGCAATAATTAATACTACTGCGCCAAAGTAAAACGAAAATTTTACAGAATCTGGGATTTGCCCAGCAGGTGCAGTATTGGCAATATCGAACCAGTTAGTCATCATCCAAGGTAATGCAGATGCGACAACCGCACCAACACCAATGAAAAAGCTTTGCATTGCATAACCTGTTGCACGTTGCTTTTTCGGTAAATTATCACTGACAAGAGCACGGAATGGCTCCATAGTTACGTTAATTGACGCATCCATGATCCATAACATACCCGCCGCAATCCACAGGCTTGGTGAGTTAGGCATAATGAATAACGATAACGTTGTTAAAATAGCCCCATAGAAAAAGAACGGACGACGACGACCTAACTTATTCCATGTTTTATCACTCCAATAACCGATGATCGGCTGAACAATAAGGCCTGTTAATGGTGCTGCAACCCAAAGAATTGGAATATCATCAACATTGGCACCTAAGGTTTGAAAAATACGGCTTACATTACCGTTCTGTAATGCAAAGCCAAATTGGATCCCCAAGAATCCAAAACACATATTCCATATTTGCCAAAAGCTTAGCGTTGGTTTGTTATTATTCATAGTTAGCCTTTAAGGTAAATACTGCACTGCTTAAGCCGTTCAGTTGTAATTGAATTGGCGCCTTAGTAGATGCCTCAGGAATCACAATGTCGGCATGATTTTCTAGGTTATCAGTAAACGTTAAACCACTGTGGTTAAGCTTAGGTAACAACGCTTGGTTAAGAGTAAGCTCAACATTTTGTTGGTTTTCTGAAAAGTTACTTACTACAAGCACTAGTTGTTGGCCTAGCTTACGCGTGAACGCAATAACTTGCTCTGAGCCTGTCAATTCAACCGCTTGCATGTCACCACCAACAATGGCAGGAAGTGTGTTTAACGACATCAACTTGGTATAGTAAGCGCGAAGATCAGCTTGCTGCTTTGAAAGCGCACCGCCATCGAATTTACCATTATTCATCCATGCTTGATGCGCAGGTACACCCATATAATCGAAAATGCTGGTACGCGTTGGGTCGCCAAAACCACCGTCCTCAGAGCCATCTTCACCGACAGCTTGACCAAAATAAAGTAAGGTTGGCGAGCGCGACATCAATGTAGATACCACCATCGCTGGCTTACCTTTTTCACTACTACCAGCGAAATCTGGGCTAGCAATACGTTGCTCATCATGGTTTTCTAAAAAGTGCAGCATATGCTCTTCAATATCCGCCACTTGGCTTTGGATATCGAAAATAGTATCCGCTGATTGCTTGCCTTGCATCACAGCTTTAACCGTGTCGTAAAAACCGACTTTGTCGTAAAGGTAATCCATCTTACCTTGTTGGATATATGGGCGGTAAAGCGTTGGGTTATATACCTCAGCCAAAATAAAGGCATCGCTTTTTTGCATCTTGATTGATGAATTTAAAAAGCTCCAAAACTCAACAGGCACCATCTCGGCCATATCATAACGGAAACCATCAACACCTTTATCTAACCAATAAAGCGCGATATCGCGGAATTTATACCAGCTATTTGGTAGATCTTTATCTTGCCAAAAGGCGTAGTGCGCACGGTAATCTTTATCAGCGTAATCATCCGGTAGTGTCGGGAAGTCGTAGCTACCATCTGGTTTCACACCGTAATTGATTTTAACTGTTTCGTACCAATCATTAATGTCAGGTTTAGCGGCACGGGCCCCATTACCCGTCCATTTTGCTGGGGTTTCGGCAAACTGATTATCAGCAAGAGGATGCGGGTTACCACCTAACACTTGGTAGCTATCGCTGGTAGGCACTTGAAATGACTGCCCTGTTACATAGTAAAAGTTATTATCGCGAGCATAGGTTTTCGTCGTGTCATCTTCAGCACCAAAATCCTTTACGCCTTCAGGCTTGGCGACTGACTCGTAATTACGCGCTACGTGATTTGGCACAATATCAATAACAACTTTCATACCATGCTTATGAGTACGATTGATTAGCTCCACAAACTCTTCTAAGCGGCGCTCTGGGTTAATTGCTAAATCAGGATTAACATCGTAATAGTCTTTCACTGCATAAGGTGAGCCTGCACGGCCTTTTACAACATCAGGGTCATCTTGTGACAAACCGTATTCGGTATAGTCAGTTACTAAAGCATGACGCGGTACACCAGTGTACCAAACATGTGTTGTACCTAGCTCTTTAATGCCTTGTAATGCTGCATCATTAAAGTCAGCGAATTTACCTACCCCATTTTCTTCTAATGTGCCCCACGGTTTATTGGTGGTGTTAGTGTTACCAAATAATCGAGTGAATACTTGGTATACCACAGGCTTAGAGATAGCTGCTTGGCTAGATTCTGATTGCTGCTGTTGCGTGTTCTGCTGTACTGGCGCATCGTTACCACAGGCAGTTAAACCTAAAACCGAAGCCACTACTAATGCAGTTAGTTTGTATGTTGTCATCATTACTTCATTTTTCTGTAAATATCAGTTCATACTAATGTTAAGGGCTGCATACGGACAGTAAATGCATACGTATTCAGCCTATTAGTTGCAATTATTCAAGCTCGATTAAGCGTGCTTGCATAGCTTTTAAGCGGATTGGCGATGCAAGATCAACGCGTTTTTCACTGATTAAATCGCGTCCTTTATTATTTCCTTTCAGCACTTCTTGCATGTAGCTTAAATCCCAATCAATGGCTTGTTGGTTTTTGTTAAGAACAACCAATAAAGTTTGGCCATTGTGCTCTCTCACATAGCTGTAAACGCCTTGCTTTGGTGAAAAATGCATTAAACGACCTTCGCTTAACGCTGGTTTTTCTTGGCGCAGCTTAAGCAGTTTTTTCATGCTAGCTAACATCTCTTGCTGATCAGCTGAAAGCCCCTTACCTGTGAAGGCATTCGCTTTTTGACCTTTAAACCCACCTGGGAAGTCAATACGAATATCACCGTGGTCATTGCTTGGCGTGTTATCGAGCAGCAGCTCAGTGCCGTAATAAATTTGTGGAATACCACGAGTTGTTAACAGCAGCGTCATGGCTAATTTAGTTTTTGCGAGGTCTTGACCCAGCTCAGTGTAAACACGGCTCATGTCATGGTTATCTGCAAACACTAAAATGTTATCTGTATCAGCATATAAAAAGTCATTCGCGAGCGATTGATACACTTTAACCCAACCTGTATTCCAGCTTTCTTCTTCGTTAAGTGCTTGGATCAGTGCTTCTTGTAATGAAAAGTCCATCACACTTGGTAAATCAGAGGTATAACCATCTTGGTTGACTTTACCGCGCTGCCAATAAGATGCAATTGCAGGGTTAGTTGTCCACTCTTCACCGACAATATTAAAGTTTGGATACTCGGTCATAATCGCTTTAGTCCAATCGGCTAAAAATGCTTTATCTGAGTATGAATAGGTGTCTACACGAATGCCGCTTAAGTTGGCGTATTCAATCCACCAAATGGCATTTTGAATCAAATACGTTGATAGTAACGGCTGGCGCTGATTTAGATCAGGCATAGACTCAACAAACCAACCATCGTTAAATTGACGTTTGTCGTATTGGCTTGCGTGAGGGTCTTGGATTGTTTGTCTGGCGTGACTGGTTGCATTTTTACCGTTTTCAAACTTACCATCAAAGTTAACCCAATCAGCAGTAGGCATATCAGCCATCCACTGATGTGATGAACCAAAGTGGTTAAGTACCATGTCCATCACTAAGCCGATACCATGCTCTTTCGCTTCTGCAGATAAGGTTTTATAAAGCGCATTACTACCCATGCGCGGATCAACTTTGTAAAAGTCAGTAATGGCATAACCATGATAAGAGTAACTTGGCATGTCATTTTCAAGCACAGGTGTTAACCAAAGTTGAGTCACGCCTAAGTCCTCAAGATAATCTAGGCTATTAATAACACCTTGAATATCACCGCCATGTCGGCCACCTTTAAAGCTTGGGTTTGCAGCCTCCTTCATACCAGCAACGGTGTCATTGCTTGGATCACCATTTACAAAGCGATCAGGATTGATTAAATAAAGCGTATCTTTATTTGTAAAGCCATGACGATTGGCACTTTGCTTATCACGGGTATTTAATGGGTAAGTAAATTCTGTGCCATCTTTAGCTTTAAAGGTTAGTGTTCCCGCCTTTGCATTATCGCTGATATTCAAATCTAAAAATGCGTAGTTAGGGTTATTCGTTGTAGTTACCCCTTTAAACTCAACGCCTTTGTAAGGCACCATTTGCCATGTTTTGTTAGCAATATTGTTATCGTAAAGCATGACTTGTAACGAGTCATTTTGCATGCCCACCCACCAGTTTTCTGGTGACGCGGTAATAGCAAAACTTGCTGTTGAGTTAAAAAGTGTAAATGCGGTCGTTAGCGCTAAAAATGATTGTGTTTTTTTCATAGTTAATTTTGTACTTTTTCTAAGAATTGACTGTGGGTCGGCAGCTGCTCGACAGTGCTATTAATCAAGGTTTTTAGATTGCTAAATAACTCATTTAATTGCTCGTCTGATAACGCATCAGTTAATGGATGGTGATCCTCTGCGATTAGCCCTTGCCCTATCATCACTTGCTGCCACGCAACTTCGGCAAATAGCTCATCGTCTTCTCTTACGAGCTTTCCGCTGGTTTTAAATAGCTCAATTTTCTTTTTAAGACTGCTTGGAATATCCATGCCTTTACAAAAACGCCAAAACGCACTGTCATCACGCTCAGTAATCTTGTAATGAAGAATAATAAAGTCACGAATTCGCTCAAATTCTGTTTTACTTTGTTGATTAAATTCATCCACAAGGCTTTGTTTAATACCTTGATGAGGAAAAAACTTAATTAAACGAATGGCTGCACTTTGAATTAAATGAATACTGGTCGATTCTAATGGCTCTAAAAATCCGCTTGATAAGCCAACTGATACTACATTTTTATGCCACTGTTTTAAGCGACGACCTGTTTTAAACTTAATAACGCGGGGCTCTGTCAGTGGTTTAGCAGGTAGGTTTTCTAAGAGCTGTTGCTTTGCCACTTCATCTGATAAGAAACGAGAAGAATACACAAGGCCGTTGCCTACACGATGCTGTAATGGAATTTGCCACTGCCAACCCGAGTCTCTTGCAATTGAACGTGTATAAGGAATTGCATCAGTAGCTGATTCACTTTGCACCGCAATCGCACTATCACATGGTAACCAATGTGACCAATCTTCAAAGCCGGTATTAAGAGTTTGTTCTATTAATAAAGCACGTAAACCGGTGCAATCTATAAATAAATCGCCGTCTATTTGCTCGCCATTTTTAAGTAGCAAAGAGCGAATATACCCGCTTTCATGGCATTGGTTAACCGATTCAATTTTGCCTTCAATGCGTTTTACGCCTCGTGATTGCGCTAATTCCTTTAAGAATTCGCCATATCGAGTGGCATCAAAATGGTAGGCATAATGTAAGCCCGCCAACTGAGTGTTAGGAATGTGCTTAAGGTGAGCAAATTTATGAGCTTTTGCAGCTTGATAATTAAGTGAAAAATCCCAAAAATCAGGCGCATTATTAGCTTGATTTGCTTTTAGCCAAAAATGATAAAACTCACAAAACGGAAAATCCTTACCTATCTCACCAAAGGCATGCATATAGCTGTGGCCTTGGCTGCGCCAATTTTCAAACTCGATACCGAGCTTAATCGTGGCACCAGTAGCCTTAATAAATTCTTTTTCAGAAATACCTAACGCACCATTTAGATGCAAAATAGGTGGGATGCTTGCTTCGCCTACACCAACAGTGCCAATTTCTGCTGACTCTATCAGCGTGATATCAATTACTTTGCCTAACACTTTATTAAGTAAAGCAGCGGTTATCCACCCTGCTGTGCCACCACCGGCAATCACGACCTTGGTTATTTTTTTTGTTTCCATAGTACACCTAACGCCAATTTCAATTCATTGAGTGTAGCTCACTGATATAAAAAAGCCCTTGTAAAACAAATCACAAGGGCAATTTTCTATCGCTGTTTTAGCTAATTACAGCTTGTAGCTGAAGCCTAACAGGAATGTACGACCGTAGTCTTGGTAGTCACGTACTTGAAGTGAGTTATCACCTTGTAGTGATGTGAACGGCTCTTCTGTGATGTTCTGTACTTGGAAAGTAACAGATAAACCGTCAAGGCTCTCTACACCGCCTTCGCTAAAGTCATAACCAACTTGAGCATCCCAAATTGTTTCGCCTTTAATGTCAACTTGTGTAGTCGCAAAACCTAAACCGTATACGTCACCTTTAAAGTCGCTACGTTTACGCATGCTAGTACGCGCTTGGAAACCGTTACGCTCAAAGTAAACTGTTAAGCTATCAATTTGGTCAGATAGACCAGGTAGCTCATAATCGTTACCATTTTGGTCAG
This sequence comes from Pseudoalteromonas sp. 2CM39R, assembly GCF_023161845.1. Taxonomy (NCBI): domain Bacteria; kingdom Pseudomonadati; phylum Pseudomonadota; class Gammaproteobacteria; order Alteromonadales; family Pseudoalteromonadaceae; genus Pseudoalteromonas; species Pseudoalteromonas sp. 2CM39R. Next base: position 477,506 of record NZ_JALNTM010000002.1, read on the forward strand.
TTAAGTCTTGCTCAACACCTGTATGGCTTGCGATTAAACCAAAACCATCAAGTGATTCGCTGAACATAGTGAATGGTAGTGTTAATGAAAGCTCGTAACCCCATAGGTCACCAGAACCACCGTTTACTTTACCAGAACCTGTACCTGTTGAAGTTTCTGGGATTTCACCAGTAGACGGGTCAGCTACACCGCTCATGTCGATTTCATAAGTACCATCAAAAATCCACTGAGTGATATCTTTATAGAATACAGCTGCAGCGAAGTAACCTTCTTCATGGAAGTAGTTTTCGTAGCTTAAATCAAAACCAGTTGCTTCTTTTGGCTCAAGCTCTGGGTTACCACCTGATACGCTCCAATAGTTACCGTTTTCATCTGGTTGTTGATTGTAAGAAGCGTTAACTGACGAGTTCATTTCGTCTAAACGAGCACGAGAAATCGTTTTTGCTGCACCAAAACGTACAGTTTGCTCTTCATCAATTGCAAATGATAAGTTGATGCTTGGTAAGAAGTGGCTGTAGTCATGGCTTACATCTGTTGGAGATACAACAACTAAACCATCCACAGTATTAGCAGCGAAGCCTTGTGAAGACTGTTCAGTTTTCACATAACGCACACCAACGTTACCTGTTACTGGGATAGAGCCCAGCTCTGCATTAATGTCAGCTTGTGCGAAGAACGCTGTTACTTCCTCTTGAACTGTCCAAGACTGTGTCTTGTGTTTTGAATCAGTTAAGCTTTCTTGAAGAAGGCTATAGTAACCATCATTCACTAAACCATTAGTATCGTAAGCAACCATGTTGCCCATACCAATGAAATCAAGACTTGCTGACCCTAAACGGTATTGCTCTGGGATAGATAACATACCAGGGTTTGATAAAGAGAAGTCTTTTAGTGTCATGAAGTAACCTTCAGACAACTTGCTCTTTTCACGGTCACGGTAAGACATACCAAATGACACACGGCTGATGTATTCATTATCAAGTACTTTGCTTGCAGCAAGTTTCAATGTGCTTAGTTCATCATTGATTTCTGGCGCATTGATGAAACCATCTTGCGCAGTATTTTGATAAGCAGTATCAGTTAGGCCGTACTTATCGTTAAGTGCAGCACTTGCACCCCAAGATAATGGGCCACCAAGTTGAATTAAGTCATAATCGCTGTAATCAAGGTTATGGCTGAATTGTGCGCCAGTGTTACCACCGTCAAACTCATAACCAATCGTATCAGCAACACCATTTGCATCACCACGACCTGTACCTGAGTAGCTTTCGATACTCCAGATTTGACGCTCAACTTCAGAGCGGCTTACGTCAAATTCTACTGACCAATCATCGCTAATGTCGTATTTTGCATTAAAACCAAACTGAGTTAGTTCTGCGTTACGCTCTTCGTAGTCATTACGAACAACAACACGTTGGCCTTCTGTTACTGCGCTTGTGATGAAACCAGAATCTGCGTCAACAACAGCTGAACTTGGGTCAATTGAACCTTGGCCCCATGCAAATGGCACTTCGATACCACGTAAGATTTTTTCATCAGAGAAATCTACATATAAAGCATCAAATGTCATGTTTAGGCGGTCAGTCGGCGCAGCTTCAATAACAAGCATTGCTGTATCACGTTCAAGAGTCGATGAACGTACGAATGGCTTAGCACCACCTAAAATTGAGTACGTATTACCATCTTCACCTGTAAATTCAGGGTAACCCCAAGAGTTCCAACGTTTTTCTTGGTTTGGAGAGCTCATCGTGTTGTAAGCGAATGCAACACCGATTGTGTCATCTGCAAATTGGTCAATGTAAGAAACCGTACCACGGAAACCTTGGTCGTCACCGTCTGGGTTTAATTTGTCAAAACCCGTTTGCTCGTATTGGCCGTTGAACATGATAACTTGCTCACCTTTACTTAAAGGTTTAACAGTTTGCATGTCGATAACGCCAGCGATACCTTCAGCATCAATGCCTGCGCTTGGAGTTTTATATACCGTTACGCCACTCATAATTTCTGATGGGTAAAGGTCAAATTCAACGCCACGGTTGTCGCCGATTGAAACTTGCTCACGACCGTTGAATGTTGTTGCACTTTCGTTTTCACTGAAACCACGAACACTTACACGGCTAGCTCGACCGTCTAGACGTTGTGCTGTTAAACCAGGAAGGCGTGCGATTGATTCTGCGATTGATGAATCAGGTAATTTACCGATATCTTCTGCTGAGATTGACTCAACAACTTCAGGAGTGAAGCGTTTAGTATTAATAGATTCTACAACACTGCCACGAAAACCTTTTACTTCGATAACTTCAACGTTATCGTTTTTTGCTTTTTGGTCTTCTTCTGCAGCATACGCTACAAAGCTATTTAAACCTGCGGCTGTTAAAGCCAGAGTTAATATACTTGGTTTGAACATAGACATGATGTTTTCCCATTACCCAAATTGTAATGCCAACGTGTTGCAGTTATTCATTAACATAATAGCTGTAATTCGCTGACTGATTTTGTTGTCGAATTGAATATTAACGCTCTGATTATTTTCTTAACAAATTTATGCATACGTATTCAGCGTAGTCCACCACCACGAACATTAACAACATTTTTACAGAATGGAATTGTAACCATATGAATATAAATGATTTATCAATTTTATTGTGTGATTTAATAGTATTGAAACATTTTCGCTATATTTTCGCCCCAAATTTGGTTACACAAATAGGTACTAAGCCATTTATCTCGGTTAGATGGTGACTTAACGCAATTATTAAAGGTACAAGTCTATACCAATGATAATTGGTCTTACCAATATAACCCCTGCACTATTATGGTGTAAGTCAGCTATATTATGCACCAAGCTGGCGTTCGCGATCATAATTAAAACCCAGCAAACCTAATTGGTAAATTTTATTGATAGAAATTCGAGTTGTTTACTTTTAAATCAAGTTAATAAATTTTACTGAGAACAAAGATGAATTTGGCGTGCATACGTATGCAGAGTTTTTACAGTATCTCACCCTTCACGTATGCTTTTGACATTCCGGCAACATATTGCATTAACGGTTGCCTAACAGTTTACATACACTGAGTGTCACGATGGAGAAAAACATGGCTCAAAAGCAGTGGTATAAAGGTGCGGTTATTTATCAAGTTTACCCGCGCAGTTTCCAAGACACCAATGGCGATGGCATTGGTGATATCAAAGGTATCATTGATCGTATTGATTATATTAAAAGCCTAGGTGTTGATGCTATTTGGGTTTCGCCTTTCTTTAAATCACCAATGAAAGACTTTGGTTATGACATCAGTGACTATCGTGATATCGACCCATTGTTTGGTAACCTTGACGATTTTGATGAACTCATCGCACAAGCTCATCAACGTGATATTAAGATCATTATTGATCAGGTATTGAGCCATACCTCAGATCAACATCAATGGTTCCTTGATAGCCGTGAAGATAAAACCAACGACAAATCAGATTGGTACGTTTGGGCTGATGCAAAGCCTGATGGCACACAGCCAAATAACTGGTTATCAATTTTTGGTGGCCCTGCATGGCAATGGGAACCGCGTCGTGGTCAATATTACTTACATAACTTCTTTGCTGAGCAGCCAGATTTAAACTTCCATAACCCTGAAGTACGCAAAGCAGTATTAGATAATGTTGAGTTTTGGCTGAAGAAAGGCGTTGATGGCTTCCGTTTAGATGCAATTAACTTTTGCTATCACGATGCTCAATTACGTGATAATCCAGCTAAGCCACCAGAGAAACGTCAAGGCCGTGGCTTTAGCGAAGACAACCCTTATGCGTTCCAGTATCACTACTACAATAATACGCAACCTGAAAACCTTAGTTTTATGCAGGACATTCGTGCCCTACTAAACAAGTATCCTGGTACAGTTGCATTAGGCGAAATCTCATCTGAAGATTCACTCGCAACTATGGCTGAGTACACATCAGGTGGTGACAAACTTCATATGGGTTATAGCTTTGAGCTACTGACTAACGACTATAGCGCGGAATATATTCGTACTACAGTTAGCACTTTAGAGCAGCGCATGACTGAAGGTTGGCCATGTTGGGCATTTAGCAACCACGACGTTGAACGTGTTGCTAGCCGTTGGAGTCAAGGTGAAAAAATTGAGCCTCAGCAATGTAAGATGCTAACAGCCCTACTTGCTTCGTTACGTGGTAGCGTTTGTATGTACCAAGGTGAAGAACTTGGTTTAGGTGAAGCTGAAGTTGCATTTGAAGACTTACAAGACCCATATGGCATTACATTCTGGCCAAATTTTAAAGGCCGTGACGGCTGTCGTACACCAATGCCATGGGATGCAGCAGATGCTGAGCAAGCTGGCTTCTCGACAGTAAAACCTTGGCTACCTGTGGGCGATGCGCACAAATCTGTTGCGGTAAATACGCAAGATCAAGATAAAGATTCAATTCTAAATGCATATCGTGAATTTATGGCATGGCGTAAAGATAAGAACGTATTGTTAGAAGGCGATATTGAATTTATCGAAACGCAAGAGCCAGTGCTTGCTTTTTATAGAACGCTTAACGACACTAAAATGCTTTGTGCATTTAACTTAGGTGCACAAAGTAGTGAACTGACAATCTCTGATTCTGTGTCTTCACAGCATACTGAGATATCTCATCACACAGCTGAATTAAACAATAATACAGTCACTCTGCCCGGGTTCGGTTGCTTTTACGCAACCCTGAATTAATAATCAGTTGTTAAAAACCAAGCCCTGCAATTGCAGGGTTTTTTATTCCTAATCGTGGTATTAGTGGTTCATGGTTTTACTATTAATGTAATCTGTGAGCGCAAACAACACCCCCGACACCACAAACGTGACATGTATTAACACCTTCCAGAGTAGCTCATCTGTTGAATGGTTGTTCGAGCTAATAAAGACTTTTAAAAGCTCCACAGCCGATATAGCGACAATAGCGCTTATCAGTTTCATCTTCAGACCCGAGAAACCAACTTTACCCATCCACACGGGCCTGTCTTCATGGTTGTCTATATTCAACTTTGACACAAAATTTTCGTAGCCACTGAAAATGATGATAAGCAAAAGCCCTGCTAGTAGCGCAGTGTCAACTAAAGTCAAAATACCTACCAAAAGCTCTTGGTTTGACGCAGTGAACGTATTTAAGGCCATACTGTATAAATATTTAAAGAACTTTAGCAGCAGTAATACCACAGCGACTAATAAGCCAATAAAGAATGGTGCTAATAACCAACGCGAGCGAAAGATAAAACTCTCCACAACTTGCTCTAGTTTGGTTGGTACTTTCTTTATTTTTGAATGAGTCCCTTGTTCAGACATAAGTTAATTCACTTTTCTTTTAAAATTAGCGCGATAATACGTGTTTTGACCTTTCGATTACCAGCATTAGAAGCAAAAAGAATGGTTATTTTTTGCTTATCTTTACGATAAAAATTTTTCGTTATCTTTTTTTGAAATTTAGTTTATAAATTCACTCAAGCAAAGTGAGATACACATTGCGCACCATTACTGTGCAATTGAGCCGGTAATAATTACTTTTGTTGATTAGGAATAATTAAATGAAAAAAGCATTGCTAGCACTAATTTTGGCACCTGTTTTAAGCGTGTCAGCAACGAATGCAATCGCTAACGAAGCACCTGAAGCATCAGCTGAAATGATCAAAGAATACACTGAAATGTGCTTAAACTGGGCAAAAGATGATGACATCAGCAACGAAGAGTTAAAGCCATACGTATTAAAATGTTTAAACGATGAGCTTGAAGCTGAAGGCTATAAAAAAGTAAAAGACGTACAAATCTAATTTTACGCCTTCTTAGAATATAGAAAAACCGGAATGACACAATGATGTGCGCTCCGGTTTTTTGTTTTTAATGACTGTAATAATCAGCTAATGCACTAAATAAAAATAATAACGAACCTACCATGAATAACACCACCCCCACTGTGGCATATTCTATAAATGCAGGTAAAAATAAGGTACTCCCAAAGAAAAAGGCGCATGCTGATATGATATTCACCAACGCATTAACTTTAGGTGCGAGTGTAAACTTCATCACCATTCCTTATTCTGTTAACTCAGGGATAAAGTGAAACGCTTTAACTATGCGGTTCCAGCTGTTTATCTCAAGTACTACCGTCGTTAATACCACGATGTCGTTTTCGTCAAAAATAGCAGACACTTGGTTGTAAACATCGTTTTCAACATGTTTATCAATGATATTTGTTAAGGCTTCCGCCCAAGCGAGTGCTGCAGTTTCTTGTTCTGAAAATACAGGGACTTCACGCCAAGCGGCTAGTACATCGAGTCGCTGTTGACGCTCACCTTGGCTTCTCAGCTCTGCTGAATGCATATGCTGACAAAACCCACAGCCATTAATTTGCGACACTCTTAGTCTTACTAAATCAGCGAGCTTCGCGGTTATATTTGTATCTTCTGGCAGCGCGCTGAGCCCAGTTAAATGTTTAACAAGTCCTGGGTTGAGTGAATAAACCTGCTGTTGTGATAAACGTGTTTGCATTTTGAATCTCCTGTCTTGATGTTGATGACAGAATAACAACAGCCTAAAAGCAAATATTGGTAAAAAACGACATTAGCAATGTCATACAAGCACAAAAAAGGGATTGCAATTGCAATCCCTTTTTATAATCAAGATAGATGTAAATTTACTTTTTAGCCGCCGCTTTTTTCTTAGCTGGCGCTTTCTTTTTACTCTCTTCTACCCACTTGCCATTTTGGTAGTGAGCAGTCCAGCCTGTGGCTTTACCATCTACTTCACTCATTACATACTGCTCTTTATTTTTACGGCTATATCGAACGACTGAAGGATTACCATCAGGGTCTTTTGCAGGTGCGTCAGCAAGGTAATAGAACTTTTCAGAAATACGATCTCTAAAACGTTTTAATTCTTCCACTTTTGGCGCACGCGTTTCACGTGATTTAGGGAAGGTATTTGCAGCTAAGAAAATACCCGATGCACCATCACGCAGTACAAAGTAAGCTTCTGATTTTTCACATTCTAGTTCAGGTAAATGAACTGGATCTTCTTTTGGTGGCGCGGCTTCACCGTTTTTAAGTAACTTACGTGTATTTTTACACTCTTCATTACTACAACCGAAGTACTTACCAAAACGACCCGATTTTAACTGCATATCTGAGCCACATTTATCACATTCGATAATTGGGCCGTCGTAACCTTTAATTTTAAAGGTACCTTGTTCAACGATATAACCCTTACACGCTGGATTGTTACCGCACACATGTAATTTACGTGTTTCGTCGATCAGGTATGAATCCATTGCAGTTTCGCAGATTGGGCAACGCTTCATTTGCATCAAAGATTCAGTTTCTACGTCTTCCACATCTGCCGCAATGGCTTCATCGCCTGGCACCAAGTTCATGGTCGTAGTACAACGCTCTTTCGGTGGCAGGTTGTAACCTGTACAACCTAAGAATACACCGGTTGATGCAGTACGAATACCCATCTTACGACCACAAGTCGGACAATCGATATCAGTCTCGACCATTTGGTTTTGGCGCATACCACCGCGCTCTTCGTCGCCTGAGGCAATTTCAAGCTGAGTTGAAAAGTCTGCATAAAATTTATCAAGAACTTGTGTCCAAACACGCTCACCTTCTGCGATATCATCCAGACGACCTTCCATCTTAGCGGTAAAATCAAAGTTCATCAGATCTTCGAAGTTTTCAACTAAGCGGTCTGTAACAATCTCACCCATTTTTTCGGCGAAGAAACGGCGGTTTTCAACACGTACGTAACCACGGTCTTGGATCGTTGAGATAATAGATGCATACGTAGAAGGACGGCCGATGCCGCGCTTTTCTAATTCTTTAACTAAGCTTGCTTCACTAAAACGTGCAGGTGGCTTTGTAAAATGTTGTTTAGGATCTAACTCAACAAGGGTCAGTACATCACCTTCTTTAACCGCAGGCAGTGATTGATCTTCTTCGTTCTTTTTACGAACAGCTGGCTGAACTTTAGTCCAACCATCAAAACGAAGCACACGGCCTTTTGCTTTTAACTGATAATCACCAGCACCAACCGTTAAAGTTGTTAAATCGTATTCTGCTGGAACCATTTGGCAGGCAACAAACTGACGCCAGATTAATTCGTAGAGTTTTTTAGCGTCCGCTTCAACACCGTCTAAATGGCCAGACAACACAGTAACACTAGAAGGACGAATCGCTTCGTGCGCCTCTTGTGCATTGCCTTTAGAGCTATAACTAATCGGTGCTTTCGGTAAATACTTCTCACCAAACTGCTCTGTCACGTAATCACGACACATTTCAACCGCATCTTTCGATAAGTTAGTTGAATCTGTACGCATATAAGTAATGTGACCTGCTTCATATAAGCGTTGAGCCAACATCATGGTCTTCTTAACACCATAACCTAGGCGTGTACTTGCTGCCTGTTGCATGGTTGAAGTAATAAATGGTGCGCTTGGTTTACTCTTACTAGGCTTTTCTTCAACGCTAATGACCTTGTAGTCAGCTTTTTCAAGTTGACTAACGGCAGACATCGCCTGCTCTTCATTAACTGGCTTAAAAGGCTTGTCAGCGTGTTTGGTCACTTCTAGGCGTAAAGCTGCTTCTGTATTTTTAACATCAGCATGGATATCCCAGAACTCTTCAGGAATAAATGCTTTGATTTCGCGTTCACGTTCAACAAGTAAACGCACTGCAACAGATTGCACACGACCGGCTGATAAGCCACGTGCCACTTTAGCCCACAATAATGGCGACACCATAAAGCCCACTACACGGTCAAGGAAACGACGCGCTTGCTGAGCGTAAACCATGTCAGTGTTTAATTCACCTGGTGTTTCGAATGCTTGTTGAATCGCATTTTTAGTGATTTCGTTAAAAACAACTCGCTTATACTTTTCAGGTTCACCGCCGATAATCTGTTCAAGGTGCCATGCAATGGCTTCCCCTTCTCTATCCAAATCGGTTGCGAGATAGATTTTATCGGCGTTTTCAGCAAGTTTTTTTAATTCTTGTACAACTTTCTCTTTGCCCGGTAAGACTTCGTAATGTGGTTCCCAGCCTTTTTCAGGATCTATACCCATGCGAGCAACAAGATTTTTATAATCGCGTTGCTTTTTATAGGCAGCTTTTTCTTCTGGTGACATTTTTCGAACTTCAGCAGGCGTTTTCGTCGCTGCAGTCTTCGTTTTGCCTGAACCTGAAGTTGGTAGATCACGCACATGTCCAACGCTGGACTTTACGATGAAATCGTTACCTAAGTATTTATTAATTGTTTTTGCCTTTGCTGGAGACTCTACAATTACAAGTGATTTGCCCATAGCTGCCTATTTCTGACCGAGTATTTTAAAAGTTTTTTGCCCTTATAAATGTATATCCATCACATTAAACAAATAAGTATGATTTTTTAACATTGGAGCACGAATATTTATAGGTATATCTACAAACACCAATTGTTACAAGCTTTTAATAGAAACTTTTCTTCATTGAGTGAATAATTAAACAATTTTTGTTGCTAATTTAGTCAATGTGGTGTTTTGCGGTAATTTCAAGGGGAATATATAGAACAGCAACAAAAATGCCAACCTTCTGGTTGGCATTTTTTTAAAATTAAACAATTAACTACTTAATTAGCCATCATCACTTATTGCTATTGTAGCAGTAGATACATTGTCTTTACCTGTTGTGAATTCAACAGTTAAGAAACCATCAGTTTTATCATTTGGATCAGCTTCACGGCTAATCGTAAGGGCAACCCCAGTCGCTGTTGTTCGGCTTGTATTACCAATATCAAAACCAGATGTACCACTGTAATCACCATTATCTGCACTAATTGCAACCGCAGTGCCTGAAGGCATTGGATTGTTGTAAATATCAGAGAAATAAAGCTCAAAACTCAGCGCTGACAACTGGTTACCTGAATCAGCGGTAGTAATGTTAATTGAGCCTAAATCACAGTAGTCAGTATTCGCTGTGGCTTCTAAACGAGCAATAATAGCACCTGACTGCGTATCTGCTTGTCTATAAATTGTACTACAGTTCTCAATATCAACAGCAAGTTGCATTGCATTATCTGTAAATACAGTTGGATCGTCTTCTGTTGTTTCAGCAAGTGCTTCAGCAAAGCGATTACGTAGCTCATCTTTTGTTACTACAAAACGACTGTATGCAAAGCTTCCTGACATAATAATCTCAAATGAGTCACGAACATCAATAAGCTCTTTGCTACATAAAGTCTCAAATGTTGCGTCTTCATCAGGCTCTGTCGCGGCTGCAGAACACTCAAGACCATTGTATTTACCATCAGCAAGTGTATGCATCTCATTTAAGTCAATATCGAAGTTTTCTTCTGTATGACCTGCATTAGTATTCGTTGCACTACATGGGTCGCTTGCATCACCTTCTTGACAGTTTTCAGCAGCTTTAGTAACCGCAGCTGTAACTGGATCATAAATTGCAGCTAGACCATCATAAACGCCATTTTCATTATGATCGACAAAGGCTTCAGGTAAGTCATAACCACTGTAATACTCATTTTTGTCATAACGTCCATTACCATTGATGTCGATAAATGACTCTTGACCTTTTGCTGTCACAAGTACTGTTGCGCGACCACCGAGAGGTACACCATCATCATTAAACGCGGCATTTAGAATACCTGCCATACAAGGTGCTGCCACACCAAAATATAGGTCGCAGTTAATAGCACTTGTTTTTGGGTTAGTGCTATTGATTTTATTGCCCCATTTATCTTCGCTAAATGGAATCGGGTTTTGTGAGCGCCACTGTGCAACGCACGCACCATCAACCGTGTTACATTCAAGTTGAGGGTTAAACTCCTCACCATCTAATGTCCCTACAGCGCCACCTTCTGTCGTTAAATAAACCGAAGTCCCATCTGGTACTGGGTTATTAAAGTGATCTGCAACATAAACCGAAATATCTGTAGTATCACCAATGTAATTTAATGCTTCAATGTTGATGATTTCCGGGCCTGCGGTAAAGCTATTACCATCAGGTAAGCCAGAGCTGATTGAAACAAGATCTGATACGCTTGTTACTTGCTCATCTAATGAAACCAACGAAAGCTCACCAGAAGGACATGAAACACTGCTATCACGGTCTGCTTCATCTAGAAGACATTCGTCATAAAGCTCTTTCCAACAAGTTACATTATCATTTTGATCTGCTGGGATTTGGTCATCAGGAATATAACAGGCTTGTACACGCACTGCTTGTGGAACAAAACCAGAGTTTATCTGAATTCGAGCTAAACCTTCTGAGTCAGTTGACACGCTGGCATGCGAAAAACCACTTGCATCTGTCACTTCAGAGAGTGAAATTCCACCATTGGTAGAGCTTAAACGAAAATCTAAACGTTTTTGCTTCGCAACATTACCAATTGCATCGGTAAGTTTAAAAGTAAGTTGGCTTGTTTCTTGGCGTGAAACACCACCGGTGCCTTTAAGAGCAAGCACATTTTCTGTTGCTTCTACAAACTCGATTGAGCTTACTTCAGCAGCTGATACAGGCACATTTACTGATACCACTTTTGGTGTTCCACCAGTTAGTACTGTCGCTGTTACTGTATCGCCCTGTGAAGTGTTACAGCCGTTGCTTCTGTAAGTTGCTGTAGCAATGCCGCTAATACTCGTCGCGGTTTCATCCATTACAGATAAATCTGATTCAACACACCCTGAAGTGAACTCAACATCAAGAGGAGAAACATATAAATCACCAGCTGCATCATAAATTGTTACTGTAATAACTGTAGTCGCACCTGCAGCAAGTGGCACAAATTCGTCATCAATAACATTGCCTGAGTCATCAAGCTTGTTATATAAACCATTTGAAATTTCAACGCTTAATTCAGCTGTCGCAATTTCAAATGCTTTTGAAGAAGTCACAGACTTAGCAGTCACAGTAACCTCGCCCGCACCACTATTGGCGCCAGGCTGTAATTTTAAAATGGCAAAGCCAAAGTTGTCAGTCAGGGCTTTTCCAGATTCTGGTAATAAACCACCAAGATCTGTTGAAAGCTCAGCGATAATACCGTCGATACCGTCGCCTGAGCTTGTATCTGTCACTTTAACCATTACATCGATAAGTTCGTCAGATGAGAATTGATTTACAACTGTACACCCTGACGTTAGGTAAGTAGTTTCAAGAGATGTTGTACTACGATTGGCATCCCAATCAGTCGCACAACCTTGAAGTAGTTTAATATCAAGCTCAGCTTCAGCACTTTCAACCGGGGCATCATCGCCATTTGAAATAAAGCCTGCGATTTTTGTGATACTGTTACCACTTTCATCTGTGTAAGTTGCAACGACTTGACCTGCACCTTTAGAGTCACCACTGCTAAGCGTTACAAATGCCTCACCATTTTCATCAGTAAGGGCTGTGCCTAGTACTGGTGTAATTTTACCTGTGTAGTTAGTGGTAAATGAAATAAGTTGCCCATCGAGTGGCGTGTCTTCATCAAGTAAAGTCGCAGTAACCGTACCTTTGTTATCTTTACTCACTGGGTTATCTAGAGAGAATGGCTGACCTGAGCTATCTACGATGTTAAGGCTTAGCGTAACACTACCGCTAACACTCGAGTCATCTGTTTCAGAGCCATCTGATGTAAAACCAAACGTATCAGTATATGTCTCACTATCAATTACATATGTAGCAGTAACAATACCTGCCCCCGCAGTATCACCCGCAGTTAAGGTAATTGATGCAACACCATCAGAATCAGTTAAATCAGTACCAGAAACAGGGTCTAATAGACCTATGTTACCATCTAGACTGAAATTAATAACTGCACCTACAACGGCTTCGTCATTATTAGTCAATGTTGCCGAGATGGTTAACGGTGTGTCAGCTGTAACTGCACTCGCTTCATCTGTAGTAGATTGGTTGTAGCCTTGAACAGACACAACATAGTTTGTTTCTACGGTTGTGTCATCATCTCCATCGGATGAATCACTATCTAATGATCCTCCACCGCCACAGGCGGCTAACAATGAGATGAAAACTAAAACACTTAGCCATCGCAATAAAGGCATCGACCTCTCCCTAGTTAGCTATTTTTTACTTATTTGATTGTTTACCTAATATTAACCTAAAAATTAAACGAAGATCATAATTTTTTTCCTTTAAAGGCAACGAAATTATTTAACTATTTATCGAATTTTTCTGTATAAAAATCTTCATGCTGGTAGTCTATGGCAAAATTTATAAAAAAATAGACTGGGTGTATGTCAAAAGTACGATCTTTAAGCCTTACATCTCGTATCATGGTAGGTATGGTACTGGGTGTAATCGTTGGTTTTATCTTTCAAGCCATTTTAGCGGGTGAAGACGATTTCCTTATTCCACTAGGGTTATTCTCTTTACCTATTAAAGCATTTTTTGTTGATGGTATTTTCCATGTCGGTGGCCAAATTTTCATCGCAAGCTTAAAGATGCTTGTGGTGCCACTGGTTTTTGTATCATTAGTCTGTGGTACTTGTAGCTTAAGCGACCCTAAAAAATTAGGCCGTTTAGGCGGTAAGTCAATTTTGCTTTATTTAGCAACGACCGCAATCGCGATTACTGTTGCTATTACCTTAGCCTTATTAGTTAACCCAGGTGAAGGAATCAACTTACCTTCGGATGCTAACTACAGTGCAAAAGAAGCACCTACCCTTGCGCAAGTCATTATCGGTATGTTCCCAACAAACCCTATTGATGCTATGGCAAGTGGTAATATGCTACAGGTTATTGTTTTTGCATTATTATTCGGTGTTGCTATGGCCCTTAGCGGTAAAGCAGGCCAACGTGTTGCAAATGTTTTTGAAGACTTAAACACTGTTATTTTAAAGCTAGTTACTTTGCTTATGAACATTGCACCTTATGGCGTGTTCTTCTTGATGGCAAAACTCTTTACAACCATCGACTTAAAGCTAATTAAGAGCCTTGCTTTATACTTCGGTGTGGTTGTGTTTGCACTTCTGTTCCACGGTTTAGTTAACTACAGTGTCTTGTTAAAGTTATTTACCGGCCTTAACCCAATTACGTTTTTAAAGAAGATGAAAAACGCTTGCCTATTTGCATTTAGTACATCTAGCTCAAGTGCAACTATGCCTATTACCCTTGAAACTGCGAGCAAGAAGTTAGGTGCGCACAACTCAGTTGCTTCGTTTACTGTGCCTTTAGGCGCAACCATTAACATGGACGGCACAGCAATTATGCAAGGTGTTGCGACCGTGTTCATCGCACAGGTATTTTCAGTTGATTTAACGATTTCTGATTACTTAATGGTTATTTTAACTGCAACACTTGCTTCTGTGGGTACTGCGGGCGTACCCGGTGTTGGTCTTATTATGTTAGCTATGGTGTTAAACCAAGTAGGCTTACCTGTAGAAGGTATTGCTATCATCATTGGTGTAGACCGTTTACTAGATATGACACGTACCGCTGTGAACGTTACAGGTGATTGTATGGTGACCTGTGTGGTTGCAAAATCTGAAGGTGAATTTGATGAGGACGTATTTAACGACCCAAATGCCGCTAAAGATTTAGAGGACTATCATAAGTCAATTAAGTAAAGACTTATTCGCAGCCCATAAAAAAACCCGCTAAGTTAGCGGGTTTTTTATTGATAGTGCTTGATTATGGATTTAAGCCTTTAAAACGTGACATTAAACTAACACCCGCTTTACTTACTCCAGAACTTAAACCAACGGCTAGCTTATCGCTTAAATTCTTCTTTATACGGTATTTAACTTTATAAATTTGACGCTCTTTCGCTTGGCTCAATAAGATATCATCACTTGTGTCAATCTTATCAACTAAACCTTTATCGAACGCTTGGGTAGCAAACCAATGCTCACCGGTTGCAACAGTATCAATATCTAGAGATGGACGCTGCTCACTCACAAAAGTTTTGAATAAACCATGGGTTTGTTCTATTTCTTCTTTGAATTTTTCACGACCTTTATCGGTATTTTCACCAAAAATAGTTAGCGTACGCTTGTATTCACCTGCGGTGATTTGCTCAAAATCAACATCATTCTTTTTCAAGATTTTATTAAAGTTAGGAATTTGCGCAATAACACCAATCGAGCCAACAATTGCAAAAGGTGCTGCAATAATCTCATTGGCCACACAGGCCATCATATAGCCACCACTTGCTGCTACTTTATCAATAGCAACAGTTAAATAAATTCCAGCATTACGTAAGCGTTGTAGTTGAGAGGCAGCAAGACCATAGCCGTGCACCACACCACCACCACTTTCAAGGCGTACCAGCACGCGATCTTTTTCTTTGTCGGCAATGGTTAAAATAGCGGTAATTTCTTCTCGTAGGCTTTCTACTTCGTGGGCATCAACACTGCCATTAAAGTCAATTACATATAAACGTGATTTAGGCTCGTCGTTTTGCTGTTTTTTAGTCTCAGCTTTTTGCTGTTTTTGGTGAGCCTTGAGCTCTTTTTTTGAAAGGGTATTTTCGATAAAGCTTTGTTTTAGATCATCAAGTTGCTCACTCAAATCATCAATCGTTATCTCCCCTTTCTTCGCTTTAGGTTTCACTGCAGCGCCCATGATAATGGCAACAATCACAGCAATTGCGATGACAAATGTCAGGGTCTTTGCAAAAAATAACCCGTATTCATATAAAAATTCCAATCAAACTCTCCATTTATTAATGCATCGGCACAATTTACCACGCTTTAAAGCAAAAAAAAGCCACATGATGTGGCTTTTTACTTAATTGGTTATTACTTAATTAGTAAGGTTTCGATTATTCAGTAACGACTTCTGTATTAGTAACCTGAAGATACTGACCACGGCTAGCTAGGAAAGTCGCGATTTGCAATTGCATTTCTGCAGTTGCTGCTGCACTTTCTTCAGCTGTTGCACCTGAATCGGCCGTTGCAGCAGGTGTTAACACTGAGCTGTGATGGCCTTTAGTGAATTTAACCACATAACTCATTGCATCAGCTGTTGGACCTTGTGTTTCAGCTACCGTTGATAAACCCATTAGGTTAGCAAGAGGTAAACTACCAGCAATTGGGTTACTCGCTACCATAGGTGGAATAACCATATCAGCATTGTTATTTTCACCATCACCCACTACAACGCTCATGTATACTGGCGTGCCAAGTGCTGCAACAGATGCTGCGTAGTTAGAAGGATCGCCGCTATCAAGTGCTGTTTGTGCAGCAAAGGCAAACTGAGTGATCACACTTTGAATGTTAGCTAATTTTGCTGTTTCGCCCGCCATTGTTAACGAACTTACGTACTCTTTATAAGCACATGTAACGAAAGCAGTTTGGTTAGACGCAAGTGAACCACAGTTCGATAGCGCTTCATTTTGAGCATAAGCACCAAACTCCGCAGATTCAGCTGTACCAGCTGCAAGTAATACAGAGCCTTGTACAAATGGGCCAAATGTATTTGACTCAATTAAGAAGCTGGCGATACCACCGCCACCACTGGCAAGTGCTACGCTTTTAACGTTGAACATTGGATCAACTTGATCAGCTAGCGGAGCATTAGTCACAGCAACAAATGCTGGAGCAACTACCGAGCCTAATGAATGACCTAAGAATGATACATCTTGGGCATTTAAATCAGCAGCACCGGTAAAGTTAAGACCCAAGCGTAAGCCAAGTAAATCAGCAACTGATTGACGTAAGCTATCACGCGCTACTAATAATGACTGTAAGTTCATATAGCTTAATACAGAACCTGTAGAAGCATTAAAGTCGTCAGTACCGTCACCGTCTACATCCACACCACGCTCACCATGCATAGGGTGATCGATTGCTGCTGTTGCAAAGCCTTGCATTGTTAGCTGTGCGGTAATAGCAAGCATATCTTCTTTTTTAGAAGTAATACCGTGCTGCAAAATAACGACAGGCCAACCACCTTCAGGCATTGCTAACTCATCCATACCTAACTGACCACGTATTGCATTGATCACAGGTAAAATTGGTTTAGTAATTTGTACTGGCACGTTCGCAATGCTTTGTGTTTTCGGAATTGTGTTGTATTTAGTTAAGTGTTTAGTTTGGTCTAAACCTAAGTCGCGTAACTTACCATCACTTAACGCCATACAAAGGCCATCAGTTTCGCTAATTGGGTCTGTTGGGAATGAATCACCCGCTGCTGCCGCATAACCAAGCACAGCTACACCACTATCACACAAACCTTGCCAATAAGTCGCTGATAAATCATCGACCGTTGTGCCTGTTGGTGTTGCTAAATACATAGGTAACATTACGCTACCCTTTTGATACTGCACACCACCAAACACAGGTGATAAACCTGTAACACCTTGTGATGCGAATACTTGCTCAACCGTAGTAACAGGTTGCTCAGGAATTTGCACCATCGGCGTAGGTAGTGCATCTTGCGTTAAACTTGCTGCAAGCAGCTGTTTTACTGTACCAAGTACTTGACCTGCTGATTGCATTGTCATCGCAGCAGAATAGATAATTTCATCTTTTGTGATTGCACCACCCGATGTCACAGCATCTTCGTAGCTATTGATAACCGCTTGAAGTGACTTTTGCGAATCAGTGATAAGTGTTGTCTCTTCGCTCACTAGTGCATAAGTTGAAGATGGCTCAATTGAACGCCCTTCTGAGTCCATTAATGACGTTGTCAGAACATTAATGTAAGTGCTGCCCGCTTTAAATGGCTTAAGTGGGATAACAGCAACCGCATCACCAGAACCTTGAGTAATGAAGTCAACGCCAAATGTTAATTCAGACACTAATTTACAAGCAATACCCGCTGGCACTTGCGAGCAAGTTTCATCTGTTTGGCTTGCCCCCATTACAACTTCAAAAATACGCACAGCTCCTGGTGAAGCAGCAGAAGTCATATCAAGAGAAATACCCTCAGGGAATGCTAAATCGATTGCAAACGGAGTTTGTGTTGACCAGCCATCAAGGGCACCCAGTGCAAGCTGAGGATCAGCATAAGCTGCACGTTCAACACTGACATTGTTGTCGTCTAATTCACCCGGCATGTTTAAAGTACCATCAAGGGTACCACTCATCAGTAAGTCATTCGGTACTGAGATTACACTATTCGCTGGGTCAAATTTTACTGTCGCGGTTGGGAGAACAGGAGGATTATCATTTTTTACATCTTCTAATGTTTCTCCTCCACCACAGCCAGTAATGGCTGACGCAATGGCTAGTGAGAGTAGCAGTTTTTTCATAATTTCGCTCCGCGCAAATCTTATTGTTATTGTGTGTTCAGGGTTAAAAGTAGTTATTCTACTACCTTCATTCTAAGTTAATTTAATGTAATTAGGTTATTAATGAGACATTAGACCAGTTAAAGTTAACGTAAAGTTTCAATTTTCGCCACCTTAATTTGCAATAAATTCGATAACTTGGCTTTTTGCTATGGTAAAATAATGAAAAATCTAATCGATGGTACGTTTATGCATACTTATAAAGCCGCAGAGAATGCGCTAAAAGACAAAGTAATTTTAATAACAGGTGCTGGTGACGGCATTGGTCGTGTTGCCGCATTAACTTATGCTAAGCATGGTGCCACTGTTATTTTACTTGGAAAAACAACCAATAAACTTGAATGTGTTTACGATGAAATCGTAAATGCAGGCTACCCACAACCGGCTATTGTGCCAATGGATCTAAAAGGTGCCACAAAACAAAACTACCGTGACTTAGCTGCAACCATCGAAATGCAGTTCGGTAAATTAGATGGTTTACTCAATAACGCAGGTATTTTAGGTTCATTAGGCCCACTTGAACATTTCTGTGTTTCTACCTTTGAAAACATCATGAAAGTGAATGTAACTGCACAAGCTATGATCACTAAACTCATGTTCCCACTGCTTCGCAAATCTGATAGCGCATCTGTTATTTTTACTTCGTCAGGTGTTGGTCGCCAAGGCCGTGAACACTGGGGTGCGTATGCAATCTCAAAATTTGCTGTAGAAGGTATGATGCAAACTTGGGCTTGTGAGGTGGGTAAAACCAATATTCGCGTGAACTGTATTAACCCAGGTGCTACCCGCACATCGATGCGTGCATCAGCTTACCCTGGTGAAGATAGAGATAAGTTAGCAACACCTGAAGATTTAATGCCAACATATTTATACTTGATGAGCGACGACTCTAAAGAGGTAAACGGCCAGTCTTTAGATGCTCAGCAAAAATAAAGCAGATTGCTAATATCTAGATACAAAAAAGCAGCTTTCGCTGCTTTTTTAATTTTCGATTAAATAAAACGTTTGATAATAAAATCAACTTTTACACGTTTAGCCTGCCCCAATAGCTTTTTAACCGGTGCAGGATAGTCATCCATCGTCTCTAAATCCTGTGGACCTGTTAAACGACGACAGTGCTGCAAAATAGCTTGTTTTTCATTTTCTATTTGCTCAAGAATATGCTGCTTAGGGTCATCAATTAAAATACCGTTTTCGATATCTAAGCCCCATGCGCGTGGATTCAAATTATGCCCACTTAATAAATGTAAGCGCTTATCAGAGCAAATCCCTTTTAAGTGAAAAGAATTACTTTCATGCTTCCAAAGGTATACATTCAAATTACCATTACTGATGTGGCGTTTTTGTGACTTTAAAAACTTATATAAAATGGTTTCATATAAATATGGTAATGCACCAATTTTACTAAATGGCTCACTTGGCGGCAGATAAAAATCGTTTGCGGTTTTATCACCTACCACAATAGTTACCTGCTTGCCTTGCTTCAATAAACGGCGTAATGAACGCATTAATGGCGCCGGAAAATTAAAGTAAGGGGTATAAAGAACGAGTTCTTGCTCTGTGGTATCGAATAACGACTTAATTAAACGATTAAGCTTATTACTTCTGCGTCCTAAACCTAAAAATAAACGCACACCCAACTCACCGGCACTAGCTTCTGCAGCACTTTCGTAACTTGCCGATTTAAGTTCACGCATCAATTGTTTTTGCGCGACTTTAATATCATTAAACTTTATCAGAGGACGCATATCAATACGTGGCACTGCAGCTGAGCTTAAAAGATGTGTTTCTATAAATTCGATGACCGAATTACATAATCCAGCTTGGCGAACTAAAAAGTAGCGGTCTAAACGGTAACGCTCGTCTTGCTGAAGATACACATTATTTAAGCTTGCGCCGCTGTATAATAATGTGTCGTCAATCACAAAGCCTTTTAAATGCAGGACTCCGAAAAGCTCTTTGGCTTTTACTGGAACACCATGAACTTTAACATTTGATTGATACTGCTCTTGAAAATCACAATACATGCTGGCATTGCCATCAGACTTAGCCGCACCAATTAAACCACGTTGAGCTCGGTGAAAATCAACGAGCACTTTTACTTCTAACTCAGGGTTAGCAAGTGATGCCTCATGTAACGCCGTTAATATTTCTCGCCCAGCTTCATCGTCTTGCAAATATAAAGCAGTAATATAAATTCTTTTTTTCGCTGCACCAATTAAACGCAATAGTTCAGTGCGATACTCTTTTGCATTGGTTAAGACCTGTACGTCTTCTGTAGTCAGCCCAAAAGCGGGCTTTTCCTGCCAAAATACCATAATTGCCTGTTCGTTTAGTTAGCTCATACCAAGAGCTAATATCAAAATTAGCTAAAACATACCAAAAAAATATTGCTTGGTCATGAATTACCGTACTTTGATCACAGAACAATTTGTAATTAGCCTATTTTATGAGCAAAAAGAGTTATTTAAATTATAATAAGTAAGGATTATTTGACAGCTTAGCGATTTGACTAAAAAAATAATCAGGGCTTTTGTTTACATCCGCCTTGTTTTTCTTAGAATCGGGCGCATAAACATCGTATTGAAACGTTTTTAGGAAAAACCATGAGTGACGCAAAACACTGTAAACTATTAATCTTAGGTTCTGGCCCAGCAGGCTATACGGCAGCGGTATACGCAGCACGTGCCAACCTTAACCCGGTTCTTATCACTGGTATTCAGCAAGGTGGTCAATTAACGACAACCACTGAAGTTGAAAACTGGCCAGGCGATGCGCATGGCTTAACAGGTCCTGCATTAATGGACCGTATGAAAGAGCATGCTGAACGTTTCGAGACTGAAATTGTTTTTGATCATATTAATAAAGTTGATGTTTCAAAGCGCCCTTTCACTTTAACTGGTGACTCAGGCACATATACGTGTGATGCATTAATTATCGCAACAGGCGCGTCGGCTAAATACTTAGGTTTAGAATCAGAGACTAACTTCCAAGGTCGTGGTGTTTCTGCTTGTGCAACCTGTGATGGTTTCTTCTACCGTGGTCAAAAAGTAGCGGTTGTGGGCGGTGGTAACACTGCTGTTGAAGAAGCACTTTACTTATCAAATATCGCTGATGAAGTTCACGTTATCCACCGTCGTGACAGCTTCCGCAGTGAGAAAATCTTAGCAGATCGTTTAAAAGAAAAAGCTGAAAACGGTAACGTTGTTTTACATTACAATCGCACTCTGGATGAAGTACTTGGTGATGAAATGGGCGTAACTGGCATCCGAATTAAAGCAACTGATTCTGAAGAAACAGAAAACTTAGATCTTGCGGGTGTATTCATTGCAATCGGCCATAAGCCAAACACTGACATGTTTGAAGGTCAGCTAGAAATGAAAGACGGCTATTTAGTCGTTCAGTCTGGTTTAAACGGTAACGCAACACAAACAAGCGTACCAGGTGTATTTGCTGCAGGTGACGTGTCTGATCACATTTATCGCCAAGCAATCACATCTGCAGGTACGGGGTGTATGGCTGCACTTGATGCAGAACGCTTCTTAGATAACCTATAAAATAGTTGATCTAAAGCACTAAATACTAGGGGCTGTTGTAAAACAGCCCCTTTTTTATAGCTAAATTTTTGTTAAAATCAGAGCAAATAACAACGATACGCTGATATGATCAAGCAACTATACCAACTCTCCCCCGAGACTGTTGATTTTCCAGACCCAGAACTCGCCCTTGATGAGCCCGATGGCCTGTTGGCAATTGGCGGGGATTTATCAGTTGAGCGCATTAAAAATGCCTATAACACGGGGATTTTCCCTTGGTTTAGTGACTATGAGCCTATTATGTGGTGGTCACCTAGCATGCGTGGTGTTATTGAGCTTAGTGAATTTCATGTTAGTCGCAGCTTAAAAAAGCATTTAAAGCGTTTTCCTGTACGTGTCACTATTAATCACGCATTTGCCCACGTTATCAATGCCTGTCGTGAGCAACGTATCGATGCAGAAGGTACCTGGATCACTGAGCAAATGATGCATGCCTACATTGAAGCCCACCATCAGGGTTTGGCTCATAGCCTCGAAATATGGCACCAAGATGAACTCGTTGCTGGTCTCTATGGCATTATGCAAAACGGCATATTTTGTGGTGAATCAATGTTTCATCAAGTCAGTAATGGCTCAAAACTGGCTATGTGGGCATTAGTTAATTGGCTTAAGAAACATCAAGCCCATTTTATTGATTGCCAACTAGAAAACCCTTATTTAATCACTTTAGGTGCAAAAGTTATCCCACGCAGAGAATTTTTAACTAGACTTAAATTAGCGCACAGTTATGTGCCTAAAAAAGATATGTGGCAACCACAAGAGTTGATTAATATTTATGACTGAGCACTTACCCGCTAGGCTTGGTTTAAGCCAGCAATTTGATTGCAGTTATTTACCCGACCGTCAGGAGCAACTACTTGTTATACTTGATCCAAGTTGTTATTGCCCTGATAAATTTGAACAGTTATTAGCATTGGGTTTTAGACGCAGTGGCGACCAAATCTATCGTCCACATTGCCCTATTTGTAATGCCTGTAATTCAGTGCGTGTTTTGGCCCAACAATTTACCCCTTCAAAATCACAAAAGCGCAAAATAAATAAAGCAAATAAGGTTTTCACAGTCAGTTATAGTGAATACGAACGCGCAGAATATTACCCGTTATATTGCAAATACATCACGCAAAGGCATCAAGATGGTTCAATGTTTCCGCCTGATCAAAGTCAGTACGAAAGCTTTTTGTTTTGCCAGTGGCTACCCGTTACGTTCATAGAGTTAAGAGATGGCGATAAATTAGTTGCTGTTGCGGTAACCGACTGCATGACCAATGCCCTATCAGCGATTTATACCTTTTTTGACCCAGATTATGAGCAATACAGTATTGGTAGCATCATGATCATGGAGCAAATTAAATTTGCAAAACAACAAGCAAAACAATTTGTCTATTTAGGTTACCAAATCGACGAATGCACTAAAATGAAATATAAAACCCAATTTTTGCCTGCACAAAAGCACATTGGCGACGAGTGGTTGGCGATTTAATTTACAAAATTGAGCCCTGTAGCTTTACTTATTGCTGTATTTTCGGCAAAATCTGCAGCGTTTAACTATTAAAGAGGTGTTACGCTAAACATGGCGAAAGAAGACGTAATCGAAATGCAAGGTACGGTCCTTGATACTTTACCAAATACAATGTTCCGAGTTGAGCTAGAAAATGGTCACGTTGTTGTGGCTCATATCTCTGGTAAAATGCGCAAAAACTACATCCGCATCTTAACTGGCGACAAAGTAACCGTAGAAATGACTCCTTACGATTTATCGAAAGGTCGCATCGTATTCCGTGCTCGCTAAGTTAGTGCGTTAACGAGAGATTTAGCTTTTTGCTGCTTTGAATGAGCAGGTGTGTTTATTACAAAGAGCTAAAAGCGTTTGTTAAATGGTGTTAAAACTAACTTAGTTTTAATTCCATTTAATAAACAAAAAGCCCAGCAATTGCTGGGCTTTTTGTTTTCAGCTAAAAACAACTTAAGCAGTTTCTAGGCTATCTTCAAAGTCAAAATGGATTTTCTTGTCTTTAACCGATACCTTAACTGAACCACCATCGGCTAGTTCACCAAACAAGATTGCATTTGCCAGCGGCTTTTTAAGCTCATCTTGGATAACACGCGCCATCGGGCGTGCACCCATCGCTTTATCGTAGCCTTTATCTGCCAACCACTCTCTTGCTTTGGATGTAAGTTCAAGGTTAACCGACTTCTTATCAAGTTGCGCTTGTAACTCAACAATGAACTTATCAACCACTTGTAAGATAATTTCTTTCTCAAGGTGATTAAACCAAATGATATTATCTAAGCGGTTTCTAAACTCAGGTGAAAACACTTTATTGATTTCACTCATTGCATCATGAGAATGGTCTTGTTCGGTAAAGCCAATCGACTTACGTACAGTCTCTTGAACACCCGCATTCGTAGTCATCACCAATACAACATTTCTGAAATCTGCTTTACGACCGTTGTTATCAGTAAGCGTACCGTGATCCATTACTTGCAGTAGAATGTTGTAAATATCTGAATGTGCTTTTTCAATTTCGTCCAGTAGCACAACTGCATGCGGGTTTTTAATTACCGCTTCAGTTAATAAACCACCTTGCTCAAAACCTACATAGCCAGGAGGTGCACCAATTAGACGACTGACCGCATGACGTTCAACGTATTCAGACATATCAAAGCGAATAAACTCAACACCCATACATTTAGCAAGCTGCTTAGTAACTTCTGTTTTACCAACCCCTGTTGGGCCTGCAAATAAGAATGAACCCACTGGTTTATCTTCGTTAGCAAGGCCTGAGCGCGATAAACGAATTGCTGAAGTCAACGCATCGATTGATTGGTCTTGACCAAACACCAGCATCTTCAAGTTACGGTCAAGGTTTTTAAGCGTCTCTTTATCGCTAGATGAAACGCTTTGCTGAGGAATACGCGCCATCTTAGATATAATTAGCTCGATATCAGCCACGCCGATTGTTTTCTTACGCTTAGAAACGGGCTGTAAACGCTGATTAGCACCTGCTTCATCAATAACATCAATAGCCTTGTCTGGTAAGTGACGTTCATTAATATATTTAGCACTAAGTTCTGCAGCTGCTTTCAATGCTTTTTGTGTATAACGAATACCATGGTGCTCTTCGTAACGCTCTTTTAAACCGTTAAGAATTTTCGTGGTATCAGCCACACTTGGCTCAAGCACATCAATTTTTTGGAAACGACGCACTAACGCACGGTCTTTTTCAAAGATATTCTTGAACTCGTTATAAGTAGTTGAGCCCATGCAGCGCAGCTTACCACTCGAAAGTAGCGGTTTAATTAGGTTCGATGCATCCATTACACCACCCGATGCTGCACCGGCACCAATGATGGTATGAATTTCATCAATAAATAAAATTGAACCTGGTTTAGCTTGTAACTCTTTAAGTAGCGATTTAAAACGTTTTTCAAAATCACCACGGTATTTAGTACCCGCTAATAATGCGCCCATATCGAGTGAGTAAACCACTGCATCGGCAATCACTTCAGGTACTTCTTTGTTCACAATGCGATAAGCTAGGCCTTCAGCAATGGCTGTTTTACCCACACCAGCTTCACCAACCAAGAGCGGGTTATTTTTCTTACGACGACATAACACTTGTACAGTGCGTTCAACTTCGTTGTCGCGGCCCACTAATGGATCAATATTGCCATCAATCGCTTGCTGATTCAGGTTAGTCGTAAAGTTTTCAAGCTTAGTCGGCTCTTCGCCTTGCACTTCTTGTACTTCTTCATGAATGTCATCGTGGTCTTCACCGCCGATATCATCATCTGTTTTAGAAATGCCATGCGAAATGAAGTTAACAATATCTAAACGGTTAACATCTGATTTTTTAAGTAAATAAACAGCTTGGCTTTCTTGCTCAGAAAAAATTGCCACTAGCACATTAACGCCAGTTACTTCGTTTTTGCCAGATGATTGCACATGAAATACAGCGCGCTGCAATACGCGCTGAAAACCTAACGTCGGTTGCGTTTCTCTGTCTTCCTCAAGATCAGGAATAACCGGCGTTGTTTCGTCAATAAAATCTGATAATTCGACTTTTAATGCGCCCATATCAACGCCGCAGGCGTTTAGCGCTTCTCCAGCAGAAGGGTTATCGAGCAGTGCAAGTAAAAGATGCTCGACGGTCATAAATTCATGACGGCGTGTTCTCGCTTCGCGAAACGCCGCATTCAAGGTTAGTTCTAAGTCTTTGTTTAGCATTGGCAACCCCTTACTGAGATAATATTTATATACCGTTGTGACGGGCTAATTGGTTCACCCTACCTTGGTATTTATTCCTGCTCACAACTACATAGCAGTGGATGCTCGTTGTCTCGTGCGTAACGATTAACTTGTTCAGCTTTGGTATGAGCTACATCGGCGCTGTAAACACCGCAAATTGCTTTACCGTTATGATGAACTTGAAGCATCACATCTGTTGCTCTATCGCTATCCATATTAAAAAACGTCATTAGTACTTCTATCACAAAGTCCATAGGCGTGTAATCATCATTATTTAAAATGACTTTATATTTTCGCGGTGGTTGCAATTTTTGCTTTTCACTATCGCGAACTGTTTCAATAACACCAGAATCTTTCATGCCACTCATAATTAAATATAGTCTTGTCTTTAGAACTCAAGCAAACTTGAATAAAAAAATAAATAAATTGTTAAAAAATAGTCTAAAACACTTGACTGACTGGCTAAATAAACTACAGTCAAATATAGATTGATTAATCATTAGTCAGTCTAGCAAATTACACGGTTTAGAATAACTAAATTAGTCAACTTATAGAAGGATGTAGAAGTATGGCTTGTGGAAAAGTCAAATGGTTCAACAATGCCAAAGGTTTTGGCTTCATCGTAGAAGACGGCAGCGAGACTGATATATTCGCTCATTACTCAACGATTGTAATGGACGGTTATAAAACACTTAAAGCTGGTCAAGATGTAACATTCGAATTGCAACAAGGTCCAAAAGGGTTACACGCAACGAATATTGCGCCTAACGATGAAATCTCTTAGGTAATACCTATTCGAGTATCAAGCGAGCGACCTTGTTAAGATCCTCGCTTACTCTTCTCATTTAAATATATCTTTCACTTCCCTTGAAATTCCATTTCTTTACCCCAATTGTTTAATTGTTATTAGCCCTTTAGAGCCAAGCTTGTTACACTCTTGTTGCTTAAATTTAGCTTTTTCGTCATTTTGACGTAAGGCTTTTGGCTAATTTCATAATTTGCTTATTTGAGCTATAAGAATTTTACAGTCTGTCAGCTGTGGTTATTTTAATACTATGTATTGAGTTACAACAGCTAACAGACTGCTTGCTGTTGTTTTATCAAGGCACTTAAGCTTGGTGATTCAAGGCTATCTATTGCATTGTTGAATATGGCTAATTAAGGGTTACTGCTAGCAGTCATTACCAAACATTACGCCAACTATCTAGGAATGATGATGACATCAAAAATTATCTATACTAAAACAGATGAAGCGCCAGCTCTTGCGACGTATTCATTGTTACCAATCATCCAAGCGTATACAAACGCTGCGGGTGTTGAAGTTGAAACTCGCGATATTTCATTAGCGGGCCGTGTAATTGCAAACTTCCCTGAGTACTTAACTGAAGATCAACGTATTGATGATGCACTTGCAGAGTTAGGTGAAATGGCTAAAACACCTGAAGCCAACATTATCAAGTTACCTAATATCAGTGCTTCTATTCCTCAGCTACGTGCAGTAATCAAAGAGTTACAAGAAAAAGGTTACGCATTACCTGACTACCCTTCAGAGCCAAAAACTGATGAAGAAAAGAAAGTTAAAGCAACTTACGACAAAATAAAAGGTTCTGCTGTAAACCCGGTACTTCGTGAAGGTAACTCAGACCGTCGTGCTCCAGGTTCAGTAAAAGAGTACGCTCGCAACAATCCACACTCAATGGGTGCATGGAGCAAAGATTCTCAGTCTTACGTTGCTAGCATGGAAGAAGGTGACTTCTTCGGTTCTGAGCAATCAGTGACTGTTGCAGAAGCAACTGACGTACGTATCGAGCATGTTGCTGAAAATGGTGACATTACAGTTCTTAAAGCAAGCACACCATTACTAGCGGGTGAAGTAATTGACGCTTCTCGCATGAGTGCTGCTAAGCTTCAAGCTTTCCTTGCAAAAGAAATTCAAGCAGCAAAAGACAAAGGCGTGTTGTTCTCATTACACATGAAAGCAACTATGATGAAAGTGTCTGACCCAATCATCTTCGGTCACGCTGTAAAAGTGTTCTTCAAAGACGTATTCACAAAACACGCTGATCTTTTCAAAGAACTAGATGTTGACGTAAACAACGGCTTTGGTGATGTATTCTCAAAAATCGAAAGCCTAGATGCAGCTAAGAAAGCTGAAATCGAAGCTGATATCCAAGCGGTATACGACAACAACCCTGCTATTGCAATGGTTGATTCTGACCGTGGTATCACTAACCTTCACGTACCAAGTGATGTGATCATCGATGCATCAATGCCTGCTGCAATCCGTTCTAGCGGTCAAATGTGGAATAGCGAAGGTAAATTACAAGACACTAGCTTTGTAATTCCAGATCGTTGTTACTCAGGTGTTTACCAAGCAACTATCGATTTCTGTAAAGAAAATGGTGCATTCGATCCAACAACTATGGGTAGCGTACCTAACGTTGGTCTTATGGCTCAAAAAGCTGAAGAGTACGGTTCACACGACAAAACGTTTGAAGTAGCTGCTGCTGGTACAATCCGTGTAGTTGACACAGCTGGTACAACTTTACTTGAGCATGCTGTTGAGCAAGGTGATGTCTGGCGTATGTGTCAGGTGAAAGACGCACCAATTCAAGATTGGGTTAAACTTGCTGTTAATCGCGCTCGCGCAACTAACACGCCAGCAGTTTTCTGGTTAGACGAAAACCGTGCACACGATGCTGAGCTAATCAAAAAAGTAAACGCGTATTTACCACAACATGATACTGATGGTCTTGAGATCCACATCTTAGCACCAATTGAAGCGACTAAGTTCTCATTAGAGCGCATCAAAGAAGGTAAAGACACTATTTCAGTAACTGGTAACGTATTACGTGACTACCTAACTGACTTATTCCCAATTCTTGAGCTTGGTACAAGTGCTAAAATGCTTTCAATCGTACCACTTATGAATGGTGGTGGCTTATTCGAAACAGGTGCAGGTGGTTCAGCACCTAAGCACGTTCAACAGTTCGAAAAAGAAAACCACTTACGTTGGGATTCATTAGGTGAGTTCTTAGCGCTAGCGGCTTCTTTAGAGCATTTAGCAGTTAATACTGGTAATAAGAAAGCACAAGTTCTTGCTGATACGCTTGACAAAGCAACAGGTACTTTCCTAGCTGAAAACAAATCACCTTCACGTAAAGTGAAAGAGATTGATAACCGTGGTTCGCATTTCTTCCTTTCATTATTCTGGGCACAAGAACTTGCTGCACAAAATGATGATGCGGAATTAAAAGCACAGTTCACACAAATCGCTGCTGATCTTGAGTCTCAAAAAGACCAAATCGTTACTGAATTAAACGATGCACAAGGTCCAGCAATGAGTGTTGGCGGTTACTTCCAACCAAATGATGAGTTAGCATTCAAAGCAATGCGTCCAAGCTCAACATTTAATGACATCCTAGCTAAACTGGTTTAATTCATTTAACCTAATTAATTAGCTATAAGAGAGTTACCTCAGTGTGTGTTTACCACCAAAGAGGTAACTCTTTTTTATTTTAGCAACTTAAAATCAATTTTTAGCAGTCACTCGTAGCGCTCACTTCACTTCTAGACCACTTTAGTAAAACCGTTTTAACACATTGGTAGTCAATCGGCTTGGCAACAAAATCATTCATTCCTGCGGCAAAACATCGTTGCTTATCTGTTTCAAGCACATTGGCCGTTAAGGCAATAATAGGAGTCGCTTTATACTCTGGCATTTCTCTTATGCGTATTGTTGCTTGCGGGCCATCAAGTACAGGCATCTGCATATCCATAAATATAATATCAAAGCTGTTATGCAGATTATTTTCCCCACTATGTTGCTTACATAGCACAACAGCCTGCTCGCCATCCCCTGCTATTTTTATAGAGCTTATTCCAAACTCATTTAACATAGCTTCGATAACAACCTGATTAATATCATTGTCTTCGACTACAAGTACATGTAGTGATGAAAAGTCGACTTGTTCCTCTTCGCTTTCTTGCTGAATTTCGGTTTCAAACTCAGAGTGCTCAATAACCTGTGTTGTTTTTAACTCAAAATAAAAGCAAGAACCCTGCCCTAGATCACTTTCTACCTGCAAAGGAGCATTCATCAAATTTAGTAATTTACTTGAGATAGCAAGTCCGAGCCCTGTCCCACCAAAGCGCCGTGTAATTGAAGTATCCGCTTGAGAAAACGCTTCAAATAGCTTACCGAGATTTTCTTTTGCTATACCTATTCCTGTATCAATCACACTAAATTTGATGCTCAGATCATCGCCGCCTAGCTCATTAATTCTTACGTTGAGCGTCACACTGCCTTTCTCGGTGAATTTAATTGCGTTCCCTATAAGGTTTATCAACACTTGTTTTAGACGGGCTTCATCAGCTAAGAAAACACAATGTTGATACTCTTCAGCAACAGAAATATTCAACTTAATATGCTTACTTTGGGCTTGCTCTTTAAATAAATGCTGTAACTCATCTAGTAGCGAATTTAAATGTATAGGCACAGACTCCAGCTCAATTTTAGACGCTTCGATCTTACTTATATCTAAAATGTCGTTGATGATTACCAATAAACCTGCCCCTGAAGATTGTATAATATTAAGCATCTTCATTTGTTCATGAGACAAACTTGTACGACTCAACTGCCGCGCCATTCCTAAAATGCCATTCATAGGGGTTCTAATTTCATGGCTCATATTTGCCAAAAATTCTGATTTCACCTTGGTGGTGTGTTCTGCCGTTTTCTTGGCTTGGGTAAGGTCTTGGCTTAAAACCCGAAATCTATCTGCCGCAGTTGCAAGCACACCAATTTCATCGTTACGCTTTAAATCATAAATAGGAGCTGATAAATCACCAGCTAAGAAGTATTGAAAACTTGTGGTTAAACGTGTAATTGCACGCGATATATGAAGATGGAAATAGATTGCAAGCGCGATAATGTAGATAACTACACCAACAGCAAGAAAACGCAGAGTTTGATCTGTTTTTATTACTGTTTCTTGCGCTTCACTTTTAATCTTTTGCAATTTTGCTAGGGATTGCTCTCTTAGTTTATCTGCAAGGGTACTGAACTCTATAGCATCGCCAGCCATAACAACATTAACCAAGCTTAAATAGTTTCGGTTAGCCTGCACGCCTCTCGAAAAAGCCTGTTTATATGTTTTAGCATGTTCACGGCTATTACTTAGATCAGTGTTGGTTTGTGACTGATTTGATAAAATAGTCAGCGCCTTATTAACCGCTGCTCTTTTAGAATAATCTTTTTTGGCAAGAAACAAAGAGGCATCACGATGTAATTCATGCCATACATTGAGATGTTCAGTGATAGCCAATTTCTCTTCATTGGTAGTCGCAGTTAACTTGAGGTTGGTTAATTCATAAATGGCTGCTAAATAGATTTGCGGTAACTCAACGTCAGTGAGCTCTGTTTTTATTTCATAACGCTTGGCAAGCACATTTAGATTTTCACCGTACCGTGAAATCAGCTGCGTCATTGAATTTAAATAGACTTGGCTTTCAAGTTCATCACTTTTCAAATCAACACTTTCTAAACGTGCTTTTATACTTTCAAAGTTCTCTATTATTTTACTAAATACGGTTTTACTGCCTGAGAATCCATAAACTGAAATATCACGCTGCATTTCAACAATATCTTTATTTATACGAAGTATACCCACGGCATAATTACTAATGCGGCTTATATCGTTAAAAGATGTTTCAATTCTTTGTAATCGCTTGTTCAAGACAAAGTAACTCGCCCCCATTACAAGTAAAACGAGTGTCAATGCCAATAACACCTTGGCTGCTAAAGACCTAGAAAAAATGGTTAGCAATGTAGCTCCTTATGAGTTCAACAACTCATACCATTTATCTAAACTATAATCATAATTCGGCATTACCGTATTCCAGACCGCTATATTCGAAAAACGCTTGATATAGCTTCCTCCATCACGAGCTTGACCCGCTTGAACAGATATTTTGCCGTCTGTTCCGCGTAAATCTATGGATGCTTCTTGCCCTTCATACCAATATTGCCATTCTGCTTTTGACATAAGAGGCTGACTCCGCTCAGGATTAGAAATGTAATAACCTTGTCTTGCGATAAATGCGCCTGGATAGCCAGAAAGCCACCAATTCATGTATTCATAGGCAGCATCTTTAACATGTCCCTGTGTATTAGCTGATAAGCACATAACCCCGTGCCAAGCACGATAACCTTCTTTGGGTGAAGCATAAACAACCGGGATACCTTGCCCTTTGCAGGCACTAACACCGGGCGAAAACATACTTTGAATAGTGACGCGTTTCATTTTCATAAAGTCGACCGACTGCGGTACCGAAGTCCAAAAGCCAGCAAAATGACCTTGCCTTTTCTTTTGCAGTAAAATTGCAAATAGCTGGTCAATTTCGCTAATACTCATATTGCCCATATCTTTAAACTTCATCAGCCCCTGCGCTTCGGCAGCTAAGGCTGCATCAAAAATACCGATTGTTGGCGCATTAACAAGCGCAACCTTACCTTTATTCTTTTCATCGAGTAACCAAGACCAAGACTCAGTTTGGTAAGGAATCCCCTTCTCTATGAACCGAGTGTTGTAACCAAACGAGTCGACATTATGCACGTAGGGCAAAAAACTAATTGCATCGCTTGGTGTAGTCGCAAGCGTTCCATCTGCTTGCACGTAAAGAAGTTTGTTGGGTGAGTCACCAGCGCCTAACTTCGCTTCAGGCACAATTTTACCTGTTTTAGAGAGTGGATTGATTTCATCCCAATATGTTAACCGCTCTGTTTCGATAGGTTGAATAGCACCTGCTTGCCAGAGAATATTAATTGAATCTGACCATTGCTCATATAAGTCAAAGCTACTTGGGTCTGATGCTGCCTTTTGCAAAACCGCAGCACTGCCCATTGGGGTAAATTCAATATTAATACCCAGCTCAAGCATGGCTTTTTGCCTGAGTTCTTCTTGTAGAGTTACGTGGGTCCCCATAACCCTAATTGTGGGCGTGTTTTTAGCAAACACATAAGGAGCCTTGAAGGCAAGTGTTGAAGCCACAGCACCAACACCTAATGTTTTTAAAAAGTCTCGGCGGTTATCTGAGTAGCCCATTTAGTATTTCCAACATATTAAACCCGTAAAAGTATAGGTTAAATTTGAAAATTTCCTAAAATAACTACTCATTTACCTTTCTATAATTTTTCTACCCCGAGCTGCCAAAAACCACTGCCACTTACATTAAAAAATGCTCTTTTGCAGTCGCAATTGCCTGTTCAATGGCCGTGTTTTTAACAGGTTTTGAAACAAATAAATCCATTCCAGCTTGTTTACAAGCAGTTTTATCATCTGCAGAGGTATTGGCTGTCAGAGCAATAATAAAAGTTTTATCTGGAGGACAAATTTGCTCATCTCTTAAAATACGGGTTGCTTCAATACCATCCATTTCAGGCATTACACAATCCATAAAAATCAGGTTATAGCTATTTTGTTTGCACTTATTTATCGCATCAATACCATCGTAGGCATAATCAGCTGATAAACCTAATTTTTCTAGGTGTGCTTTTAATACAAAGCGGTTTATTTGATTATCATCAACAACCAGTATCGATAAAGGTAAGGCTGAAAAGTCGATATCAGAAGCATGGAGCGTATCATGTGATTGTGGCTGACCTAGCTTCAGAGGTAGTTGAATATCAAAACAACTGCCTTTTTGGAATTCGCTACTGACCTTTATTGTGCCTCCCATATAATCAATGAGCTCCTTCACTATTGCAAGGCCAAGACCCGTGCCACCTTTTTTACGGTCCTTATTTAGCTCTTGGGTAAATGGTGAAAACAGTGACTTCATAAAGGTTTCTGTCATGCCTATGCCCGTATCAGAAACTTTTAAATTCAAGATGACATCGTCATTTTGAACCCTAGCAGATACGTATAACTTAATAGTGCCTTGCTCGGTAAACTTTAAAGCATTACTCAGTAAGTTAGACGCAATTTGAGTGAGTCGGGTGTTATCACAGTAAGTCCAACACTCTTCACTAATATCAATATCGACGTCAAAATTAAGATTCTTTTCTTGATATAAAGGTAAGTACAAAGACGCTAAATCAACAAAAATTGTTTTTAATAAAAAGTGACTAGGCTCTAATTTCAGTTCACCATGATTTATTTTTGAAAAATCGAGCACTTCATTGATTATATTTAATAAGATATCTGCACTGCGAAGGGCAACTTTGAGTTTTTCTTCTCGCTTTTGCTCTGACTTTTCATAAAGTAAAGTCGTTAGCATGCCTGTAATGCCATTTAATGGCGTGCGTAGTTCATGGCTAATCTTAGCCAGCAAGATACTTCGGTCTTCAAGTGTACGCTCAGCATCCGCTTTTTGCTTTTTAAGCTCTTCGCGAAGTAACACCTCTTTCGTAACATTTTGAAAAGTACCTATTAAACGGACGCATTGCCCATTTTCAAATTCTGCTTCGCCATACGTTGAAACCCATACAGGATTCCCTTTCGCTGTGATGAGCTAAATTTCAATATTCCAATCTTTACCATGCTCAATTGCTTCTTGGACTACTTGTTGTATTGCATCACGACTTTCACCTTCTTTATAAAATTCAATAGCCGTTTCAAGGTTTGGAGAATAGTCAACTGGCACTTCATGGATGGCTTTAGTTTGCTTGCTCCAGTACAGCTTATTTTCTAGCAAGTCGAGCTCCCAAGAACCTATACGAGCAACTTCTTCAACTTGCGCCAGCATATAGTTCTTTTTTATTAACCGTTCTGAAGAAGCATTGCGTGCTATTTCGTTTCCTAACCACTGAGCAAATAACTCTACATAATCGTGAGACTCTTCACTAAAAGGTTTTGATACTTTAGGCGCTGAGAAGTTAACTGTGCCGAACACCTTTTTGCCAACAAAAATAGGCGCGCCAATGTAAGATTCGAGTTGAAAATTTACATAACAAGGGTGCTGTGCAATCCGACTATTTGAGGCATGATGAAATGAAAGCGCTTTATTAGC
The DNA here is from genome assembly GCF_023161845.1 of Pseudoalteromonas sp. 2CM39R. NCBI lineage: Bacteria > Pseudomonadati > Pseudomonadota > Gammaproteobacteria > Alteromonadales > Pseudoalteromonadaceae > Pseudoalteromonas > Pseudoalteromonas sp. 2CM39R. The sequence continues at coordinate 512,627 of NZ_JALNTM010000002.1, forward strand.
TTCTAAGGTGTGCGCACAATAGGTACCTTCCATATCGAATTGCGTACCAACCGGGATTGCATTATCTGGCGCTACCACATGAAGGACTGTATAGAGCTTGTCATCAACTTGACTCACAATCGCAAATTCGAGATCAAATACCTCTAAACCAAATTCTAGTAACTTGATTACTTTGTCGGAAAAATCAATTTCTTGATTAGATACTATATCGTGGAATTGGCGCAGAAAGTTCACAGTCACTCCTTGTCACTTAAAACTGCATCTAGTTCAAGTTAGCATATCAATAAATTACTGAGCGTACACTTAAAACAGGCAAAAGAACCAAATTTCATTAAAAACATCATGAGATAGCATTAAAACAGCCGTTTTTTGTTGATAAATTGGCAAAGTTCGATGATTGGTCAATACTTTTCAACTAAGAGCTAATAATTTTAGGCTACTACTATTTTAATGTCGCTGAGAGCTAAATTTATCCTTCTACTTTCCTCTATTTTTTTAGTGGTGGTAGCCAATACCTTCATTATCTATGTATTAGATAAGCAAGGTCAGGCTAAGCTTGAGGCGGTGATCCATACTCATGATGTTCTCGATGAATCTGAAAAGCTCTACAATCAAATAACGAACGCAGAAACTGGGCAACGTGGTTATTTATTAACTCAAGACCTCAACTATTTAGAACCCTACTACACAGCACTTGAACAAGTTAAACAACATTTTTTGACTATCAATAAGCTAACGCTAAATAACCCCGAACAACAAGACACTCTTACTGAAATTGATGAGCTGGTCGACAAAAAATTAGCAGAGTTAGCGTTAACTGTCACACTTGTAATGCAAGGCACGCCATATGCCCTCAAAGAAGCTAAAGCGATTGTGTTAACGAATGAGGGTAAACAGTATATGGACAAGATCCGCGAGCATATTTTACTGTTTCAAAATACTGAGCTTGCCAAGTTAGAACAGCAAAATGCTGACTACCAAAAAAACAGACTATTTATAACTCGCTTCGTAACTTTGCAAATACCATTAATGCTCATCTTGTTAGTTTTTTGCGCTTTTTATATCAATGCAAAGCTTTTTAAACCTCTTAAGTTATTAATTCAAAACACTGATCAAATAGAAAAAGGCGAAAAAGCAAAAACGTTGACGATTAGTAGCCATGATGAAATTGGCTATGTGTTAAAACGCTTTGCACGCATGAGTGACATCGTTTATGAGCGAACGAGTAAGTTAAATTTTCAAGCTAGTCATGATCATCTAACAGGCGTTTTAAATCGCACAGACTTAAAGCCTGCATTGAAGCTAGCCATTACTACTTGCTCTGAAGACAAAAAACTTGCTGTTATATTTATAGATATAAATAAATTTAAACAACTCAATGATGAGTATGGCCATTTAATTGGTGACCAAGTTCTTATTGAAACCGCAAAACGGATTACGTCATCAGTTAGAGCCGATGATGATGTGTATCGTTATGGGGGAGATGAATTCGTCATAATTACACATAATATCGCTAAATACAGACACATTAATGCCATGATCACGCATCTATTGGCACGTTTTGATAACCCATTTGTACTTGAACAGCTCACATTAAATATTTCATTAAGTATTGGGGTAGCCCTTGCTCCAGATCACAGCCTAGATCACCAAGAATTGCTGAGATTAGCTGATCAAGCAATGTATCACGCTAAACATGAGTTAAAAAATAGCTATCATATTTACAACAACCACAATCAAGAAGACTAATCTAAATTACTGCTTTATACGTATATATTTGCAAAAACCACCATCACTATGTATAAAAAATACACACAGATATTAATTAAGGCAGCACTATGCATATTTTATTAACAGGTGGAACAGGCCTCATTGGTAGACATTTGTGCCCTTTTTTATTGAATCACCACAAGGTTACTGTTTTAACACGCAACCCTATTCAAGCCGCGGTCATACTGACTCATCAAGTACACACTGTTAAATCACTCGATGAAGTTAACTTTGAAGAGGTTGACGCTGTCATTAATCTAGCTGGAGAGCCAATCGTCAACAAGCGCTGGAGCGAGTCGCAAAAACGCACTTTGCTGAATAGCCGGATCAATCTTACTTTACAGATATCTAAAGCAATTAGTCGCTGTGAATCGCCGCCTCATACCTTTATTTCTGGCAGTGCGATTGGCTTTTATGGCCGTCAAGAAAACCAGCCAATTGATGAAAGCTTTAATGATATTTATCCTGAATTTAGCCATGTTCTTTGCCGTGATTGGGAGCATGCAGCGACGAAAGCACAATCTGACCAAACTCGAGTGTGCTTACTTCGTACAGGTATCGTACTAGCTAAGCAAGGTGGTGCTTTAGGTAAAATGCTGCCTGCTTTTAAATTTGGCTTGGGTGGACCAGTAGGTCATGGTCAACAAGGAATGTCGTGGATCCATATTGACGACATGATCCAACTCATCCTTTTTGTGCTTTCACATCAAGAGATACACGGGCCTGTCAATGCCACTGCGCCAAACCCTGTTGATAATAATGAATTTAGTCAAACACTCGCGAGTGTGATTTCGCGACCTGCCATGCTACGTATGCCTAGCTGGGTTTTAAAATTGATGATGGGAGAAATGTCTGATCTTCTGCTTCATGGTCAATTTGTGCTTCCGAATAAACTACTTAGTCACAATTACCGCTTCCACTATCCAACATTGAAGCCGGCATTAGAAAGCCTGAAATTATAGTTACAATGTACGGGTTGCTAATACCCAACTAATACATAATAATTAAATAGATTTTAGTCGAGTAATTCTTCAGGGAAAGTCATGATGCATTTACCCACCATAATCAGCATCTCAATTTTATTGAATGTGATTATTGGGTCGTTCTTATTGTCTTTGTATTTTCTAAGACAACAATTAAGTTATTTATATTGGGGTAGCTCGTGTCTCATATTTGTAGGCGCACAAATAGCAGCTTCTTTGCGTATTTTTATCGACCTTCCTCTAATTACACATTATCTAGCTGATTTACTGATAATTTCAGCTCCCTTAGCAGCCATACTAGGTATTCATGCTTACAGTCAATCAGACAAAAAATGTCAAAATAAATGTGCATATGTGTTAGTTGCAGCTGCAGTAATATTACTCCTTGCTTATGATTCACCATTTAGCCAGTTAATAACAACAGCCATAATTGCAGCATGTTTTAGCTATGCAGCTTTCGCGCTAAGGAAGTTGCATGTTAAACGCATTATGCATTTAGTATTACTCAAGTTGTGTTTCGTCATTCACGCTTTGATTATGGTAACCCAGTTTTCACTACTACTTAGTGATTACCTAGGTTTGTTGCAAACAGACTTGAAACAAATATTAGCTGTTATTCTCATAAGCCATATTGTTATTACCACACTAACCGCCATGATCTGGCCATTAATGATGTTCTTAGAGCATGAGCAGGTACTGAGTGACCTTGCTAATCGTGATTCGCTAACAGGTCTATTGAATCGTCGAGCGTTTATTAGCGTTAGTAACAATTATTTAGAACAAGCAAACAACAACCTAACAAAACTTTGCGCTTTGATGATAGATATCGATTTTTTCAAGAGAGTTAATGATCAGCATGGCCACGAAACGGGTGATGAAGCACTTAAGTGGGTTGCTAAAAAGATTAAAAGCCAGCTACGTGAGCACGATTTAGTGGCTAGGATTGGCGGTGAAGAGTTTGCAGTAATATTACCTAATACTAGCCAAGCTCAGGGAGAAATCTTATCTGAGCGAATTCGTTTAGCCATTCATAATGATAGCTTTGTGCACAATGACCATGAAATAAACCTGTCTATCAGTATCGGCATCATCACCCATAAATCGGGCACCAATAATGTTAACGAGTTACTGGCAGAAGCCGACAAAGGCTTATACAAAGCAAAATTAAATGGCCGTAATCAGGTTGTGACCATGGCATTTTAACGCAACAACTTGTTAGTTTAATTTAAGCTCTCATTTAGCTGGCTTAGCTCATTGGTCACCCATTGTTTATCTAAGCATTGTTCTAAGTTCAGTTGGGCAAATTTTAAAAAGTTGCGCGCCGCATGTGATAAATGGCGATCGGTGCGCACCACAAAATACCAATGGCTGGCCAAATTCACATCTTCAACATTTAGCATGCAAAAACTCGTATCGTGAGGTGGCAATACATGGCGCGAAACCACCCCCAGCCCCATTCCTGAGCCAACAGCAACACGAATAGCCTCGTTACTCGCCATTTGTACTGTGTTGCTTAGGACAAAACCTCGGCTTTGTAGCTCGCTTTCAAACAGCATTCGCGTAGCTGAACCTGGCTCGCGAAGTAAAAAACGTTCACTCACTAAGTCATGTAAAGTTACATGACTTTTACTCGCAAGCTTATGGTTATTTGCCGCAATAAATACCAAAGGATTTTGTAAAAACCGCCCCGCTTTTGCGTGTTCTAACGAAGGGGGGTGACTAAATACATAAATATCGTCTTCGCCTCTTTCAAATCGGGCAAGCACCTCAGCACGATTACCAATCTCTAGTGGCAATTCAACGTGCGGATGTAAATTACTATACGGGCCGAGTAACTTAGGCAAAATATATTGTGCGGTGTTAACCATGGCTATTTTACAGCGCCCGCGCTCTCCACCTCTAAGCTCAGCTAAGTAATCTTGATAATCATCAAAATGACCAAACACCTGCTGACATGTTTGAAACAACGCAAAACCCGCTTCTGTAACATGTATTCGCTGCTGATTAACCATCACTAATGGCTCATTAACTGTTTCTTGTAAGCGTTTAATTTGTTGCGAAACCGTTGGTTGCGTTAAGTGTAACTGCCTTGCTGTTTCACTGATAGAGCGCGTTTTTACCACACACATAAACACTTCTAGTAAGCGAAAAGAAATATGTCTTAAGTCCATAAAACCCAACCTATAGATGATTATCTATAAGATACTATCACTTATTTAATTATTTACTATGTGAATTTTTATCTAGAATAGCGGCGCTTTTAATCAAGAGGAGAACAAAGTGCCTGATATTGTTGTAATGTTTTTTGTTTTAGGACTCACAGCCGGATTACTTCGCTCTGACCTAAAAATTCCGCAAGCAACCTATGAAACCCTTAGCCTATTGTTGATGCTCACCATTGGCTTAAAAGGCGGCATGGTGCTACATGGCAATTTACATTGGCAACTCTTACCCGAAATGGGCGCTGTGTTACTGCTTGGCGGCTTAATACCTTTAATGCTTTACCCTGTTTTAAACAAACTTCTAAACCTCTCTGTTGCTAATAGCGCAAGTATTGCCGCCCACTATGGTTCTGTAAGTGCAGGTACATTCGCCGTTGCTTTAGCATATGCCGAATCGAACTCACTTAATGTAGGTGCTGAAGTCACGCTTTACTTAGTAATGCTTGAGTTACCTGCAATCATCGTTGGTTTATTACTATTCCGCCGTCTTGGAAATGGGTCTGGGCAAAACCTATCACTCAAAGCGCTATGGCATGAAACACTGACTAACAAAAGCGTGATTCTGCTTGTAGGTGGTGTAATTATTGGCATGATGTACGGCACACAACAAGGCAGCCAAGTAACTAGCCTTTTAACAAACAGCTTTAAAGTTGTATTAGCGTTATTCTTGCTAGAAATGGGTTTAATGGCCGCACAAACACTGCGCCCTATTCCATGGCATCATTGGCGTTTAGCATTATTTGCACTTATAACACCTAACCTATTGGGTGCTATCGGCGTCTGTGTTGGTACTGCCCTTCAACTCGAACTGGGCTCGGTAGTAATATTAGCAAGCCTAGTTGCTAGTGCCTCTTATATTGCTGCTCCAGCGGCTATTAAAGCAGCGATTCCTGATGCTGATATAGGCTTAGCCATGTTATGTTCTTTAGGCATTACCTTTCCTTTCAATGTATTACTAGGAATTGGCTTGTATCATCAAATAGCATTGTATATGAATTAAAAGATTCGCTAACTATCACTTTATGCATGAGATTTTTTACAAAGTCGTTTAATATAAATAAAAAAGCAGTGCAAGGACATGCTATGTTCAATCAAACGCTTAGCACTGAGCAACAGCATGTAAGTGATATTTTTATGCGCTTATGTACGCTTTGCCAGGTGCAAAATAATTTAGAATTAGAGCAACATTTATCATTACAACGTGGCTTTTGTGAGCAAAGTATTGAGCTTGCAACTGTTCCTTATGAGTTAATTGATAAAGTGGCTAAAGCTTCTGAGGTTAGCTTTGATTCACTACTTAATGGTAATAACCAAACCACAGCTACACTCGATGGGCCGGTATTAGAAGCAGTGAGTAACGGTATTATCAAGAGTATAAAAAAGCTATCAATGGCGGGGTTAATTAAGGGTGAAAATCAAACGCAAGAAGCACTTAGTCAACTTGCAGATATTCAGCTAAAACAAATAGCAAAAGAGCTCAAAATACAAAGCCAGGTTAAATAACCTGGCTTTTTTACTAATTCTTACCTTTGTACATTTTCTCGTAAATGTCAGATATGTTGTTTTGCTTATCGTAGTATCGCTGCAGCTCCCCAAGCGATAACTCCTTTATTTTATCGCTATCAAGCCCAGTCGGTTCTGCTAATTTAAAATGTGCAGCGTGTGGTGAATTGCCCATTAATGTTGCAATTTCGCCCTTTAATTGTTCAGCTTTATTAAATAGTTTAATTGCTTTGCTGATATCTGTTTCATGCTCGGCTTGTAACGTGCACCAAACAACCTCAACAGACTTAGATCTGATTTGATCTTCAAAGATATTTTTGCGCGCAATCAACCATGTACTTGCAATCAGCAAGATGGCTAAAACGGCAATGGCTATGTAAATTAGTTCAAGCATTACGATCCCTCGGTAAACTAAATGTTACTATACACCCAAACTTGGTCCGTAATACATCAGGAAAAAGCATTATAAATGATAGTATGAGACTGAAAATCATCTAATAATTGATGTTAAGTTTTTGTTCCAAACGGCCAGCTTGGACTAAGTAATAGTTTTAATTTGGTTTTCAAAAGACCCGGAAACAACATTACAACAGCGAGCACAATACTAATGTAGAGTACAATAAAGCTATACATGTAGTGTATGTAGGCGTGTTCTTCTTGAATGTTTAAGACAACAAATTTAACCCAAACAATTAAATGCGCGATTGTCACTACGATCGTAAGCTTAAATACACTTAAAAACAGCTCTCCATACTTATAGCTGAATCGCTGATGCAATTTGTATAGGATATATAAACTTAAGAGGTTTATCCCAGCCACACTCAGATAAACATTTTGAGCAATTCCACTTTCACCGGTTTCTTGCACGTAGATCAGTACTTTTTCCATCAGTAGAGATGTAAGTTGATATTTAAAAACAACCACGGCTATTGATAAGAAGTCACTGAAGAGCTCTCTATTTCGTAGTGCTCTATAAAATGATAGGACTAAAGCAACTGCATAACTTATTGCAATGATAACTTGCACTGAAAACACTTCATGAACAGCTGTTGCTACAAGCAACTCATTGTATAATTCGACTAAATATTGCATGAATCATCCTACTAAAGATGTTCATAATCATAATCTTATAGCATAAAAAAAACCAGCTCTTAGCTGGTTTTCTTTACTTTATATTAATTTTCTTTTTTCTTCGGGTTAAGAATGATTATCCCACCAGTTCCCTGTAATTCTTGATTTTTCTTTTTTGGGTTTAGAATAATAATTCCACCAGTACCTTGAAGTTTTGTAGTATCAAAGCTAGGAGCTGGTGCTGCGTCGAATGCTAAAGTAGATAGTAATAAAGCTGATAAAGTCATTTTTTTGTTCCTTCATTGTTAAAGATAGTTTTCGTTAGCAAATACCGAGCCACTAAAATACAAATTTGGGTAAAAACTAACGACTAAACCCTATATAAGCATAAAATTAAACCGTTAGGCCATTTTTTATACTAAGCGTGTATGCAAAACGTACGCTGAACAGCATCAAACCGTTTAGCTCTATAAACTAGCTAGGCTCTATGCCATAATTCTGTTAATTCAAAAAATAAGTCAAAGCGGTCCTACGCTTAGCAAGGTTTAATGCATGGCATATCCAGAACAACAGCAACCAACAATTTATTGGCACGACTATACAAAAAACCTTATAAACATTTGAAAATAAACAATCTAATTTTTTAAAATATATTTTTTATACACACATACATACACACCTTCTATTTTGTCTCTTTGTATTTAGCTAAAAAATCACTCAAATTCTTCGTTAGAAAATTTCAGTTTTAAAATCTATTAAGTATATGATTTTCATGTATTTTAATTTCTTATGCTTTTATAGGATCCATTTTCAAACCTGACGTAAAACAGCTAACTTGTTGTTATTTAGTCGTTTAACGTCATATAAATGACGTTTTAAACAACTCAAAACTGCAAAACACTGAAATTAAATTCGATCTTTTCAGATCTTTGATCCGCTAAGAACTATATATACTGCGCTGGCTGGCGGTATGAACTGTAGTACTCAAAAACTGAAAAAAAACTGCACCAAAAAGCCCGCAGGAGGGTAAGGAAGAGTCCGGATTTCGTGAGAAAGTTTTTGCGTGGTGCTGAATTACGTGACCAGAATGCTTGTGGCCAACATAGATGATGATAACTTTACTGCAGTGTATGGCGGGCACTAAAAAGCCCAGCGGGTAACTGGGCTTGGTTATTGGGCTGTGGTGCTATTTGGTTATTGGGTCTAGCCTTCCCTTTTGTTCTTCTGCTTCGGATGCTTGACCACTAAATTCACCAGCTTGTTCTGGTGCTTCTGTCTTGCCAGTGCCAGTGGCAACCCCCTTATGTGTATGTGTTGCGCATGTATTTGCTAATGCTCGAACTGTTGCCATTAATTCTGACAATAATTTAAGTACATTCTCACTTTCACTGCCTATCCATGTTTTAGGGCTTTTATGTATTTGCTCTTCTGTGGCAATTACTTGCCGAGCCTTGCACTCAAGCTGCGCTAATTCACCAATAATGTCTTTTAATGACTTATCAGTTTTATTCTCAAAGTTTCCTTGCTCGTCAACATGATGATACACACCCTCACGAACCTGTGTTCTCACTTCACCTTCTTTGATTGCTGGTAGGTCCCAACCAAATGGTAGTACTGTTCTAATGAATGGCTTATCTGCTCGGCCATAAGCAAAGCCTATCTCGACTATGCTACCTGGTGCAGGTGGCTCTAACCGGCCTGCTTTATCTCCTGCGCCTGGTAAAGGTAGCGGCACGGCCTGTAAAACTTTTGATTTGGTTTCAGTTCCGTTCTCATCTAATAATTGAACATCAACCGCATAACGTGGGTAAAACGGGTCACTCCCTCTTTCCCCTTCTTCAGTCGGTAGTTCCGGCAATGCAACGACCTTTCCCCAGCGTGGTAAATGTAACTGATTGGTTAGTTCTGGAAATAGCCGACGCACGATACGATGAATTACTTTTTCCATGGTTACCAACTTAATGTCATGTTTGTTTCTTTGAACTCAACTTTACTCAGGCGCTCGTTATTCGCCATTACATGCGGGCGAACCATGGGTGCAGCTGGCATCATGGCCGACTTACCCGCTTGATGCTCTGTCATTAAAGATGTGGCAATTGTGACGGGCTTATCTGACCAAAACGAATCGGCATAACTGCCAACAAATACTTTGCCATTACCCTGCTGATACCAAATAAAGTCACTAATTTTATAAATTCGGCCAATGTTATCGAGCATAGACAACCCTGATCCATCGCTATAAAAGCATGGTGCAGCTGATTCCGAATATGGTTTATCGGGTATCACAAACTCGATTCCTGTTTGATTGCTTATCTCGTTTAAAACTTGGCGCATTGTGACATGGCGTAACATCACACTTAAATTAAACATGAGCGCTGATGACCATTCGCGACAAAATAGCGTGAACCAGCCATTTACGCTGGGTAAAACACGCTCAACATAGCCATTAAAGACACGATCGACCATGTCACCCCAACCAAGATCGACTTTTACAGTATCGAGCTTTGTTGCACGTTGCCTTACATTTATCTGGCACGTACCAGGTGCTGAGTCATTTAGCACTATCCAGTGGTCTTTTAATTCCACCTTCTGATCGTTTACATACGCGCGTGAAATAAACCTGGCATTTGGACCCGCCATTATACAGTCCTCAAAGTAGCGAAGTTTTCTTGCAGGTGCTGCTGTAAATTAGCGTATCGAATATTGCTAGTACCGCCCTGCTCTACCGCAGTAGGCTCAGTGGTTCGCTCTTCTACTTTTTGTGGTACTGAACGATATTCAGCAAGGGTAAACGTGACCATCCACTGGCGCGTTGTTTCTTGCTCAACTGCTTCAATCTTGCTACTAAAGCGTACTTGCTTAATACCAATTGCTTCAGCAGTAATATTATTTATTCTGTAAATTACACGGGCGCCAGCTTCTTTCGCTTCTGCCATGTTGTATAAATCAGTGAGTGTTTGTGCGTTTTTAAAAGGGATTAGTCCTGACACTGTCAGCATTTTCGCTTTCATGCCCGTCTCAGCGCTGTCCGTGTTTGAGGTTTGCCCGCTTGCATCTTCGCTGGCAAGCTCTTGGCTTGCCGTGATGCGAAGTGATTTAAGATCGATTGATAGCGAGTTAAGAGTTAGCATTTATCTATCTCCAAGTACCTTCGACACACATTCTCATTTCAATGCACTTAATTGCCATATTTTGCCCGTCACCGCTTAATTCTACACCTTCATTTTTCACCTTAAATTCATTTGTATTGGGTACCAGGCGATGCCAGCTTGAAACCGCAACTCTATAACCTCCAGCATCAACTTGGGTTCTACCAACAACTGATATTTCAACATTATTTATATTTAAAAATGGATGTGGCAAATCAGGAAGTTGTAATTGCCCACTCCACTGCTCTGGCGCTAAATCTAAATTGATTACATTTGTTGTCCAAATTTTTAATTGTCCATTTGATTTTTTCTCAAATTTGCCAAGTTCATTTTCACCAATTTCAAATGTTCCTACTCCATCATTGAAAATGATGCAGCCTCGTTCAAAAAATGCGTTTAAGTATTTAGCATTAGAGGACTGAATTATTATCTCTTCACCTGTCACACCATCTATTGCTGTTCCTGCATTCACCCAAATTTGACCACCATTTAGGTTTATTGTTGCCTGTGGTGCGCTTGGCCTCGACAATTTAGCCGCGTAAGCGCAAATTACTCCACCTGCTGCTGCATAAATAGCTGAAGATGATCCGCAATTCAGTGCATTCCCATTTGAGAATGAAACATTTGCTCCCTGTGATTCTGCAAATATGCCACCTTTTGCAGCGCCGCTTACATCAGCATCATCTGCATTAACAAGTGATCTTCTTGCTATTAAACCAAAACCACCCGAGTTCTTTGCTGAACCACCTCTAAACTCTAAAATACACCCACGTGATGCATAAATTGATGAATTAGTTTGCTCAAGTGTTTTACAACAATTATCAAATATTGCACTTCTGGCGTTACAACTAGAAGCTTGTTGCATTCTTAAACCTATACCAGATGAACCACTAAAGTTTGCGCCATAAATGTTTGCTCGCCCATGAACTTGAATTCCTCTAAAGCCCGCATTAATAATCCCTTTACCTTGGCTAACAACACACTCGGCTTCAGCCATTTGAATACCAGTACCGTGATTATTTTCCATATCAATGATGCAGTCTAATGTTGGTAATTTAGTTCTATATCCGAAGATTAATGGTGCCCTAGGCGTCTCACCAAGAATCCCTGAAGGTACATTACTAGTATCTGCACCAACAAAATCATTATCTAGATACACAATTTCATCATCCGATACTATTCTGACATCAGAAAAATCTCTGCCATGTTGACTGATCCCTTTAGTCAGCCTATGACCACTTTCTATTTTGATAACAATCTCAGTTTTACCTGATGTTGAAACACCGCTCAAACTATTGAGGGCTTCATTCAAGTCGCTAAAATCTGTTGGTATCTTAATATTAATCGTTTTTTCATAAACCATTGCTGCGCGTTGTAGATCATCTAATGAATCACCAATTCTATAGCCGATTGAATTTGCGTTATGTTTGCCATCATTAATATGGCTATCTATTTCGTTTTTAATTGCTTCTGTACTTGTAGGTTTTTTTCTTAAATCTTGAACATTGTTATATTGATTAATTTCAGCAATTTTTGTTATGTAGTGTTTTTTATCTTGCTCATCGGTGAATTCATCAGGGTTATTTGAAATATTTATATTAAATCTAGGTTGCCACACACTACTTGCATCACCATCAAACCACGCTTCTAGATAAACTCCCTTAGGGTAGTCTTCGACTGCAATAATATGATCTTCCAGTAATTCTACTCTTAGCCCGTTCACATAACCTGTGCCAGCAAGTACTTTGAATGAATTTAAAGTTGTTCTTTCCACAACTTTAAAACCATCACCAATGAACCAATTCTTACCATTAATATCTGAAGCTAAATTCTGAATTAGCTTATCTACTCCGCTTAACCTAGAAGTAAAATCTAACTGCCAAGTTTCCGGTGCAACATCAATACCTGTAAGATCCGCAATACCCGAGTACTCAATACCAAAGTTACGGTTTAAGGTATTACCAGCAACACCGTCAGCCGTCACGGTTTTTGGTGTAGTCGGAATATGATTGATAGCAACTAAAGTGTTGTTCACTGATGAATACAAACCTACCCAGTTAAATTCAAACGGGCCTGTCACACTATCAAGAACCGTCGAATACACCACTACATTGTCATTTATACGGCCAACTTGCTGAACGATTTGTTGGTGAACAACATGTTCACTTGGTAGTTCCTCTTCACGATTAATCGGTGCTGTTGGGTCTTGCCCTGGCACATTCGCAAAAATAAACGTATCTATATCTAACTGCTCATTAGCTTGTGCTTTAGCAGCAAAAAGTTTTTCACCTGCGATTGTAATAATTGAAGCCATGTTAATTCCTCTTTTAGCTAATAAGCTGCTTATTTGTTGCAATAATAAAATGTGATTCGTTGTCCATTACCGCTAGCCCTAATTTAGGACTCATGTCGTCACTTAACTTTGCAAAACCCGTTAAGTTTTCATGTGAAAAGTCATTAGGGGGTGCGACAAGCGGCATGCTTGCAATAGTGCTGTATTCATAGCGGCGAGTGGTTCGACCGTATTGCCTGCAAATATTGTCAATTAGGTGGTTTCGCTCTGCTAAATCTGAATCCAACAATTGCAGGCTCACTACGTCCCAATCGACTTCGCTCACACGCTCATCGATGGTGATCCACGGTGTGCCTAATTTCTCAAACATGAAATACCAGCCGCTTTGCGTTCCTGCCCCTTTGGCAAATTGCAGCGCGTACTTAACGCGGATTCGGTAGGTTTGCTCTGTTTCATTTGGGATTTGCGTAATATCTCGCTCCCATGCAAGTAAATGCACAAGAGACAGTTCTGCGGTCATCGGGTCTAGCTGCTTTGCAGGCCATGTAAGCATTTCACTTACACGCTGCCAAAATCGCACCGCGCCTTTGCGTAACTTATCGAGTTCACTTGCTGGCCGCGCTAGCCAGTACGGCATTTTGGTGAGGGCTTCCCAATCTATGTTCATGACGCATTACCATCTGTTACTGTTAATGATGCCAAGCGCGGAACGTCATTTTCACTGGTAATATCACCTTGCCCCCAACTCAATGAGTCGATTCCCTCAAACTCCCTATGCAGTTCTTGGCCTAAACGACTAAAGCTAAATCTGCTTTGTGGTTTTGTTCGTGTGACTGAGTAATCAGTGTTTTCTCTAAATGCACTTCGGATAAAGTTTTCAACATCGTTGATTAATGCTGTTACTTCACTATCAAGTAAATAGATATGCGGATAAATAGTAACTGCAACAGCCACATCAACACCTGGCATCGGCAACACCAGTAAGTCATCACCATGGCCGTGATAGCCTTTTGCCATGACATAGTCGTTTAAGTCATCAATAAGTACTTGGCTTGGCTCACCTGTATCTAACAAAATAAACGCATTTGCAGTACCTGGGCCACGCGGCGCATCATGCTCAAAATAAATGTTGTCAGTGTCTAGGCCGCTACGTTCCGTGAGCATAGCGCGATATACCGCATCAATATGCCAAGGTGCAGCAGCTGTAAATGCGTTGCGGGTTCTTAGTTTTAACTCTTCGTTTGTTTCAGCATCTGCACCCAATACATCAAGCCACTGATCATCATTAAGTGCATTACTAATTCCGGTGACCGACTCGGGTAATATATGGTAATACCCTGCGCCTAAGTTATACGCAGCACCTGCAAACTCAGCGATCACCGGCACTAAAATACTGCCTTGGTTTTCAGGCATAATTACATCGTCAATTGTCAACACGCGATACACCGTGCCGTTAATTGCATCGGTTTGCACTACGGTTCCTGCGCTTATGAGTAAGCTTGGGCCAGCTTGAGCAGCACGATAGAAACGCACTTTACCTTGTGCACGTTCTTCACTTTTACGTGTTAGGTCATGCTCCCAAGCTTTCGCTTCTATAAACACGCTGTCAGTGGCGGTTTTTAAAAACAGGTTTGGTAGTATCTTTTCAATCAGTACCTTGTTGACTATCCAATTAGTCGGCTTTGCTACAATTGCGCTGATCACACGCCAAAACGGTGAGAACGGCGAGTCATTTGCAATAATACTGCCCTCAGCTTCAACGTCTTCTTTGAATAAGGCTTTCCATCCCTCTTCAGTGGTTGGAATACCCGCATTTTCTACAATGCGCTTAAAATCAATGTTCGCTGTTTCATCAGCCATCACTACGCCCCTATGATCAACGATGAAATATCACCAAAATCAATGGTTTTTGCATGCACCCACCATTGCCCTTTTTTAATTTCGTTTTCGGTCACTTGTACTGTGCCTGGCATGATCCGTTCGTCATCTTCAACAAGCAGCTTGATGCGTGTTTTCGTGTCGTTCGTCACACTCGTTCCTCTGTCACTTACCAGTAAATTGGCGAGGCCTGTATCTAAAATGGCATGCACAATATCTTGCGCTATCACATCACGGTCAGCTAAATAACGCGGGTTGTGGCCTGCATCTAACACCACATCACCACTTTCAATGTGAAGATCACGGTAAAGACTCATGAATGCATCTCCACAAAGTTCATGTAACTGCTATCACCTTTTGCTGGGTACACATTCACAGTGCCAACAGAGGTTGATTTTTGTTGGTTGGCATTACTGATCTGTTGGGTTATTCCGCCTTTTACGGTTTTGCCTTCAAGGGGGGCTATTGCTTCTACGCCTATCATTTTTTTCATACCTTCAAAGCTGGTATCAAGCTCAATTCCTGCTAGGTCGGCTAACTCTTCAAGCGCCCACAATAGTGGTGCAAATAACACTTCAACCGCTTTCCATGCGTATTCAAGGCCAGTTAATAAAACGTTGATCCAGCTAATATCCGCAAAGCTAGCTTTTAAGTCGTCCCAGTAATAAATCAGTGCCCCGACTGCCACAACTGCCGCAGCAATTGCCGCTACAATTAAGCCAATCGGGTTTGCATACATCACAATATTTAAAGCAAACATCACACTGCGTAAGGTGCTTAAGCCTGCGCTTAATGCTGTTGTGATCCCTGTCCATGTCATTGCCGCAACACCCCATGCGACCATAGCCATTTTGCTCGCGCCCATGATCACAGTGAACAAACCGCCTGCCGCAACAAGCCCCAATACTGCAACCGCTGCATAGCCAATCCACCGCGTTAAGGTTGGGAACTGCTCAGTAAACCACACAACATTGGTGCCCATATCAGCTATAAGCCCCACAAAATTATTAAAGGCGGGTAAGATGGCTGCGCCCCATGCCGCACGTATCACATACCAGCTTTGTGCTAACCGTTCGCTTTGGTCAGTCATGGCCATTGCCATTTCTTCGGCTTTTTGCATGCCGTTTACTTGGCCAAGTGAGTTAATTGAGTCATTCAAGCCATTAATGTCTGTTAGTAATAACTTGATGGTTGATACCGCGTTCTTTGAACCAAAGGCTTTGGCAAGTTGATCACCTTCGGCAACATCAATCACATCACCATATTTGCTACGAATTTCCGTTAAAATATCAACCATAGGCAACATGCGTCCTTGGCTGTCAGTAAAGGTCAGTCCTAAAGCAGATTGTGCTTTACCTACCCCCGCCAAAAACGCGGAATATTTAGTCCCCGCTTCACTGCCCGACATCGTCGCTTGTAATGTGCCAAGAATTGCCATTTGTTCATTCACAGCAATGCCTGCACTATTTGCATCAGCACCAAGAGAAGTAAACGCCGCCGACATCTCACTACCTGTGGTTTTAAATGCTTGAACTGATTGCGCCGTCATTCCTGTTATTTGTTCAACCCATACACTTTTACCCATGGTTTCGGCTTGGTTTTTAAAAATGCCGTACATAGTGCCCATGTAATTAGTGATGGTGGCTGCATCTGATTTAGTCGCCGCAGCAAGAACGTTGCTCGACATCGTAAACGCTGATAAATCAGCATCATTAAGCCCTGCTATCGCACTTTGAATGTCATAACTTGAACTCACAAACTCAGTGGCAGACTTGCCATATTTAAGGGCGTACTGATAAGAGGTATCCGTTAATTGTTTTAATGCAGATTCACGCACACCGAGAGATTTAACTTCACCCAGTACCCGATCCATTTCAATGGCGGGCATAAGTGCGTTTTGTAATGCGTAACCGCTGGCCGCAATGCCTGCCACACCAGACGCCATTTTCATGGTGCCCGTTTGGTAGTCACTTGATAGACCATTTAAGCTATGGCTTATTTTTGCAATGGGTTTAGTGATTTGGTCAATCAACCCCACTGTAAACATAAGTGGCTGCGGTAAACTCATTTACTTCCCCCAAAGGCTTTGCCTACGGCATTAATAACAATGGCTTCTAAATCTTCACGCTGGCGTTTTATCAGCCATGCTGCCCTTGCTAAGTTATGTTCGCTGTCATCTTCATGCGGTAAAAGATGACGGCGAAACGTCAACATTTGCTCAAGCGGGTTGTTGCTAATGGCTTCAACCAGCGCGTCTATTTTTTTACGCTGATCTCAAGCGCTGGCGCGAACTCCTGTTGCAATAAACCTGCAATTTGCAGTGCTGCACCTGGTGATTTATCAATTAACTCTCGCAACTCTTTTTTATTGCTTTCATCGACTGTGCGCATCACTAGATTGTGCGCAGGTGCGACCTTGTTATTCGGCATAATGTCGTTGATATAGCCGTTGTAATCATTGGTGCTTACATTAAATTTAAATTCTTTACTGCCAATGGTTAGGGTAATGATCTGGTTCATGCTGTATTCCTGCTATTAAGTAATTCTTTAAGTTGTTCGAATCCCTGTTTCATTTGCCGCTCCATGCGGTCACCAAGATCCTTTACATCATCCTTGGTCGCGTAGTATTCCGCGACATGGGTTTTGTGTTGCGCCAGCTCTTGGCGCGTCGCTGCATTACTGCTAAATAGGTAAACGATAATCGGTATGACGACTGTTAGAATTAAACTTACAATGCCGATGATCACTAAAATCCAATTCGTTAAGGTCATTTAACGGCTCCTTGACTGGCTGTTTTTTGCATTAGGCTCATTAGCTTATCCTTGTCATTTGAGCTTTTATTTGCGCTTAACCAAAACGCAGCAGCATTTGCTAGTAGCACAAATAGATTACCGACCAAGTACACAATTAAGTCTCGATTTCTTTCAATATCAGGCCCGTAAAACAACGCCCCCAATACGGCCGAAAATAAAACAAACAATAGAATTGTTAACGTAGACGGCATCCAATGATCTTTATGCTCGTTACGAGCGTTTTGTCTGTCTTGCAATTCGGCTTTGTATTCTTCCAATGCAATTTTTTGCAACTCAATATTCGCTTGGCGAATTTGCTCTCGCTCAGCATGCGCCCACTCTTGCAACGTCAAAGCAGCATCAGGATTATTCTTTAACTCTGCTGCAACGGCTTCTGGTGTGTTGTCCGTGCCTAAAGCTCCCGCAATTTGGCTACCAATACTGACCGCTAAACCAACTGGGCCACTCAATAACGGAGCTACAGCACCAGCGATACCACCAACAGTGTTTGCGATTTTTTGCCATTCCATACGCTGCCCCTTACAAGTTCACAATTCTGTCTAACCAACCAAACTGGTACTTCTCTTGGCTTTCATCGTTGGCCGCTATGTCAATACAAAAGCTAATACGTTGCCCCCGAACGGCTTCTGCCAACACATCAAGGCCTCTGTTTTTTCGAACTGCAGCATAGTCAGTTAAGGCACTGATTGTTCTGCTACCAGGTATGCCATCAACCACCAAATCTGGGTAAAGTGATTGGCATTTGTTAAGCACATTTAGCGCTTTTTGTAATGCCTTAGCCGAGGTGCTCACACCTGAATGAACAGCAAAGTCAAATAACTGCTCGGCAAGTGATTCACTTAACACGCTTATCTTGCTCAATTTCAGCGGTGACCAGTAGCGCTGATCTTGTATTAAAAATGCAGTCTGATATGGCATGTCTTGCATTTCACCTGTGTAGCCAAAGTCACGTGCTACGGCTTTGGTAATGCCATACATGGTTTCACCACCACGGTCTGTTGGGTCATTGACATAACCCCCTTCACGGTCAATGAGCTCTTTAATCAGTCTGATTTTTAATACATTCATATTGCTACTCGCTCAACTCTTGGCACGGAACACAGCGCTGCACACCTGGTACTGCTTTTTGCCGTGCTTTTGGTATTGGGTCACCACACTCAATGCATTCCGTTGCACTGAGTTTGTGGCTGTTGTTAAGTCCTTTTAATCGCTGATCAACAAAGCGTTGTTCAGCGCGTTCCTGTGCAATAACTAGGTGATCAATAAAATCCATTCACGCTCACCTTTACTGCACTATGTTTTCGATTTCGTCTGGGCGTAAGTACGGCACACCATTGATATGAACAAAGTCAGGGCTCGTTACATCAAACGGGATCTTAAATAAGCTTGATTGCCCGCCTTTTTTATCAATGTCTAAAATGTCACTGAGCTTGATGCGGCAACCAAATGCTTCAACCTTCATTTCATCTTTTGAGGTCTTGCCGTAAAACATGATGTCGAACGTTTCCATACCACGCCAAGAACCGGCGCTCTTCGCTGCATCTGAGATAAGTGCAAAGTTACTCGCATTAACTGACAGCTCACCATTTGCCGATACATCACCATCAACCGCACCATCGGGTACACCGCCCGTTTGTGATACCGCACTGTTATCGGTGATCGATAACGTGGCCGTGTCCACATGCACCATAATGTCACCTAAGTTGACGTTAAAATTCATTCCAGATAAACGCATGATGGCTGCTCCTAGTTGCTGCTTAAATCAAGCATGATGTTGACGGTAATTTCTTTCGGGCTGTTGTATGGGCGCAAAATAAGGTAAATAACCACGCTTTTATTGCTGGTCCATTCAATGGTGATGTCCCCTTCAATAGGTGGTGTGATTTCACCAGGGAACGCCGTCCCATTGATAGTTGTGCTTTTACTCATTTCGCGTAGCGGCTTCATAAAATACGCTTTGTTTAACTCAATGCTGTTCGGTGTTGAGTTAAGCGAACGGTTAGCAACACGACGAATCGCTAATACGCGCACTTGTCGGCTGGCTTTGTGCACTGGGCGCAAGTGTTCAAGGTATTGATAGTCACCGCCAGTTGCATCGAGCGTTTGTGCATCACTCCAATACACACCTTCAAAGTCGCTGTACCACTGCGGCACACTCATGCGGTTATTGGCTAGTGTTTCTAATGTGGCAAGTGATAACGGCTCGCCGTCTGTATCAACCGGTGCATCGCCTAGCCCTAACACACTGCCTGTTGCCACACGCATTGGGCTATCTGCAATGCTTACGCTGCGGTCACATAATCGGCCAGCTAATACACCCACGTTATTGCCGTGCAGCTGTGGCACTGGCACCACTAAATGCGCGTCAATACCATTTTGAATAGCAATGGTTGCGGCTTCATACGCTGCCCATGCTTGTGTTGCTACATCAATACCTGGTAACGCAACTAAGCTAGAAACAAAACGACCTAATTTGGCTTGTAGTGATGTTAGGTGGTCATGGATATCGGTAAGGCCTGCGCTAGTGTTCTGCTCGTCACATACCACCACCATTTCAAAGCTTTGTACCTCGTTTGCGCGATCAATCGCATCAACGATGCTTTCACCCTCTGCAAGCGGGTAAACCGCTGCGGTCCAGTTTTGGCCTGCGTTAAGTTGTGCAGCTTTAACTTGCGTTCTTAACGCGCTATCTGCAAACGCATCATCTAAATCTGTGTGTGCACCAACACTAAATAGCTGGCTCTCTTCATCTACTGAACCGGCACGGCCAACAAACAAGAAGTGTCGTTCGACACCTTCAATGTCACCTTGCCCTAAATTCAAATTGTTAACTTGCACTTTACCGAGTGGCATTGGCTTATCCTCGTTTATTGAGTTGGTTTAATATCTGCGCGAGTTCGCGCTGAACGTTTATGGTGGTGTCACCTAAAAATGGTCGAGCATCAACAGGGATATCCCAGCTTTTACGCTGTTTTTCGTCACGTAATATGCTTAGCATCAAGGTTGCTTTACCGTGATTTAAACTCGCTTGAATCTCTTTAACACTGGCGCGGCGGTAACCTTTGCCCTTGCTCTTTGGTACTTTGAACCCTTCAGCTGACAGCGCTTTAGCTTGGCCGCGAGTGCACGGCGCTTTGTAATCCGGCTTTCCGTGAATTCGTGCCATTCGGCTAGCTGTCATTCGCTCTTTGCCACCTTCTTGGTGCATGGCAGCAATTCGCCCAGTTAAACCCGCTTTATGCTTTAGCTCTAAGCGGTTGTTGCTTTTCACATACGGTTCAAGTGTTCGGCCTAGGCGTTTAAGTAGCTTGCCTTTTTTGCCGCTTTTGCTCGGCGTAAACTTCTCACCATCTACCGTGGTTTGAGTGCGAATACGCTTACGAGCAAGCGCTCGTTCGTGACGACCGAGTGTTTTTAAAACACGCACTCGTTTACCCGCTGGTAAGGCTAAAAGCTGTAGTTGGTGCTTAGCACTGAGTGCTTGGCGTTTGTTTGGGGTGATCACAATGCTCATGCGCGCCCCACAACATCAACATCGACATTTTCAGCCACGTTAATTGGTGCAAGCGACACATAGTAACGACCACCATTAAACTGCACTGGCCCGCTGTCATCAGGGATAAGCTCAATGTCATCCATCAGTTCTAATTCAATCAGTACCGTGGCGTTGTCATCACTAATTAAATCAATGTCTATTTCGGGATCATCTAAACCGAATTCGTCTCGCTGCCACCCGCTATCAATTAAAAAGGCGCATACCATGGCAAACAGGTTGTAGGGGTTAACCTTTTTATGTGGGAATTTTTCAATTGCAATAATGGCCGTGTGTTTCCACCTCGCCACTAAATAACCGTCTTGCCCTTGATCTGAATTGCAAATGATTAACTTGCCGCGTTCTTGCCAAGCATCAATATTGTTCTTACGAATAGCACCATTTAAGCTGGCAACTAAAAATTCGCATACTTGCTGTAACTGGCTAATAGTTTGGCTCATAGCGAATGCACTCCCGCACGGCCAAGACCAAGCAATAAGCGAATACTGCGGTTTGATTGCGCTAGAATTTGATTTTGCTGTTCAACGTCTTCAGCTTTGTTATTGCCTGCTTCTTTTTGGTCTACCGCCGAAAAGTACCCCATAAGATCACTGTGTGAACGGGCATACACGGCGCAACGGTAAACACTTTCTTGGCTTTGGCTAAACTGCGGCACACCATCAATCAGGGTGAAAGAAACATCCGTGTTACCTTTCGCAATATAATTATTAATTTGCTGCTGAACCTCTAACACACTACGGTTGAGCGAATCAGCAATTACCGTTTCTTCATAATATTCAGGTATGCGGCGATGATTACGGAACTCTTCTGTGCTAAGCACAGGCCAGCCGCTATCAGCATCAATTTCAATGCTGTCATCTGCTGTATGTTCAAATCCGAATGTCATGCCATTTACCTTTGCATAGGGTCAGTGCAGTTAGCGTCACAGTGATTATTTAAAAGTCGCCTTTTAAAACACTCAGCTAATGCACTGGAGGGTTTGGAGACGGTTTGCTTACTGTGCGTTAAGCTCAGCAAGCGCTCTAATTCTCATCGCTATTTTGTTTCTTACGGTTTTAACTTGTGCGTGTTTATGCAGCTCCTGCGCTTTCGCTAAATAGCCATCGGCTTGCTGTAAGCGCTGCAAGTCGCCAACGTGCGATGGCGTAACTTCGCCATTTTTCGTGCGCAATAACGCAAGGCCCGCAAATTTGTAATATTTAGACGTAACTTGCTCAGGTAATTTCCAATGATCCGCAACAAGCTTGAACACTTGCCCGAAGTAAGGCTCAATACTGTGGCCTTTTTCTGCTTGCGTTTGCGCCCAATCAAAAACAGTGTCGGCAATAAAACCAGGCCACTGGCGGCGAATACTTTTAACCATGGGCTGGTTAAGCTCAATGGCGCGTAGTCCAAGCTCGATGCCGCGACTGAGGTTGCCAACATCAAACAGCCATACAGTGCAATACGAGAAAATCGGGTTGTCTTCATTTTGTTTGCCTTCTTTCGTTAAGTAGTCTTCAACAATCGGTAACCACTTAGGCAGTAATACATCGCGTTTATGAGCTATTTTGTCAGCTCGGCGCACAAAGCCTTTTAGTCGTTTTAAGTCTTCGTCTAATTCAATTAGCTGTAGGTGCAGGCTGGGTGCATATTCACCACTGCCCGACACGCTTACTTTTTCGAGCTGTTTTTTTGCTGCGTTTTGCTCTTTGAATTGGAGGATTTTGGCTCCTCCGACGGCTTTTTTAACTCGTCAACCGCTTCCTTTAACTCGCTGTTCGTTTGGTTAATATCATCGGCGCTGTAAGCTAGGTCGCTTGCTGCATCGCTGGCTTTATCGGCGGCACTTTCAATGTTGCTTGCCGCACTAATTGCTTGCTCAGCACTTTCAGCTAATGACTCTGCAGCATCGTCAGCATTGGCTATGCTTGTGTTAAGCTCATCTGCTGTAGTTTCAACGTGCTTTAGTTCAACGCTTTCAACATTGTTTTCATCATCAAGCGTTACTTCTGCAAACACGGCTTGTTCTTCACCGTTTGCAGGGTCAAAGCCCTTGTCAAAAAATGTGATGTTTTGATCAACATATTCTTGAGCTATGTTGATTGCGTCAGCTTCATCGCAACCAAGTAACTGCGCAAGCAACTTAAGCGCGGTTTTTTCTTTGGCTTCATCAGACAAGCCTTTCAATGTATCAACTAGTTTTTTGCCTGTTTCAGAAACTGCTTTTTGCTTTTCTTTAGCAGCTTGGCGGCGTTTTTTAAAATCAGCAATGACACTCATGGCACTGTTACCTTTTGATAATTTGAGAAAATGCTAGGCGGTTAGCGCCTAGCTGCTTAATCACTTTTATGGCTTGGCGCCAATGTTCATTGCGCTTTCGTCAATCGCCGCGTACGCTTCAAACTCTTCGATTGCGTAGCCTTCATTACGCCAGTATGAGTTTTCAAACTGTTTGCGGTCCTCTTCGTCTTTGGCTTTGCGATGCGCTGTGCCTTTTTGCGTATAGATATGCAAGTTGCTTAAAATCGTTACGGCAATGCGCTTGCCCGGGAAGAACGGCGGTGTATAAGCGCGCATACCACCAATGTTTTTATCCATTTGCTGTGCGGCTACTTTTTCGCTTGGCTTATCAGCTTGGTTCATCATGTGAGTTTGAGCTGTGGCCGTTAGGTCTGAACCAACTAGCACAACTAAACGCGGGTCATTACGTAATGACGGGTGAATAAGCGTGTTTTTAAGCTCAGTAGCAATGGCGTCTAACGTTTTGTAATCGCCTGCACCATCCGGGTCAAAGTAAACAGGATCAGTCATGATTTGATCAGCCGCTTTATCTTTAACGATTTGGTGCCAGCCTTTGTTTACGTCTTCACCATTTGGGTTGGCAACTGGGTCTGATGTGGCCTCAGCCGATACACCGTTAAAGCCAACGCGCAGCATATCGAGTGCAAAACGTAGCGTGGCATTTTGGTTAATGAGCTTCATAAACTCATTTAAGTTACCAGCATTAGCCCATGTAGATAAAAGCGCCCATGTTGTTGCCGAACATGAATCGGTTTCAACCAATTCATAGGTATGGCCATCAACGCCTTGCTCTGATGTAAAACGGCCACCTGCTTTACGACCTGTCGCAATACCGTAGTTACCTACTTTTACAACTTGGCCTTTGATTTGGTCCACCTGCATGGTGGTGATCATGCGTAAGAACTCGACCGACTCTAAAAGCGCGGCACGAAGCTTTGTTTCCATTGGGTCAGAAATAGCAAACTTATGTGATGCGTCTTCTACACCAAATGTTTTTGCTACTTGCACCGAGTATTTTTGTAAGAACCCAGCGGCTGTTTGATTTAAGTGCATGCTTTATCTCGCTCTGTTATGCATTAATAAAAAGAAGAACTGGGTTAAACCAGGTCTACGGTTTCGCCGCCTGTTGGGTTAGGTTCTTGGTCTTCTTGCTCTTGGCTAAGCGCGTTAAATTTGCTTTCTAGGCCGGATACCTTTTGACTAACGCCATCCATCTTTTCTAAAAGCTGACTGAATTGCTCAGAAGTGACACCTGCTGCGCCTTTATCACCTTCAGTCTCTGCGGCTGGCGGGGTTTCTTCGGCCTTTGGTGGCTTTTCTTCGCCTTTTGGCGGTTTGCTGAATTTAGTTTCAAGGTCTGTCACCTTGGTTTCTAATCCTTCAAACTTACCCATTAGGGCATCAAACTGTTCTTGTTTCATGGGTTCTTCCTCGGTGATTTCATCTTGTTGATCAACTGATTGCTGATCCGTAGAAAATAACTTAACTATTTGGGCAAACAGGCCGAGCGCTTTTTCTTGCTTGTCGGCTGTAATATCTGCCTTTTGTTCTGAACTGGTGAAAACAAAATCACTGTGCTCAAGCGTTTCAAGCTGGCTATATTCGTGTTCAGCTTCATTATCACCAATTGAGAATTTTAAACGGCTGGTACCAGAGCTTGCTGGCGAATCAGTAACGGCAAGGCCTTGTAAATAACAACGCCCTTCGCTTTTGTAGTCTGGGTTTGGCTCAATAGACATAAACAGCTTTTGGCCGTCTTTGTTTGCAGCAAGCAGATAGTCGTTAGCGGTAATTTTCACAAACAGTCGTAACTTGCCACCTTTTTTAGCGGCTTTAACTTCGTCAACAGTGCCCCAGTTTTTGCCCTCAGTTGGTCCCCAACTTGAACGAAAATGCTCAGGCCAAATAAGCGCGGTATATTCATCAACCGAATATGATTCGGCCATTTGATTAATCCACTCTTTTGAAATGGTGCGACCGTCTACCGTTGCACCTTCTGTTGCTGCAATTACCCAACCTGATTGCTTTGCCATTTGTTTGCCGTGTTGCTTAAAACCAATATTTAAGCGCAGCATAGCCCTAAAAAATGGGCGTTTCATTCGGTTTGGTTTTTAGAAATTCCTAGATTGAGGTTCTAGGAAAAGGTAGGTTTTTTAGTCAGTTATAAGCTTATTATAAATGAATACACTGTCGCTAGTTATCAATTTTTACATGAGTAATTAGCACTTAAATGGCTTATTCACCGGAAATACGCGAAGCAGCAAAGCGGCTTTATTTACGACACTACACACCAAGTGAAATTCGTAGCGAATTAGACTTGCCTAATGATCGTGTTGTTTATTACTGGGCTGATAAATATAGCTGGCGCGACTTACTGCGTGAAGAAGAAGTCGACGAAGCCATTGCAAGGCGCATTGTTTGTTTAACTGATATTAGTGATAAAACAGGTAATCAAATAAAAGAACTCGACATGCTTATTGAAAAGCATGTAAAGCTTAAAAAACAACGTGCGCAAGAAGAAGCTGCAAAAAATCCGCAACCTCAAAATAGTCAGGCCAACTCAAATCAACCAAGCGGTAGAAGCAACTCAAAGCCAAAAGGCCGCAAACGTAAAAATGATGTAAGCCATTTAACCGAAGAAGATTTTGGCACCTGGTACGACTCACTGTTTGAATACCAAAAAACGATGCATGCAAACTTGCATCAACGTATTCGAAACATTCTTAAAAGCCGTCAAATTGGCGCAACCTATTACTTTGCAGGTGAAGCACTTAAAGATGCGGTGTTAAGTGGTGATCCGCAAATATTCTTGTCGGCCAGTCGCGCACAAGCTGAGGTTTTCCGCAGTTACATTGTGGCTATTGCTCAAGAGTTCTTTGAGATTGAGTTAACCGGTAACCCAATTAACTTACACACAAAACACGGTGATGCTGAGCTACGGTTCTTAAGTACCAATAGCAAAACGGCGCAAAGTTACCACGGCCATGTTTATATAGATGAGTATTTTTGGATAGGTAAGTTTAACGAGCTCAATAAACTTGCCAGTGCCATGGCAACCCATAAAAAGTGGCGTAAAACTTACTTTTCAACGCCGTCAACAAAAGCACACCCCGCTTATACCTTTTGGACGGGTGATCACTGGCGACAAGGCCGTGCTGAACGTGAAGAAATCGAGTTTCCTAGTTTTGATGAATTACGCGATGGCGGCAGGCTCTGCCCAGATAAACAATGGCGCTATGTAGTAACCATTGTTGATGCACAAAACGGGGGTTGTGACCTCTTTGACATTGAAGAACTGCGCGATGAATACAATGCCGATGACTTTAATAACCTGTTTATGTGCATCTTTGTTGATGATGCAGACAGTATATTTAAATTCAGCGACCTTGAAAAATGCATGGTCGATGCATCCCGTTGGCAAGATCACAAACCAAGTGCAGCACAGCCATTTGGTAACCGTGAGGTATGGCTAGGTTACGACCCTTCACGCACTCGCGATAACGCCACATTAGTTGTAGTAGCGCCACCTAAAAAAGACGGTGAAAAATTCCGTGTGCTCGAAAAACACTATTGGCGTGGAATGAACTTCGCTCACCATGTAAGTGAGATTCAAAAAATATACGCAAAGTATCGCGTCACTTATATTGGTGTTGATACCACAGGCATTGGTGCAGGTGTATTTGATTCAATAGAAACTCTTTACCCGCGCGAAGCCCAAGCTATTCATTACAGCGTAACCAGCAAAACTCGTTTAGTGCTTAAAATGATCGACTTAGTAGAAGCAAACCGGATTGAATGGGATGCATCACACAAAGACATTGCCATGAGCTGCCTAGCCATTCGTAAAACCAGCACAGAGACAGGTGGCGCAATTACCTTTAAGGCAAGCCGCGATAACACCACAGGTCATGCAGACGTATTCTTTGCAATTAGTCATGCCGTGATCAACGAACCAATTAACCACGCATTTAAGAGAAAATCACGATGGACCATGCAGAAGAACTAAACCAAACACCTGATCAAGCCAAACATGCGCCCGTTGTGTTCAGCTTACCCGAACAAGTTATGCCAGATATGTGGCTAACCGATTATGACTCGCTGTTTTATAACGATATGGACGGTTATTGGGAGCCACCCGTAGACCGTCATTTATTAGCAAATCTTACTCGCCGCAATGCCCAGCACGGCGGCATTGTAGTAAGCCGTGCCAATATGGCAGCTGGTCGTTATATATCGGGCGGTATGAGTGCCCAACAAGTACAGGCTGCATTTTTAAATCTAGTGCAATTTGGTGATGTGGCCTTACTTAAAATTCGCAACGGCTTTAAGCAACCGGTGCGATTATTCCCGTTGCCAAGTTATCGCACTCGAGCGGCTGGTGATGGTGGCGCCGTAGTGCTTGAACGTAACAATCAAATGAGAAAATACAAAGCCCGCGATATCATTTGGATTAAACAGTATGATCCTGTTCAACAAGTATATGGTTGCCCTGATTACTTAGGTGGTTTACAAGCGACGCTTTTAAATGAAGATGCGACCCTGTTTCGCCGTAAATACTACATCAACGGCGCCCACATGGGGTTTATAATGTATGCCACTGATCCTAACTTAGACCCTGAAGTTGAAGACGATATCAAAGAGAAAATTCAGGATAGTAAGGGCGTGGGAAATTTCCGTTCGTTGTTCGTGAATATTCCTAACGGTAAAGAAAAAGGCTTACAAATAATCCCTGTCGGTAACTTTGAAAGTAAAGATGAGTTTATGAACGTTAAGAACGTATCAGCACAAGATGTGCTGAACGCTCACCGTTTTCCGCCTGGCTTATCTGGCATTATTCCATCTAACACCGCAGGCCTTGGCGACCCGACTAAATACGATGCCATGTATTTTAAAAACGAAACAAAACCGTTAATCAAAAACGTGGTTGATGCTGTTGAACAAGATCCTGAGATAGGTAGCAAGTTAAAACTTAAGTTTGATTTAGAGCCAGCAGCTTAATACACCTTATTTGTTATAGATAGATATACTGTATATAATCACAGTATATCTAAGTTATTTATATAGGTAATGCTATGCGGGTAACATGTCCAAACTGTGGAAGTAAAGCGACTATTTCATCAAGAGAAAACCAATCAACCCATGTAGCTGATCTCTATATATCATGTACTGATGTTAAAAACTGTGGGGCAACGTTTGTTAGTACACTGGCATTTAAACATTACCTAAACCCACCACGCCAAACAACGGCAGAACTCGCCGCTTCTTTTCTTAAAAACTTACCGCGCGAGCAACAATTAGAATTAATGGGGCTTTAATTTGATACTTTCAAATAAATTATCTCTAATCTGTATCAATCTAACTCTCAATTCATTTTTATCACATTGAATCGTTAAGCCGCCTTTTAACTCTACACTTCTTTTAATATATTTATTATAAAAGTCTATTTCTGACAATCCTTCCTCAACCCATTCTAAATATTTTTTTAGTTCAATAGGATCTCGTAAGTCTTTATCTTCATTTACCAAATAATATGAAAATTTAAGTTGTTCATTAATGATATTGATCAATTCCTTGAATGGCTCTGGATAACCCTTCTGGTTATTAGAATATACATTGATGTAGTTCATCTTTACTTTAATTTTATTTTTTAATTCTTCTAAAGTGTAAAATCTTTTTTTAACTCTATCACTTACCTCTTTACTGACATCAGAATTACCATTAATTAGTTTATAAACATCAACTCTTAACTTTCTAGAGTCACTTTCTATTGTCTTTAACAATTTTGGAATAATTTCTATAGATAACTCACCAAAAGCCTCTAAAATTATTTTGTTATGGTGACTTCTAATGTTCGATTTATACGCAATCACCGCAACAAATACCGCTGCAATGGTAAATAAGCCACCCAAGAAGCTACCTGCATTACCAAACTTGCTTGCCAACCCCATAGGATCAATAAAAATAACAGTTGTCCCAGCAATAGCAGAAGCTATGACGACGATCCAAAAATACACTTCTAAATATGGTGATTTTAAATTATCCATGTATTTATCTAACTTTTTCAGCATTCTACTAAGTCCATTTCTATGAATATCTTTAATATTTTAAATCATTCAATAGTAATTCTACGCATAAAAAAAAGCCAGCGGTTAAGCTGGCTATTACAAAAAGTAACTTATAAGGTATCTTGATAAGTTACGCTGTCTTGCTGGTAACTTTTTGGTCAAATTATTTTTCTTTTGCGATTGCCTTTATCAATTTTTCAATTAAAGGAGCCAATTCTTTTGGCACCTCGGCTTTACAAACCTGCTTATGATACACTTTATCGTTTTCTAATTTTATTGGAACATTACTACATACTTGTACTGGCTTGGCAAGTTCAGCAATAAACCTTAGCCTTTCAGTATCATAAAAATACTTAAACTCTCCTTGTAGAGAAATATATGATTGAGATAGTAAAGTTGAAACCTGCCTTACATACTCATCCTTGTATAAATTATCCCGCATGATTCGTTTTATATCTTCTTTCTTACGAGTAAGTTCTTTTGTTTCATTTTCATCATTGTTATCGTCGATTGATAGCGAAGAAAAATTATATAAATCATTTATATTAAACTCACCTGTACCTAAAAACTTTTGAAACTTTTCTTCTTCGAAATTTATCACTTTATCCTTTAAATCATTTATATCTTTTTTAACTTCTTCAAATTCAGAACCAGATAGCTTCGAATTTGTCTCTGGGCTTATCTTTAACTGACCATTGATTGCATTTTGGCAAATCGAAAAAACACTATCTCTGAATAATTGGACTGTTTGTGACCTTCGATAAAGTTGGGTGATATTTTGTGTAATGGACTGCGATAAACTAGTAGCTATATCTGCTTTATTTTCTATATCAGCTTTAAAAAGTGCACTAAATGCTTCTGAAATAGTATTAGCAGCTTCTGGCGGTGGCTCAACACAGACTTGGCCACTTTTTAAATTAATAAGTGCTACCCTCCTATTAGCATCGGTGGCGGAAACAACGAATCCACTCTGTTCATCAAACTTATTTGTGAGCATTGGGTGTTCTCTTGGAGGGATAAAATAAGAGCATCCAACTAAGCTACCTATAAATAAAACCACAATATAATTTTTCATTACAAACTCCTTTTTGATTACATTTGTTAAAATATAGTATGTGATTTTATTTGTTCAAGATTCTACATGTATGAAAATTCGTATTTAACCACATTAGGCTATCGAACTTATTGACCACCAATTACTCTCACTTACAGCAGAAGCTTGATCGTTTTTTACTAACAGCGCCAAATCCCAGTCCCCTATTGCAACAAGCCCATTCTTATTCCTTGTTTCAATTAATGAGTCACGGCCATCATGCTCGGCATATGTGTATGCAAGATCTATTAACTCTTTTGCTTGTTGTCTATTTACATCGGTTACATGCCAACTACCCGATTTTTGGGCGAGTGTTTTCGCTCGATATTCAATAGCGAGTCGTTTTTCATGTTTCAGTTGGTCTACTTCGTCCAGAACCTGCAACTGACCATTCCTTATTTGATAAATTTGGTCGTTTCGCCTGATCCTTTTACCTGAAATTAGATCCTTTTTAACCTGCTCGATCTCTTTTTTGTCATAACCCACCATATCAAGTAACAACTCGTCCCTAGAGCCCGTGGCTATGGGCGTACAGTTATTACCACTAGTCCAAGATAGGTCGGCTACGCCGACGTTGGTGTTGTCCTTAGCCGCGGTTTTCTCTGCTGTGCCTTTGAGTTGTCTGGTCCACTCGACTAATCGAGTTATTAACTGGTTATTGTTTAGGGTGCGATAAACGCCTTTGATGCGTTTCACCAATTCTGCGTAGTCATTACCTTGTGGGGTTTCTTCGTAATGGGTTTTAAAGTTTGCATCGCGGCCAATACACATACCACCCTGCAGCTTTACGTATTCTTTCCAGTTTGCTGCATCAGCTGCTTGGCGTATTGGCTCAAACTCATCATCATCAAGTGTTGTACGCATACGGCGTAGCTCACGATAAACCGTCACACTTGGTGAACCTTGAAACTGAAACTGGCGGATATTCCACGTACTTGCCCAAGCTAAAACAGGATTAACCTGGCTTGTTAAGCTTTCACCTGTTTCAGCGTCTTCATGATCGGTGACACCATAACCATCAATGTTTTTACTGATGTACTTAGCAATATAGCTTGCAGCACTACCCTTGTTTTTATCCATGATCACAGCATCAAAACGCGGGGAAAAAGTGCGATAAAACTTGCTTGGCTCTTTGGCCTTTTTGCCTTGGCTTTTTTTAAAGCCCCACTCTTGGCGCTTTTGCTTATAAATCTTAAATAAACGGGCTTTCTCTGTATTAGCACGATAAGGAACACACGCTTCAACAAGCTTCAGGTGAATGCCCTCTTTATCTACATTCACCCATTTATTAAATACTTTGACTCGGGTTAACTCAGGACCATAACGGTTATAAAGCTCGGTTTTATCTTCTTGAATAAAGTACCAACGTAAAATTGCATTGATTTCTTGTACTTTGTTTTTAGGCATGAAAAGCATCATGTGCCAATGCGGGCAACCATCTGCATGGGGTTCAACTACGCGTACACCAAAGTATTTAAAGTCACGGCGGTTCAATTTAGAACGAGCTCTTGCCCAAGTGCGAGTTAAATAGCTTTGTGCATCTTTAGGAGTTGTGCCCTGCCACTGGGCTGAATTTGCATGGTACTTTGCAGGGCAAGTAATTGTATAAAATACGCCTACATATCCCATTTCGTCGGCGAGCTCTTCAGTCTCACGAATACGCAGCATTAACTCATTACGTCGGTTAGCTGGGTTTGCCATTCCGCTTTTAACCGCTTCAATTAGGTCAATTACATCGCCGTCACTGCTTTGTAGCTCCATCATTTCAAGGAACTGACGCCCGCTTGCTTGCGCAAAGCTAAATTCACGTTGTGCTTGCTTAGATGAGTAAGGGCTAATACCACGGCGTTTAAACTTATTGTTTTTCTTGTCGTGATAAAGGTCTTTACCCACCTGCCCTGTGGCTATTTCTAATAACTCTATAAATTGTCGGCGAAGAGTTTTTAATTGACGAGCCCACCACTTATCACACTGCATTTTAAGTATGGCAATTTCAAAACACTCACTGGGTAAGTCATCATCACGCATGGCATAAAATGGCACGTTTACACCAATCGCTTTTGCATGTTCTGCTACGGCTTCATAGGTAAATCTAAGTATTTGCTCATAACCCAATGTTTGGTGCTCTTCGCTTACATCAAGTGCTATTTGTACACACTCAATTGCCAAATCACCCGCATGTTTTTTTGTTTTCTCAACACTACTTAAAATATGCCACGGCAATGGCATATTTTGAGTAATACTGAACAACACGCCAAAACGTGGCTTTAATCTGTTTATAGTGCGGCGCAACCATGTATTAGCCCGGTATTCACTCCCTGCTTTCTTTTGGTTATATCGGTCAATGTACTTGCGGGCTATACGGCTTTGTAGTGGTACAGGCACATTTTGTAAGCCTCGCGCTAAGAAGTTGTGATTGTCTATATCACTTATAGAGGAAATTAAACCCTTAGCTATGCTCGATAGTCTAAGGGTTTCTAAATCAAGAGGATGGTTTGTTAGCATTGCTATGCAAACTCAATCAAGCTTACATCTTCATGAATCTGTACCGCTTCCAGTGCGTTAGTCATTTGGTGATAAACGTGCGCATACTCAGGGTAGTCATCAACAATTAGTTTGATCACCGGTATTAAATCTGTCAGGCAGTTTTCGCACTCAATCAACATGGCAAACGTTGGGCGCTTACCTAAGTTTTTTAAAGTAAAGTTAACTTGGTCTACTGCATGTAATACGATATTGCGTACTAAACACTGATTTTTAGATAGATCTTGGTCTTTGATAGAGGTCATTTTATTAGTCCTTTAGGGTGTGGATTTTGTTAAATTACGAATATTTCTGCTGCGGCTGGATAGCCTTTGCAAAATACAAAATGGGCGTATTCGGTAGAGTCTGTTTGACTTGGTTTTTCTGGGTTAAAACCTGGTCGTTTACTGTGAACATAAACGGCCGCAAGCGGTAAGTTTTGCCACATTGCTTTACGCTTTTGGCTACCTAACCAATTTAAGCGTTGCAACATAATTACTAAGCCATGGTCATCAACCATATCAAGCGCTTTTTCTGTAAACTCTTGCGCTAACTTAAACGGCGGGTTAGTGATGATCATGTCGAATGTTGGCAGCAATGCACTTGGCGTTGTTAAAAAATCACGGCCTCTAATCTCTGCGCGTGAATCATTCCGAATATCCCAACTTTCAACCAAGAAACCCTCTTTTTCTAATACAGTGGGGTAGCTCATTTCGAACTTGTCACAGCCACCTGCACTTGGGTCAAGTACTCTTGGGTATTCATCTGGTGAGCAAAGCAAAATGTTATTTTCAGCGAAGGCCGCTAAAAAATCTTCAATAAGCCAATGTGGTGTTACATAGTAATCATCAGCATTGCGCACAGTTCCGCGATTAGTTGAGCTCATGATCAATCCTTAATGTGTTTGAGTGTTAGTTTGTTGCTCAGCAACCAAGTGCGGAACTACCTCAAACTTAGGCTGAGTGCGTTCAAACTTTTCAGGCATCAACACATTTGCATCAGCAAACGTGGCAACAATACTTTGTAAATTCAAAATTGCCTTATGTACGGCTTTGCGTTCTTGAACATCAAACTTGTAAAAGCTCATTTTTATGTGACGTTGTTTAAGCCCTGCAGCAAAACAAACAATCTTTCGCTGTTGTTCTGTCAAAACTGCATCAAATAGGTAACCAGGTGTACGCTTTGTATCACCCATCAATGCTTTAATTTCAGTAAGGCCTTTTGGTAATTTTCGCCCTTCAACAACTTCAAGTTGAACTGCATTTTTTTCATCACTCTGTGCTAAAGAATTTGCCATGATCAATGCTCCTAGCTGTTTACGTTTTGTTGGTACTGGTTTCTAAACTTCACTAAATCTTGAACACGGTAGTAGTTTGATTTTCCGAACTGGACAGGCAGCGGGAACCCTTCAACTTTTGATAGCTCCCAAAACTTTTTACGACCACAACCAAGCAACTGCATAGCTTCTTTTGAATCAACTAGTTTTTCGTCTAGCTCTTTTACTTGTTCACGTAAAGCTAAGTTCTCTTGAAGCAAAGCAAACAACATAGCCTTTGCATCTGGATGAATGTTTAAATTCACTATTTCTTGTTTAGTATTCATGCGGCACTCTCCTTGTTGCATTTTTGGTGATCGGCCAGTAAATCGTTTACCGATACTTCGCCGTTTGTTAATTCAGAAATACGTGGAATGTATTTAGCTGGGGCTTGGCCATGACGATGCACCCAATGAAATACAACTGATTGCTT
Source organism: Pseudoalteromonas sp. 2CM39R (assembly GCF_023161845.1). NCBI lineage: Bacteria > Pseudomonadati > Pseudomonadota > Gammaproteobacteria > Alteromonadales > Pseudoalteromonadaceae > Pseudoalteromonas > Pseudoalteromonas sp. 2CM39R. The sequence continues at coordinate 547,573 of NZ_JALNTM010000002.1, forward strand.
TGTTCCTAAAATTTTTGCAAGTTTTGTCTGCCCACCAATTAGCTTTATAGCTTTTTCAATTGCTGACATTCTCATCTCCTTCAATGGCTAACCACTTTAGGTATATATTAAGATCTCTTTTAGTGGTTTGTAAACCACTATTTGTTGTATTTAAGAATATATAACCAATAATAGATATTTGACCTAAACCACTTTAAGTTGTGATAATCTTTCGAACAACTAATTAAAGTGTTTATATTTAACAACTTTTGGAGATGATATGGATATTGCTAATCGTGTGAAAAAGCTAAGGAAAGCTTTAGATCTTACTCAATATCAATTAGCCGAACTCGTTGGTGTAGCGCAAAATTCTATTCAAAAACTAGAAAAGGGTGAAACCAAGAACCCTAGAAATATAGAGTCGCTTGCTAGAGCACTAAAATGTACCCCTGAGTACCTTCAATTTGGAATAGGTGAACTAGATAATGCAACATCAACACCTATTGCTAAACACCAACTTCCGCTAATAAGTTGGGTTCAAGCTGGTGCTTGGTCAGATATTTCTGAAGTTAGCCCTGTGGATGCTGAAAGATTCCTTTGCCCTGTTAATTGCAGTGAACAGTCATTTGTTCTAAAGGTTCAAGGAATAAGCATGGAGCCTAAGTTTAATGATGGCGACCTAATATTTGTTGATCCCGAAGCAGAATGTATCCACGGTTCGTATGTTGTAGCTCGTTTAGATGACGACAACCAAGCTACTTTCAAACAGCTGATCATCGAAGGCAATCAAAAGTTCCTCAAAGCCGCCAACCCCAACTGGCCCGAGCAACTCATCCCCATCAATGGCAACTGCACGTTGGTAGGGAAAGTAATTTTTACTGGTAAATCTCTGTAACTTAGAAATATATAATTAAAGGACTAATACATGTTTTTTGAAAAAGCAAAAAACCTAAGCATTCTGGAAAAGCTGTTAAGCCGTTATTGGAGTCAAGAAGGTAAGAAAAGTCTTAGTGCTAATCATGAGGTCACTGATGAATTAATGAGTTTATTAGTAGATTCTTTGGCAATTGTAAAAGAAATCTTCAATCACCCAAAAACTTGGGATCAACACATTATTCCTCAATCTGAAAACCTACAAGAATTTATAAGAATATGTGAATATTTCAACAGGTTAGAAAATGATTATGTGGATTTGCAAAGACCTATTGAAATACTTTATTTATGTACGCTGAGAATTCTTTATGAAGTTGACTTTAAAAGAAATAATCAAGAGATATATTCGACCCTTTTTAACGATACAATGTTAGGAAAAATAAAACTAAATGCTGCTATTAACTCCAAAAATGAAACTTTCAGTAATGACGTTAGAAAGCATATAGATTACATTATTTATTCCGTTCCTTACGATGTTTTAAAAAATCTATTCAATTCTGATGAATTTTCATTATTTTCAAATTTTGATGAGAAAACCAATTTAGCGAAAGAAACATTAGATAAAATTCAAAGTTGCTCTGATAGTTTAAATGAAAAGATTTCAAGTTTTGAATCAAGACTAATTGAAAAACAAAATAATGTAAATGCATTACAGAAGACTCTAGAAAAGCATGAGAATGCCTTTAATTTTGTAGGACTATATAAAGGCTTCAATGATTTAGCTAAGAGTAAGAAAGTTGACGCAAAATCAACATTGTTTATTTTGCTTGTCCTCGCTTCATCGATATTAGCTCTACCATTAATTGGATCTGTAGTTTATTTCTTTCATGGCGTGAACACCTCACAAAATATTTCTTTTCTAAACCACTTGCTATCACTATTCCCATTAATTTCATTAGAGTTATTACTAATATATTTTTTCAGAGTCGTTTTGCATAACTATAAATCAATTGAAGCACAAATATTACAAATTGAACTTAGGCAAACGCTCTGTCAATTTATACAAAGTTATTCTGAATACTCTAAAGATGTTCGAACTGAGACATCTAACCCATTAGAAAAGTTTGAAAACTTAATATTCAGTGGAATTACAAGTGACTCTGAGAATTTACCTAGCACTTTTGATGGTATGGACCAATTAACCAAATTATTCTCTTCACTAAAGAAAGGCTCTTAACATGAAACGGATGATACTACTAATTTTTTGTTTAGCGGTTGTAATAGGAATAACTGCCATTTTATTTTACGTAGATAATTTCGGTTTTGGTTATGCTCAAACTATTGGTGATTGGGGCGCAGTTGGCGACTTTTTCGGGGGCGTTCTAAACCCTACATTTGCATTGCTTAGTTTAATTTTAATAGCTTATACGTTAATGCAAAATAAGAAAGCTCTAGAGCAAAGTGAAAAGGCTTTACAAGTCAGCAATCAGGAACTAGCTCTTACTCGCAATGAACTTGCCAACTCAGCAACCGCGTTAGAAGAACAAGCAAAATTACTTGCTGTACAGAGCTTTGAAACCACATTTTTTAATATGCTGGAATTACACAGTCGTCTACTAGATAACTTCTCATACGACTATTCCGGTTCATATGTAAGAATTAAAGAGGAGCTGAATATAGATCATTATAGTGCTGGAAGTAGCAAAGATGCTAAACCAGGGATCTTTTATATTAATAGGTTACTTACTTCTATTAGCGATGCGCATAAGAATGTTAAAAGTTCACAATCAAATGGTGAAAAATCTATAATTAATACATTTAATGTTTTTTATAGGTATGAAAATAAAGAATTTGGTATCTATTTCAGAAATCTCTACCAAGTTCTGAAATTGATAAAAGATAGTGTACAAAACGTTCAAGAACAAAAAAAATATAGCAACATATTAAGAGCTCAGTTATCTAATCAAGAGTTGCTTCTTCTATTTCTAAACTGTTTATGTCCAAAAGTTGATAAAGGACAATTTAGAGAGCTTGTTATTCATTTTGAATTACTTGAGCACTTAGATATTACATATGTCCGAGGCAAAGATGAACTTAGATCAATTTTTAGAGTAAACAACCCTACTTTCTTTTTAGAAACAATTGAAGTTGATGAATATATTTCTTTTAACTGTAACGGAGAGGTAAATAAATCCGCCTTCGGTAGGAATAATCAAATATCAAGCTATTGCGAAAATGAAAAAGCTACCAACTGTAAAGAAGAAGATATTAATTTAGAAAGAAATAACTGATGGATATAAGTAAAACAAAAAGCTCATTTTATCGAAGGCTATTAATTGCAGGTTTAATAGAAAGTAGAATTAATACAATTCCTAAACTAATGGCTGAGATAAAAATCCCACGCAGAACCGCTCAAGATACAATTATCGCTTTGGAAGAATTAGATATTGAGTGTATATATGAAGGGGCAACCAAGAACGGTCATTACGAGATCCGTTCTTGGGGAGCCATAGACAAAAACTGGGTAATTAATAATCTTGAAAGAATTAAAGAAACGTTAAATTATTAGCTAAGAACTTTCTATATCATTCAATAGCCTTACCAAGGCTCGCCCTAAAGCAGCTGCCATATTCACAGGAACTGCATTTCCAATTTGCTTGTAAATAGCAGAAAGCGGGCCTTTAAACTCCCAATCATCAGGGAATGTCTGAATTCTGGCATACTCCCTAGATTGTAGAGGCCTAGTTTCTATAGGGTGGCATCTTTCAGTCTGTTTTTGAGCGGGAGCTGTTGTAAGGGTCAAGCTTGGCTCTGATAAAGATAGTCTACGAGCCATTCCAGTTTTACCACCACCTAAAAAGTAGCTAGCTTTCATATACTCTCTTTGAAGCTTATCAGGTAAATCTCTCCAATAACCACCTGGAGGTACATGCTTCATTATCGCCTTCTTATTTTCAGGATAAAGCTGCCCTGATGACTCAGGAACGTCTGAGTTGTAGAGTTCACCTTTATATAAAGCATCTTTAAGGGCTAACACCTTCTTATAAGGTGAAGGCCAAATAAAATCAGCTTTATTAACTAGATCTTTACGTATTCCTATTAGTATCAATCTTTCACGTTTTTGTGGCACTTTATAGAATATTGCTTTTAATACTCTTGGCTCGACTAATACATACCCAAGCTCATCAATTACATTCTTAATAACGTCAAGGGTTCTTCCATTATCATGATTAAGAAGGGCTTTAACATTCTCTGCCATGAAAACCTTTGGGTTTATTTCTTTTATGGCTCTTGCCATTTCAAAAAACAAAGTACCTCTCGTATCTTCAAAGCCAAGACTCTTCCCTGCATAAGAAAATGCTTGGCATGGGAAACCGCCAGTTAGAACATCAATCGGCTCTTTAATTTTAGTGAAGTCAACTTGTGATATGTCGCCCTCTATAACATTCCAATCAGGCCTATTATGACGTAAGGTACTGCATGCATGTTTATCTAGTTCATTAAGCAATACACTATTAAAACCTGCCGATTCCATCCCCAGAGCTAAACCACCACCTCCAGCAAACAGTTCAACAAGGTTATAGGTTCTATTAGGCTTAATTTTTTCCTCGGCTTCCCACTTAGATTCAAGAAAGCTTTTAATCTCCTTGTAGTGCTTCACTTGTTCAATTGGAATTAAATTATTTTCAGAACAAGGTATTAACTCCCCTTTGTTTATTTTTGATTCAATAGAACGTTTTGGCAAAGATAGTATGTCTGCTAATAACTCTGCACTAAAACTGTTTGGGGATTTCTCTAAATTAAGCATGTACTTTACCGCGATTAAAACTACTGTTTAATTATACTGAAAAAGAAACCGAAGGTAAGATAAATATAGCATCACACCCTACACAATTGAGAACCCATAACGGTTCAAATCTTTATCAAAAAAAGAAGCGAACAAAATTGCTTCTTTTTTCTGTTAGATAGCCATCAATTTAGTACGATAAAAATAGAAAGCTAACTTCGTATTACTTTACTAAGTTTAAATCATCAAACCCTTGATATCTCTCAAATGAAAGTAAGTAGATACTTTTAAGAAGATCTGGGGATAGTGCTTTTAGTTCGTCAAACACTGAGTTATGAGTTTTATTTACTTCACCTGATTCAATTACATCACTAATAACTTTTGGAATTTGTTCGCATAAGTCTTTGAAAGCATTTGGTTCACCCGTAACTATCTCATAAAATTTATCAATTGATGTGCGACGAATGTTTTTATTAGAAACTTGCTCACCTTCAAGGCTGATTTTCCACGTTATGTCTTGGCTATTTTTTGCAATTATTTCTACAAGGTAACACGTTGCTTCATCATCTCGAAGAATCTTGTTTTGCATCTTTATGTAAGTTCTTTGTGATGAAGACGAATTCATTGTATTGTGCTTATTTTTCATCTCAACGAAGATCTTTTTATCTTCATTCATGGTGTCAAACCCTTTTGGAGGGACAACCCAACCATCAAAAAACTTAAAAATATTTTGATGAAAATAACCTATGTGGTTTGTGTTGGATTTGTCTATTTGCCTCAAAGATTCTGACTCAATAATTTCTTCTATTGATTTGTTATAGATTTTAGAGTCAAAAGTTAATTTTATAGGGTCGATTAAGTTTTTATTAAACTCTTTTAAATTGATAGAAAATCTATACTTTTCAATAGTCTCTTTTACATGGTTAAATAAGTTTTCATCAGAAATAAATGTTAAGCCGTACTTGTCGTTCATAAATAATTCCTTTACTTTGCAACTCAAAAAATCTTTTTATTTAAATATTTATCTAATTCAGCTTGAAAGTTTTAGCCTGTGAATTTTAATGGCAATTTACAAAAGCTAAATAGAATAGCTTCTGCTTTAACTCTTGAGTAACCTCAAAACCGTCAAATTGATAGATAGTAAGCTTGTAGTTTCTAAAAACAAGACTAAAACCGCTTAAAGCGAATCAGCATACTTTTATAATGTCATAGGAAGAAATTAAGTTTCCAGATACACGATGAGATATCAAAGGGCATCTAAATGTGAATGTGTTAACTTAAAATTGTAGTTTGATTCATCAATAAGTTTCTGAAAATATTTTTGATGTTCCTCACTACAATTAGGAGGTAACCTTATTTCAGAAATAATGTCCTCGAGCTCCAATTTAAGAATAAAACCAATATCCCCTTTCTGCTTTACTAATTCTTGGGAGAGAAATGTATCAGGAGATTTAACATAATCTTTTAAAAATTCTTCACTAGAAGGTTTAAGATTGCTACCTATTGTGACTTTTGGAACTAGAGGGTGTTCAAAACCTGTGACTAAAGAATACTGCATTAGAGAGAAGGCGAGCCTAAACTCACATTCATCTGCAAATGCATCATCTTTGTAATAGTAGTTTCTTCCAATAGATATTGCTTTCTTAGATGAATTGTAATCAATTTTATCTAATTCAACAAAAGCGCTTAGATCATCTGGGATACTATACCTTATTTTAGAAGTACTACTAATGATACATACACCAACTTCGCCAGTTTTAATATCTTTTGCGTAATTATTCCACATGTACTCAGATTCACAATCACCTAAATACCAAGAAGAAATACATATGATATCTCTTTCGTATTTATTCATTGAGGCTAAGGAGGTAGCTAATTCATTTTTTGAAATACTATCTACATTTAAATCTCCTTTGCTCTTTTTTTCTGCGTAATTGAACAACAAATCTACTATGAGATTAGCATCATTAGTACCATCAGCTTTATCTGATTGCTGTGACAATTGAGAAAAATAAATTCCTCTATCTTCCAATAACCATTGGAACTTTGCAGGAGTTAAGTAGCGAGCTATTTTTTCTGACATTTTCAATCTTGTAGAACAAAAAATATATAGAATTGTTATACCATATCTAGGTAGCTTTAATTCAGTTAAAATTGAATAGACTAAAAATACTTTATTATCAACTTACAATATAACTCATACCCTTCCCTTTGCTCATTCATCCAATCATGTTTGTTGTAGACTGCCATAACACCACGCATCGTATGTCCGAGCATCTTTTCTGTTACATGTAGTGCAACACCATGTTCGCTCAATAATGTAGATAATGATCTGCGTGCATCATGTGGTATGAATTTAGGCATGTTGTATTTTTCAAATAACTGTTCCCAAACGCGACAACAATAACGGTTAATGCTATGTGTGGTCATCGGTTTTCGTGGGTTGCTACCTGGTATTATGTATTCAAAGTTCCCGTAAACTGTTGCAAGCCTGTTCAGGATTTCTTTCATCAAACTAGAGATTGGGCGCCTTATAGCTTTATTCGTTTTTGAATTTTCTGGTGGTACTGTCCAAACATCATTCTCAAAGTCAAAATGTTCCCACTTAGCTAAACGAATCTCAGACTGCCGCGCGCCTGTTATGAAAATAAGTTGCAAACAAGACTTGGTTGCTAATGTTGCTCTGGTTGATTCAATCTGCAACCAAAGTTTGGCGATTTCATCTAGCTGTAAAACTCGTTGGCCTACACTCGCCTGTTCACCAACGTCACTTACATTTAGGTTTAACACCGGATTAAAAGGTTGCACTAGGCCTCGCTTTTCAGCCCAGCCTAATATTGACTTTATACGTGTTAAAATTGTACCGGCGGTTTTAGCACTGCCATCACGCTTTACCATATCAAAATACTTTACCCAGTCATGAATAGTCATATTGTCGACAGGTAAGGCTCTATCTCTTAAGTAAGGAGCCACCCATTTCTTTACATGGTTTTTGTAGAGTGTTTGCGTTTTTTCTTTGAGGTCTGGCACACGAGTAACCACCCATTCATGAGCAACTTCAGCCATTGTGGGTAAGCCCTTTGCATTGTTACGCATTAGCTTTAATTCAATGCGAGGGTCTTTCTTTTGACTGAGCCAGTTTTGAAACTGTGGTATGTACGATTGGGCTTCTTTAATAGAAAGGCCAGGATAACGACCAAGTGTGATGATCACTTGTTTGCCGTCGACTCGGCAACGATATTGCCAAGTGATCGTTCCTTTTGCTGATATCCTTACACTAAGGCTATCTCTGTGCGATAATGTGCTGGGCTCTTGGTTCTTGCCTAACAAATTTCGAAGTTTGGTATCGCTTAACGGCATTTAATTTTTTATACACACTTACAAAAAAATTTATACACGATACTATACACACCTTGAGATCATTGCAAGAAACACGAAGTAACTAGAAGAACTAAAAACAAGCCCAAATGTATTGAATTTAAAGGCTTAGGATATTGCATGGCAAACAGAGAATACTACGACACACCCCCTACGATATACTGGCACGACTACGAAACATTTGGCGCAAGCCCGCAAAAAGACCGCCCGAGTCAATTTGCAGGTATTCGTACCGATCTCGATTTGAATATTATTGGTGAGCCGTTAATTGAGTATTGCAAGCCAGCAGCCGATTACTTGCCCCACCCTGAAGCGTGTTTAATAACGGGTATTACCCCGCAAGTTGCGATGCAAAAAGGCTTAGTCGAAGCTGAGTTTATGGCAAAGATCCATGCTGAATTTAGCCAAGCTAATACCTGTGTTGCGGGCTATAACAGTATCCGTTTTGATGATGAAGTCACACGTTACAGCTTATATCGTAACTTTTATGACCCATACGAGCGTGAATACAAAAACAATAATAGCCGCTGGGATATTATTGATTTAGTGCGTGCCTGTTATGCACTACGCCCAGAAGGCATTGAGTGGCCGCTCAAAGAAGACGGTACGCCGAGCTTTAAGCTCGAGCATTTAACCGTTGCCAATGGCATTGAACACGCTGCCGCTCACGATGCATTAAGTGATGTAACGGCAACCATAGCGTTGGCAAAATTAATAAAAGAAAAACAACCTAAGTTGTATCAGTTTTTCTTTAGCTTACGTTCTAAAAAAGCACTGGCTGATTTAGTTGATGTGTTTAACATGACACCATTGGTGCACACCTCATCACGAATTCCAGCAAGCCAAGGCTGCACCAGCTGGATTGCACCAATGAGCTTTCACCCAGTCAATAAAAACGCCATTATTTGCTTTAATTTAACTGAAGATCCGCAAGTCTTATTAGATTTATCAGTTGAAGAGCTACGAACGCGCCTTTACACAAAACACAGCGACCTTGGCGAAGACGAAGCACCGGTAGGCTTAAAACTCGTGCATTTAAATAAATGCCCTATTCTTGCACCAGCAAAAACCTTGTTACCAGAGAACGCAGCCCGATTAGGTATTGACCGAGAAAAGTGCTTACAAAATCTCGCTATTTTAAAAGCCAACACTGAGCTTCGCGACAAAGTAACCGAAGTGTTTAACGAACAACGTGATTACGGCGAAACCACTAACCCTGACTATCAACTTTATGATGGTTTTACCAGCCATGCTGATAAAGCAAAATTTGCTATGATACGTGATGCAAGCCCTGAGCAGTTAGCCTCAATGCAGCTTGATTTTGATGATAAAAAGTTTGCTACCTTGTTATTTAGATACCGCGCTCGAAACTGGCCACACACTCTTAGCCAAGATGAATTAGCCACTTGGCGCCAATATTGCCAAAACAAGCTAATGCATGGTGAAGATAGCCCGTCGATCAGTGGCCAAGATTTCATGATCACCCTAGAAAATCTGGCTCATGAAAATGATGATAACGAGAAGAACCTGCATATTTTAAAAGCGTTGTACAATTACGCACAAAGCATGTAATAAAAAACGCGACAATTATTGTCGCGTTTTTTATGAATATTACTTTTTATGTAACGCTTCGATACGCGCTAATAAACTAGAAGTGTCGAAGCGGCCGCCGCCTAAAGCTTGTACATCGGCGTAATATTGATCAACCGTTGCCGTCATCGGCAAAGTTGCGCCGTTTGCCTTTGCCTCATCCAAAGCAATGCCTAAATCTTTGCGCATCCAATCAACAGCGAAACCAAATTCGTATTCGCCAGCCCACATTGTTTTGTAGCGGTTTTCCATCTGCCATGAGCCTGCAGCGCCTTTAGAGATGGTTTCAATTACTTTTTCACCATCAAGGCCAGCTTGTTTTGCAAAGTGTAAACCCTCAGCCAAGCCTTGAACCACACCAGCAATACAAATTTGATTTACCATTTTACAAAGTTGACCAGAACCTACTTCACCTAATAATTGGCTAAAACGGCTAAAAGCTGCCATGACAGGTTGAACAACATTAAAGTCAGCTTCGTCGCCACCAGCCATCACAGTTAATACACCATTTTCTGCACCTGCTTGGCCGCCAGAAACCGGCGCATCTAAAAATGCGATGCCTTGTAATTTCGCTTGAGTACCCACTTCACGTGCCACTTCAGCTGATGTTGTAGTGTGGTCAACTAAATAGCTGCCTTCATGCATGCTTGCCAGCACACCATTTTCACCATAAACAACTGAACGTAAATCATCATCATTGCCTACACACATGAAAACAATATCAGCCCCTTTTGCGGCTTCACTTGGCGTTTCAGAATATTCACCTTGATACTCTGAAACCCACTTTTGCGCTTTAGCCGTTGTGCGATTGTAAACTGTCACACTGTGACCTGCGTTGGCAAGGTGACCCGCCATTGGGTAACCCATTACACCTAATCCGATGAAGGCGACTTTCATTGACATAAAACTGACCTATTTGAGTGATAAATTAGTAACAATTTCATTATCTCAACCGAATAACTAAAAAGCGAATGAAAAAAAGTTCATTTAAACCGTTTAAAAACACACAGGTAAAACATGGATAGTATATATCGTTTCAATGCCCAGCTTGCTTCTGGTGAACACTTTAGCCTTGAATCGTTACAAGGAAAAACAGCGCTTATCGTCAATATTGCCAGCAAATGTAATTTTTCAGTTCAAGTGGCAAGTCTTGAAAAGCTGTATCAAGAATATAAACAGCAAGGATTTACCGTACTCGGTTTTGCCTGCAATCAATTTGGCCACAATGAGCCACTTGATGGCAATGAGCTTAAAGCCTTTTATCAGCAACACTTTGATGTCAGCTTTCCTATTTTTAACAAGGTGTTAGTCAACGGCCCAGACGCCCATCCTTTATTTAATTATTTAAAGTGTCATACCCGTGGAATTGCACAAAACCGTGCAATTAAATGGAATTTCACCAAATTTCTTATAAACTCAGAGGGTCAACTCGTTGCGCGATATGCCCCGCGCACCAAACCCGAAACCCTCAAAATGGTGATAGAGAGTAATTTAAATGATGAAACTGGCCTTATTCAGTGCGCAAAAGTATGAGCAACCGTTTTTTGAAAGGAATCTAACTGAATACGCTGAGTCTGTTTCGCTCAGTTATTTTGAGCAATCCTTAAACAGCAATACCACGCCCCTCTGCCAAGGTTTTGATGCAGTGTGCGTGTTTGTAAACGATACGGTCGACAAACACGTCATTGCAGATATGGCGGCTGTTGGCATTAAAGCAATCTTATTACGTTGTGCAGGCTTTAATAATGTTGACCTTGATGCTGCCAAAGAGCATAACATCAAGGTTTGCCGCGTGCCCGCTTACAGCCCAGAAGCAGTAGCAGAGCATTGTATTGCCCTTATGCTAACGCTCAACCGAAAAACCCATAAAGCCTTTAACCGCGTACGTGAAGGCAACTTTGATTTAAACGGTTTACTTGGTTTTAATCTGTTTAAAAAAACTATTGGGATTATCGGCTGTGGCAAAATCGGTTTAGCGCTGGTAAATATATTAAATGGCTTTGGAGCTAAGGTACTCGTGTGCGACCCTATGGCTGGTGAAGGCCCTTACACCCTATGCGATTTAGACACATTGCTTACACAAAGTGATGTCATCTCATTGCACTGCCCGCTCAACGAGCATACCCATCATTTAATTGATGCTAGCGCATTTGAGAAAATGAAAGACGGTGTCATGCTGATTAACACCTCTCGTGGTGCACTTCTTGATAGCCAAGCATGTATTCAAGCGCTCAAGTCTAAAAAGCTCGGACACCTAGGGCTTGATGTGTATGAGCAAGAGTCAGAGTTATTCTTTAAAGATCACCGTGAAGAAATCATGCAAGACGATATTTTTTCACGCCTTATTAGCTTTCCGAATGTGTTAGTGACAGGCCATCAAGGCTTCTTCACCCAAGAAGCACTTAGCGAAATCGCTTGCACCACATTACAAAGTGCCAATGAAATAAGCCAAGGTTTACCATTAACTAACGAAGTTATTTAAAGCAAGCGCACCTTAAATTAAAAAGGCGTGAGATTTAAACCCCACGCCTTTTACTTTTTCCTTTTCCCTAGCAACTAGCAACTAGCAACTAGCAACTAGCAACTCAAGACTCTATTTCAACAACGCTACGTTCACAAAAACCGCCGTCATTAATAGCGGACAAACAAAGCGAATATACTGGGCAAACCAATAATGGGGGCCGCTCGATACTTGATGCAATTTATTACCACGCTGCCATAACCAGCCAACAGTAATGAAATAGAACAGTCCCATTAAAGGTAATTGGTACTGTGTCAGTACCATAATGACTAAACCAAATAACCAGTCAAAGTTTAAGATAATCAGTGACGAGGCAATAAACACGATTAGCGTTACAAATAAGGTCGCTTTTTTGCGCTCTACACTGTGATTCTCAACTAAAAATGCCACTGGAATTTCAGTCGATGAGATGGTTGATGTCACTGAGGCAATCGACATTAATACAAAAAATAATAAGCCAACGAGTAAACCCACTTGGCCCATCGTGCTAAACAGTTCAGGTAAAATTGCAAAAATTAACTGCCCTTCACCCACCAATTTACCGCCGCTAAATACCTCTACACCGTTATGTTGAGCAACAAAAATAGCCGGAATAATCAATAAACCCGCTAAAAAGGCCACACCGGTATCAAGCAGTGCCACAGTGCCGGTTAGTTTAGGCAGGTTCGCATCTGGTTTTAAATAAGAGCCGTAAACCATCATACAACCAACACCTAACGACAATGAAAAGAACGCTTGCCCCATTGCCGCAATAATTAAGTTTGCATCAAGAATTTGACTAAAATCTGGCACTAAATAGGCTGCAAAACCATCCATCGCACCGTCTAAGGTAGCGATATAAGCAATTAATGCCACTAATAACACTAGCAATAATGGCATTAAGCGACGTGACCAAGTTTCGATACCTGATTTAACGCCTTTTAAAATAATACTCGCTGTAAGGATAAGCATCAGTGGCGTAAACACAAAATTACGTGCCATAGAGTCGCTGTGTAAAAAGTTACTTAACTCAGTAAAACCAAAGAAGCTTGCGACTGGCTCAAGCGCATAAGCCAGCATCCACCCAGCAACTATCGAATAAAAGCTTAACATCACAACCGCACCAAAGAGGCCAATATAGCCTGCTGCAGCACCCACTTTAGGTGCTGTGTCTTGCCATGCATTAGATAATGCTTTTACTGGATTCGCTTGCGCTTGGTGGCCTAAATACAGCTCAGTATAAAGAGCCGGAAGCGCCAATAAGAAGATAACAATGAAGTAAACAAGTAAAAATGCACCGCCGCCATGGTTTGCCGCTTGTGTTGGAAAGCCCCAAATATTACCTAAACCTACCGCCGCACCAGAAGCTGCTAAAACGAAACCTAATCGACTTTGAAAGCCGTCACGAACTTGTGCCATACATCTACAAATCTGTTATTATTTTTCCTCATTAAACCATAATTACAGTCAACTGCGTAAACTATTTGCGTTTGTTCGTGCCTATAAATGTGCATCTGCTGTAAAAATAAACAAAACTAAATACGAGCCTTCGTGTAAGCGTTAAACCATGAGCAGTCACTACTTTTCGAACACTCTTATCATCGAGCAGCAAAGCCAAACAACGGCCAAAAAAATTATGCTGATGGATGCAGCACGTATTGATGTTGCAAGTTTACCCGTTGATAAATTACTCAGTGAGTTTGAATTAAGTGTGCTTGAAAAACGCAAAGTTCCTAGCGCCAAGCAAGAGTACTTAGCGACTCGCCTAACGTTAAAGTATTTGTATCAACATGCTTACCCTCATGATGATTTAGCCCTCAATGAAATATCGAGCCAGTTTGATGACAAAGACAGTAAGCTCAAATTACATACAAAACGCAGAGAACCTGTGTGGGCCTGTTTATCACATTCAAATGGTTTAATTGGCGCAGCCCTTAACCCTGAACAGCAGCGATTTGGTTTTGATATTGAACAAAGCAGTAAGCCTCGCCCTTTTATCAAACTCGCAAAGCACTTTTATCATCAAGATGAAGTTGACTTAATTAGCCGTTTTGATGCATCCGATGAACAGGCACAGTGCTTTTTTAGAATTTGGACATTAAAAGAGGCGCTTGCCAAAGCAAGCGCCCAGCCGATTGCGAAACTACTTGCTCCTAATGTATTTGAAGAATTGAGCAAACATAATTTCAGCGCGAGTAGTAACTCTGTTGAAGGGTTTGATATAAGTGTTGTGGCACAAAAAAGCACTGACTGGCAGTGCTCTTTTATTAACTTTAATGACTTACGCCGCGACTTGGCTTTCTAATAATCGGCTGTGAATAGCCTGCACGACTTCATCTGACTCGCTTTGCTCAACTAAGAAGCACAGGTTATGTTTACTTGCACCGTGGCAAATTAAACGAATATTAAAATCGCTTAATACCTGCATTAAGTTCATTTCTTGCTGACGTAATTGAATTTCAGAACCAATTAAAGCCACCAGCGTTAGGTTATTCTCAACCGACACATGACAAAACTCAGAAAGCTTATCTAAACATGCTTGATCAAGCTCAGGGCGTGATGCATTTGGTGCGTTATCTAAAGTGATTGCAACACTGATCTCGGAGGTAGTAACCAAATCAACCGAAATATTAAACTCACTTAAAATGGTGAATACACGGGCTAAGAAACCACTCGCTAGGAGCATTTCTGGGCTTTTAACCGTTAACAGAATTTGATTTTTACGCTGTGTTACGGCACGAATACCTGGTTGCTGAGATTTTTCTTTTTCAATCCATGTACCACCTAACTGCGGCTCACGGCTTGAACCAACAAACACACTAATATGGCTACGGCTTGCAGGTAAAATGGTTGCAGGGTGCAGTACTTTTGCACCAAACGTTGCCATTTCGGCCGCTTCATCAAAGCTTAAGCGTGCAATTGGGCTTGCTTTAGCGCATAAACGCGGATCAGTACTGAAAATACCCACAACATCGGTCCAAATATGCACGCTTTTTGCGTTAATTGCTTCAGCGAGTAATGCAGCACTGTAATCTGAACCACCACGACCTAAAGTGGTCGTTTGATTGTGCTCATTGCTACCAATAAAACCTTGAGTTACCACAACATGGTCATCAAGTAGCGGCACTAAATGCTCTTTAGCAGCCGCAGCGGTTGCTGCAACATTTGGGGTAGCTTTAGCAAATTGGCTATCTGTTTTTAGCACTTTACGTACATCAAAACGCACCGCATCAAGACCTTGACCGCGTAATACTTGAGTAAATAAATACGATGACAAACGCTCGCCAAAGCTCAGTAGTTCATCTTGATCTGCTACTGACTTAGCCCCGTCTGATGCTAGCTTTTGAAAAGCCTTAAGCGTTTCATTAAAGCCATGTGCTAAATCAGCATCCAGTGACAGTTCAGCTAATATAGCTTCTTGAATGGCGACAACGCCAGTAATGTGCTCGCCACGTTCAGCCGCACTCAAATCAGCTTTACACAATGCAACTAAATGATTGGTCACGCCTGCACTGGCACTCACAGCAACAATACGTACTTGATTATCAGCACAAATGATTTCTGCACAGCGGCTCATAGCATCAAAGTTAGCTACACTGGTGCCACCAAATTTTGCAACAACGTAATCTGATTTTGTGTTGGCGGCTAATTGGGTATTCATGTCGTCTCCTTTTGTGGAAAACTATCCACAGTAATTCAAGAAGAACTCGGCAAGGGGGTGCTTTGAAAATAAAGAGTAGTCCATGCCAGAAGCTCTCCACCTAGTTTGGTGACAGTTTTGAGGATTCAGCCCCATAAACCGAAAAATAACCGTGACGTCCGGTTAATTTTCTCGGCGAGTACTTCCCTCATTAATGGTCATCGGCGTTCGTCACCTCACATTAATTACCTAAGTATCGCACCTCTTCTGAATGTTAAGTTAACACCTGGTTAAAATAACAAAGCCTGCTGTTAAAAGCAGGCTTCGAAAGTTAACGTTTAGACGTCTAGCTGTCAAGTTGTTTTATGAAATTAAACTGCCCGCTAAGTGCGAACCGTAATAACCAACGGTATAAGCAATTAGTAAATAAACCGACATTTTAAGATAGCTCATAAAGGTCAGTGCTTTTACCTTACTCATGGCGATAATACCTGCCGCAGAGCCGATTATAAGCATTGAGCCACCTACCCCAGTTGCGTAAGTAAACGACAGCCATTGCTGAGGGCTCATCACAATATCAGCTTTTAAAAGTGCTGCAGTTAGAGGTACGTTATCTACCGCCGCTGATAATAGCCCCATCAAGTAGTTGGCATATTCCGGCGCCATCAACTCATATAAGTGAGTAAATTTAGCAAGCATACCAACTTCTTTTAATGCGCCAACCAGCAATAACACACCAACGAAGAACAATAAGGTGTCGTATTCAATTTCACGAATATAATCGATGATTTTTTTGTTAACGTCTTTTTTGCGCATTAAGAATTGCGCAACCAAAAACATCAGAGATAAACCAAATAAAAAAGTTAATAACGGCGGCACACTATAAAGCACACTCAAAGTTAACGTGGCAACAATCGTCGAGAAGAAGATAACCGCAATGGTAATATCTGTTTTTTCGATACGACGGGCTGCTTGTTTTTCAAACACAACATTACCCGACATACCCACCGACAACATCGCCGCGAGCAGAGCAACACTTGTCAGTGCAGGCGCAATTAATAATAGTAGATTAGCAATAGTGACTTTTTCGTCTAAGAAAATCATCAGGGTTGTAACATCACCTGTGATCAACGACACCCCACCCGAGTTAACACTAAATACAATTAAGGTCGCATATTTTATTAATTTTTTAGGATCTAATTTCAGTGACATCACCACCGCAAGCGAGATTAAAGTTGCAGTTATGTTGTCTGATATTGATGAAAATAAAAACGCAAAGCCACCAATCAGAAACATCAGCTTTCGTTCACTGATTTGATTTGGCATAATTTTATGAACAATATTCTGGATAAAGCCTTTAGAGTTTAAATACGCTACAAAGGTCATCGCAGCCATTAAGAACAGCCACAAAGTCGCGATTTCTAATATGTTGTGATCCAGTTGATGTTGTATGGTTTCTGGGCTTTGCCCATGAATAGGAGAGATAAATAAGATAATCCAGCATAAAGTGCCAAAAAAAAGCGTCGTTTTGGCCTTGTTTACATGGATAATATCCTCTATAACGATAAGCAAAAATGCCACCGCTATCAGGGTTAGGATAAGTGGGGTTACCATGGTGTTTGAACAACCTTTATAATAATGTAAAAATTGTAAGTCGAGTGTTTCGGCGCGGATTCTAGCAGCATAGAAAGCATAAAACTATTCTCAATTACATAATTTAATACTAATCGCTAACACCAAAGTCTGAATTTACTGGAGCCTTATGATCCCAGCTAAAAAGTTATTAAATACCCTTACTGAACATTGGGGGGTGTTAGAACTGCTATTTAAACGTTTTAAGATGGCTGATTTCAGCTTGAAAGACGTACAAAATGCGATAAAACAAAAACAACCTTCATGGTCAAATGAACGCATTTATAAAGAAACAAATCGTTTATTGAATCAAGATATTATCATTCCACTGGCAAAATCATCGCAGTTAGAAATCAACCGTGCGATCGCCGATTTTGCGACTTTCTTGCTACAAGAAGAACACTTAGGTCTTGCCCAAGAAATTAGTGTGCTTGTTGATGACTTAGCTCGCCTTGGTAATCGCCTTGCTAAAGCCGGTGAAATTGAAGATTACGACGAGCTTCGCCGCTTCAGCCGCATTATGGATGATCGGGTACGCAAAATAATGAAATTGTTTGCCCACAACGAAAACGCGATTTTAAATATTGTTGAGCAAGCGAAAGCTGATAACGCGGTGCAATCACTGCAAAAACGCTATCAAGCTGTAATTGAAGCGTTCGATGAATACATCGAGCCTATGCTTGAAATGGTGGATATTCGTGGTGACTTCCACGCTTGCTTTAATACCATCGAAGCGCAAATTAGCGCGCAAATAGAGCAAATTGACCGCCTTGGTAAGTCATATCAAGACAAGCGCATGCTTGAACAATTACGTACCCGTATTTTAGAAATGCATTTAGTTGGCCGTGAAAGTTTACGTAAAAGCGCCGATATGTTGATGCCACTGCGTGAAGAATTACGACGCAACAACCTAATTACGCGTCAAGCGGCTAAAGTGCTTGGTTTAGTGCGTAAAAATGGCGTCGATAACATGTTAAGTGCAGTACAGCCTAACTTTGTCTCAGACGCGCAACGTTTTTCACTTGGTCAGCAACGTCATATTGTGGCCTATATGGCAGGCTTAGTTGACTTTGAGCACGATGAATATCAGCTTCCTGAACATGATGATGTGCCCGCCTATCAAAGCCCACATATTCCTGATTATAACGACGTTAAAACACAATTTAGAAAACGCTTTAAAAAAGCCAGCAAAAAAGCTCAGCCGCTGCTTAGTTTCTTAGATGAAAGCTATCCAGACTTAGAAGCTGACGAAATGCTGTTCTTGTATCAAAAATTAATTAGCGATGGCGACCTTGAAATTAGCCAAAGCCAAGAGAAAGTAAAAATAAAAATTGCCCAGCAACACTTCTCTCTTTACCCATTTAACTCATCGATTGCTGACGATAAAAAAGCAACAGAGCAATAACCATGACAGATATTAATTTAGATGATTTAACGCATCTTCAAGCTATTAATAAAAAGCTCACATCAGGCTACCACATTAGTGAACAAGACACGCTGATGTGGCAAGAGCTTGATCAACACATTGATGCTTATCGCGCGTTATTTAACGCCCTTGGCCATGACCTACAACACGATAGCCGTGGCTATTACTATTTTGGCAGCGATGAAAGCACCCCAAATATGGGTAAAATTTCGCGTGCCATCGCACTGACTATCTACATCTTGATTGAGCATTATGCCAATACTGGTAAAGATCCAATGCGTGCTTTGTTTGACGAAGTAAACGACCTTGAACTAATGCAAACCTTAGTGCAAATCAACAAGCACCTGTTTGATCAATTAGAAATCTTCTCAGGCTCAGATTTACGCAAAGACGTCTACTTACGTATGGTGCGTTTAGGTCTAGCTCGCGAAGTAGAAAACGGCTTTATGCTGCAAGCACCTATTTATCGTTATATCGATGCATTAATGGAAGTAAACGAAGAAACCTACCTAGGAGATGACGACTAATGCAAAGCCAAAGCCTATACGGACTCAGCAAACTTGCACTTTTAAATACCGCAGGCTATGCAAAATGCGTGATCCCACTGGATAAAAGTAGCTCTATTTGTGCACCGAATAATACCGGTAAAAGCTCGGTAATTAATGCCCTGCAATTTCCACTGATCAATGATTTACGTTTAACAGAATGGGATGGCCACGATTTAGACGAAACCCGAAAATTCTACTTTTCGTCAGACCAATCCTATATTTTACTCGAAGCTGACCTACCTAATGGCCCTGTGGTGATTGGTGTTGCCGGCCTTGGTAAAATTGCCGGTTACGCGCATCAGTTTTTTTGTTACCAAGGTAAGTTGAACCTTGATCACTATACTCAAGGCAAAACCATTGTAAAATTCACCAAGCTTTTTAATCACTTAAAAGAGCAAGGTTTCAATCCAATTGAATTAAAAGCGCAAGAGCTAAACGCCCTACTCACTGGCGGCGCTACGCCGTTTGATGGCGATATCAACTTAAAGATGATCCCCCTCAATAACGTGCAAGATTCAGCGATTTACAAAGAAATTTTCCGCCGTATTCTTAACTTGCATAAGTTAGGTGCCAGTGATGTTAAACGCTTTATGTTACGTGTATTTGAGCGCCATATGTCAAACTCTCGGGTCGACTTTTATGAAGTGTGGCGACGCTCATTTGATAAAGTGAATCGCGCTAAACGTGAATTAAAAGCCCTTGAGTCAATGCAAGAGCCTATCGCAGCCCTTGAATCAATGCTTGAAAACCAAACGGTTTTAAAAGGTAAACTTGCTGCCTATGCGCCAAAAATTGACCAAGCATTGATTGACTTTGAAACCTATCAACAAGAGCAACTCACTGAGCTCAATATTGCCCTTGAGGATATCGAACACGAAAAGCATGAGTTCGACCAAAAGCAGCAGCTGTATATTCAGCAATCCCGTGATATTGAACGTAAGCAAACACAAATTGAACAATGGTTTTTAGACTATCGAGCGCTTAAATCTGAGTTTGAACTAGTTAATAAAGCCACTTTAAAAGTAAGCCTTACTCAGCTTAAACAAGATTATGAATCGCTATCGCATTCATTAAGCAGTGCTCAAGGTCAAAGCTTGCACACGCTAGATTACCGTATCAGCGAAACACAAAAGCAAATTAAGAGCTTAAAACTGCAGTTAAAGAACCTCGAGTTCAATTTATTCACTCGCATGCGTGAAGATTTGTCTTTAAAAGAAGTTGAAGAAATTTCGCGTATTCTAAACCCAGATATCTTATCGTTTGCCACCACCAGCAATGGTGATGTTGACATCACAGACGAAGATGCTTTTGGTGAGTTTTTAGAGCAATTATCGGCTAACGTAAAAGGTGGTGTACTGACACTCCCTGGTGCAAGCATCAAACTTAAAAAGCTAAGCCCAGTGCAAATGCAAACGGGCGAAAATAAAGAGCAATTAACCGCGCAACTTGCTGCTCTTGAAAACTCACTGAAAGAGTTTAAACAGCAGCGCGAGGTCGCTGCCAATGTCGCCGAAAAGCAAAAAGAAAAAGATGCCTTGTATGATGAGCTAATGGCCTCAGAAGAAGCGTTAAAACGCTTTGAACAATTTGAAGTGATGCAGCAATCTGTCGACGCACAAACTCTGCTGAAAGAGCAGTTAAATGCAGAACGCGAACAAGTTGACGACTACCTGCAAGATATTCAAAAGAACAGTGGCTCAATTAGCGATCGTCGTTCGATTATCAAATCGAAAAAAGATCTGCTTGCCCGCCAAGCTGACCGTTTACGCCAAGTTAAATCTGAACGTATCGATCACACGCTTGATTTTTACTCAGGCAAAGTCACTCCGTACATGATTGAAATCAGTATAGATTTTGATAACTTAAGTGACCTCATTCATCACTTTAACAAAGACTGCCAAGAGCTACGTAACTTTGATATCAACGTACGTAACACCTACATGCATATTTACAATGCGGGTATTACTAAATTTGATAACGAAAACGATGAGTTTACTAAATACGAAAAGCTTATCAGCGCGTTTCATAACATCGATAACGAGCGCGATGCGGTTGAACGTCAAGGCCGAGTTGCGTTAACCGAAGTTGCCGCCACTATTAAGGGCTTGCGTGAAGACTTAGACCGCCTACGCCGGGAAATGAACAGCTTTAATAAAGGTATTAGTCAGCATCGGATTTCTAATCTTCAAGCATTCAAAATTAATGTTATTCCGCGCAAGATGTTGGTTGATAGCATTGATACCATTATTAGTACCTCAAATCAGTTTGAGCAAGGCGATACCCTAGACCTATTAAGCCAAGAGCCTTATAGCGAATCTGCGGTAAACGAAGCGAAAGATCATTTGATTAAGCTTGCCTCAGAAAAAGCCGGTTTAACACTGACCGACTTATTCGATATTCGTTTTGAAGTCGTGAACCGTGCTGGTGAAACTGAGCACTTCGAAAAAATCGATTCAGCCGGCTCTAACGGTACCCGTATCACAATTAAGCTACTTTGTGGCATGCTGTTTATTCGTTACTTATTAAGCGACCAAGAACAAAACTTGTATCGTATTCCGATTTATATCGATGAAGCAGCTGATATAGATCCACAAAACCAAAAAGCAATTATCGAGACAGCGCTAAGCTTTGGCTTTGTGCCGATTTTTGCCTCAGTTAAACCACAAGTTAGCTGTGATTACATCGTCCCTATTCGTACTGTTAAAGATGGTGCACAAAACTGGGTGGATGAAAAAGACTGGATAGAAGTGGAACACACCGTTTAATTACAAACTATTACAGTACTTTTTTGTAAATGTGCCATAGTTTTTAAATAATCATTCCGTTGAATTATTTTTATGATATGTTATCAATCAAGTAGTGGAAATTTTGCCAAGGAGCAAACAATATGAAGAACTTATTAATCGCGACGGCTGTATTATTTTTAGCGGCTTGCGCTAAAACGCCTGATTGGGATTACGACAAATCAGCAGATTTTAGTAATTATAAAACCTTCTCTTGGGTACCTAATGCCAGCTTGACTAAAAACGTAGCGAACTACCAAATTAGTCCTTTAATGGAAAAACGCGTTCGTGACGCTGTTAATGCTGAACTTGAAAAAAGCGGTATGAAGCTAGTTGATTTAGCGCAAGCAGATGTACTGATTAACTATCATGCCTCAGTTGATACAAAAATTGATGTTGATACCTTTAACGTGGGTTACGGTGCACGCTGGAATTACTGGGGTATGGGTTATAACACGCAAACAACTGCTCGCGAATACGAGGTGGGTACGTTAATTCTAGACGTGGTAGACCGTGCTTCTAACCAATTAGTTTGGCGCGGTGCTAAAGAAGGTCGTTTGCAAAAGAACCAATCACCTGAAAAGCGCACTGAAGTTATCAAAGAGACTGTTGCTAACATTCTAAGTAACTTCCCACCGCAATCGATTAATCAAGACTAAACACTGTTTTAGTTAAAAGACCGCGCAATTAGCGCGGTTTTTTATTGCCTGCTGAAATCTGGTTGGAGTGGTATAACTCAGTGATTCAGATACAATACCCGCAATTTCAGTGCGCCTAACTAGCCCACTACCCCAGATTAAACAAAATCAAGAGAGTTTTAGATGGTACGCGCAGTACAGCTTACACTTCCCGCATTATTCGTCACTTGCTCAGTGCTAGCAGAAGACACCAACAATATTGAACAAATCACCGTTGAAGTTTCAGCAACCGCAAATAAAGAACCAGTAGGTACTTTTGATGCGCCAGTATCAAACTTAGAATATGACCCACGTGTCGATTTGCAATCGCGCAATATGGCTGAAGCACAAGCTGATGTAACCATACGTGGTGGTATCTTTGAAAATACTGGCTTTCGTGTTGGTAGCAGTACGTTATTTGACCCACAATCTGGTCACTACTTTGCTGAAATTCCCATTGCGCCACAGATGCTAACAGGCCCTTCAGTGCTTACAGGTGCTGATAATGCCCTTTATGGAATGAATAGCTCGGTTGGTACGGTTTCATTTGGCTGGCGCCCTATCACAAGTACCGGTAGTGTTTCACTTGGCACAGGTACGAATGGCTTTAATTTACAAAGCATTCATGCTGCCCATAGCCAAAAGCTTGATAGCAAACCAGATTGGCGATTAGGTTTTGAGGGTGAATACTCGCACTCAAAAAGTGATGGCTCAATTGATAATGGCGACCACGACTTTGAACGTGCCTCAGCGCGTATTCAACTTGCAAGCTCTACCTCGCAAACTGATTTAATGTTCGGACGCCAAGAGAAGTTTTTTGGTTGGCCAAACCTATACACGCCATTTAATTTTAACGAAACCGAAGATCTTGAAACCAAGCTTTTCATGCTCAATCACAAGCAAATGTATGGTGAGAGCAATAGCCTTGAAGTGACTGGTTATTATCGTAAACATAACGACCATTACGTTTTGTCTCGTGAAAACCCAGCTATTTTTGAAGCGTTCCACGAAACCACGGTTAAGTCATTGGCACTCTCTGGACGTCACCGTTTAAATGACCGCTATGCAATTAATTATGCTGGGCAATTTATTGCTGATGAAATTGAGTCAACGTCTCTTGAAAACAACTTTACATCACGTAATTACACTAAGCTAAGTATCTTGCCTGAGTACAAATCAGCCCTTACAGCGAACAAAGAGCTTACTTTACGTGTTGGTGCTGCATTTGATGATACCAACCGTGATAGCTCAGATACCTCATTTATTGCCGATGCCAGCCTTAAAGTTGCTAATCAAAATGGCACTGAACATACTTGGTATGCGTCATACGCAGAAGCAACACAAGTTCCCGGTTATACCGCCATCGGCGGCAGTGAAACGGGCGGATTATTCAGAAGTAACTACAGCCTTGAGCGCGAAACCACCGATAACCTTGAATTAGGTTTACTGATTGAACAGTCTTCATGGCGTTTAGATTCAGCTATTTTCTACCGTAAAGATAAAAACCTTACGGATTGGACATATCGCTTTGATGCAACCTCAGCACGTTTTGCAAACCCGGTTGATATAGACACCTTAGGCGTTGAGTTTTTAGCGAATAAAACGTTCGAAAGCACTGAGTTAATTGCCAGCTACACCTATTTAGAAAAGTCAGAAGACTATGGCACGGCAGATATTGATGCGAGCTTTTATGCGCTTAACTACCCTGATCACCGTGTAACACTGGGTGCAGTATGGCAACCAATGGATGTGCTTGAGCTGCGTATCGATAACGAATGGCGTAAGCAACATAGTAACCGCCTGCGTAGCTCTGATGATGAAGCCTTCTTCACACAGTTAACGCTAAAATTCACCCCAGCTCAGCTTGATAATGTGTTTATTACCTTTGCAGCTGACAACATTTGGGATGAATCATTCGAAGAAGTACCGGGTACCCCAGGCCGCGGCGAACAATACACTCTTAGCGCTACTTATACGTGGTAAGCAAAAACAATAATGCCAGTCAATTGACTGGCATTATTGTGTTACGTTACCTTTCGAGGTATCTATCAAACCATAACCAAAATTATATTAAACGCCATAAAGAAAACTTTGGTTATAAAAAATACACCTCAGCAACCGTTAAAAAGTGTTAAAGGTTTAATCTTTTTTAAGTCATCTGCTCAAGTTCGGTAATTAAATACAGTGCTTGTTCGTTAGTGGTGCCACACACATCAATAGTGGCAGAAAAGTCACTACACACCTTAGGCCTTGATTCATCACCAAATAATTTACATAGGTTATTATCATCAAGTTGAATACAGCGCTCTCCCGCTGCTTTGCCGTTTGGCATTCCTGGGATCGGTGAGCTAATACTGGGTGCAATACAACAGGCGCCACAGCCTAATCTACATGCCATTTTATCTGTCATTGAGTACCTCTTATAGAACCTTTGTAGCGCCTTTGTAATATGTGTAATGGTTTGTTACATCTTCAAACGCCTTGTAAACACTTTATTGCGTATGCTTAGCCTATCAAATTTATTTTTAATTACCGTCAACCGTGAGGGACTATCCCGTGGCTAGTAAAAAACAAATCATTCTCCCTATCGCCGTATTAGTCGGCGGACTTGGAATGGCATTCGCATTTGCCTCTATGAAGCAACCGCCAGTCGAAAAACCAGAACAAGATATGCGCCCGCTTGTATCAATTAAACCGTTAAGCTTTGACGCTATTACCCTTGATGTAAAATCATACGGTATCGTTAAACCTAAAAACCAAACTGAGCTTGTTGCGCAAGTGAGTGGTCAGGTTGTGTCTTTATCAGATCAATTTGTACAAGGTGGATTTGTTAAGCAAGGCGACATTCTAGCACGTATTGACCCAAATGATTACGAAGCGGCACTCATTGAAGCTGAAGCCGGTTTGGCACAAGCAAGCTCAGCGCTTGAGATAGAACGTGCACAGGTGTCGGTTGCGCAAGCTGAGTGGGACCGCATCAAGGGCGACTCAAACCAAGTTATTCCTTCTGAGCTTTATTTACGTAAACCACAACTTGCTGAAAAGCTTGCAAGTTACCGTGCAGCGCAAGCAAGTGTAAAACGCGCTAAACGTAATCTTGAGCGCACATACATTAAAGCACCATACGATGCGATTATAGACGAGCGTCTAATTAGTTTAGGCAGTGTGGTAAACCCAGGTAACAGCTTTGGTAGTCTGAGCTCAACGTCATTGGCTGAAATTCGTTTACCTGTAGCAGATAAAGATCTGCAATACCTAAATAACCAAGGAATTGGTGCAAGCGTATCAATTAACGCTGAATTTGCAGGTAAACAAACAACCTGGCAAGCAACTATCGTACGTAGCGAAGGAGTTGTAGACCAACGTAGCCGCATGAATTACTTAGTAGCCCAAGTAGCAACGCCTTATGAGCAAAAGCAGCCATTACGTTTTGGCTCATACATTAATGCCACTATCGAAGGTCGAGCGCTGGACAATGCGATTGTTGTTCCGCACCATTTAGTTAAAGACAAAAAAGTCGCTGTTTTACAAGATGGCGAAACGCTTACCTTTAAAACACTTAACATCGTTCGCGAACAAAATGGCATGGTGATCGCCGATAATGGCCTTGCTAATGGTGAGCAACTTATTACCTCGGCACTTGAATACCCAACTGAAGGCATGGCGGTCAAGCTAGATGACGCAAAACTGAGTCTGCCAACAACGCAGTTAGCGTTAAAAGAGGAATAAGCCATGACCACGCACAGAGAAAAAGGGCTTATTGCCTGGTTTGCTCGCAACCCAGTAGCAGCAAACTTACTTATGATTTTCATTTTAGTGGGTGGCTTATTGACAGCAATGTCGGTGCGTAAGCAAATGTTCCCACAATTTGAAAGTAACTGGATCAGTATTCAAGCTGTTTATCCGGGGGCTGCGCCGCAAGAGGTAGAAGAAGGCATCACCATTAAGGTCGAAGAGTCTTTAGAAGGCCTCGAAGGCATTAAACGTTTAATTACCTATTCGAACCGTGGTTTTTCACAAGCATGGATAGAAATCGAAGAAAAGTACGACCCGCAAGAAGTACTCGATGAAATCAAGATGCAGGTTGATTCAATCAATACCTTCCCTGCAGAGATGGAACGCCCAATTGTTCGCCGTGAAAAGTTTGAGCAAGAAGTGATGATACTCGCGCTGTATGGCGATATGAGTAACTACCAGCTCAAAGAACTTGGTAACGACATAAAAGATGAGCTACAAGCTTTACCACAAATTAACTTGGTCAACTTTTACAGTGGCTTAAACTACGAAATTGGCATTGAAATCAGCCCAGATAAACTACGTGAGTATGGTTTAACTTTCCGTGATATTGCCACAGCCGTTCGCAGCTTCTCTGCCAATATGTCAGCAGGTCAAATTCGTTCTGAAAATGGCTACATTTCGATGCGTGTTGAAAATCAAGCGTATCGTGGTAAAGAGTTCGAAAATCTGCCTTTATTACACTTACCAGATGGTGCACAAGTTTTCTTAGGTGATGTAGCAACAATTAACGACGGCTTTGAAGAAGGCTTACAGTACTCTAAATACAATGGTAAAAACTCACTGACTTTTGAAGTAAATGCGTCGAAAGATCAAGACATCACTAAAGTTGCTGCAGTACTAAAAAGATACCTCGATGATAAAGCACCACAGTTACCAGCAGGCGTAAAACTATCACCTATTGTTGATTTAACTTACTACCTTGAAGGTCGTCTAAACATGATGATCGACAACATGATCTGGGGTGGTATTTTGGTAATGGTGGTACTGGCGCTATTTTTACCACTACGCTTAGCGTTTTGGGTAATGATGGGCTTACCTGTGTCATTCCTAGGTGCATTTTTAATGATGCCACTAGGCTTTATAGACATCACTGTTAACTTAGCTTCTTTATTCGCATTTATACTGGTGCTCGGGATAGTCGTTGATGATGCTATCGTCGTCGGTGAGTCTGCCAGTGCTGAAATTGAAAAGCACGGTCACAGCCTAGATAACGTAGTACGCGGCGTAAAACGCGTTGCTATTCCTGCTACCTTTGGTGTGTTAACTACAATTGCCGCATTTTTACCACAAACACTGGCATCAGGCCCTGGCTCTGCGTTTTCTAAAGCCATTGGTGGTGTAATTATCCTATGTTTAATTTTCTCACTAATTGAGTCAAAACTAATTTTACCGGCTCACTTAGCGGCAATGAAAAATAAACCTGCGAACCCTAAAAATCCATTACATCGCTTACGTTTAGGTATGGATAAAGGCCTCAAGAACTTTGTTGATAATTACTACACACCATTTATTGGTCGCTGTATTCATTACCGTTACACCGTGATTGTTGGCTTTATCTGTGTGCTTATTGTTAGTGGCGGTATGTTCGCTGGTGGTTTAGTGAAATTTGTTGCGAACCCTAAAATTCCACATGATTTCCCGCGTATCTCAGTTGAAATGAACTTATCTTCGTCTGAGCAAGCAACCCTTGAGACAGCGCAAACTATTGAAAAGCTAATTTTAGATGTCGATAAACAACTTGAAGAGCAATATGGTCAAGCGATGATCCGCGACTTATCGGTTAGTTTACGCGGCCGTACAAGTGCACGCATTATGGCGATTTTGGTCGAACCAGACTTACGCCCTATTGATACCTTTCAATTAAGTGCAATGTGGCGCGAACAAATGCCACCACTGCCAGGTGTGAAAACGCTTAATATTGAAGACAGTATCATGAACGGTGGTCGTGATGACGGTGATGTGAGCTTTCGCTTAGAAGGCAAAGATATCAATAAACTCAAAGAAGTTGCCGCTAAGTTAAAAGAAAAGCTAAATAGCATGCAAGGCGTAGGTGATGTAAATGACTCGCTACAATCTGCAACTGACGAGGTTCAACTTGAACTTAAACCGCTTGCTTACAGCTTAGGTTTAACCCTTTCAGATGTGGCATCACAAGTTAGCTTTAGCTACTACGGTTTAGAAGCACAACGTATTTTACGTGACGGTGAAGAGATCAAAGTAATGATCCGCTACCCTCGTGAATCACGAAACGCAGTAAGTGACATCACAGATGCACGTATCATTACGCCAACAGGTGTTGAAGTACCGCTTGCTGAAGTTGCTAAAGTCAACATTGTGGATGGTGTAAACCGTATTCGCCGTGAAAACGCTAAACGTACTGTAAACGTTTGGGCTGCGGTTAATACTGACCAAGCTGAACCATTTGCCATTGCAAAAGAAATTCGTGACGAGTACTTACCTAGCCTACTGAAAAGCTACCCAGGTGTAGAAAGTAATGTAGCCGGTCGTATTCAAGAAGAGATGGACAGTGTGGCAGAACAAGTACGTGACTTTGCTTTATCAATGATGATTATTTTTGCGTTACTTGCTATTCCACTACGCTCGTACTCACAGCCATTTATTATCATGTCGGTTATTCCATTCGGTGTCATTGGTGCGATGTTTGGCCACATGATCTTAGGTATGACAATGAGTAGCCTATCAGTATTCGGTATCATCGCTGTTGCAGGTGTGGTCGTAAACGACTCGCTAGTGATGGTCGACTTTGTCAATAAAGCTCGCGCCGAAGGTGTAGCAATCAAAGAGGCTGTGATGCAAGCCGGTGCGCGTCGTTTTAGAGCGATATTACTGACCTCAATAACGACCTTTATTGGTGTATTACCAATCATTATGGAAACAAGCTTGCAAGCAAAAATCGTTATCCCAATGGCTGTATCTCTAGCATTCGGGGTGTTATTTGCAACGGTCATTACGCTTATTTTAATCCCTTGTCAGTACGTCGCCTTAGAAGATTTTAAACGCTTAATTGGCAAGCTAAGAGGTAAAAAAGCAGAGCCAGAAGCTAAATTACAAACAACCAGTAATTAACCCCTCTCAAGATCCCAACCGAACGCTTGGCAATAAATTTGCCAAGCGTTTTTTATTTAAAAATATGTTCCTATAAATCGTATTGTTTTGCTAAGCTTAAATGAGCAAAAAAGAAACAATTCAAGAAATTACTAAATACGTTATAAGGACATAGCTATGAAAATTCTACGCTACACAGCTTTGGTAAGTTGTTTATCCATTTGTATGCCTGTGCTGGCTGAAAACCAATACTTACAACAACAGCTTGAGCCTATTCTGATTGGTGAATCTCACAGTATAGAAGGACAACAAATCCACTCTCCTGAAATGACCGTTGCCACCTATAAAGCAAATAGTTTTGAACGAGTATGGGACAACGTAAAATATGCCAAGCAAGCGCTCAACTTAATTGCGCAAGCAGAACTTGAAGGGCTATCTCCTAACGACTATCACTTTGATACATTAATGGCGCTAGCCAGCGAAATAGATAAACGCGGAGCGGATGCCGTCGAAGCACAGTTTGATGTTCTAATGACAGATGCCGTGATGACCTATGCAAAACATTTAATTCGCGGAAAAGTAAACCCAAAACAATTGGCAGCCACATGGAACTATGAACAGTTTGATGTCAGCCCAGATGCCGCAGCGGCCTCATTACTCAAACATGTAAAATCAAAAAGCCTTGATAAAGGACTTGAAAACCTAAAACCTGTTTTGCCTCATTATAAGCGTTTAAAAAACGCCCTTGTGTTTTATCGAGAGCTTGATGCCACTGGCGAGTTACCTGACTTCGCACTGCAAAACAAGGTATTAAAGCCTGGGCAGTCGGACCCAGCAGTGCCGCTTTTAAGACAAAAGTTAAAACGACTAAAGTATTTTGAAGGCAGTAACAGTGATGCCACTGATTATAACGATGAGCTAGTAGCAGCAGTTAAACGCTTTCAAAATGCCCATCAAGTTGCTGATGACGGTATAATTGGCAACGCCACTTTAAAGCTACTCAACAAAGATTACAGTGAGTACGTTAATGATATTTTAGTGAACCTAGAGCGCATTCGTTGGGTTGATAATACCCTTACAGATCGCTTCTTAGTGGTAAATATCGCAGGCTATTTGCTGTATTTGTTTGAAGACAACAAATTGAAATGGCAAACCAATGTAGTTGTAGGTAGAAACTACACCAAAACTCCAATATTTAAAGGGCAAATGAGCTATATCGTGATGAATCCAACGTGGACTGTACCGCGGAGTATTTCAGGTGGCATCATAAAAAAAATGAAAGAAAACCCAAACTACTTAAACGAGAAAGATTTTGTTGTAGTTGATAGTCGCCGTAACCCAGTTGATAGCGAGAGTATTGATTGGCCGAATGCTAGCCGCAAAAACTTCCCGTATTGGTTTGTACAACAGCCTTCAGAGAATAATTCATTGGGGCAAATCAAGTTTATGTTCCCAAATAAATACTCAATCTATTTGCACGATACCCCTGCAAAAAGTTTATTCCAGCAAGACCAACGTGCATTTAGCCACGGCTGTGTAAGAGTTGATGATCCATTCACCTTAGCTGAGAAAATATTAGAAACCTCGGATAATTGGAGCCGTAGTGAAATTGATGACGCCATTGCTGCAAAAGAAACTAAAAAAGTCAGCTTATCAAAACCGCTAGACGTACTTTTAATGTATTGGACCGTTGCGGGTAACGACGAGGGCCTACAATTTTATACCGACGTTTATAATCGCGATGGCGCGTTATTAAAAGCTCTCACCACGCCATTAGCAAACAATACAATTTAGAGGTCACTATGTATTTCAGCCGTATTATTTTTAGTGTGTGCTTAGCGTTAACTACATGCTCTGTTGCTGCCATTGAGTTAACTGACTCGCTGCACAGCCTTGTACTTGATGCAAAACAAGTGCTAACACTTGATAACACGGCTGATTTTACAGCTACGGCAGTATCAGATGTTGAGACTGAGCGATTAGGGCCAAATAGCATTGCCGTTTATGCCCCAGAAAATGCAGGGTTTTATAGCCTAGTTCTGAGTAACAACAAAACCAGCAAACGCTTACTCGTTATAGTGAAAAAGCCATTCAATGCTAACAATAAGCAATTGAATAATTATCAAATAGGCCTCTACCCTGCCCCTTATAAAGGCTATACACAATACAGTGCACCAAACGGGTTTATAGAAATTTTTGAGAAAGACCTAACACGCCAGCTGACTCCTCATGTGCAAGTTAAAAATGTAATTTGTAAGCAAGTAAGTGGCTTTCCGAAGTACGTTTATGTCAACAACGATGGCTTGATGATGCTCGAAGATCTGCTCTCGTTTGTACAAAGTGAAGGGATTAAAGTCAGTAAATTTGCCTTTATCAGCGGCTATAGAACACCCCATTACAATCGCTCAATTGGTAATGGCAAACACAGCCGACACCAATACGGCGATGCCTTTGACCTATATATAGATGAAGATGGTGATGGGCGGATGGACGATTTAAACGGTGATGGCAAACTAACGATTGCAGATGTTGATGTGCTTTATAAAGTGTTTGAAAAGTTCCAAAAACAGAGCCGCTATAATGGCGGTATTGGCCGCTATAAACCCGCCTCCCATCACGGTGGTTTTGTTCACATAGATAACCGTGGATTTACCGCTAGGTGGTAATTGCAAGCTTCATATAACCCTTGAAGAAATATTATCCAATTGCATTATTACTGCTTGATTGGTAAGTTGTTGTGATTAATGGAAATACTACAATAACAACAAAGGGAATTATGCGCTTTATCCTCTGCATTTTTTATATTTCAGTCCTTAGTGGTTGTCAAAGTTTTATTGCTTATCAAATCACTCAACCTGTAGAAGAGATATCTTACGGTGGCCCTGACGACCCAATGTTAAATACCGTTTACGAAGGTATACCTCACAAAACATGTAACACTACGCATAACTGTATAGCAGTTAGAATATTTTCCCATAACGATTTAATAGAATATTTTGAGCAAGGTGAACAATTTGGCATAACTTTTAAACTAAAATCTAAAGAGGAAATGGAAACATTTGAAACAACTTTGACCTCTATAAATGGTGCCAAACAGAAAAACGATTCAGCAATTATAGTATTCCCAGGTTATGGTGTGAGTAGTTTAATTTATAGCTTTCAAGCCCGTTGGCTTAGCCATTTTACCGGCAAAGATGTCATCCTCATGCCCGCGAGCAATCAGTATAGTGAATTCAAGTTTAGTCTAAATAGTCTTGATGTATTAAAGCATTTTTTAAATACCAACCAATACCAACAAATTGATATTTTAAGTTATTCAATGGGCAGTATTGCTGCTATGCAACTTGCAAAGAAAATACCTAATGTAAAGCAACAGATAATGGTTGCACCAATGGTGCACTTTGACACCGCATTAATGTCCGTAGCTAAAAGTTATCACCCAACCTTAAGCTACTTTGTCAAAGATAATGATTTTAAAAACGCAGCAAAAAATGTAATTCAAGGCAGTGGTATTGATGAAACACAACTTGATTTAATCGCCCTACTGAACGGCAAACAATCAGCTAATAGAACCACACTCTATGTCAGTAACGCAGATCCAATAAGCCCTGCTGGTTATTGGCAAGCACTTCAAAATAAGAGTGTATCCATAGTGCATTACAGTAATTTAGACCACACCAGAATGGTAAGCTTTATTAATCAAGCCATGCGCAATGAGGTTTTACATCGATTAATGTAACCAACAAATAACAAGGACAGCAATGAACATATTCTTTAATAAACTAAGGTTGCTTGTAGTTTTTTATTTAGTCGCAATTTCAAGCCTCGCACATAGCCAAAACATGCAAGCAGAGATGGCTGACTTTATTAGTGGCTTTCATAACTTTAAGCAGTTTAATGGCAATGTATTAGTTGCTAAGGATGGAAAAGTACTGTTTGAACAAAGCTTTGGCTATGCCAACTTTGAATGGGATATAAGACATAGTAATAAAAGTAAATTTAGAATTGGTTCAATTACCAAACAATTTACCGCCATGTTAATTCTGCAATTGGCACAAGATGGAAAACTTAAACTCGATGATCACCTTGCAACATACCTCCCTGATTACAGAAAAGATATAGCCACTAAAATTACCCTTCGCCAAATACTTAATCACACCTCTGGTCTTGGAAATTATACTCAGGCAAAATCGTTTCGTGATGAGTACAGCCGAAACCCTTATAGTGTTGATGAATTTATTCGCTTGCTATGTAGTGATGATCTAGTGTTCGAGCCTGGCACTGAATTTCGTTATAGCAATTCTGGCTATTTTATTTTGGGTGCGGTAATCGAAAAGGTAACAGGTCAAAAATATCAAGACGTATTACAGAAGAATATTTTAGATCCACTCGATATGAAGGATACAGGCTATGATTCTCACAATAAAATCATTAAATTTCGCGTATCGGGTTACGACAATGGCCTAGCAGGTTATAGCAATACTGATTATTTAGATATGTCTATCCCGTATGCTGCAGGATCAATGTACTCAACAGCACAGGATTTACTAAAATGGGATCAAGCTCTCTACACGGATAAGTTATTGAAAAAAGAATATAAGAAGCAGATGTATCAAGTTTCTGAGCAAAGAAATTATGCGCTTGGTTGGGAAGTTACAAACCTTGATAAAAGCACCTACGGAAAACCGCTAACCCGTATTCAACATGGCGGTGGCATCAATGGTTTTAATGCGTTTATAAGTAGAATAATCGAAGACAAATTACTGGTTGTCATTTTAAATAACACCGGTGGTGCGCCACTCACCCCCATGACTAATGGCTTACTTGCAATCTACTATGGCAAACCCTACGAAAAAGCGACAGAGCATGTAGATAGTAAACTTTATAACGTATTTAAACGTGAAGGTATTGCTGGACTGAAGAATACCTATCAGCAAATGGTGAGTGAGGGTAATACGCCTAGAGAAAGGTCGCTAAACTACTTTGGCTATGAGTTAATGCAGATGGATGAGCTAGACGCGGCAATCACGGTGTTTGAACTCAATAATCAATCTTATCCAGAATCAGCAAATACGTTTGACAGTTTAGGTGAAGCATATTTAGCAGCAGGTGATAAACAAAAAGCATTAGCAAGTTACAAAAGTGCGCTAAAACTTAATCCTGACAGTGAAAGTGCTAAACAAGCAATTGAGAAATTACAATAATTAAAGGCCACAATAGTGGCCTTATTTTTTTACTTACAGCTTATAGCTTAAAGCTTTTAACATGCTTGTTTTTGCGTTGCTTGGATATAGGCAACTAAATCTTCAATCGATACAACGGGCATAGTGTGCTCACTGGCAAACTTGCTAACTTCAGGCAAGCGAGCCATTGAACCATCTGGATTCGTTAATTCGCAAATAACACCAAACGGTGTTAAACCCGCTAACTGCATTAAATCAACCGATGCCTCAGTATGGCCACGACGAACTAATACACCACCGGTTTGTGCACGCAGTCCAAACACATGCCCTGGGCGAGATAAATCTTCAGGCTTTGCATTGTCTGCTGTTGCCGCTTTAATGGTGGTTACACGATCAGCCGCTGAAACGCCGGTTGTCACGCCCGTTTTAGCTTCAATAGTCACTGTATAAGCTGTTTTGTTCTGGCTGGTGTTATGCTCAACCATTTGCGGTAAATCAAGCTGTTTAACACGCTCATCGCCCATGCAAAGACACACAATACCGCTGCCTTCACGGATCATCATGGCCATTTGCTCTGTGGTCAGGTGCTGTGCTGAGTACACAAAATCACCTTCGTTTTCACGGTTTTCGTCATCTACCACAAGTACGCCTTCACCTTGCTGCAAAGCAGCAATCGCACGTTCAACGCGTTCGAGTGGTTCGCCAAATTGGCTGAGTAAAGAAGACTGAATCATCATTTTTAATACCTATTAAATTAAATATGAAAAGATTCAGGACATTGAAAGGCACAGCAAAAAAGACCACCCGCAGGCAGCCAATTACTGTTTTATAGATAAACTATATTCTCTTTCATCCGGACTATCACCGTCGGCTCTGGCCTCTCACCAGATCTGCTGACCTTTAACCGAAGTTAAAGCGCTCGCGGGCTCACTTAATTTCAAAGTATACCGCCGGTGGGGAATTTCACCCCGCCCTGAGAATGTTGCTTAATCAATAAGATGAATAAGCCAAGCTATTCTATACCTAAAGTAATTAGTTATCGAGTACCCGCTTATCTAATATGCCTTTTTCAATCAGTTGATTGAGTATCGCCTTGGTTTTTGCTCGGCATATATCACGCACTAGACGAACCGCGGGTGTAATGGACTGTCGACTTGGGCATATAAGCCAAAGCTCTGCACATAAGTGAGGATAATTTTGCATCACTGGCACTACCCGCCCACTTAGTAAATCATCACTGATATCAATACATGATTTAACCGCTAGGCCTTTACCAGCCACACACCAACGCCTTACCAAATCACCATCATTAGATGCTCGACGGCCTTGCATTTTCACTTTAAAACGCTCGGTTCCATCGGTAAATTCCCAAACATTATTGATGATATCTTGTAGTTGATAAAATAGGCCTTGATGCTGATTTAATTCATCTGGATGTGTCGGCGCGCCATGTTCAGCAATGTACTCTGGGGTTGCACATAACAGCCGCGGAACATTACAAATTTTAAAGCCATATAAATTTGAGTCGGATGGCGAGCCATACCTAAGTGCAAAATCAACGGAGTCTCGGTAAAAGTCGACATTACTATCGCTAATATGCGGGCGCATACTCAGCTTTGGATACTCATCAAGTAACTCATCTAACCATGGGATAATGATGTTGCGGCCTAAATCTGAAGATAATGCGACTCTTAGCTCCCCTTCAATTTCATCATGCTCACCTTTTAAGGCAAGTGTGGCTTGGTCTAGCATGAGCACTGCTTGCTGACACTGAGGTAAAAAGCGCTCCCCAGCCGCAGATAACCGCAAATGACGAGTTGTACGAACAAATAACTCAGCACCCAGCGCTGCTTCAACACGTTTAATAGCAGCGCTGGCGGTAGCGGCTCGCATGTCTAATTTGGCTGCTGCGGTTGTAATACTACGAAACTCAGCAACCTTGAGGATTAATTTGAGATCTTCAACCAACATATTAACTAAAAATTTTTGATAATGTTTATTCAATTATGCGCTTTATCGTAAAGTATGCAAGGCGTAAACTGCACCTAATTGTTATACATGCGGGAGCAAATCATGACACACCCAATCATTTCTGACTTACAACGCCGTTATACAAGTAAACGTTACGACGCTTCAAAACAAATTAGCCAAGCAGACTTAGCTGTAATTTTAGAAGCATTACGCCTGTCGCCATCGTCTATTAATTCTCAACCATGGAAATTTGTGGTAATTGAATCAGAGCAAGGTAAACAGCGTCTGCATGATAGTTTTGCAAATAAGTTTCAGTTTAACCAAGTTCATGCAAAAGCGGCATCACACACCATTTTATTTGCTTATAACCCAAGCTATAAACGTGCTGATTATGAGAAAGTAATTGATGCCGATATTGCTAATGGCCGTACAAAAGCAGAAAACAAAGAACAGGCTTTTGGTGCCTTCGCCTTTGTTGATTTAAATACTGATGAGCAAGGTGATAACGCCGCTTGGACTAAAGCTCAAACCTACATTGCATTAGGTAATACCATGCACACAGTGGCTCGTTTAGGTTTAGATTCAACACCGATGGAAGGTGTCGATAAAGACTTACTCGGAGAGCTATTCGCTGATGAGTTAGATGGTTATGTATGTGAAGTGGCACTCGCTATTGGTTATCACGAGCCAGAGCAAGATTATAATGCTGCATTACCAAAATCGCGTTTAGATAAAGATGCGGTGATTACTGTAGTTTAAAGCCTAAAGATTATGCAGGCTTGGCCTGCATAATTGTTATTTAAGGTCAGTCTTCACAACCACATTACTCGCCATACCTTCACACAAATCTGCAGTTATTGTGGCAACAGCACCATTAATTAATGCTAAATTAGGGGCTACGTGTCCAATGTCGGCATCAACGATAACTGGGAATAAATTACCTTTAAATGCGAGCTCTATTGCTTGGTATTCATCGAAGTAGCAGTCGTTATTAATTGCAGGGCTGCGGCCAAATACCACCGCATTTACATCAGTAAAAACATCATTCAACTTTAACGATAACAGACAACGTGCAAGAGCCATCGGACTAAGCTCTGCATTTTCTAGGTATAAAATTAACCCCTCAGGCGCATACTGTTTTTTAAATTCATGTAATGCATAGTAATTTGAGGGTAGCAACAGACCTAACGTATCTAAACAGCCGCCAATTAAGCGCCCAGACACTTCAATTTGGCGTTTATCTTTATAGTTAATACAGCGCCATTGGCTTGGTGCTGTATAGTCAAATTGAGCATCAGGCTTTGCTTTATAATCAATTGGCTTTTGCTGATAAAAAGGCGAAGCAACTTGATGCAATTGCTGTTTTTCTTCAAGTGACATGGCACTGAATATATTTGCTAAATAAACATCGGGATCGTCAGGGTGAATTTGCATTAAATTCGCAGCGTGCAAGGTTGCCCAGCCACAACGAGTGGTTAATGCACATGCAAACGTGCTGATATCTGAAAAGCCAACCAACCATTTAGGTTTTGCTTTACTTATCGCATTAAAATCGAGAAGCGGTAAAATCTCCATAGTAAGATCACCGCCCCATGGCGGCATCATGGCTGCGATTGAATCATCAGTTAAATACTGCATTAGCTCATCAGCACGTTGCTTTGCACTATTGTGAGACTGACGTAAGCAGGCACCTTCAATAACAGTAAAACCTTTGGCTGTTAAGCCATTAAGTACTATGTCTAAGCGCTCATGAAAGGCTTTATCAACACCAGATGAAAAAGCACATATGGCTATTTTATCACCTTGCTCAAGCGGTTTAGGATACTGAACTTTCGCCATTATTACTCCTTCATTACGACTGTCTTGTAGCCAACGTACCGAATAAATCCACGCCTGTAAACAGGCATAAAAAAACCGCAGTATGTAACTGCGGTTTTTCTCAATGCTTGGTTAAGCTACTAAATATACTCAACTTCAATGATTTCGTACTCTACTTCACCGTTTGGCGTTTTAATGATAACGGCATCATCTACCTCTTTACCAATTAAACCACGCGCGATTGGTGAGTTAACAGAAATCAGGTTATTTTTGATATCTGCTTCGTCATCGCCTACGATTCGGTATTTTACTTCAGCATCGGTTTCAACATTAACGATAGTAACCGTTGTGCCAAAAATAACTTTACCTGTGTTAGGCATTTTAGTTACATCAATGATTTGGACATTTGAAAGCTTCGCTTCAATTTCTTGAATACGGCCTTCGCAGAAACCTTGTTGCTCACGAGCAGCATGGTATTCAGCGTTTTCTTTCAAATCACCGTGCTCACGCGCTTCAGCGATATCAGCAACGATTTTTGGACGGGTAACTGTTTTTAATTCGTTAAGTTCTTCGCGCAGTAATGCTGCACCACGAACTGTCATCGGAATTGATTGCATATTATTCTCACTTAATCCCAAGGGCGATTGCCTCGCCCTTGGCACATTTCCTTAGTTCATTCGCTGATGTAGTTCCTGAACTGACGTCACCTTGCTACGGTCGTCTGCTTGGTTTGCAGTACAGTTAGCAAATGCCGCGTTCAGAGTCGTTGTGTAGTTAGTCTTATGCTGTAACGCACCACGACGTAACACCTTCGAATCTTCAATCGCTTGGCGGCCTTCAGTAGTGTTTACAATGTAGCTGTATTCACCATTTTTAATTCTATC
Organism: Pseudoalteromonas sp. 2CM39R; assembly: GCF_023161845.1. Lineage (NCBI taxonomy): Bacteria > Pseudomonadati > Pseudomonadota > Gammaproteobacteria > Alteromonadales > Pseudoalteromonadaceae > Pseudoalteromonas > Pseudoalteromonas sp. 2CM39R. Next base: position 587,106 of record NZ_JALNTM010000002.1, read on the forward strand.
AAGAATATGAGGACGACCTTCGTATACTTTGTTCACGCGACGAACTGCAATGCCAGCTTCTTCAAGTGCTTTTGCAGTGCCACCTGTTGCATCTAACTCGAAACCAAGTTCAGTCATGGTTTTAGCTAGTTCAACGATACGTGGTTTGTCACTGTTGCGTACCGATAGTAACGCGCGACCACCGCGTGGTAAAGTGTTGCTTGCACCTAATTGTGCTTTAGCGAATGCTTCGGCGAAAGTTTCACCAACACCCATTACCTCACCCGTTGAGCGCATTTCTGGGCCACGGATTGGGTCAACACCTTGGAACTTAGCAAATGGCAGTACCACTTCTTTTACGCTGTAGTAAGGAGGGATTACTTCTTTTGTAATACCTTGGCTTGCTAGCGACTGACCCGCCATACAACGTGCTGCAACTTTAGCAAGTGCAATACCTGTCGCTTTAGAAACAAACGGTACTGTACGCGCAGCACGAGGGTTTACTTCGATTAAGTAAACTTTACCGTCTTTCACAGCAAACTGAGTATTCATCAGACCTACTACGCCAAGCTCTAGTGCCATATCAGTCACTTGCTTACGCATTACGTCTTGTACTTCAGCAGTTAGTGAGTGAGCTGGTAATGAACACGCTGAATCACCTGAGTGAACTCCTGCTTGCTCAATGTGCTCCATGATACCACCGATGATTACTTGCTCACCGTCACAGATAGCGTCAACGTCAACTTCGATTGCGTTATCTAAGAAGTGGTCAAGTAGTACTGGCGCTTCATTTGACGCTGATACAGCTTCGGTCATGTAACGACGTAAATCGTCTTCATCATAAACTACTTCCATTGCGCGACCACCTAGTACGTACGAAGGACGTACAACCAGTGGGAAGCCGATTTCAGCAGACTTAACAATCGCTTCTTCTAAAGAAGTAACCGTTGCATTCTCTGGCTGAAGAAGATCTAGACGCTCAACAAGCTGTTGGAAACGCTCACGGTCTTCTGCACGGTCGATTGCATCTGGTGAAGTACCAATAACTGGCACACCATTCGCTTCAAGTTCACGAGCAAGTTTCAGTGGTGTTTGACCACCGTACTGAACGATAACACCTTTTGGCTTTTCAACGCGTACGATTTCTAATACATCTTCTAGCGTGATTGGCTCGAAGAATAAACGATCAGATGTATCGTAGTCAGTTGAAACAGTTTCAGGGTTACAGTTAACTATAATTGTTTCATAGCCGTCTTCACGTAAAGCTAATGCTGCGTGAACACAACAGTAATCGAATTCGATACCTTGACCGATACGGTTAGGACCACCACCGATTACCATGATTTTATCTTTGTCAGATGGATTCGCTTCACATTCTTCATCATAAGATGAGTACATGTAAGCTGTGTCTGAGCTGAACTCTGCAGCACAGGTATCAACGCGCTTGTATACAGGCACGATATCTAACTGGTGACGCTTCTTACGAATTTCTGCTTCAGAAACACCCGCAATTTCAGCGATACGCGCATCAGCAAAACCTTTACGCTTAAGCTTGCGTAAAAACTCAGCATTTAAACCAGCCATACCTACTTCGCTGATTGTTGCTTCGTCTTTTAAGATGTCTTCGATTTGTACAAGGTACCAAAGGTCAATCTTAGTTAGCTCGAATACGTCTTCTACGCTCATACCGTGACGCATTGCATCAGCAACGTACCAAATACGCTCAGCACCTGGCTCACGTAATTCACGGATGATTTTTTCTTTTGCTTTCGGATCATCAAGGGCAACAATTGGGTTAAAGCCCGTTGCGCCTACTTCAAGACCACGTAATGCTTTATGCAGAGACTCTTGTTGGTTACGACCAATCGCCATAACCTCACCCACAGACTTCATCTGTGTTGTAAGACGGTCGTTTGAACCTGCGAATTTTTCGAAGTTAAAACGTGGGATCTTAGTAACAACGTAGTCGATTGACGGCTCGAAAGACGCTGGTGTTTTACCGCCAGTGATGTCGTTTTGTAGCTCATCAAGGGTGTAACCTACTGCTAGTTTTGCAGCGATTTTCGCAATTGGGAAACCCGTTGCTTTTGATGCTAATGCAGAAGAACGCGATACACGAGGGTTCATCTCGATGATAACCATACGGCCATCAACTGGATTCACACCAAACTGTACGTTTGAACCACCTGTTTCAACACCGATTTCACGAAGTACCGCCATCGATGCATTACGCATGATTTGGTATTCTTTATCAGTTAGTGTTTGCGCTGGTGCAACCGTGATTGAGTCACCAGTGTGAACACCCATAGGGTCAAAGTTTTCGATAGAACATACGATGATACAGTTGTCGTTTTTGTCACGAACAACTTCCATTTCGTACTCTTTCCAACCGATTAATGATTCATCGATTAAAAGTTCGTTTGTTGGTGATAAATCTAAACCACGCTCACAAATTTCATCAAATTCTTCTTGGTTGTATGCAACACCACCACCGGTACCACCCATAGTGAATGATGGACGAATGATACATGGGAAACCGATACGGCTAAGTACATCGTGTGCTTCTTCCATTGAGTGAGCGATTTCTGCACGCGGACACTCAAGGCCAATGTTCTTCATTGCTACGTCAAAACGCTCACGGTTTTCAGCTTTATCGATTGCATCAGCAGTTGCACCGATTAGCTCAACACCGTGTTTTGCCAGTACGCCGTGCTTATCTAAATCAAGTGCACAGTTTAATGCTGTTTGACCACCCATAGTAGGCAGTACTGCATCTGGCTTTTCTTTTTCAATGATTTTCTCTACCACTTCCCAGTGAATTGGCTCGATGTACGTCGCATCCGCCATTTCAGGGTCAGTCATGATAGTTGCAGGGTTCGAGTTTACAAGAATTACTCGAAAGCCTTCTTCTCGTAGTGCTTTACACGCTTGTGCACCAGAGTAGTCAAATTCACAAGCTTGACCGATTACGATCGGGCCTGCGCCTAAGATAAGAATGCTTTTTATGTCGGTACGTTTTGGCATTGTTACTCCGGTTAAATTAGTTAGAACGTGCTTGCATCAGGTCGATGAAGTGATCAAATAATGGCGCCGCATCATGTGGACCTGGGCTTGCCTCAGGGTGACCTTGGAAGCTAAATGCAGGCTTATCTGTGCGGTGAATACCTTGTAGCGTGCCATCGAATAATGATACGTGAGTTGCACGTAAATTCGTTGGTAATGTTGCTTCATCAGCTGCGAAACCGTGGTTTTGCGCTGTGATCATTACAACATTGCGGTCAAGGTCTTTAACTGGGTGGTTACCACCGTGGTGACCAAACTTCATTTTCACCGTTTGTGCACCTGAAGCAAGTGCAAGTAATTGGTGACCCAAACAGATACCAAAAATTGGCGTGTCTGTTTCTAGGAAAGTTTTAATTGCTTCAATCGCGTAAGTACACGGCTCAGGGTCGCCTGGGCCATTTGATAAGAAGATACCGTCTGGGTTTAATGCTAGTACGTCTTCTGCAGATGTTTGTGCAGGAACAACGGTTAATTTACAACCGCGGTCAACTAACATACGTAAGATATTACGTTTAACACCGAAGTCATAAGCAACAACGTGGAACTTCTCGTCTGCTGCTTCTAGCGTTTTAAAGCCTGAACCTAACGTCCAGCTTGATTCGCGCCACTCAAAATTTTCCTTGGTTGAGACAACTTTTGCTAAATCCATGCCTTTTAAGCCTGGGAAGGCTTGCGCAGCTTCAAGCGCTTTATTCTCATCTAACTCGTCGCCTGCAATGATACAACCATTTTGAGCGCCTTTATCACGTAGGATACGTGTTAATTTACGAGTGTCGATGTCAGCAATACCTAAGATATTGCGTTCTTTTAAGTAATCACTTAACGATTGCTCGTTACGGAAATTACTTGCTAGCAGTGGCAAATCACGGATCACTAGGCCTTTAGCCCAGATTTGACCCGCTTCTTCGTCTTCGCTGTTAGTACCCGTATTACCGATATGTGGGTACGTCAAAGTTACGATTTGTTCCGCGTACGAAGGGTCAGTCAAAATTTCTTGATAACCAGTCATAGACGTATTGAATACTACTTCACCGACTGACATGCCGTCAGCGCCGATTGCAGTACCGCGAAACACTGTGCCGTCTTCTAGGACTAACAGAGCGGATTTAGTCAAGTTAACCTCCTAACAGTAAAAAACGGGAGTAAAGTCATTTGCTCTACTGCCCGTTTATAGCGATTGGAAACACGCATTTATGAATTTTTGGCAAATTGGCGCTATTCTACAGTAAATTAGCATTCAGATCTAATCTTAATTAATAAAATAGTAAAAATAAGCGTTATTAACTAAAAACTCACTGAAACTGCCAAAAAAGAAACTAAACTACTTCAAGTCAAGCACATCTTGCATGTCATAAAGTCCAGCTGGTTTATTTTTCAACCAGCCCGCAGCTCTTACAGCACCTAATGCGAAGGTCATTCTTGAACTTGCTTTATGAGTTAATTCTAGCCTTTCGCCAGAAGTTGCGAAATATGCGGTGTGTTCACCTACTATATCTCCGCCTCTCATGACTGAATAACCGATTTCATTTTGCGATTTTGCGTGTTCGTCATTGCTTCTATCAAAACGCGCGACTTCATCATGCTGCCAACCTTTTGCCTCGGCAATAGCTTCACCAATTGCCAATGCAGTTCCTGATGGCGCATCAATTTTGTGACGATGGTGGGCCTCAAATATTTCGATATCCATATCATCGCCAAACTTCACAGCCGCAGTCTGCACTAAGTTAAGCAGTAAATTCACACCTACGCTATAGTTGCGGGCAAAAACAATCGGAATGTGTTTCGCGGCATCATTAAGCGCATCAAGATCATCTTGGTTAAGGCCCGTAGTACCAATTACCATGGCGATATTTTTTTCGACCGCTGTTTTTAAATGGTTGCGCATTCCTGCCGGTAAAGTGAAATCAATCAATACATCTGCATCTTTTACGTCTGTTTCTTTACTAAATGATAGATCTGCTGATGCAGCGCTGTTTAATTGATTAACCGCAATATCTAAAAGTGGCGAGTTATCACGCACGTACGCGCCCGTTAATGTTGCGTCATCTTTTTTTGAGACAGCTTCTAAAAGTGCAAGTCCCATGCGGCCGTTTGCGCCAAATACACCTATGCGGTTCATATAGTTACCTTATCTATTCTTCTTAGCTGGCTGGATTTTATCGAAAACTCATGTAATAGTCAGGTTAGCTTATAAAAAATACAGAGCTAATTTTAGATTTATTAATAGAACAACAATAATAACAGATAGTCTTTGCATTTAGCCATCTATACATTTAAACTTCTTCCTTTGCGCCGATTTGGTCTTTGGCTTGCGGGCGCTGTTGTTGTCTTTTAGACACAACTAAATACAGCTAAAAGAAGTGTTTGGCTGTGTTATTGGTTATCTAATGAGGAATATGATGCAGCCATCATTTAATAAAACAAAAGCAAAACTTTCTTTGCTGCCGCTTTTGGTGTTTGTCGGCTTATTTTTAGGCGCTGGCTTATACTTACAGTCCCAAGGTGTCGATTACGCCTTCTATCAATTACCTGCTCCTGTGGCAATTTTACCTGCCATCATGCTGGCGTTTATCTTAAATAAAAATACCATCAACCACAGTGTTGAAACCTTTATTAAAGGTGCTGGCCATAGCAACATCATCACTATGTGTTTGATTTATCTGCTGGCCGGTGCGTTTTCTGCGGTTGCTGGTGCAACCGGTGGTGTTGATGCCGTAGTTAATGCCGGTTTATCACTTATTCCACCTGCTCTGTTACTACCAGGGTTATTTTTAATTGCTGCAATAGTGTCGACTGCGATGGGTACTTCAATGGGTACTATCGGTGCGATTGGCCCGATTGCTTATGCCGTCGCCCAAAAAACAGGTATTGATCCATCTCTGATGGCAGGCACGATTGTATCAGGTGCCATGTTTGGTGATAACTTATCAATCATCTCTGACACAACTATTGCTGCAACCCGCACTCAAGGCTGTGAAATGAAAGATAAATTTCGTGAGAACTTAAAAATCGCCTTACCTGCTGCGGCATTAACTATCGGCTTATTATTCTTCTTAACGCCTGCTGCAGAAGCTGTAGAAACACAAGACTTCGATATCTTACTAGTATTACCTTATGCCTTTATCTTAGTGCTCGCGGTAATGGGCTTTAACGTATTCGTGGTGCTGTTTAGCGGTATAATCTTTGCTGCACTTATGGGCTTTACTGGCAGCTATGAAGGTGCAAGCTTTGTAAAAGATGTTTATAAAGGCTTTACTGACATGCAGGAAATTTTCTTGCTATCGATGTTTATTGGTGGTCTTTCAGAGTTTATCCGTATTAATGGTGGTCTTGATTATATTGCTAACAAAATTCAGGCAATTACAAAAATCATTGCAAAATGGCACCGTAAAGTAGCAGATCAATTAGGTATTGCTGCACTGGTTATGACTAGTAACTTATGTATTGCCAATAATACCGTATCTATTATTGTTGCAGGCCCAATTGCTAAAAAATTAGCAGATGATGGCGAAATTACAGGCAAGCGTTCATCAAGCTTACTTGATATTTTTGCTTGCGTTACCCAAGGCTCATTGCCGTATGGCGCACAAGCACTTCTACTCGGCGCAACCTTCAAAATTAGCCCGTGGGAAGTCTCTACCTCTTCTTACTACTGCTTTATTCTTGCCTTTACTGCGGTTGCAGTAATTTGCTTACGCCGAAATAAAGCATAAGTTAAATAATTTTTCTCAAGATACGCCCAAATATGGGCGTATCTGCTATAATCCTCACTTTATATCCCCCTTTACACCATCAATATTGAGATATGAACTTGAAAAAGATCCTTTCTGTTGCTGCCCTTTGTGCAGTAAGTACTTCGAGCTATGCCGCTAATTGGAGCTCTACGCAATTACACGTTAATAACGGTGAACACAAAAACCCGTTTTCATTAACTAAGTCAAATACCACGGTTGTATCACTACAGCATGCGTCTGGTTATGACTATGGCGACAACTTCTTTTTTATTGATTACAGCGACGACGACCGTCAAGATGGCTATCAAGATAAAGACTTTTACGGTGAGTGGTATTCAACATTTAGCTTATCAAAAATCTCTGGCAGTGATTTTTCATACGGCGCAATTGCTGATGTGGGTTTAACGGCAGGTTTTAATGCCGCAGGTGACTCGAAAGTTCTTAAGTATTTACCTGGTGTAAAGCTTAGCTGGCAAGCACCGGGCTTTAGCTTTTTATCTACTTTATTTACCGCTTACATCGATGACAGTGAAGGCGTAGCACGCGGTGGTGCACCAACTGAAACAAACAGCTGGATGATTGATGTTGCTTGGGGCTACCCATTTACTATTGGCTCACAAAAGTTCAACGTAACGGGCCATGTAGAATACATTGCAGAGCGTGAAAATGAATTTGGCGAAGATGTTAAAGCGTGGATTTTAGCGCAGCCAATCATTACGTGGGATTTAGGTCACGCAATGAGCATGAAAGAAAATACGTTACTACTAGGCCTTGAGTGGCAATATTGGCACAACAAGCTAGGTACAGACACAACTGAATCAGTACCTCAACTTCACGTTGAGTGGACGTTCTAATAAGCTGAAAAAATTAAAGCCTGTAGTCATCACTGAGTACAGGCTTTTTTAATTTCTATAGATACTCTTTACAGTTTACACTGTGGGGTTTTGCCTTTTGCTTTAGCAGCTTGTTGGGCTTTTAATGCATCCGACATATGCTTTTGTAGCTCTTTAATACGGTTACCTGGTGCAGGGTGAGTCGACATGAACTCAGGTGTACCGCTACTACCTGCTGCACTCATATTTTGCCAAAGCGACACTGATTGCTCTGGGTTAAACCCTGCTTTTGCCATTAAATCTAAGCCAACAATATCTGCTTCTGATTCATGTGAGCGGCTAAATGGTAAAACTACACCATACTGTGCGCCTAAGCCTAAGGCTTGCATAATTTCGCCGCGATATTGCACATTACCCATATCAAGTGCTGCACCACCAACTTGCAGGCCTGTTTGTAACAATGCATTTTGTGATACACGTTCATTAGAATGCTCTGCAATAACGTGTGCTACTTCATGACCTAGTACTGTTGCCAATTGATCTTGATTTACAGCAACTTTTAATAAACCTGAATGTACGCCAATATAGCCACCTGGTAATGCAAATGCATTTGCTGAATCTTCTTCAAACACAACAACTTCCCAAGACTGCTTTGCATACTCGTTTGGTAAAACGGCAATAACATCATCGGCAATACATTTCACATAAGCATTGACGCCAGGATCGGTATTAACAGGCTGTGTTTTCTTCATTTCAGCAAAGCTTGCTTGACCCATTTGGCTCATTTGTTGGTCTGAATAAAGCGCGATTTGTGTACGCCCTGTTGGAGAGGTTTTACAGCCAGCTAAAACAGCGGTGGCTAACACTGCCATGATTAACTTTTTCATACTAGTCCTTCAAATACTTAGTGTAATTGTGGCTAATATAGCAAAGCATTGCTTAATTTTATATGAAAATGAACAATCACCTTCTCACTTGTTATCATTTGGTTAATTCTTTTACTTAGCAGGCAAACTAAGTTCACCACAGTGACTCACACTGCTACAATAGTGACCTAATGTTTGATGAATGAGTAAACAATGCCTTCCCCTGAGACCTTAAATAAACGCATTTTATTACCTTTACTGGCAAGTATTGTCGCAATTACGCCTTTAGCAATTGATTTATATTTACCGGCGATGTTGGTGATTGCCAACGACTTACAAACTACCATGCCAAATGTGCAAATCTCGCTCAGTATTTATTTGGCGGGTTATGCCCTGGGTATGTTGTTTTTTGGCCCGATAGCCGATGAGCTTGGTAGACGATTACTCGCTAAGGTGGGTTTAGCGCTATTTGGCATCAGCTCATTAGCACTGGCATTTTGTACTAACATCGAATTATTTTGGTCTTTAAGAGCCGTGCAAGCATTCACTGGTGCCGCTGCGACAGTCGTAGTGCCGGGTATTATTCGCCACATTTACCGAGAAAACACCGCCAAGGGCATGTCTTATGTCTCGATGATTATGATGGTTGCCCCGTTAATTGCCCCTACTCTAGGCTCATTAATCATGGGAATTTCGACATGGCAGGTCATTTTCATCGCATTAGCTGCTTATAGTTTTGCCATTTTAGCTTTGGTGCAAATTCATTTAATCGATATTCCAATCTTTAAGAGTCAGCAACGTGGTTTGGCACTGTTCTTTAATAGTTATAAAACGGTATTTTCTCGTCGTAGTGCCCTTGCCGATATTGCCAGCTCAATGTTTGCCTCATTTGCATTCTTTTGCTTTTTAACATCGGTACCTTATGTATATCTCGATTTCTTCAAAGTAGATGAGCAATTGTTCGGTGTGTTATTCGCCTTTAACGTGCTGGCTTTAATGTTCGGTAACTTTATGAATACACGTTTAGTGCCGCGCTTAGGTTCTCGTAAACTGTTATTTGTTGGGCTAGGTATTGGCTTTGTGTCTGGCGGGGCATTGTTGTTATTCAGTGTGATGCATTTATCGCTGTATTTTATCGTTGCTACCATCGCACCACTGATGATGAGCTTGGGTATTGTCGCGAGTAATGCAGACTCATTAATACTGATGCAATTTGAGGAAAAGTCAGGCACTGCAACAGCTGTTATTGGTACCCTGAGATTCGGCAGTGGCGCTTTAGTTGGGCCTATCCTTGCTTTTGTTCACCCACAAAGTGCGATTCCATTTTCTGCTATGATGTTCAGCGCACTGATACTGATCTTACTTGTACAGCTTTGGCATCGAAAACGATACCAATCGACTTAAATATTGAACACAATTGTAATAAAAAAATGCCTGTAATTAACAGGCATTTTTTATATCTCTTTAAAGCTTATTCAGCTTCTTTCGATACCATAACCATTGCAGGGCGTAATAAACGGCCATTTAATGTATAACCTTTTTGCATTACTGCAAGAACAGTATTTGGCGCTACATCATTGCTTGGCTGAATTGACATTGCTTGATGGAATTCAGGGTTAAATTGTTCACCCTGTGGGTTAACAATTTCAACACCGAATTTTGATACCGCATCATTAAAGCTCTTAACAGTCATTTCGATACCTTCAAGCACAGGCTTAAGCTGCTCATTTTCTTTATCAGAAAACTCAATCGCACGCTCTAGGTTATCGATAACAGGTAGTAATTCGTTAGCAAACTTTTCAAGTGCAAATTTATGCGCTTTTTCTACATCTTGAGCGGCACGACGACGCATGTTCTCAACATCTGCAGCAGCACGAACAACACTGTCTTTTTGATCGTTGATCGTTTGTTTAGCCGCTTCTAATTCGCTGTGTAGTAGTGCAATTTCAGCTTCAGGGCTCATTTCTTCGCCGTCAACTTGTTCAGCCGCTTTTTCTGCAGCTTCTACTTCAGCTTGCATTTGTTCAAATTCTTCGTTTAGTTCAACTTCTTGCTCAGGTGATTTTGTCTGCTCAGACATAGCTTACATGCTCCAATTCTTTACAACTGCGGTAATTATGGGGATTGAATTAAAAGATTCAAGAGGCTGATGAGCCGATTAACTTAAATTCTTGGATGATTGCTTCTATTTGCGCTGATTTTGGACAAATTACGCAAAATCGGCTCTGGTATTCATGGTTATTAAAATAAGGAACGCTGATCACCATCAACTCATTACAGTCTGTAAATGGCAATTGTTCTGTGTTTAACACCGATAACCCATTTTTAAATGCGAGTTTATCTTCAACAAAATTTAAAAACGATACACCAATGTTTAAACTGGTTTGGCAATCAACTTGGCGGTAAAGGTAGTTTTCACCTACCACAATGCTGTTGTCTGAACCGAGTTTTTGACTTAATTGCCGAGTCCATTGTGTTAAAGAGTCATGGCAATTATGTGGTGCAGTCGCTGCCATTGCCTGCATACGATATAAGCCTTCCATTAAGGTTTGCTGGCTAAACACGGTATTAAGCCAAGTAGCAAACTGGTAACGAACGGCATCAGATGAGTCTTCAGGTTTGGTAATGCAAATGTTATGGCTTTGCCCTGCTCTATCGATGAGTAGAATAAGCCAATTACTACCATCAAAATCAAGCACCTCTACTCGAAAGACCAGCTGTGAGCTGACTTGAGGTAAGCCCACACAACAACACACCTTATAACGCTGACTCAAACCATGTGCGAGCTCAACTAATTGTGCTTGCTCGGGCTGCCAATATGTTGCAATTTCAGGCAGAGCAAAGAACTCAGTAAGCCAATAATCAAACCCAGCATTGGTAGGTACGCGGCCAGCAGAAGTATGTGGCGAATAGAGTAAGCCCACTTTTTCTAGCCGAGCCATTGCATTGCGCACAGTAGCTGAGCATACCGCCATACCTTTTTGCTTGGCAATACGGGTAGAGGCAACAGGCTGACCTTCACCGTTACAGTAAAGGCTCATTACAGCTGAAAAAATTTGTTGGTCACGCGGATTTAATTTCATAATTTATACATCTTGGTACTTGCCAGTGGATATTTGGGCGCCGCAAGTTTATTTCAAGTTATTTTCAAAGCATTAATTTTTAATGTAATCTAGCGATATGAAAGTTTAAGTGCAAATAACATGGATTCACCGTTTAAAACCATAGGTTTAATTGGCAAACCTAATCACAGCGGGGCAGCTGCCACACTTGCTCGCCTGCACACATTTTTGCGAGCCTTGGGTTTTGAAGTGCTAGTAGAACAGCGCACCGGCCGCCAACTTGAAGACCTTCCCCGAGAAAACCTTGTTAAATTGGTAGATTTAGGTGAACGTGCAGACTTAGCCATAGTCGTCGGCGGTGATGGCAATATGCTTGGCGCAGCTCGAGTTTTAGCGCGCTTTGATGTTGCCGTAATTGGTGTAAACCGTGGTAATTTAGGCTTTTTAACTGATTTAAACCCAGAAGGTTTCGAAGCCAGCCTTGAACAAGTATTAAGTGGCCAGTTCCTCGAAGAAAAACGCTTCTTACTTGAAGTTGAAGTATATCGCCATGCCGAACTCAAAAGTGCAAACTTGGCAGTGAATGAAGCAGTACTTCATGCTGATAAAGTTGCCCACATGATTGAGTTTGAGGCCTTTATTAACAACGATTTTGTATTCTCGCAACGCTCAGACGGTTTAATTGTTTCAACCCCTACAGGCTCAACTGCTTACTCATTATCAGGCGGCGGGCCTATTTTGACCCCTGAGCTCAATGCGATTTCACTTGTACCTATGTTCCCGCACACGTTATCAAGCCGCCCTCTTGTGGTTGATGCTGATAACGAAGTGCGTTTAAAGCTCAGTCTTGAAAATACCGACAGCCTACAAGTTAGTTGTGACAGTCATGTGGTTTTAGCAGTATTACCTGGCGATGAAGTGGTGATTAAAAAAGCAGATAAGCGTCTGCGCTTGATCCACCCTAAAGAATACTCTTACTACAATGTATTAAGAAAAAAATTAAACTGGGGAAGCCGCTTATTTTAAGCGGCTTTTTTATCTCAATTGATTGCCAAGGCACATTGAATAGCGCAAAATAATCAAACTTAATGCTGTATTATTTTAAGGATTCTAAGGCGAAATGAGCTATATCGTTTTTCTTGCTCTGTTATTACTGATCACCTTGCTAGGTTGTTACTGGATGGTTGAGAGCAACCGTCGTAAGGCTATTGAAGCTGAAAAAAAACGTTTTAATCAACGAGTAAAAGAAATCAATAATGATTTTAAAGATAAGTTAATTGATTTCAGCGAGAGTAAATTCATTCGTCCGAAGAACATCTCGCGTTTGAGCATGATCACTAGCAATTACTTTGTTGTGCAAGCCCATAACGAAGAAAACCTCACATATCTTGAATACATTAGTGATTTACTGCTTAACACAATCATTATGGAAGCCAGTAAAGCACAAAGCCCAGAACAGATTGATCAGCTTGCAGACAGGTTACAGTATTTCATGGCTGAATTACCTTACAATGGCATTGAATATAACAAAGCGTTTTACCAAGAGTCCCTACCATCACTGATTGAAGTAATTAAATACCAGCCCCCCGCCGATTTACAAGACGATCAGCTGCCAGCCCAGAGCACACAAGTGTCAGATGATTCCACACCAGAAAATCAATTGTCAGAATTAAGCAAAGCTTAAAAATTTAATTTGCAAAACCCGGAAACACTGTATAAATTAACAGTTAATTAGCTGGATGGATAAACAGTATGTTAATCGGGTTAGAAATTAAAAACTTTGCCATTGTAAGTAATTTAAGTACTGAGTGGCACAATGGTATGACAGCCATTACAGGTGAAACAGGTGCGGGTAAATCAATTGCAATTGATGCCCTCTCTTTATGTTTAGGTGAACGCGCTGATGCTGGTGCCGTTCGCCCTGGTACTGATCGTGCAGAAATATGCGCACAATTTGATATTAGCCAACTCCCTCTTGCCCAACACTTTTTAGAGCAACATTTACTCTCAAACAACGAAGGCGAATGTTTACTACGCCGTGTTATTTGCAAAAATGGCCGAAGCAAAAGCTATATTAATGGCAGCTCAGTTACCGCTGCACAGTTAAAAGAGTTAGGTCAGTATTTAATTTCGATTCACGGGCAACATGCCCATCAACATTTATTAAAAGCTGAACACCAGCTACATCTGCTTGATGCCTATGCCGGCCACAATCAGTTATTAGCTGATGTTAAAGAGCGCTTTAAAACCTACCAAGCCTTACTCAAAGAATTCAACCAGCTTGAACAACAACAGCAGCAACAGGCAGCTCAAAAGCAATTACTTGAGTATCAAGTAGCCGAACTAGATGAATTTGCTCTGCAACCGGGTGAATTTGAAGAGATTGAAGCTGAGCATCATAAACTAAGCCATAGCCAGACTATTTTAGAGTCATGCCAACGTGAGCTACAACACTTATACGAAAGTGATGAGCAAAGTGCGTGTTCATTATTGCAACATAGTGCTCAACAATTTGCAGAACTAGCAAGCTACGATGAGAGCTTATCTAGCATAGCATCACTACTGAGTGAAGCTGCTGTTCAAGTTGAAGAAGCAAGCCGCGAGATACGCAGCTATGTTGATGTTACCGACTTAGACCCAGCACGCTTAGACGAAGTTGAAACTCGTTTAACAGGTGCTATGGATCTTGCCCGTAAACATCACATAAAGCCAGAAGAACTTGTTGAGTTTCACCAGTCAATCTCTGAAGAATTAGCATCAATTAGTTATAACAGTGACCGCCTTGTTGCACTTGAAAGCGAAATTAGCGATGCCCTTGAGCAATACAAACAAGCAGCTCAACTATTAAGTGAAAGCCGCCATAGTTATGCAGATACGCTTAATCAGTTAATTAGTGATAGCATGGCGAATTTATCGATGGAAAACGGCAAGTTTGCTATTGATATTCAACAAGCTAGCGATAAAGCACCAAGTGCAATGGGTTTTGATACTGTGTCGTTTTTAGTATCGACCAACCCGGGTCAACCGCTACAAGCACTGTCTAAAGTGGCCTCTGGTGGTGAGTTATCGCGCATTAGTCTAGCTATTCAGGTAATTATTGCTCAGCGTGTTACAACGCCGACCCTCATTTTCGATGAAGTTGATGTAGGTATTTCTGGCCCTACTGCTTCTGCAGTCGGCAAGCTTTTGCGCCAATTAGGTAAATCAACCCAAGTTATTTGTGTGACTCACTTGCCACAAGTTGCAAGCTCTGGACATCAGCAATTTTTTGTAGCCAAAGAAATTGCAAACGGCGAAACCTTTACACAAATGAATAAACTTTCAAAAGATGGCCGTATCGATGAAATTGCCCGACTACTTGCTGGCGACAACATCAGTAAAATGGCAAGAGCAAATGCCAAAGAGCTTATTAGCGCACATGCATAAGTTAATACTGTTGAGAGTTTAAGTTGGTTAGAGTTTATAAATGAATATTAAAAATATGGGTACCGCTTTAGTGCTTGGCTTAATTGCACTGAGTTCAAGCCATTCACAGGGTTCAACAGCTGATTCAGCTTATCAAGGTGCGCAATTAATCGTTACTATATTTGAATGTATTTTAATTACCCTCCCAACTGCCGGGTTATTTTTGGTTGTTTGGAGTCGCTGGAAGCATTTACGTTTTAAGCAGTTGCTACAAACTGTGTTAAATTCATCTTTGGTATTAATGCTAATTAGCATGCTAGCAGTTAATCAATTAACACAAAGCATATCGTCTTTGTTGATTGTTTTAGCTGTCAGCCATACATTGCTTGTTGGTGTTAATTATTTACTTGTTAAGCAGCACACTAATAGAGTGAAAAGCACCCTCACAGGCTGTTGGTAAAAAATCATAGTTAAATATAAGAATCGCGAAGCAAAAATACTTCGCGATTTTTTAGAGTCATTTATATATTAAACTTACTCAATTTCGCTGGCGAAATTAATTAAGTTCATAAATAAACGCTCAGTCATGCTTGAAACACCTGTTCCATCAGTATAATTACCCTCTTTATTCTGCGAGTTAACTATACCGTTATCAGATAATAGAATGTCGCCAGTTTCAGAGTCCAACACAATCGTAGGCAAGCCATCTTGATTGACTGCTAATACTTGTGTACCTGCCGGCATAACAGAGAAATATCCCTTCGCACCACCTGCTTGATTGAAACTCGTTACACCGCCAAATGGCCCTGCAAAAATAGCTTGCTGAGCTTGAGTACTTACACCATCAGGATTTTGTGTATTTGGACCATCGACATAGCCATCACGAGTAACCGTATAACCCCACTTTGCATACACTTTTTCATTCGGCATATCAGAATCAGCTGCAATGATGGTTACATTTCCTGATCTTTTTGACCAATTATAAAGCTCTTGAATTTCTGTACCTGTGAAGTCTGTATTATAGAAACTTCCCATGAAAAAGATATCTGTGTCGTAAGAGTCGATAGCTGCTTCAGTAATAGAATTTGCAGCAGCAAAGTCATGATTAATCGACAGTGTTTTATTTACAATTCCACCTTCGCCAAAATTTGCAGAGCTCATTAGTTTTGCAACAGGTTTATCGAATAAATAAGCATTCATTGTATAATTTTGCCATGTCGCTTTCCGCTCTTTATCGATACTCGTGATAACAAACGACTCAGCTCCTGTACTACAGGTTGGCTGGGCGTAACACGCAACCGGTTTTAATGTGTTTACCGCTAAATCATTTATACGCACCGGGTAAGTCCCCATTGCACAGGTTTTACCCGTTTCAATCGACGTTTTATAAAGTTTAGTTACGTTGTAATTACCTTGATCGTTTATTACTTCGCGTGAAATAAGCAGCTCACCATTTTGGTCAAGTGCTGCATCTGTCACTGTCGTTAAACCATGCTCAGACTTTTTCGATAACTCAAGTGTAGAAAGGTCTAAAGAGAAAACGCTGGTTGCAGACACTAAATAGACTTCACCATTTTTAACAACCATATCGCCACGGAAAATATCTAAGCTACTTCCGTAACCAGTCATATTGCCTACAAACTGGGTTTCACCAGAATCTGGATAAATAACATATAACTTACTGCCTTTAGAGCCGTAAATAACATCACGATTTGGGTCATATGCTAATCGAGTCATTGGCTTTGAACGAGCCACTTCTGCATGCTCGCCTGTTTCCATGTCAACATAAGCTAATTTAGTATATTTATACTTTTCGCCTTTAATTGGTAAGTCTTTTAATTCATCATCTGATAAGTTCAAAGAGCTCGGATCTAGCTTATAAGTTAAAGCACGGGGAGCTGATACATAATACAAACGATTACGAGTACTATCGAACGCCATTGCCGCTGAAGAAAACTTCGCTTTTGAATGAATTGCTGCTGTTTGGGCTTGTTCATCAAGCGAAAAAACAACGCCTAAATGACCTCGACCAGAGTTAATACCATAAAGCTCGCCTGTACAGCTATTTGCCGAAGCATCTGTAGCAACGGCTCCGCAAACCATCAATACAGATAAGATAGATTTTTTCATTGTATTTTCACCTGAAGAATTAACCAAAACTTTATTATTAGTAAAAATGATAAATAAATTATTTATCACTAACCTAATTGTGTATAAATTATGTTCAAGCTAATTCTAGGCTTCAGTCTATTGAATACAATCAGAAATTTTTGATAATGGTACAAAAAGGTGAAAAATAATAACAACTCAGGTTTTACTGAATTTATTGCAGCACTATATAACTAGATAAGATTTTGTCAGTATATTTTGTTAGCTACTAGCTCCATAATTTGCACACATTTGCTGGTTAGTATTAACACACATTAAGCTTATTCAAACTGCAAATGAAATACTCTTTACTTATCGCTACATGTTTACTGTCTTTTTCGTGTGTAGCAACCTCACTGCCCAGCTCTCTATTAAATCAAGTCACTGACCTTGAGAACCAAGGCAAGCTCAGTGAAGCACTCACTATTCTTGAACAATACAAAGATAATAATAGCGCTACATCGAGCCCCGAAATTGCTATGGCACAAGCGCCTCTTTTACGTAAACAAGGTCATTACAAAAAAGCGATTGAACTGTTATCGCCTTTACAGGAGCTTGCTAGTTTAAGTAAAAAAGACCAATACCACATTCAAAAAGAGTTGGGGATCAACTACCGTCGCCAAGTAAAAACTATTGAAGCAAAAAATCACTACATGGCAGCCCTAGCGCTTGCAAACGAGCTTGAAGACAAAAACCTACAAGCACAAAGCCATAGCAATTTAGGTTCACTATACGACACGCTGAATGATCTTGAACAATCAATGCATCATCAAGTAAAAGCACAAGCGTTATTAGAGAACAGCGATAATTATGAACTAGTTGCCACTAATTTTTATAACTTAGCAAACCTTGCTCACAGACTTGATGACCTCTCCCAATCTGAGTACTTTTATAAAAAAGCACTCGAGTTTGATATTAAAACCAACAACCAAATGAATATTGCAGATACCAGCTTACAGCTGGCTAAGCTGGTGTATAAACGAGGCGATTTAGAGCAGGCTCTTCCCTTATTAAATAACGCCTATACCCGTTTAGCCGATATCAATGCCTATGAGAATATGGCGACGGCGAAGCATACGTTGATGCAACTGTATTTGAAAATAGGCAACCAGCATATGGCGCTCAGTAGTGCAGAGTCTGGGCTCAACGCAGCGCTTAAATCTGGCTCGGCTTTAAGTAAAATTTACTCTTACTTTAACTTAATTGAATTACATTTAGCACTTAAAAACCCTGAGCTAATTGGTCTTTATTTAAGTCGAACAAAAGAGTTGTTAACTGATATTGATAACCGCTTATTGAATCAAAAACAGCACGGCTATACCGCAATTTATGCTGAACTTATCGGTGATTACAAGCTTGCAGCTGAGCAGCTAAAGCTTGAAAATAAACTGGCCGAGTCTTTATTTGAAGAGCATTTAAATAAAGCCGTCGAAAAGAATAAAAAGCAATTAACAGCAATCGAGCAACAGCAACGTATTGATGATGAAATACAAAAAAACAAACTCGCAACTGCACAAATGAATAACCAGCGACTAGAAAAACAGATTTGGTTGTTATCTGCTGGTATTGTTTTGTTGTTTAGTACCCTTGCATTAGTACTCTATTACTTCAAGCATCGAAAAGCGTTATTTAAAGCCAAGCTTTATCAATATAACTTAATTGAAAAAGACAAAATGCTTGCTGATATCTCTCATGAATTACGCACTCCACTGAGTGTATTGAAACTGCATATAGAAGCGCTTGAGCTCGATATTCAGGAAAACCGCGATCTCGCCTACAGCAAAATTAATGGCAAGATAGCGCAACTTAATAACTTAATTTCAGATGTGTACCAGTTATCTCAAGCTGAAAACAAAACCCTGACATTGAACCTTCAACAATATAATGCCGCGCAAATTTTTGCTGAATATGAGCAAGACATGCGCCGTTATGTTTGCAGTCATCAGCTCACATTTTTTGCTGACATTGTTATTGCTAATGATGTTGAGATCACGGTAGATAAACAAAAGCTCGACCAAATCCTCAACAATATTTTTACTAATGCGTGTCTATACACAGACACCCCAGGCCATGTCCGCCTTAAAGTTCGGGCCAGCAAGCAAGAGCTGTTTATTCAAGTCGATGATACTTCTCCGGGTGTCGGTAAAGCTCATATAGGCAAACTTTTTGACCGTTTATATCGTGTTGAAGAGTCTCGTAGCCGCGCATCAGGAGGCTCGGGTTTAGGGTTATCGATTTGTCAGAGTTTTGTCGAATTGATGTCAGGTACTATTAACGCATTACCAGGTAAGTCAGGTGGCTTATGTATCAGAATTTTACTGCCTTTAGGTAATAAATAAGCCTCTCCATTTTTCCACCACATTTTATTGCTTAAATAGCACTATAAACTACTGTGGAATGGAACCATGTCAGAGTCATTAAAACACGCTCAATGGGCAAAATCTGTTGAGCGTAAACACCGCCAAAGCAAAGTTAAAAAAACCAAAAAGTCGCCACTGCCAATTTACGCGGCCCTTGCCAGCATACTGTTAAGTGCAGGACTCTATTATGCAAGCTACGAAAAGCCAATAGAGTACCCACCACTATCTGAAGCTGCTAAACAACGTATTTCTCAGTTCTTTGCAAAGCAGTTCTTAATGGGCCAGTGGCGCTTAAATCAAATAAAGTACTCAACTAATGCGATTCAGGTCTATGTACAAACGCCTACTGCGATAGCCCTTGAAGGTGAGGCGTTAAGCCAATATTTACATTATGCGTTGTGCCCTAGTCCTAGCAAACGCATTTGGCAAGATATTCAAGCAAGAGAATTATCAGTGTATGTGTTCAGCCATTCTATTCGAAAAGGTGAACGTACTTTGTGTAACTGATATGAAAGCGATGAACGCCAAATCAATCGATTTGACGTTCATCATAGCGATAGCCTGCACCGTAAACGGAAGCGACTATCTTAGGAGAGAACTGTAAATTCTTTATTTTTTTGCGAATATTTTTGATATGACTGTCGATTACGCGGTCGGTAATATCAAAGTTATTGGGTTGGATATGATCAAGTATCTGCTGTCTTGAAAAAACGCGCTTAGGGGCTTTGTACAAAAGCTTAAATACGTCAAATTCCACTTTAGTTAAACCCAAAGACACGCCTTTAATCTCAACTTCAAGCGCATCTTCGTTTAAGCAAATAGTAACAGGCGTTTCAACAGTTTCATTGCCACTAGATACAGGCGCGCAGCGCCTTAAAATAGCTTTAACACGCATCACCAGCTCTGCGCCACTAAAAGGTTTACAGACATAGTCATCAGCGCCATGTTCTAGCCCTTTCAACCTATCAGCCTCTTCGACTTTAGCGGTTACCATAATAATAGGCACCATAGAAAAAGCGCGGATCTGCTTCATGCATTCCACGCCATCTAAATTGGGTAACATTACATCTAGAATTATTGCATCTGGACTATTTTCTTTAACCCACGACACCACAGCACTGCCATCAGTGATGTGGTGAGTAGTAAAGCCAGATGCATTGAAGAACAACAGCACTTGTTCTGCAATATCTAAGTCGTCTTCAACGACTAATATCTGCGGCATTTTTATTTCCGTTTTATATTTTTTTTATTGTTTTTAGTTGTTGCTTCACCATCGCTTTAAGGGCGTCTGATAAGGTTTCATCTAGTAAAACCATAGTCAGAATATCGTGCAGGTCTTCACTATTCATGACCTCATTGAGTAAATCATTTTCAGATTTTGAACTTGGCTGAAAAAAGCTTAACTGCTCGTTATTTGTGTGTTCGCAAAACATTTTCTTTTTATCCATGTTGTTAGCATCAAATACTCAGATGGGCTTCTGCCTCTGATAAACATTAAAACGCAACAATATGGAGCAAATATGGAGTTAGTACGAAATAATGAATTTTTTCTGTTTAACTGTAAAATTCATTCGTAGATTGTAGGTAATAAGCGTTATTTTTTCATTATTTTTCTGAATCTTGATTTGATTCTCAAAACAGTTAAAAAATAGGCAATAAAAAAGCAAGCTCGGTAGCTTGCTTTTAAAAATGTTGAATGGCGCTTTAGAGTTAAACGTCTAAGTAATCCATAATCCCTTCAGCGGCATTTCGGCCTTCGAAAATAGCCGTTACCACTAAATCTGAGCCGCGGACAATATCGCCACCAGCAAAGATTTTCGGGTTAGTTGTTTGGTGAGTAAATTCACCTTTTTCTGGTGCATTGATGCCACCCCAATGATTGATTTCAACACCGTACGGTTCTAACCAATCCATTTTATGAGGTTTAAAACCAAACGCCATGAGCACTTTGGTTGCTTCAATAACGTGCTCGGAACCTGCGACTTCTTCAGCACGACGACGACCATTTTCGTCCGGCTCACCAAGTTGCGTTTTCACCATCTTAACGCCAGCAACTTTCCCTTGCTCGTCAACCACAATACCTTTAGGTTGAACGTTAAAGGTAAATTCTACGCCCTCTTCACGGGCATTTTTAACTTCACGTTTTGAGCCTGGCATGTTTTCTTCGTCACGACGATAAGCACAGGTTACTTTTGCAGCACCTTGTCGAATAGAGGTTCTCACACAGTCCATTGCTGTATCACCACCGCCTAACACGACGACTTTTTCGTTCGCCATATCGATATAAGCTTGCTTATCTTCTGCATAGCCCATAACTCGATTTGTGTTACCAATTAAGAACGGCAGTGCATCAAACACACCATCAGCATCTTCGTTTTCAAGGCCTGCACGCATACTTTGATAGGTACCAACACCTAAGAATACGGCATCATATTCAGCCAATATTTCATCAAGAGTAATATCAACACCAACTTCAGTGTTTAGCTGAAATTCGACACCCATTTCAGTAAAAATTTCACGACGCTTTTGCATTACTTCTTTTTCAAGTTTGAATGAAGGAATACCAAACGTAAGAAGACCACCGATTTCTGGGTGACGGTCAAACACAACAGGCTTAACACCGTTACGTACTAAAATATCCGCACAACCTAAACCAGCTGGACCTGCACCAATGATAGCCACTTTTTTGTCAGACCATACCACATACGACATATCTGGTTTCCAGCCCATCTTAAATGCCGTATCAGTGATGTACTTTTCGATATTGCCGATAGTGACAGCACCAAACTCTTCTTCAAGTGTGCAAGAGCCTTCACACAAGCGATCTTGTGGACAAACTCGTCCACACACCTCTGGTAAGCTATTTGTACGGTGAGACAGCTCTGCCGCTTCTAAAATACGGCCAGTACGAATGAGCTTTAACCATTGTGGAATATAGTTATGTACTGGGCATTTCCATTCACAGTACGGGTTACCACAATCTAAACAGCGATCCGCCTGTGAGTTAACTTGTGTCTCAGAAAACGGCTCGTAGATTTCTACGAAAGATTGTTTACGTGCTGAAATTGGCTTTTTACGCGGATCAACACGTTGTACATCGATAAACTGGTATACATTTTCGCTCATACTACCCCCTTACTGAGCCTGAACACGAAGCTCTGCGCTGCTGCGCGCTCGGTGTCCGAGTAAACTTTTTACATCACTAGATTTTGGCTTAACTAATTTAAACATAGGCATGTATAAATCGAAGTTAGCTAAAATCTGCTCAGCGCGGTTTGAGCCTGTAAGCTCTAAATGCTCAGCAATGAGTCCACGTAAATGTTCTTGGTGTGATGCCAACCCTTCAAGCGTGACAATTTCAACAAGCTCAGGGTTAATGCGTTTTTCAAAGTCGTTGCCCTCATCAAGAATATAAGCAAAACCCCCTGTCATACCTGCACCAAAGTTGATACCCACTTTGCCAAGTACGCAAACCACACCACCTGTCATGTATTCACAGCCGTTGTCACCAACACCTTCTACAACCGCTTGCACGCCTGAGTTACGCACTGCAAAACGCTCACCAGCGCAGCCTGCAGCAAATAATTTACCGCCCGTTGCACCATATAAGCAGGTATTACCGGCAATGGTTGCTTTGTGACTTTCAAAAGATGAACCCAGCGGCGGGCGAATTACTAATTTACCGCCAGCCATGCCTTTACCAACATAGTCATTGGCATCACCAACGAGTGTCATTTCAAGGCCACCAGCATTCCACACACCGAATGATTGACCCGCTGTACCATGAAGCTCAATAGAGACAGGATCAGCAGCCATACCTTGGTTACCATGTTTAGAAGCGATATAGCCCGATAACATAGCGCCCACTGAGCGGTCAGTATTGCAAATACGGTTAACCAGCGAAATACCTGATTTTTCATCGATTGCTTGCTTTGCTTTTTCAAGCAAGGTTTCATTTAGCTGACCTAAGTAGTGCGAGCTGTTAGGCACACTACAATACAAGGTTTCACCCGTTGGATTGTTTGGTACAGCAATAACAGACGACAGATCGACTTTCTTTTGTTTCTCTGTGTTGCCTTCAATTGCTTCAAGTAAGTCCAAACGACCAATTAAGTCTGTTAAACGAGTAACACCTAAGCTTGCCATAATTTGGCGTGCTTCTTCGGCAATAAACTTAAAATAGTTCATCGCCATTTCTGGCAGACCATGATAATGCTTTTGGCGCAGCGTATCGTCTTGCGTTGCAACACCGGTCGCGCAGTTGTTTAAGTGACAAATACGTAGGTATTTACAACCAAGTGCCACCATAGGGCCTGTACCAAAGCCAAAGCTTTCAGCTCCTAAAATAGCCGCCTTAATGATATCTAGACCCGTTTTCAGACCACCATCTGTTTGCAGGCGAATACGGTGACGTAAACCATTTTCTACTAGCGCTTGTTGGGTCTCAGCAAGACCAAGCTCCCAAGGGCTACCTGCATACTTAACAGAAGTAAGCGGGCTTGCACCTGTGCCACCGTCATAACCAGCAATAGTAATTAAATCTGCGTAGGCTTTAGCTACGCCTGTTGCGATAGTACCTACACCCGGCTCAGAAACGAGTTTCACCGAGATCAGTGCATCTGGGTTTACTTGTTTTAAATCGAAAATAAGCTGGGCTAAATCTTCAATCGAGTAAATATCGTGATGCGGCGGAGGCGAAATCAAGGTCACACCTGGCACTGAGTAACGTAATTTTGCAATATACGGCGTTACTTTTTCACCCGGTAATTGACCACCCTCACCTGGTTTTGCACCTTGCGCCACTTTAATCTGAATGACATCAGCACTACGTAAGTAATGTGGTGTTACACCAAAACGGCCAGAAGCAACTTGCTTAATACGTGAGTTTTTCTCTGTACCGTAGCGAAGTTTGTCTTCACCACCTTCACCTGAGTTTGAACAACCACCTAAGCGGTTCATTGCAATCGCGAGTGCTTCATGTGCTTCTGGTGATAATGCACCAATACTCATTGCTGCTGAGTCAAAACGTTTGTACAGCTCAGTTGCTGGCTCTACGTCATCAACACTCACACCCGTATCAGGAATTTTAACCGCCAGCATGTCACGTAAATTGGTGATCGGGCGGTTATTTACTAAATCAGCATATGCCAAGTAGTCTTTATAATCCCCAGAGCGCACTGCCTTTTGCAGTGTTTGAATAACATCTGGGTTATAAGCATGGTACTCACCACCGTGAACATATTTTAATAAGCCACCATGACTTAATAACTTACGTTTACTAAATGCCAGCTTATGAAGTTTACGTTGATCATCATCAAAATCAGTGAAACACGCCCCTTTAATACGACTAGCTACACCGTTAAAACAAGTTTCTACAACCGCATCTGATAATCCAACTGCCTCAAATAACATTGAGCAGCGGTACGAAGCGACAGTACTGATACCCATTTTCGACATGATTTTATACAGACCCTTATTAATTGCATTACGATAAGCAAGCGTTACTTCGCAATAGCTCTTGTTCAGGGTCTTTTTGTCGCTCATTGCAACTAATGATTCATAAGCAAGGTACGGATAAATTGCCGTTGCACCAAAACCAAGTAATACCGCAAATTGATGCGCATCACGGACACTACCTGATTCGATGATGATATTAGATTCACAACGTAAGTTATTATCGACTAAACGCTTTTGAATTGAACCAACCGCCATCGCAGCCGGGATCGGTAAATGCGTTTCGCTAAAGTTACGATCACTTAAAATAAGCATGACACAGCCTGACGCTGCTTTTTCTTGTGCTTCATCACAAATACGTGTGATTGCGTTTTCTAAGCCTTCTTCTAATGTGTAAGTGATATCAATTTTACAGTAGCTGTAATGCTCATCGTCAGCATTGATCAGCTGCTGCATATCAGCGTACATCAAAATCGGCGTATCAAACTGTAAACGCTTAGCGTGGCCGGTTGTTTCGTTAAATACGTTTTGCTCACTACCAATACAGGTTGCCAGTGACATCACGTGATTTTCACGGAGTGGGTCAATTGGTGGATTGGTTACTTGCGCAAATTTTTGTCTAAAGTAATCGAACAGTGAACGATGACCCTCTGACAGTACCGCAAATGGCGTGTCATCACCCATTGAACCTGTTGCTTCTTGACCATTTTCACCCATTACACGAATCACGCTATCAAGCTCTTCGTTGGTGTAGCCAAACATTTTTTGATACTTAAGTAGTGTTTCGTCATCAAAAGAACGGTTACCCGCATCTTTTTCAGATAACTTTTCAAATGGCGTTAAACGCTTAACGTTTGCTTCAAGCCATGCTTTATATGGATGGCGTGACTTAAGATCTTGGTCAATCTCATCTGAATGCCAAATTTTGCCTTGATGGGTATCAATAACTAATAACTCACCAGGACCAACACGGCCTTTCTCAACCACTTCGTCTGGCGCGTAGTCCCAAATACCTACTTCTGATGCAAGAGTAATAAACCCATCTTGCGTAATCACATAACGTGCTGGTCTTAAACCGTTACGGTCAAGATTACAAGCGGCAAAACGACCGTCAGACATTACAATACCAGCTGGGCCATCCCATGGTTCCATATGCATTGAGTTAAAGTCGTAGAATGCACGTAGGTCATCATCCATAGCCCGGTTTTTTTGCCATGCTGGCGGCACAAGCATACGCATTGCACGGAATAAATCCATGCCACCCGCTAAGAACAACTCAAGCATATTATCTAAGCTAGAAGAGTCTGAGCCGCTTTCATTAACGAATGGTGCTGCTGATTGCAAATCTGGAATAAGTGGTGAGGCAAACTTATACGCACGGGCACGAGCCCATTGGCGGTTACCTTGAATTGTATTAATTTCACCATTATGCGCTAAATAGCGGAATGGTTGCGCGAGCGGCCAACGAGGTTGTGTATTAGTAGAGAAGCGTTGGTGGAATACACAAATCGCACTAGTCATGCGAATATCAGCTAGGTCTAAATAAAAGTTAGGTAAGTCTACAGGCATCATTAAGCCTTTATAGACAGTAACTAAACCAGATAAGCTAGCAATATAAAAATGTTCATCGTTTTCGAGGCGCTTTTCAGCACGACGACGCGCTACATACAAGCGACGTTCTAAATCTTTTGGACGCCAGCCTTCTGGTGCGCTAACAAAAATTTGCTCAAAGCCTGGTAATTGTTTTTTTGCAATTGGCCCTAAACATGACGCATCAGTCGGTACTACACGCCAGCCTTGAATGCTCAAGGTTTCTTTTTCGAGTTCTTCACTCAACACATCTTTAGCTGTTTGCGCAAGTACAGGATCAGCATTTAAAAATACCATGCCAACGGCGTAATTCTTTCCTAAATGCCAATTGTGTTCGCTGGCAATAGCACGAAAGAAACTATCAGGTTTTTGCATTAATAAACCGCAGCCATCACCTGTTTTACCATCAGCAGAAATACCACCACGGTGTTCCATGCGATCTAAGCCAGTGATTGCTGTTCGAATCAAGCGGTGACTCGCCTGACCATTGACCTGGGCTATTAAGCCAAAGCCACAATTATCTTTTTCTAATTTTGAGTCGTATAACATAGACCCCTCCCCTTGCTACAACGACTAGCGGTTCAGTCTTTTGTGACAGTGCTAGCAGACGAACAAAACTATCGCCAAATACCTCGTGAGTCAATAGAGTTTTGAATACATATTCATATTCATGAATATTTCTCACTTAAGGCACTTTTTAAATTCTATGCTATTTTTTTACATTTAGTCGTATTTTACCCGTTATTTTTTTATGACACTGGTGTCAAATTTAACAACTTGTAAAAAAACAATCTAAAAACCGGCCGCTTTACGTTAACGTAAACTGCGCCTTATTTTGAATAATTATTCACATCATGAATATCGATGCAGTTTTTTACGGGGTCTCGCCTAGCCTAACTGCATCATTATTTACTCTTGGCTTTAGCATAGTTACAAACTATGCATCTGAGCAGACTACCCTAGTCGCAATGACTGAGTTCTTTACCCTTGCGTCAACAATCAGCAATCTAAAAGTGTCCGCTGCGGACACTTTTTCTGTCCGCGGACAGGCATCAACTCACTGATCAAACATAAAATCATTAAAAATCAGCATGTTAAAAACTGGCACGCTACTGGTATAGATAAGACATCAGCGAAATTGAGGATTTCAAAATGTTCACTATCAGTTTGTTTATGGCTTCTCCACTTACCATGCTTGCCGTTGGCTTCATGATTGTGTGTTTTGAGAATCGTAAGGAGTTATGATGATTAAGGATACCAGTGCCCAAGATATTACCGTGGCTAAGAAAAACACCACTAAAAAGCCACTTATAATAGCTGCAGGTGTAATACTTGTTGGTGCGCTCGGCTTTCAAGCATTGTTTGCCAGTAACGATGGCAGCATTTCGGTTGATGCAGCAAGCCTACAAATTAGTGAAGTGAGCCAAAAGACACTCACCAGAGATGTGGCAGCAAGCGGTAAAATCGTTGCAGCTAATGCGCCAAAGGTTTATAGCCCAGAACGTGGTTTTGTCGATTTAAAAGTAAAAGCCGGTGACAGCGTTGAAGTAAATGAAGTGATCGCAACCGTAACCAGCCCTGAGCTAACCAACGAGCTAAAGCAGCAGCAATCAGTATTAGCGCGATTAGAAGGCGAGTTACAACGAAAACAACTTGAAGCGCGCAGACAAAAACTGAGCCTGACTAAAGCACTAGATTTAGCGCAAGTTGAACTCAATGCCGCAGATAGAGAAAACCGCCGAGCGAAAATCTCAATCGAAAAACATTTAATTAGCCAAATAGATTTAGAAAAAGCCGTTGATGACTTAGCCCGTGCCAAGCTTTCATATAAGCACGCCGAGCAAGAAGTCAGCTTAGCTAAAGATACCCTCGCATTTGAGCTAAAAGCAGCAGAGCGTGATCTGGCACGTCAGCAACTGATTGTTGATGACTTACTAAGACAAGTAAATGAACTCACTATTACTGCTAGTGTAAGCGGCATTGTGGGTAACTTATTAGTGCAACAAAAAGAAGCGGTCACACAAAGCCAACCATTAATGACATTGGTCGATTTAAGTAACTTTGAAGCAGAACTGCAAGTACCAGAAAGCTACGCCAATGAGCTGGGTCTTGGTATGCAAGTTGAGCTTACCTTGGGTGCTCGTCATGTCACAGGCACCCTATCGGCTATTTCACCTGAAGTGAATAACCGCGAGGTCACAACCCGCGTACGCTTTGACAATGAGATTTCGGGCATTCGCCAAAACCAACGCTTAACCGCACGTATTTTACTAGAGAATCGCGACGATGTATTGCAAGTGAAACGCGGCGCATTCTTACAACAAGGTGGCACCCATGCTTATAAAGTTGATGGTGACATGGCTTATTTAATTGATATAAAAACCGGTGCAAGCAGTATCAATGCTGTGGAGATAATTGAAGGTGTAGAGCCTGGCGATAAGTTAATTATCTCAAACTACGATCGCTTTAAAAAAGCACCCACACTGGTTTTACGCTAACAAATAAAAGGAAAAATCAACATGCTTACAATGAACAACATCAGCAAAGTGTATCAAACAGATATGGTACAAACGCATGCCCTTCGCGACTTTAATCTACAAGTTGAAGAAGGTGAGTTTATCGCCGTAACGGGCCCAAGTGGCTCAGGTAAAACCACATTTTTAAACATCGCCGGTATGTTAGAACCATTTAGCGAAGGCCAATACATGTTAGACGGTATTGATGTGGGTAAGCTCAACGACAACCAGCGTGCAGATCTTCGCAATCAAAAAATTGGTTTTATTTTCCAAGGATTCAACCTAATTCCAGATTTGAACCTCTATGAAAATATTGAAGTACCACTGCGTTATCGTGGTATTAAAGCCGGCGAGCGTAAGCGCCGAATTGAGCAATGCCTAGAGCAAGTTGGTTTAGCTTCACGCGCTAAACATTTACCGCAACAACTTTCTGGTGGTCAACAACAACGTGTGGCTATTGCCAGAGCCCTTGCTGGCGAACCGCGCTTTTTACTTGCCGATGAGCCAACTGGTAATTTAGATAGTTTAATGGCGCGTCAAGTGATGGAGCTGCTTGAACAAATCAACCGTGATGGCGCAACCATCATCATGGTAACCCATGATCCAGAGCTTGCCCGCAGAGCACCACGTAACATCCAAGTTGTTGACGGCCAACTCGCTGACTTCACCTTGTATCAAGGCACTCAAAACCTTAAAGCGGCTGGAGTGTAACCATGTTCCTTCATTATTTAGATTTAAGCTGGCGCAGCTTTAAGCGCACGCCACTTGTAAGCTTTTTAATGGTATTGGCCATAGCTATTGGTATTGGCGTAACCATGACAAGTTTATCTGTGTATCACATGATGTCGGCAGACCCTATTCCTGAAAAAAGTAGCGACCTTTATTCTGTACAGTTACAAACCATGGATGAAGGCCGTACGTGGTGGACAGTCGATAACATGCCACTGCAATTAACTTATCAAGATGCCGTTAACCTTAACCAGGCCAAAGCAGGTGGTAAACGTGTCACTATGGTTAGAACGGGTTTTTCGGTTTATTTAGACTCAGATAAAGTTAAACCATTTATTGGTCAAGCACGCCTAACCACGCCTGATTTTTTCGATATGTTTAACCTATCGTTTATTTACGGTGGTGTTTGGAGCGCGCAACAAGAAGCCGATGCAGCCCCTGTTGTGGTGATCAATAAAGAATTAAACGACAAACTATTCGCAGGTGAAAACCCTGTCGGCAAAATGGTGTACCTCGATGATGCCAGCTACGAAGTTATTGGCGTGATTGATGATTGGGATATCACCACCAAATACTATGATCTGAACAACGGTGCATTTAATAAGACCGAGCAACTATTTTTACCATTTAGCCTAATGAAAGCACGAGAGCTTGAAAACTGGGGTAATACCAATGGTTGGAAGCACGAAAAAACCAATACCTTTAACGACAAGCTCAATTCTGAAATGGTGTGGTTACAATTTTGGGTTGAACTAAAAACCCCTGCAGAAAAGCAAGCTTACCAAGACTTTTTAATGGCCTATATGCAAGAGCAACAAAAGCTAGGTCGTTTTAACCGCGAAAAATTAACCGCTACCTTACGCGATGTAAATGAGTGGATGCAGTACAACAATGTCGTCAGCGAAGATAATGAAATTCTGGTTGGCCTTAGCTTTATGTTTTTAGCGGTATGCCTTGCCAACATTTTAGGTTTATTACTAGCGAAGTTCTTACGCCGCGCTCCTGAGGTTGGTGTTCGCCGTGCATTAGGTGCCAGTAAACGCCAAATATTCTTTCAACATATTGTTGAGGTTGCCATGTTAGGTTTCTTAGGTGGCATCTTGGGTATTATTTTGGCGCAAGTAGGTTTGTTAGGCGTACGTCAAAGCTATAGCTACTACCAAAGCTTAGCCACTATGGACTTAACCATGCTACTTAGCGCACCGGTGATTGCAATTAGCACCTGTGTGATAGCGGGTCTATACCCTGCTTGGCTGGTATGTAAAACCAACCCTGCTATTTATCTTAAGAGCCAATAAGGAAGACACCCATGTTAGAAATTAAACCTATCTTTCACGCCTTATGCCGCTCAAAAGTTGGCGCTATATTATTACTTATCCAAATTGCCATCACCACTGCGATTGTTAGTAATGCGGCGTTTATTATTCAAGACAGAATTAGCTATTTAAGCCAAGAGACAGGCTACCCTGAACAAGATATTTTCGTTTTTAATGTCATGATGTTTGGCAAAGATGTGTCACCGTCTCAGCAATATGAACTTGATGAAGCCATGCTTCGTCAAATACCTGGGGTAGTCGATGCTGCTTATTCGAGTAACACACCGCTTTCGGGCAGTGGTTCTTCGTCAGATTTTAGTTTAAAACCAGCACCCGAAGAGAGTAAATCAGCCCGTACTTCTTACATGTTTATCGATGAACATGGTATCAATACCTATGGTGTAAAACTCATTGCTGGGCGTAACTATACCGAAGGCGAAGTGATTGTCACCGATAACTATGATGAGCTTTCAAAAGTAACTGTTGTCACTAAAACTCTACTCGATGAGCTATTCCCTGACGGCAATGGTTTAGGGCAAACAGTCTACTTTGGTGACATTCCAATGAAAATAATTGGTGTAATTGATCTTATGAAGGGCCCATGGCTTAAAGACAGCCGCCCAGATAACGTAGCACTGCTGCCTTTTATTAAGCCTGGTACAAATGCACGCTTTGTGGTTAGAACAGAGCCTGGTCAACGTCAATCAGTCATGAACCGTGTTGAAGAAGCCATGCTGAAAAACTACAACAAACGTGTTATTTCTCGCATTCGTGGCTTAGATGACGATAAAGAGTCATACATGGCTGAAGATACATTAATGATGCGCATGCTGATTGTACTTATTACTATTTTAGTGTTGGTGACGGCCCTGGGGATTTTCGGCTTAACACTGTTCAATATTAGTAAACGTACTAAACAAATTGGTACCCGCCGCGCTTTAGGTGCCAGAAAATCGGCCATCATTAGCTACTTCTTAGTTGAAAACGCCATGATATGTATAGTTGGTTTAGTGATTGGTGTGATTGCTGCGGTGTACTTAGGACAATTACTGATGCAGCACTTTTCAATTGCTCAGCTTAATATTAGCTACGTGCTTGCAACTGCGCTAGCAGTGTTCGTTATGAGTTTATTAGCGGTACTTGCCCCTGCAAAACGGGCTGCGAATATCTCACCGAGCATTGCAACTCGAACAATTTAGTTCTCCCAACCTATGCTACACTGGATTTACAGTGTAGCATTCATCTTGCACCCTTATTAGGAAAATAACTAAAACAATAATATGGAAAAAATACTTATCGTCGACGATAACCCAGCCATTTTGGATGCTTTGTCGTTATTACTCGAAATTCACGGTTTTGATGTTGTTACAGCAAGTAACCCGTTTGAGGCAATTCAGGCCGTACAATACCAACGTATTGCGCTTGTTATTCAAGACATGAACTTTACCGCCGACACCACTTCAGGCGAAGAAGGCAAAGAACTTTTTTATGCCTTACGAGACATTAATCCTCACCTACCGATTATTTTGATCACCGCATGGACAGAGCTTTCTACTGCCGTTGAACTTGTCAAAGCAGGGGCTGCTGATTACTTACCAAAACCATGGGACGATGCCAAGCTACTTACTTGTGTAAATAACCTAATCGAGCTGGGTAAAGCAAAACAGCAAAACGAAACCTTTACCCGCCACCAGCAAGAACGTGACGCATCTGTACAACAAGCAAATTTGGTGGGCTTGGTTTATAAAAGTACCGCTATGGAGCACATTGTTAATCTTGCGATTCAAGTTGCTAAATCAGATATTTCAGTGTTGATCACAGGCCCTAACGGCAGTGGTAAAGAGCGCATTGCGCAAATAATACAGGCCAATTCATTATTAGCAGATAAACCCTTTATCACTGTTAATGCTGGCGCTTTACCAAGCGAGCTTATTGAGGCTGAGTTATTTGGTGCAGAAGCGGGCGCCTATACAGGTATTACGAAACAGCGTATTGGTCGTTTTGAAGCGGCCGATGGTGGCACCCTATTTTTAGACGAAATTGGTAACTTGCCACTTTCTGGGCAAATGAAATTATTACGCATTTTACAAACTGGTGAATTTGAACGTTTAGGTTCAACACAAACACGTAAAGTGAATGTGCGGGTGATTTCAGCTACCAATGAAGACTTAAGCCATGCAATTAAAGCAGGTCAATTTCGTGAAGACCTTTACTACCGCTTAAATGTAATCGAATTAAATCTACCAAGCCTTGCCCATCGCCCAGATGATATTTTAGCTTTGGTCGCGCACTTTTTACCTGAGCGCGCACTGTCGCTTAGTACAGAAAAAGCACTGCTCGCCCATAGCTGGCCGGGTAATGTTCGTGAGCTTGAAAATGCCTGTAAGCGCGCTGCAGTTTTAAATCCCACAGGGGTGATTGAGCTTGCTGATTTTGGCTTACAAGTTGAAACAAACAGCCCAACACAAACAAGATCAGAGCCTAACAAACAAGAGATTGAACTTGCCATGCGCGAGTACAAAGGTGTGATTGCTAAAGTGGCTCGCCATTTTGGCTTAAGCCGCCAAGCGCTTTATCGCAGGCTTGATAAATTTAAGATTGAATACTAATGCGTTTTTCGTTTCGATATAAAATCATAACTTTGTGTATCGCAGCGTCTGCATTGCCGCTTGTGTTGGTCTGTTACTTTACGGGCATAAGCTTGTTTTACAGCTTATTAGCCCTGCTCGCTTGCGCCTTGATCAGCGGACTTTTTGCCGCGCAATTATCAACCCCGCTTATTAATGGCATGAACTCACTCGAAACCGGCTTGCTTAATTTTAAAGATGGTGAGCTAGCTACATTATTAGCCTATGATGGCAGTGATGAGCTAGGTGATTTATGCCGGCTTTATAACCAAACCGCAAAACAGCTTCGCCAAGAAAAACAGTGGATTTATCAGCGTGAGTTGATGCTCGACAAAGTACTGCAAAGCTCTCCACAAGCTGTGCTTTTGACTAACGACCAAGGCTTTATTGTTTATAGCAACCACAGTGCCCGCAGCTTACTTGATGCTAAATCAGCCCTTGAAGGCGCCAAGCTTGAAAACTTATTAGATTCAAGCTGTGAGCAATTAACGCGTGCGATTCACAAAGGCGTTGATGGTTTATTTACCCTCGACAAAGCAGATCAAGAATCACAAACTTGGCATATGGCAACAGGCCGATTATTACTTAATAATCAGTTTCATCAACTGTATGTTTTTAAACAGCTGACTCGCGAGCTAAGCCGCCAAGAAGTAGAGGTATGGAAAAAAGTTATTCGTATCATTAGCCATGAGCTTAACAACTCCCTAGGGCCTATGTCGTCTATGCTTCATAGCGCGCAACTATTAACGAAAGAAGTCGATGAACCACGCTTAAAACGTGTATTTACCACCATTGAAGAGCGCATAAAACACCTTAATGAGTTTGTACAAGGCTATGGTAAATTTGCCAAGTTACCCACCCCACAACTATCAACGATTAACTGGCCTACGCTCATTGAGCAATTAAAAAGTCAGTGGCAGGTTGAAGTATCACTTGATGAGCGAGTGACAACTGACGCTGATCACACTCAGCTCGAACAATTACTTATAAACTTATTAAAAAATGCCTATGAATCGGGTTCAAACCCCGAAGATGTCAGCTTAACTGTGCAACAAGAAGCAAGTGGCACACACATCACAGTGAGTGATAAAGGTAAAGGCATGAGTGAAGCTGTAATGGCTAACGCGCTAATCCCCTTTTACTCAACCAAAGCAACAGGCAGCGGCTTAGGGTTAGCACTTTGCAGGGAAATAGTTGAAGCGCACCACGGGCAAATTAGCTTGCATAACCGCGAGCAAGGTGGATTAAGCGTCCATGTTTTGCTGCCAGCTTGATAAATTTGATATAAAAAAAGCCGCATTTAGCGGCTTCTTTCTACACTAAATATAATTATTCAGCGTCTTTTTCTTTGTACTTTGCAGCTGTTTCAGTGATTAGTGGCTGTAATTCACCACGTTGAAACATTTCGATGATAATGTCACAACCACCGATAAGCTCGCCTTCTACCCATAACTGTGGGAATGTTGGCCAGTTTGCGTATGCAGG
This sequence comes from Pseudoalteromonas sp. 2CM39R, assembly GCF_023161845.1. Taxonomy (NCBI): domain Bacteria; kingdom Pseudomonadati; phylum Pseudomonadota; class Gammaproteobacteria; order Alteromonadales; family Pseudoalteromonadaceae; genus Pseudoalteromonas; species Pseudoalteromonas sp. 2CM39R. Next base: position 622,273 of record NZ_JALNTM010000002.1, read on the forward strand.
TAACTCTGCACGGATATCTGGGTTAAGTAGAATGTCAACGTAAGCAAACTGCTCACCACACGCCATAAGTGCTTGTGATGCTTGTGAAGAAAAACCACAGTTAGGTAACTTTGGTGATCCTTTCATGTAAAGAAGGATAGGATTTTCAGAAATTTGCTGTTTAATTTTATCGATGGTTTCCATTTACAACCTCAAAAAAGACATTGGCTTACTACATTGGCCTTGAAAAAGTTTCACTGTGGCCTCAGATATATAACTTAAAATCGGCATTCGTAGCCACAATTTTAAATAGTCTTTAGCAATAGCATTGCTGTTTGCTAAAACTTGAGTAAAATACTCAACAATTATAGTAACACTATAATACCACTTGGTATAGGGAAGTACGCTGTTTACCTTGCTATTACCTATAACTGAGTGGACTATCAACCAAGAAGATGGAGATAAAAAATGGCATTTGAACTACCGTCACTACCATACGCAATCGATGCATTAGAGCCACATATTTCAAAAGAGACTCTAGAGTTTCACCACGGTAAACACCACAACACTTACGTTGTGAAATTAAACGGTCTGATCCCAGGCACAGAATTCGAAAACAAATCTCTAGAAGAAATCGTATGTTCTTCAGAAGGTGGCGTATTTAACAATGCTGCACAAATCTGGAACCACACGTTCTACTGGAACAGCCTATCTCCAAACGGCGGTGGCGAGCCTACAGGCGCAATCGCTGAAGCGATCAACGCTAAATGGGGTTCTTTCGACGCATTCAAAGAAGCGTTAAACGACAAAGCAGTAAACAACTTCGGTTCAAGCTGGACTTGGTTAGTTAAACTAGCTGACGGCACACTTGATATCGTTAACACATCAAATGCTGCAACTCCTTTAACTGATGAAGGTGTTACTCCTATCCTAACTGTGGATCTTTGGGAACACGCTTACTACATCGATTACCGTAACGTTCGTCCAGATTACCTAAAAGGTTTCTGGGCATTAGTTAACTGGGACTTCGCGAACGCTAACTTCGCTTAATCTTCTGTTACATACAGTAATCAAAAAAGACGCTTCGGCGTCTTTTTTATTGCCAGTGCACGCCCCTTCTAAGTCGCAGCCAAGTCCTCAGCCAAAAAGCGTAATCAAGATGAGCTTTTTTCAATTAAATTCTTAATTTTCTTGCGCAAAAATTCAAAATCGTGACTAAGCTTTAATTAGCCTTTGCTTTTCTCTTAATCTAATTACACGTCATTTTAGCGGGTTTTCGGAGGTCTCTATGAGTATTTTTGAGCATTACCAATCACGATACGAAGCAGCGCAAGAAGAAGAATACAGTATTGAGGAATTTCTCGAGATCTGTAAGAAGGATAAATCAGCTTATGCCAGTGCACCTGAGCGGCTATTGATGGCCATCGGTGAGCCGGAGATTATCGACACATCAACCGATGCGCGCTTAAGCAGGTTGTTTTCTAATCGCGTAGTCGCACGCTACCCTGCATTTCACGATTTTTATGGTATGGAAGATGCCATTGAGCAAATCGTCTCTTATTTAAAACATGCTGCGCAAGGCTTAGAAGAATGTAAGCAAGTACTGTATTTACTTGGCCCAGTAGGTGGCGGTAAATCATCCATTGCAGAAAAGCTAAAATACTTAATGCAGCAAGTGCCTATTTACTCAATCAAAGGCTCGCCAGTTAACGACCACCCTTTAGCGTTATTTGACCCAAATGAAGACGCTGAACTTTTAGAAAAAGAATATGGCATTAAACCGCGTTATTTAAAAACCGTGATGTCACCGTGGGCCGCAAAACGTTTAAGTGAATTTAATGGTGATATTAGCCAATTTAGAGTGGTTAAGCGCTTCCCATCTATTTTAAATCAAGTCGCGATTGCGAAAACTGAGCCCGGCGATGAAAACAATCAAGACATTTCAGCGTTAGTGGGTAAAGTCGATATTCGCCAGCTTGAGCACTTTGCACAGAACGACCCTGATGCGTATGCCTACTCAGGTGCACTTTGTTTAGCAAACCAAGGCCTAATGGAGTTTGTGGAAATGTTTAAAGCGCCAATTAAGGTGCTACACCCACTGCTTACAGCAACGCAAGAAGGCAATTACAACGGCACAGAAGGCATCAGTGCCCTGCCGTTTAATGGTATGATTTTAGCTCACTCAAATGAATCTGAGTGGCAAACATTTAAGAACAACAAAAACAATGAAGCATTTTTAGACCGTGTTTACATCGTCAAAGTGCCTTATTGTTTACGTGTATCTGAAGAAGTTAAAATTTACAATAAACTACTCGAAAACAGTGAATTACATGATGCGCCTTGCGCACCGGGCACATTAAAAACACTGGCTCAATTTACCACCCTTTCGCGTATTAAAGAGCCAGAAAACTCAAGTATTTATTCAAAAATGCGGGTCTATGACGGCGAAAGCTTAAAAGACACTGATCCGAAAGCGAAGTCGTATCAAGAATACCGTGATTACGCGGGTGTTGATGAGGGCATGACCGGGCTTTCTACCCGCTTTGCGTTTAAGATTCTATCGCGGGTATTTAACTTCGATACCACTGAAGTGGCTGCCAACCCAGTGCACTTATTCTATGTTCTTGAACAGCAAATTGAGCGAGAGCAGTTTACCGCCGATGTTGAAGAACGTTACTTAAGCCACTTAAAAGGATACCTCATTCCTCAGTATGTAGAGTTTATTGGTAAAGAGTTACAAACAGCCTATTTAGAGTCTTACTCAGAATATGGGCAAAACATCTTTGACCGCTACGTCACTTATGCAGATTTCTGGATTCAAGATCAAGAATACCGTGACCCAGATACCGGCCAGTTATTTGACCGTGCTGCTCTTAACGCAGAGCTTGAGAAGATTGAAAAACCTGCGGGTATTTCAAACCCTAAAGATTTCCGTAATGAGATAGTTAATTTCGTACTGCGGGCGCGTGCCCACAACCAAGGCAAGAATCCGCTTTGGACCAGCTACGAAAAACTTCGCACAGTTATTGAGAAGAAAATGTTCTCAAATACCGAAGATCTGCTGCCGGTTATTTCCTTCAATGCGAAAACCTCTGCAGAAGATCAGAAAAAACACGAAGACTTTGTCAATCGTATGGTTGAGAAAGGCTATACCCAAAAACAAGTACGTTTACTTTCTGAATGGTATTTACGCGTTAGAAAATCGCAGTAAAAAACGTTTGTTTTAAGGGGGTTGTTATGGCGCATTTTATTGACCGACGCCTGAATGGAAAAAACAAAAGTACCTTGAATCGTCAACGGTTCATCAGGCGTTATAAAAAACAGATTAAAGAAGCGGTATCTGATGCCATTAATAAGCGCAGCGTAACCGATACCACTAGCGGCGAGAGTATCTCTATTCCGCAACGTGATATCAGTGAGCCTATTTTTCATCAAGGACGTGGTGGCGACCGTGAACAGATCCACCCAGGCAATGACCAATTCTCTACGGGCGACAAAATCAAGCGCCCGCAAGGAGGCGGTCAAGGTGGTGGTAGTGGCGAAGGTGAAGCCAGTGACTCTGGTGAAGGGCAAGACGACTTTGTATTTTCTATTTCAAAAGATGAATACTTAGATTTACTGTTCGAAGATCTTGAACTGCCCAACCTGCAACAAAACCAGCTCGATAAACTGGTGCAAATGAAAACCCATCGCGCTGGTTTTTGTAACGACGGCATGCCAAGCAATATTGATATTGTTCGCTCACTACAAGGCTCGCTTGCTCGCAGAGTGGCAATGACTGCAGGCAAAAAACGTCACCTTGCTGAGCTTGAGGGTCAGCTTGCTCTGCTACAAGCTGAGCAGCAGCCAGACAAGGCGGCAATTGCTTTACTTGAACGACAAATTGAGGAGCTGCAAAACCGCATTAAAGCAGTGCCTTTTATTGATAATTACGACTTACGTTTTCGTAATTATGAAAAGCAACCACACCCAACAAGCAAAGCAGTCATGTTTTGTTTAATGGATGTGTCTGGCTCGATGGATCAAGCAACGAAAGACATGGCAAAACGCTTTTATATTCTGCTTTATCAATTTTTAACTCGTAGCTACAAAAATATAGAGGTTGTCTATATTCGTCATCATACCCAAGCGAAAGAAGTCGATGAGCAAGAGTTTTTCTATTCTCAAGAAACGGGTGGCACCATAGTATCAAGTGCATTAAAACTGATGAACGAAATCATCGCTGAACGTTATAACCCTGAAGAGTGGAACATTTACGCAGCGCAAGCCTCTGATGGCGATAACTGGGCTGATGACTCGCCAAACTGTGGTGAAATTTTACGAAATAAACTGCTAAAGGCGGTGCGTTATTACGCCTATATCGAAATTACTGCCCGTGCTCATCAAAGTTTATGGCGAGAGTATCAATCAATAGTGCAAACCCACGACAATTTTGCCATGCAACACATTCGTGGCGTTGAGGACATTTACCCTATTTTCCGTGAATTATTTAAAAAGAATCGTCAGCAGCAAGGCGCCGCATAGCCTTGCCAGTGAGGTAAAGTATGGCCGATAAACGTATTAGCGACGGTCCTGATTGGACATTTGATCTACTAACAGAGTATCAAACTGAGATTGAACGGGTAGCGAAAATTTATAAGCTCGATACCTACCCGAATCAGATTGAGGTGATCACTGCTGAACAAATGATGGATGCCTATTCGAGTGTGGGAATGCCGATTGGCTATAGCCACTGGTCGTATGGTAAAAAATTCATTCAAACAGAGCAAAATTATAAGCGTGGGCAAATGGGCCTTGCTTATGAAATTGTTATTAATTCAGATCCTTGCATTGCCTATTTAATGGAAGAAAACACCCTGCCAATGCAAGCCTTGGTAATGGCCCACGCTTGCTATGGTCACAACTCATTTTTTAAAGGCAATTACTTATTTAAAACCTGGACCGATGCCAGCTCAATTATCGATTACTTATTATTTGCCAAAAATTACATTGCCAAGTGCGAAGAGAAATACGGTATTACCGAGGTCGAAAACCTGATTGATTCATGCCATGCGTTAATGAATTATGGTGTAGACCGCTACAAACGCCCGCAACGTATTTCACTTTTTGAAGAACAAAAACGCCAACAAGAACGTGAAGACTACTTACAATCACAAGTCAACGAGTTGTGGCGCACAATCCCTACTTCGCAGCAAGAGTCGAAAAAGCGTGAGCGCCGTTTTCCAGAGGAGCCACAAGAAAACATTTTGTACTTCATCGAAAAAAATGCGCCACTGCTAGAGTCATGGCAACGAGAAATAATTCGAATTGTGCGTAAAATTTCGCAATATTTTTACCCACAAAAACAAACTCAAGTGATGAATGAGGGCTGGGCTACGTTTTGGCATTACACCATTTTGAACCACCTGTACGATGAAGGTAAGCTCACCGATGCCTTTATGCTCGAGTTTTTACAAAGTCACACCAATGTGGTGTATCAACCGCCCTACAACAGTAATTATTATTCAGGGATCAACCCCTATGCTCTTGGCTTTAACATGATGGTTGATATTCGCCGTATTTGCGAAAATCCAACAGAAGAAGACAAGAAATGGTTTCCGGAGTATGCCGGCAGTGATTGGTTAGAAACCCTGCACTTTGCAATGCAAAACTTTAAAGATGAGAGCTTTATTAGCCAGTTTTTGTCGCCAAAAATTATTCGTGATTTTAAGTTGTTTACTATTATTGATCATGAAAAAGAGCCGACCCTCAATGTCGGTGCCATCCATGATGAAATGGGCTATCATCAGGTTCGTGAAACACTGTCGGCACAATACAATCTAAGTAATCACGAACCAAATATTCAAGTCTATAATGTTGATATTAGAGGAGATCGTTCACTTACTCTGCGTTATGTACCGCATAACAATATTCCGTTAGCTAAATCCAAAGATGAAGTGTTAAAACATCTTTACAGGCTATGGGGCTTTAAGGTAAAACTGGAACAAGAAGCCGCAACAGGTGAAGTTTCATTATTGGGTGAATGCCCAAGCAGTGATACCCGACACACAACAGAGTAGCCAAAAATGAATAAAAAAATACTGGTGATCATCGACTCTACAGCCGATGCTAAAACGTCTATATTGCATGCAAAGCAAAAAGCCAAAGGCGTGAAGCATATTGATATTGTTGCTTTTAGCTACGAAGACACCAATAACATTTTATTCTCTATTCCACCTGATGAAGCGCTCGCTATTCAAGACAAAGAGCTCGCTAAAGTCCGTGCAGCACTTGGTCCACTTATCAGTGAGCATTTAGATGATGGTAGCTATACTTTGCAAGCCATGTGGCATGAAAGCCCAGTACAGTGGCTAGCCAATGAGCTTGATACGTCAGACTATGAAATGGTGATTAAAACTCGCCACATCGACAAAGAAACGCAATTTACAGAGCTAGACTGGCAGCTTATTCGCTTTAGTCCACTGCCGCTTTATTTGGCCGCCGATAACAAGTGGCGTAACAATACCAATGTACTGGCAGCCCTTGATTTAGGCAGCGAGAAGGCGACTAAATACTGTTTAAACGAAGCAATTATCAAAGCAGGCTTAGCCTATGCTAAAGACTACGACAGCGAGTTTTATGCCTGTTATACCGTACATGTATCGCCGTTTTTACGTGATTTAGGGATTGTATTTTCAGATGAGCAAGTGATTAACGCCTTTGAAAAGCTACCCGTAGCACAGCGTACTTTAATCGAAGCCCACGACTTAAAAGACAAGCTTAAAATCAAAGCCGGTGTGGTTGAGCAAGTGATCCCAAGTGTTGCAGCTAAATTAAATGCAGACTTAGTGATTATGGGTTCGGTGGGTAATACAGGTATTAAAGGCCATTTAATTGGTAATACTGCCGAAAAAGTCATGAAGCTACTTAAAACAGATATTCTTGTTCTACCACCACTTGGGGTTAACCCGCAAACTTAATCGGATTGTTATAAAAAAGGGGCTTATTTGCCCCTTCTTTATTTATAAATCTGTATAAGCTGTGACCTTGTTACGGCCGTTTTCTTTTGAGTGGTATAAGGCTTTATCGGCTGCTTCAACCCACTTTTCGTAGCGATCAAACTTCTCGTCGAAGCACGCAAAACCAATACTGACCGTCAGTTGAATTTGTTTGCCATCAAAGTAAATTGATGAGTTCTCAATCAGTGTTCTTAATCGCTCAGCAAAGATATGCGCACCTTCATGATCAGTATCAAGCAAGGTTACCGCAAACTCTTCACCACCATAGCGACCTGCTAAGTCTGTTTCACGCAGAGTTTTACGCAGTAAGTCTGCAATATGACGCAGCGCCTCATCACCGCCACGATGGCCATGCTCATCGTTGACCTTTTTAAAGTGGTCAATATCAAACATCAACAAGCTGCTACATCCGCCACTGCGCACAATTCGCATATATTCTTTGCGTAGCTTTTCTTCCCAATAACCACGGTTAGTAAGCTTAGTAAGCGCATCGGTACGGCTCATTTGTTCAAGCTTGCTATTAGCTTCTTCTAGCTCTTTTTTATTCACCGCTTCATCGGTTACATCATAGATAATGATACAGATATGCGATACTTCACCTGTGGTCGTCGTCAGCGGAATAAAGGTGGCATTTTGATACATATGATCCGCTTTACCGGTAATTGGGCGGTAATTTTTGAAACGGAAAATATATGGCTGCTGCTCCCAAATAGTAAACGAGCGATTATTTAAAATGAATACAGACTCAGATTTGCTGCGAAACCATTTTTCATCGATTGATGGAAATAAGTCAAACAGGTCTTTATCTTTCACCGCGCTTGGTAATAAGCCGGAATGGTTTTCCATAAACCCATTCCAGATGCATACTTTGTAGTCTCTATCGAGCACCACTAGGCCTACATCAACGGTATTAAACATATCCATTAACCAATGGAGTTCATTCATATTAAAATCGGCTGCAGGCATAGTTTAGTCTTCTAATAAATAAGCTACTTTGTACTTAAGGGTTTTTAATGAGTCCTCGGTGAACAGCAACATCAAATCACAGTTAATATTATGATTTTCGATGCCATAGCTGATCTCAATCGCCAGCGTTCGTTGCCAGCGAGATTTATTGGCTTTTACTAAATCGGTAACATCACAATGCTGTCCTAGCACCACAGGGTGACCTTGGCTAAAACGCATATCGAGCTGTTTAGAAAGCCCTGATAAAATCGCGCCAATTAGAATGTTGCTGACATCCATCAGCAGCTCAAGCTCAACTTTATCGTTAAGCTCGCCTTCGTAATTCATAAGTGACGCAATTTCTTTAAAACTTGAATCATTTAATAGCAATAAGGCTTCACCAGATACACCACCACCGATAAAACCTTGGCACACACCGGATGTAGTGGCATTCGCATCAATAGAGCGTAAAGCCATATCGAGCTCATTTACCTCTAATACATTTACATTAGGAATAGGAAGCTTTACGAATACATTAAGAAGACGCGCTAATAAGTCCCCTGCTTGCCCCATAGCCACGTTTGTGAGCTCTTGATAGATGTCACGTACATCAGGGTCAACTTGCTCACCTAGCTTATTAGCAAGGCGTTCACGCATGGCTTTATCTTTAATACCATGGTGCTCGATGATATTAGCAAGCTTTTCTGCAGAGCAAGGTTTTTGAATAAAGTCGATAGCGCCTAACTCAAGCACACGTTGGTGAGCGTTAGGCTGAATATCGCCAGACACAACTACGGTGAGAACATGAAGGTCTTGTTCTTGAATGGCTTGAAGTACTTCGTAGCCATCCATTTCAGGCATGTTTAAATCGAGAAACAGTATTTCAGGCTGAATTTTTTTGATTTGCTCAATACAGTGAACACCGTCTTCAGCAAACTCAACTTTAATATCCCAATCATCGGGTAAAGAGCGTGCTAATTGTCGACGAGCTAACTTTGAATCATCACAAACTAATACCGATGTTGACATACTCTCTCTCTAAATCCGTACTTTTTAACTAGACAATAATTAGCCTAGCAACTTTATTCTTATTTTTATATATAAAAAATAGGGTCACGAACACATGTTAATCAAACTACTGGTTATTTACAATTTTAAATTGTACTAATCCTTGGAGCCACCTCATGAGTATAATACACTGATGTTAAATGCGTTAATTTGAAGGAATCTTATTATGTTACGTCCACTTATATTTGCATTAAGTGCTGTGTGCACGTTTAGTTATGCAGGTGATTTATCAGAAAATAGTTTAGATGCTGGTAAGGTTTCTGCCCAATCTAAGCCAGTCACTTTACTAGGACAAGGTGTTGAAGTTGGTCAAAAAGCGCCTAATTTTAAAGTAGTAGATGGCAGCTTTACGCCAGTCACACTAGACAACTATCAAGGCCAAGCCGTGCTTTTAAGCGTTGTGCCAAGTTTAGACACCGGTGTATGTAGTATTCAAACCAAACACTTTAATGAAAAAGTAGCTTCAGAATACCCAAGTGTGGCGATGCTAACCTTAAGCGCAGACTTACCGTTCGCACAGAAGCGTTTTTGTAAAGCGGAGAATATAGACAAAGTAGTGACTTTATCTGACTCAGTATGGCGTGACTTTGGTAAGAACTACGGTTTGATTATCAAAGATATGGGCTTGTTAACCCGCGCCGTATTTGTGCTCGATAAAGAACATAACATCGTTTACAAGCAGCTTGTCGATAACCTTTCAAAAGAGCCTGATTACGACGGCGCTATTGCGGCATTAAAGAAACTGTAAAGCGCAATTTTTACTTGCAGTGATACAGACAAAAAAACCGCCCAACGGCGGTTTTTTTATGTCAACAATAAGGCTATTAACCTAAAAGCTCACCAAGTTGTTGGCTAACAGTTTCAACAGCTTGTGTACCGTCTAATTTGTGGTACTGAGTGTTGCCTGCTTTTGCTTCAGCTTGGTAGTAATCAACTAATGGTTTAGTTTGGTCGTGGTAAATACCTAAACGCTTACGTACTGTTTCTTCAGTGTCGTCATCACGAATGATTAGGTCTTCACCTGTGATGTCATCTTTGCCATCAACTTTAGGTGGGTTATAAACAACGTGATAAACACGACCAGAGCCAGGGTGTACGCGACGGCCGCCCATACGCTCAACGATGATTTCGTCAGCAACGTCAAATTCGATAACGTGATCAACTACCACGCCATTCTCTTTCATTGCATCTGCTTGAGGAATAGTACGAGGGAAACCGTCTAGTAAGAAACCTTTTTCGCAATCTGGCTTAGCAATGCGCTCTTTAACTAGACCGATAATAATTTCGTCAGATACTAATTGACCTGCATCCATTACTTTTTTAGCTTCAAGACCAAGTGGTGTACCTTCTTTGATTGCTGCACGCAGCATATCGCCCGTAGAAATTTGTGGAATACCGTATTTGTCCATCAAAAACTGAGCTTGAGTACCTTTACCTGCACCCGGCGCGCCCAAAAGAATAATGCGCATATCATTGTCCTCTGTGTGATACTAATCTTAAAAATGGTCGATCAGTGGAGTTTTGTTTTTAGAGCCTGAATTCTTCCACAACTAAGGCTATACCTCAAGTAACTTATACCAATTGCCTATATTAGCGGCAATAAAAAAGGGAGCCTTGCTCCCTTTTCCAACTCATTCAGCTAAAACGCTTATTTGCTTAAATCTAGCATAAGTTTGTTCAAACGAGTTACAAAGCCTGCAGGGTCTTTTAAAGTACCGCGCTCAGCCAGTAATGCTTGATCTAGAAGTACTTCTGACCACTGGGCAAACTTGTCTTCATCTTGTTCAACATTTAAGTGTTTAACAAGCTGATGCTCTGGGTTAAGCTCAAAAATTGGCTTTTGCTCAGGCACTGTTTGACCAACTGATTCCATTAACTTTTGCATTTGCGAGCTCATATCGTGCTCATCTGCAACAACACATGCAGGAGAGTCAGTTAAACGGTGCGTAAAGCGTACGTCTTTAACGTTATCACCTAGTGCTGTTTTAATACGCTCGACTAGGCCAGCAACTTCTTTTTCTGACTCTTCTTGCGCTTTTTTCGTTTCTTCGTCATCCATGTTGCCTAAATCTAAGTCACCACGGGTAATTGACTGGAATGATTTTTCGTTGAACTCTGTCAAGTAGCTCATCATCCACTCATCAACACGGTCGCTTAGAAGCAATACTTCGATGCCCTTCTTACGGAAGATCTCTAAATGTGGTGAGTTCTTCGCTGCAGCGAATGAATCAGCAACTACATAGTAGATTTTGTCTTGCTCTGGCTTCATACGCTCAATGTATTGCTCAAGCGATACATTTTGTGTGCTTTCATCTGTATGTGTAGAAGAGAAACGCAATAGCTTAGCAATGGCTTCTTTGTTAGCCGCATCTTCAGCTGGGCCTTCTTTTAACACCTGACCAAACTCATTCCAGAAAGATTGGTAATCTTCTTCGCGGTTTTTCGCCATACGCTCAAGCATTTTAAGTACGCGCGATGTACAACCTTTACGGATTGCTTGCGTTACTTTGTTGTCTTGTAAAATTTCACGCGACACGTTAAGTGGTAAGTCGTTTGAATCAAGTAAACCTTTCACAAAACGTAAATAGCTTGGCATGAACTGCTCAGCGTCATCCATAATGAAAACGCGTTGCACATACAGTTTTAAACCTGATTGACGTTCACGGTTCCATAAATCGAAAGGTGCTTTTTTCGGGATGTATAACAAGCTAGTGTATTCTGTTTTACCTTCAACCTTGTTATGTGCCCAGCTTAGTGGCTCTTCCCAATCATGACCGATGTGCTTATAAAACTCTTTGTACTCTTCGTCTGTTACTTCTGACTTATCGCGAGTCCATAGTGCTGTTGCGCGGTTAATACCTTCCCACTCGCCTGGCTGTGCTGGAATTTTCTCGCCGTCAGGACCTTCAGACTCAGGTACTTCTGCTTTATACATCTCAACTGGAATAGAAATATGGTCTGAATATTTAGTTACGATGCTACGTAAACGGAACTCATCAGCAAACTCTGTTTCGTCTTCACGAAGGTGAAGAATGATTTCAGTACCACGTGATGGTTTATCAATCTCTTGTAATGTGTACTCACCTTCACCTGCAGATTGCCATTCAATCCCTTGGCTTTCACCTGCTTTACGAGTACGCACTGTTACTTTGTCAGCAACGATAAACGCTGAGTAAAAACCAACACCAAATTGACCAATCAATTGTGAATCTTTGCTTTGGTCACCTGTTAGGTTTTGGAAAAATTCTGCGGTGCCTGATTTTGCAATTGTACCTAGTGAATTGATCACATCTTCACGGCTCATACCAATACCGTTATCAGTAATGGTGACCGTGTTTGCCTCTTTATCAGCACTGATACGTACTTTTAGTTCCGCATCGTTTTCGTATAAATCGCCATTAGAAAGCGCAAGGAAACGTAATTTATCTGCCGCATCTGACGCGTTTGATACAAGCTCACGTAGGAAAATCTCTTTATTAGAGTAAAGAGAGTGAATCATCAGGTTTAATAGTTGTTTGACTTCTGTTTGAAAGCCTAATGTTTCTTTTTGTGCTGCAGTCATTGTGTAAATCTCCAATTAACAAAGTGTCTAATCTGCACTATGACTCTTTATATGGGGCAGGCTTTTTGAACTTCAAGGCAAAAAATTAAATTTACGGCTAAATTGGGGGGCCATATACAAAAAAGCCTGCTTAAAGCAGGCTTTTGATACCATTATCGGTATTAGTTTTGGTTTACGGCGCGTCGTCCGCTAAATGCATGCATCAATGTCATACCATCGAGTAAATCGAGCTCACCACCAACAGGGACACCGTGAGCAATTCGAGATGCACCTACCTGATACTTATGACAAAGCTCAGCAATGTAGTGGGCTGTGGTTTCACCTTCAACACTTGGATTGGTTGCGAGGATCACCTCATTAATGCCACCTTGTTGCAACTTGCTTTCAAGAATATCAAGGCCAATTTCTTTTGGTCCTATGCCATCAATTGGCGACAAGTGACCCATTAAAACAAAGTAAAGACCTTGGTATTGACCAGTTTGCTCAATAGCGAGTACATCGGTTGGTGATTCGACCACACACAATAAACCACTATCTTGGCGTTTAACACTTGAACAAATATCGCATACAGCTTGCTCTGTAAAAGTACGACAAGATTGACAATGCCCTACTTCATCCATTGCCTTGGTTAATGCATGGCCAAGCTGTTTACCACCCTGACGGTCACGCTCAAGCAAATGAAAAGCAATGCGCTGCGCCGACTTAGGACCTATGCCCGGCTGGCATCGTAGCGCTTCAATTAGCTGTGTTAAACTAGGAGATAGTTGCATACAAAATCACTTAGAATGGCATTTTCATACCTGGTGGTAATTGCATACCGCCAGTTACTTTGCTCATGCGCTCTTGTGTTTCTTCAGCAACACGACGTACAGCATCGTTACACGCTGCCGCTAATAAATCTTCGATCATGTCTTTGTCGTCTTCCATTAGGCTTTCATCTAATTCAACACGACGAACATTGTGGTTACCAAGCATAGTTACTTTAACTAGGCCTGCACCTGCTTCACCTACAACTTCAAGGTTTGCGATTTCTTCTTGGGCTTTTTGCATGCGCTCTTGCATTTGCTGCGCTTGCTTCATCATGTTACCCATTCCACCTTTAAACATAACTGTCTCTCTTTCTAAACTACTTTAATTGGCATGAAGATAAGGGCTATTGTAACTAATTACAATGCCTGAATACTGTTTTCATCGATTATAGCGCTAAATAACTGCTGAAATTGCACTATATTTTCATCGCTATTTATTACATCAATCGCTTGTTGATGACGTCCCGCATCAATTTTTTGTTGAATCAAATATGGTGAATCAATTACGCCATCAGCAAACTCGATACTAAGCTCTACATTATGGCCGTAAATTTCACTTAATGCAGCATTGAGCTTTTGTCTAAGCACTGCGCTATCTAAATGGCGCTGTGATGAATCAACTTCAATGTGCAGCTGATTATTCTGCTTAGTAAAGATTGAATGCAGCGCAAATTGGCGCATGCGACCACCAAGCCCCATACGTTTAATTAAATACGCCCATTCGTCTTGTTCGTGTGCAAATTTAATACTGCTGATCGGGCTTTCAAAATCATCAGGTATCGGAATACTGGCTTCTTCAACTACTGGCTCTGGCGCTTTTTGTGGATTGATCTGCTCAAGTAACTCTGGCGCTAAGTTTTCGGTGATTGTTTGATGCTTTTCTCTAAAGTCGACTTTTTTTACTTTACTACTGCTCTCCCCCGTTTGCTGGGGGATGGGCTTTTTTACTTCAGCAGCCATTGCTTGCTGCTGAGACTGAATATTGGTCGTGGCTGTGCTTTGTTGCGCTGGCGGCTCTGCTTTGGGCTTAGCATCAGGCTGTGGTTCTGCTTTAGCATTAGTTTGCGTTGCTGCACCACTTAAACGCCCGGCACCTGAAATATTGCGGTCTTGTAAAATTCGAGCAATGGCCGACTGCGCCTGACTTTGCTGCTGTTGTAATTGTGCAGGTGCAGTTTGCTGTTGCTGAGGCGCAGATGCTTCATTGGCAGTAAAGCCCTGATCATAGGCGCTATTCATCACATCATCGTATTGCGCAGCAAGTGATGGATCCATTTGCGCATCATGATCGTCCATATAATCTTGCGAAGAATACTCTGGTGATGAGTATTCAGCTGCTGGCACTTGCTCTGAGTGGCTTTGCTCTTGCTGTTGTGGCGCTGGTTGAACTTCAGCGACCATTGCAGTTTCAACAGATTGCTGAGGCTGTTGACCAGCATCAGGCTGCTCTTCTGCTGTTGCTTCAACTTGCTGGGCAGGTTGATGACTATGCGCCGTTTCTGCCTTGGCAGCTTGATTCGGTTCTGCTTGAATAGGCTCAGCTTGTGTTGGCTGAGGCTCTGAAGGAACAGCAGTTGCCTGAGAGCTATGTGCAACTGGTGCTTGCTCTGAAGCTGCTTGCTCACGTTGCGCCGTTGATTTTTTCAAAATATCACGCAGTGCACCGGCACCACTTGGCTTAACCTGTTGCTGGGTATTCGTTGGTGTTTGGCTTTGTGCAAATTGCGTAGGTTGGAATGCAAGCAATCGCAACATGATCATTTCAAAACCAAGTTTAGCATCGGGTGCCCATTGCAAATCTTTTTTACCATTGAGTAGCAATTGATAGTAAACCTGCATCTGCTGTGCATCAGTGGTTTGTGCCACCTGCTCAATAAAATCTCGGTTAGTATCATCAAGGGCCGCTGCATTAGGCACAAGTTGCACAAGCTGAATGAGATGCGTCAGGGCAATTAAATCGTCGAGCAAAGCTACAAAGTTAGGGTTTCGGCTAACGACCGCTTTTACTTCTTGAAGTAACGCATCGCCATCTTGGCACAATAACGCTGCTAACATGGTTTGGCTATATTGAGTATCCATCAAGCCAAGCATGGTTTGCACAGCCTGATGATTAATATTGCCATTGGTTTGCGCAATTGCTTGGTCTGTAAGACTCAATGCATCACGCATACTACCATCGGCTGCCTTAGCTAAAATAGACAATGATTTATCATCAAAACTTAGCTGTTCTTGATTAAGAACATGGGCAAGCTGATCATGAATTTCTGATTGCGACAAAGCATTTAAATTAAACTGTAAGCAACGCGATAAAATCGTCACTGGCAGTTTTTGCGGATCGGTTGTCGCTAATAAAAACTTCACATGCTCTGGCGGCTCTTCCAATGTTTTAAGTAATGCATTGAAACTGTGCTTTGACAGCATGTGAACTTCATCGATTAGGTATACCTTGTAACGACCACGTGTTGGTGCGTATTGAACGTTATCAAGGATTTCGCGGGTATCTTCTACTTTGGTACGTGATGCCGCATCGATCTCTAACAAATCGATATAACGGCCTGCTTCAATGTCAGTACAACTTGAACATTGGCCGCATGGCTCAGCAGAGATACCCTTATCGCAGTTGAGGCTTTTTGCGAATATACGTGCGATGGTTGTTTTACCCACCCCACGGGTTCCAGTAAAGAGATAAGCATGATGGAGTCTATTTTGTGTTAATGCATTGACTAATGCCTGTTTAACATGAGACTGCCCCACTAACTCGTGAAAGGTTTGTGGTCGCCATTTCCTTGCTAGAACCTGATAACTCATTAATTATTCGCCTTCGAATTCAACCAACTTTAAGATTTTGATGCCCATATCAGCAACTCGTTGCTCACCACCCAGCTCAGGTAAAGAAACAACAAATGCTGCATCAGTTGCGTTACCGCCTAGTTTAGCAACTAATTTTGCAGTTGCTTCGATTGTGCCACCTGTCGCTAGTAAGTCATCTACCAGTAACACTTTATCGCCAGGGACAATTGCGTCTGTATGAAGCTCAAGAATATCTTCACCATACTCTAATTGGTAGCTTTGTGAAATCACTTCGCGAGGAAGTTTGCCTGGTTTACGAACTGGAATGAATGGAATACCTAGTGCATAAGAAAGTGGTGCACCAAAGATAAAGCCACGAGATTCAGTACCGATGATTTTTGTAAAACCTTGGTCTTTATATGCTGCGATAAAGCTGTCGATAGTTGCTTTAAATGCGTCAGCATTAGCCATTAAAGTTGTTACGTCGCGGAACATAATGCCCGGCTTTGGGTAATCAGCGATCGTTGCAATGCTCTGTTTGATGAGCGTTGAAGTTGCTTGAGTCATAATTATACTGCTCAAAAAGTTTATCTAACAAAGCTCGAGAGTATAACATCACCTTAGGGGAAAGTCGGTAGCAAGTTTCGAAATTAATCACTTAACAAGAAATATCAACTATAAAAAAGGCTGCATTATGCAGCCTATTGTCTTAAATTTGCTTGCGCAGATTAAGATAAAGAAGTGATCCAACCAAGAATAGCGTTTAGACAGCCAATGCCACCGAATACAGCTAAAAACGCAATGAAATAAGTTGCATTGAACGGATCTTTAAAGTCTTTATCATTCGACATAGTTACTACCTTTATTTAAGCACGACAAAATAAGGCGCACATAATAGTCGAACTGCCCTCATCAATAAAGAGCTTTAGCCGATTTTTAAACCAATGTATTAGTCACCACAATGCCGCGCTCTGCCATGGCACTTAAGGTATTGAGCGCTCCCTGATACAGCTGCTCTTGGCTAAATTGAGGCGCATGCTCTGCAACTGCTTGGCATACATCATTTAAATCTGCACCCGGCTGAGATTCTATGATATTAAGAAGTAATGCGGTCATCGCATTTGTCGATAAAAATTGTACTTCGTCATCGCTATCACGATAAACCACAAAGTAACTTGGTTGTGCTGCCGGTTCACTTGGTTGATTATCTGCACTGATGGTATGCACAGGAAAACTGTAACTCAAGTTACGCGCAAGTGAACTAAAGAATAATGCAGAGCTTGTCACTTGATGAGCCGATAAACTGACTTCTTCTGGCACCTCTTGAGCAACCGATACATCAAGCTCAACCCATTCATAGTGCGCTAGCTCTAACATAAACGCGGGATCATCACTTTGCATTTCATAGTCATTAGCAAGGAAGGCCAAAAACTCCCCTGCAATATCTAAAAAATAAGGAGATTTACAATCATGCAGGCTAAAAAACTGCCTAACGAGGCCATGCCAAGCTTGCTCTGAATATAAACTTTTTAGTACTGGATACGCAGAGCTAACAAAGCCATCCACATTATTAAAAAATAAGTCTCGGTAAATCGCCATCCGGCGCTCTTCAACATCGCTAGGCTTAGCATGTTGCTGAGGGTCACGGATATGCGCCATAAACGCTTGCTGCACTTGGGTAAAATGATTAGGCACTGTGTTTCACCCTTGCTTGGTTTTGTTTGCTGGCTGTTTGCTGCAGTGCTTCAATGGTTTTCAGTTCAGCTAATAACTCACTCATAGGAGGGATATTAAAATCTCGTTCTAACAAAGTGGGAAATACTCCATGAACATCATAAGCTTTTTCAAGTAATTGCCAAACAGGATCGATAACTGGCGCACCATGGGTATCAACCAGTAAATCCTCTGCCTCAGTGTAGTGGCCTGCAACATGCCCATATGCAATACGCTTTGTTGGTAACGCCGCTAAGAATTGCTCTGCGTCGTAACCATGATTAATCGAATTAACGTAAATGTTATTCACGTCGAGCAGTAGTTTACAATCCGCTTCTTCTAAAACAGCATTGGTAAATTCAAGTTCTGTCATTTGCTGGCCAGGCGCGCCATAGTAAGAGACATTTTCGATGGCAATTGGCTGCTCTAGAATATCTTGTACTTGCCTAATACGAGAGGCCACATGTTTAATTGCATCTTCAGTAAACGGAATAGGCATTAAATCGTACATATGCCCTTCTCCCGAGCAGTAGCTTAAGTGTTCGCTGAATAAACGAATATTATGCTCTTTAAAAAAAGCTTTTAGCGATTGCACAAAGTCAATATCAAGCGCTGCTGGTGAGCCAATCGATAACGATAAACCATGGCATACAAAGGCATGTTGTTCGGTAAGCTGTTTAAATTGTTTTCCAAAACGCCCGCCTAGCTTGAGCCAATTTTCTGGTGCAACTTCTAAAAACTCAATGGGTTTTGGAACATCAATGAGCATTTCATCAAGCATTTCTCGGCGCAAACCTAAACCAACCTGCCCAAAATCAGCTACTGATTCTTTTAACATACTACCTCCTACTAAAAAGGGCCTTTACGGCCCTTTTAAAAGCTAAATGAGCGCTTAGTGGTTAGAACCACATTTACCTTCACCACACTTACCTTCTTTAGCTTTCTTTTTGTCTGCGCCACATTTACCTTCGCCGCACTTGCCTTCTTTAGCTGCTTTTTTGTCTGCGCCACATTTACCTTCGCCGCACTT
>NZ_JALNTM010000002.1:641266-720594 GCF_023161845.1 Pseudoalteromonas sp. 2CM39R
CCTTCTTTAGCTGCTTTTTTGTCTGCGCCACATTTACCTTCGCCGCACTTGCCTTCTTTAGCTGCTTTTTTGTCTGCGCCGCATTTACCTTCGCCACATTTGCCTTCTTTTTCGGCTTTTTTATCGCCGCCGCATTTACCTTCACCACATTTACCTTCTGCGGCATCTAGTTGATAGCCTGCTTGCATTTGCTGAAATTCAAATGGGTTTGCACTAGCATCAGTGGCTGCAAAACTTGACGCACCTACTACAACCGCACCTAATGTTAATGCAATTGAATTTTTCTTAACTGTGTTCATTCGATGACTCTCTTTTTTATAAAGGGTTATTAAACAAGACCCGAGAACTAAAAATTACTTTCAAAATTTTTATAATTATTTTCTGAAACTACCAAGAATGCAAATTACGATTTATAAAACAATCCAGAACAGCTAGAATACGCGTCCTAATTTTTGATGAGTTAACAGGTATCATGCGACTAGTTTTAGCACCGATGGAAGGCGTTGTGGATTTTAAAATGCGACAACTCCTAACTGATTTAGGTGGATTTGATTTATGCGTAACAGAGTTTGTTCGTGTCGTTGAAGACACACTGCCCGAACGCGTGTTTCATCGCTATTGTCCTGAGCTAAAAACAGGTGGCTATACTCGTGCAGGTACGCCAGTGCGTATTCAGTTGCTAGGTCAAGTTGGCGATGCTTTGGCAGCAAATGCCGTCAAAGCAATACGCCTAGGCTCCCATGGCATCGACTTAAATTTTGGTTGCCCAGCAAAAACAGTGAACAAAAGTAAAGGTGGTGCGGTACTGTTAAAAGACCCTGAACACATGTACGAAATTATTAAAGCCGTACGTGATGCTGTTGACCCTTGCCATGAAGTTAGTGCCAAAATTAGGCTTGGTTTTGATGATGATAGTAATAGCCAAGAAATTGTTGATGCTGTTGTTAGCGCGGGTGCTTCAAGTCTTGCTATTCATGCCAGAACTAAAAGAGATGGTTACAACCCACCGGCATACTGGGAGAAAATCCCGCCGTTGATCAAAGATAAAAATATTTTGGTCGTTGCTAACGGTGAAATTTGGCAAGTTGAAGATGCCATGCTTTGTCAAAAGCGCAGTCATTGCCAAGACCTAATGCTTGGTCGTGGTGCATTAGCGATGCCTGATTTAGCAAAACAAATAAAATCTCATGCAGAAAACGAGCATTACACTCCGATGTTATGGGAGCATGTGATATACCACATTATTCATTCATCTATGCATCAAGACGAGAGCAAATGTGAAAAGTATTTTGCTTCTCGTACTAAGCAGTGGCTCGGCTATTTAAAACGCCAATATCCACAAGCTAACGCACTTTTTGATGAGATCCGCCGTCTAAAAGCCAAAGACGAAGTAGCAGATGTACTAAGAAAGTACGCGAAAGCGCCGAGTATTGATACAAATCATAATTAGCAAATAGATTTTGTTTGATAATACCAGTATTGCCCACTTGGAAGAAAAGCGATGAACAATACTGAAATTCAAACAAAGTTATCTGCAGAACTTGCGCAGGTTAGACAACGTTTACTCGATATGCTGGCTAATTCTGATCAAGCCTATCATCAGCAACTGCTATCGCAACTCAAGGATAATCCCCCTTCAGACTGGTTAGAGATGACAGCAAATAATCTCGGTTCTGAGTATCAAATATTGATTGCTCGAATAGAAAAGTTAGAAGCAGCACTATGCCAAATCGATATTGGGCAGTATGGCTATTGCTGTGATTGTGAAGAAAAAATTGATGACGAACGTTTACTTGCAGATCCTGCAAGCCAACGCTGTCGACGTTGCGCTCCATAGAGCGCAGCGCTGTACTAATTTATAAAAATAAAGCTCATCGCAGGATAAAGCACGATATCCTCAATTAACCAATCAGCTTGCTGCTGATCTACACCTAAACGCTTCATCAAGCTAACACGTGCTTGTTGTTCACTCCACGTGTGATAATGAATACCTAAGTCAGTTTCCATCATAACTTGCCAGAAGTATTGCTCGCCTTGTGTTAATTTACGCTTACTTTTGAGCGGGTCGAGATAATCAAGCTGCCAATCAAGGCCTGTGTGCTGATGACTTTCTACAAAATAATTCATTACTAATGGTTTAGCGTGAGAGTCTGATACAGGTAAGACAAAATCTGCTCTCTGCGATTGCTTTAACGAAGCCTGTATCTCACTTAACCAATTTAAAGGTGGCTTAGTTTCACCACTAAAGTAATTAAGTTTACTTTGATACCAATCTTTACCGTTTGCCAAACCAACTAAACCAAGTTTTGTACGCGGTTTATACTGAGTTAAATATTGATTAAGTTTGTTTAGTGCTGCTTGTACACTGTCATCGCTATTATCAAGGTGCGATTTGACCATATTATGTAAAAGCGTTAATTCGATTTTATTTAATTTCAGATTGCTTTGCTCAGCTGCAATTAACTGTGTTTCAACTAACTCTAGCCAGTTAGCTAATGCATTTTCTGAGTAGTCATCTAATGAACGAGCTTGGCTAATAACATCACGTTGTACAGGCCATACAAAGTAACGCTCAGGATAACGCTCTGCAATAATTAAATAATTTAATTGCGCCTGTTGTGACACACCTAACTGAGTCGCTTTTAGTCCTTGATAGGCTTGATGACGCGCTTGCAAATAACTTTCTGAGAAAGGCCAGCTAGCAGCTTCACTTTGCTGTTCTTGAGTCGATAATAAATTATTAATAGTTTGCAGCGCTTGCTGCCCTTCACTAAATGTTTTGAAACCTGATGTTTGCTCAGAGCAAGCAATCAGCATCACACTTGCGACAACTAATAATACGATCTGTCTTAGCATTTTAAAATTCCATAAAAAAAGCCCCAGAGGGGCTTTTTAATTTAAAACAACATCAATTAGATTTTTACACCGTTACGAGCGGCTTTATCTTTGATGAAGGTTGACCAGCTCTTCGCGAAACGACGCGTGCGCGGATCATCCATTGCTTTAGTGATAGCGTTGTAAGCTTGCTTGTACTTCTCTTGGTAGTAGTAAGCTTCAGCTAAATCAGAGTAGATAGTTCCTTTTTTGTCAGAACCTAACTCTAATGCCTTGTTCAAACGAACAACGGCTGCACTATAGTTTTGCGATTGTAAAAGTAATGAACCAGCTTTGCGATAAAGCTCTGCATCGTCATCAAATTTAGCCGCTTCTTCATAGTATTTAGCTGCTTTTTCAATATCTTTTGAGCGGTGGTAGTTAGATGCCACTGCACTGATATTTTGCTTGTTACGCTTAACTTTTTCTTCGTTGATTGCCTTTTCAAGCACGACTGCTGCTTTGTAAGGAATATCATTTAACGAATAGAAGTTAGAAAGTACTTTGTATTCAACTTCGTTTTCAAAAAAGCCATTTTTGTAGGCAACTTCCATGGTCGCTAGACCTTTTTTGAAGTCTTCGGTTTGTAGGTAATATTTACCTAAACCAACCCAGGCTTTTTTGTCTTCAGGCCAAACACGAACAATTTCTTCAGCTACTTCTACCATGTTTTGATACTGTTTAAGTTCAAAATAGGCAGCTAGCTTTAATTGGTAAGAAGCTTTAGCAGGTTCTTTTGCCAATTCGATTGCTTTGTCTGCAGCAGGAAGTACGTCTTTGTAAAGTTTTAACTCGTAGTTTGCTTGCGCAATACGTGTATAAACTTTGTCGTCTTCCTCACCTGTGAAGTCCATCCAAGCTGCATAAGCTTCTTTTGCTTTTGCATATTGCTCAGTACCCGCGTACATATCACCTAGAAGTTTTAGGCCTTGCTCTTGGTCAGCAAAGTTTAAAACGTCAGGCTTAACTGCCGCTGAGATGTGCTTAATTGCCAATTGGTACTGCTCTTTTTGAGCGTACATTTGACCTAAGTAACGATCGACTGTGGCCTTATCGAATTCATCCGAAGGATCAATTTCTTTAAGTAGTGCAATCGCTTCGTCAAGCTTATCTTCATTGTACAAGTCAAACGCTTTAATAACTTTCTTACCAACGCGCTCGCCCATTACTTTAGTTTTTGCTTTTTTACGCGCTTCAATCTTCGCGTAATCTGGCGCCGCTAAAGCAGGTGCAGTAAAAGCTACACCTGATAGAGACATAAGAAGCGCAAGTGCAGTTACTTTAGATAAATTTCTCATTACTCGCCTCCTTAGTTACCTTGGTTAAGTTTAAAGTCTAGTTGTACTTGAAGACCAAATTGCTTTTGTGGTTTACCGTCAATTACTTTTGGACGGTACTTCCACTTACGTAGCGCACGTTTAGCTTCGCGGTCGAAGATACGTTTAGGATCTGCATCGATCACTTTAACATCTTCTACACCACCTACTTCATTGATAGTAAATGAAAGTTGTACCCAACCTTCTTTACCGTCACGCGCTGCTTGCGTAGGGTATTTTGGTTCAATACGAACGATAGGTGTAGCATCACCATCACGTCCAAATGCACCTGGACCACTTAAGCCACCGGCTGTGCTACCCACATCGATGCTTGGCATATTAAATGACAAACCACCAGTGTTTGGGTTGCTGTTCTCCGGCTGAGGCGGCTGCGGTTTAGGCGGCTGCTTTGGCGGTGGCGGAGGCGGAGGCGGAACACGCTTCCTCTCCTGCACCTTAGATTCAGGCGGATTCGTCATAATTTCGACTACAATCTGTTCTTTTTGTTCAGTCGCACGGTCAGCTCCACCGGAGATGAGGTACGCCATGAAGTAGAACAAGCCGAAAGTAACTGCCCCACCTGCAATCAGTGAAAACAGAAAACGAATCATTACTGATCTCCAGCTATTGAAATTCTTAGGTTATCACCCGTTGCTTTAATCTGGTCCATAACTTTAACCACTACGCCGTGTTTTGCTTCTTTATCAGCTTGCAAAATTACAACTTCAGTAGGTTGTTCTGCTAATAAACTTTCGATTTTTGCTGAAACACGTTCAACATCAACTTGTTGTTTATCAATCCAGATTGCACCATCAGCACGGATAGCAACAAAAATGTTTGCATTTTTTTGCTTCGTAGCTTGGGCCGCTTTAGGTTTATTGACTTCGATACCAGCCTCTTTAACGAACGATGTAGTTACGATAAAGAAAATAAGCATGATAAATACGATGTCAAGCATTGGCGTCATGTCAACCGCTGCTTCTTCTTCTTCACGAAAACGTTGTTTACGTGCCATATTTAATTCTCTCTCTAGTGATGAGGCATGCTATCTACAAGTTTAGCTTTCGCCATTCTCGCTCTCGCTTCTAAACGTGAGCTAAAGAATACTCCAGATAGTGCCGCAACCATTCCAGCCATTGTTGGGATTGTTGCCATTGAAATACCTGATGCCATTAAACGTGCGTTACCAGTACCTTGAGTAGCCATGGTTTCGAAAACCGCGATCATACCCGTTACAGTACCTAATAAGCCGATTAAAGGACAAACAGCTACTAATGTCTTAATCAACAACATACGCTGATCTAATTTTTCAGACGCTTCAGAAATCCATGCTTCACGGATTCTGTGTGCGTACCAAGACGTAGTGTCTTGGCGGGCATCCCACTTAGCTACGATGTTCTTCGTCATACGAGGAAACTCAGCTAGTAGGAACCAATAGCGCTCAATCATTAAAACCCACATAAGAAAGAGTGCTATCGCGACCACGTATAATACCTGGCCGCCTGTGCCAACAAAATCCCTGATAGATTCCCAGATCTCCATCAGGACTAGCATTAGGCTTTCTCCTTCTCCGCGTGAGCAGCAATGATACCTGCGCTTTGCTCATCAAGGACATGTAAAACCGACTTACTACGACCTGCAACAATTGAGTGAAGTAGGATAAGTGGTAGAGCTGCAATTAGACCTAACGCTGTAGTAACAAGTGCTAGAGAGATATTACCAGCCATGATCTTCGGATCACCTGTACCGAACAATGTGATTGTTTGGAACGTAAGGATCATACCGATTACCGTACCTAGTAGACCTAGTAATGGAGCGATTGCTGCCAAGATCTTGATGATGTTGATACCAGCTTCGATGCGAGGCGTTTCACGTAGAATTGCTTCGTCAAGTTTAAGCTCAAGGTTTTCAACGTCTTGATTCTTGTTGTCAGCGTAAACCTTAAGAATACGACCCAGTGGGTTGTTTGTATTCGGAGTAGAAAGGTTCTTAAGCTGGCTCTTAATCTTAGTGCTAGTAAGCGCAAGATCAATAAAGCGAACGATGAAGATTAGTAAACCAACAGCTAGTAATAGCGTGATGATGTAACCTACTTCAGCACCTTGCTCGTAGTATTCCATTAGTGATTTTTTCTGCGTGTTGATACGTAAGATTGCGCCACGAGTCGGGTCGATAAATACGCCTGTGTAGTTATCTGCAGAAGTGTTTTGTAAATCACTGATACCAGAAAGGATGTAGCTATCAGGTTGTTTACCTAATGGTTGAATCGCTTTAGTTTCTGGAGAGTAGATTAAATAACCGTCGTCAGTAACTAAGTTGAAGTTACCGATACGAGTTACTTTCTTCACAGAAGATGAACCGTCAAGACCTGCAACTTCAGTTTCGAAAGTTGAAACTTTAGCTGACTCTGTCATTTCTGTTTGAAGTGCAATCCAAAGCTCTTCTAATTCACGAACAGTTGGAAGCTCTTTTGCAGCAGCCAGTGAACGAAGTACTTCAGCACGTCCAGGCTTTTCAGCAGATACTAGTGATGCTTCGATAGTACCGATTGCATCAGCTGCAGAACGACGAACAACACCGAACATTTCGCCTAATGTACCTTGTGCATTAAGAAGCTCTTGCTCTTTTTCTGCTAGAGTATTTTCGTTTTGCGCATACTCTTTAGATAAACGGTCACCACGTGCTTTTTCAGCAGCTAGGTCACTTTTTGCTTTGTTAAGTAACGCTTGCTTGTCAGCACGAGCTGAAAGGAACTCTTGTTCACGTTGCTTGTTTAATTTACCTTCAGAGATACGTTCTTGCTTAACTTGCTCAAGAATTTTGTCTAAAGCACCAGTATTTGCATGTGCATTAAGCGCGGTACCTGCAGAAACAGATAGTACTGCTGCAACAGCAAAACCTTTAAATAGTTTCTTCATTATTGATTACTCCGCGCCAAAAATTGGTAGTTTAACAAGTTCTAATGTCGCTTGTTTACGTGCCATACGAATAACTTCTTTAACAGGTTTTAGGTATTCTTCACCTAATTCTTTCCACTGTTTAGTGTTGTTATCCCAAACCCACGCGTGCTTAAGGTCAAATGACTGAGCTACGTAAGTGATACGACCTAAACGACCGAAGTCAACGTTGATGCTCTTGCCATCAATTTCAAGAGTACCTTGAGAAGCTGTTACAGCTGAGCTGTATGCTGCTTCTACAGTATATGCTTCTAGAACTTGGCGGAATTTTTCAGATGTAGTAACTGAAGCTGACGCCATGATGTCACGAAGTCTTTCAACACGTCCAAGACGAGTCTCTAGATTGAACGGAACGTCCGCTTTGATGAATTGCTCAAGCGTATCGATCATGCGATACATCAAAGGCACAACGTTTTGTTTCGTGTTATCGATAGTTGCGATTTGACGGTCAAACGATTCGATTGAAGCGTTTTGGTCAGCGACCAAACGTGCTACGTGATCGTTATAAACCTTCATTAGCTCAGTTTCGTCAACAATGCTACGGTACTCAGCGATTAGCTCTTGAGTTTGACCATATACATTGTCAATTTTAGTTTGAGACTTAACAGCAGCCTTTTGAATTTGTTGACCTGCATTTTGCACATCTTTCAAAGGATCTGCAATCACATTGCTGCTTGCAAATGCAAAAGCGCCAACCAACGCTGATGCTACAAGACTCTTTCTGATTTTAACAGACATAGTTCCCAACCAATTAAGTAATGTTACTTTTATAATTTAATTACCCTCCTAAGAGGACAACCCTGATATCTTTTAATAGATATCAACTTTCCAATAATGCTAAATGCATCAGAGTCTGTCAACTTGATGTTCGGCTTTCATCGGAAAAATTTGGTGACTCGTCGTTGCCATGAAAATAGCCAAAACAACAAATTAACAAAAATATAACAGAGATATTAAAGATACACTTCTATAGCCCTTTACTGGCAAACATTGCATTCATGTGCGGTTCAACCTTAAACATAAATGTAACATTTTATGAAATCTGAAAACGCTGAAGAAAAATGAAAAAAAAATTCACTTTGTTCATCTAAAAAATCTGTTTTGAAGAATTTTTATGCACTCACTACATCTAACCGCTCAATAAGCAGCCAAATCAGACACTAAACACAAGAATGAGAGAGTTGAAATCTCTCACCGCTACGGGTGAGAGAGTTAAAATACGGCGCGGTCTTTAACTAGCTTAGCGAGTGAAATAATTGAATCAACTTCAAGTTTTTCAAATATTTTCGCTTTGTATGTACTTACCGTTTTATTACTGATGAAAAGTTTTTCACCAATATCTTTGTTTGATAAGCCTTGTAGTAGATAATTCATCACTGCGAGTTCACGTTCAGTGAGTAACTCGTCTATGTCTTTTTCAGACGCTATTAGGTGCTCTTGTGGAAAGAAAGTATAGCCACGCAAAATCATTTCAACTGCAGAGGAGATATCTTCAAGGCTTTCGGCCTTGTTAACAAATCCTTGAGCACCTAGCTTTGCTGCAGTGCGAATAATGTGCTTGTCTTGCTTAGCAGATAAAAACAATACTTTGCCAGTAAACCCACTACTGACTGCGCGCTTATATAAACTAAAGCCATCTGAGTCTTCTAACTCAATGTCTAAAATTGCCAACGCTACATTATTACTTTTTAAAAACTGCAATGCTTCCTTTTGACTTCCAACAGCTTGTACTTCATTAACTAGTGTAGACTTAGCGAGTACCATTTTAATTGCTGTTGCCACCATCGGGTGGTCGTCTACCAAAAGTATATTGTTTCCTATGCTCATCGATTAGCAAACCTTCATTATATTTCATCAAACAAGTATAAGTTACTCAGCATTTATTCCACATGTGGATAATTTAAGTTTAGCGGGTTATTTCTAGATTGGTGAAAAATAACTATAAACTTTTTTAGCTGCTCACTTTCGAGTTCGATCAAAACTACAAACTAAACATAACGGGTGATGTCATGTTAAATAAATCCTATCGGTACAGCATATAATACTTTAGTTATGGAGAGTAGCTTTTAGGGCATAGAATGCGAAGTTCTAGCTTATTGGCTGATTAATTTAGTCTTAAACAATGCCTTTGGAGGAATATAATTTCGGTACAGTTTATGACTATTTATAGAGAATTAAAACTTGGGGTTTGGCAGGAGATAAAAATGAATTTTTGGTGAAACAGAAACTGTTTCACCAAAATGCTTAGGTTCGCATAATTAATTATGCTACTTCTACGTTCTCAGCTTCAGGGCCTTTTTGACCTTGTTTGATGCCGAAAGATACTTGCTGACCTTCGCTTAGAGTGCGGAAGCCTGTACCTGTGATAGCGCTGAAGTGTACAAATACATCAGGGCCATTTTCTTGTTCAATGAAACCGAAGCCTTTAGCTTCGTTGAAGAACTTAACTTTACCAGTAACCGTGTTTGACATACCAAATTTTCCTGTAAGTCAATTATTAAAATTCAGCCATAATGGCTCTATCCTCCCTGAGTGAATGCCCAAAAAACTTGGGGTAAAGTACAGGAAGAACCAATAACCAAACCGGTAACCGTACAGCCGCACATTATCCGTAAATTCAATACGCAAAAACTCAAAGCAATTTAAGACTAACACATTAAATTGCTTTTAGCTCTATTAATCGAAAATAATTTTAAGGTCAACTGCCTAAACAAAAATATATGACAGTACTATTTATAAACAATTAATTATCAATGAAAAAAGCCCATCAAATAGATGGGCTTTTAATTCTCAATTTATAGCTTGCTAAAACTTACTTAACTTGCCAATCCATTTGCGCCTCTGCTTTGATTGGCACTACTTCTGAATCGCCTAGTTTATAGCTTGCTGGCACTGTCCAGCTCTCTTTTACCAATGTAATGGTATCTTGGTTTCGAGGCATACCGTAAAAGTCAGGGCCAAAGTGGCTCGCGAAACCTTCTAGCTTGTCTAAAGCACCTGCTTCTTCAAACGCTTCAGCATAAAGCTCAATAGCTGCGTGAGCAGTATAAGCCCCTGCACAACCACAGGCTGCTTCTTTTTTGTCTTTGTAATGTGGTGCAGAATCAGTACCTAAGAAGAACTTTTTGCTACCACTTGTTGCAGCACCAATTAGGGCTTGCTGGTGAATGTTGCGCTTTAAAATAGGTAAGCAGTAATAATGCGGGCGAATACCACCTGCTAGCATATGATTACGGTTATAAAGAAGGTGATGAGCAGTAATCGTTGCAGCAACATTTTCTGGTGCATTATTAACAAACTCTACTGCATCTTTCGTCGTGATGTGCTCAAGCACAATTTTAAGACTCGGGAAGTCATTTACCACGTCCGCTAGAATTGTTTCTAGGAATTCCTTCTCACGGTCAAAAATATCAATTGATGAATCGGTTACTTCACCATGCACTAGCAGCAACATACCTACTTCTTGCATTGCCTCAAGTACAGGGTAAATGTTTTTGATTGAGGTTACACCCGAATCTGAGTTAGTAGTCGCACCAGCTGGGTACAGCTTAGCAGCAACAATTTTACCTGTTGCTTTAGCTTTTTTGATTTCTTCTGGTGTAGTTTTGTCTGTAAGGTAAAGCACCATTAATGGTTCAAAGTTACCTTGTGGGCCCGCAGCTTTAATTCGCTCGTAGTAAGATAACGCAGTGTCTGTGCAGGTTGCCGGTGGAACAAGGTTCGGCATGATGATCGCGCGACCCATGTAACGGCTAGCATCACGAACGGTATCAACGAGTTGCTCGCCATCACGTAAATGAATGTGCCAATCATCAGGGCGTGTAATTGTTAGAGTTTGCATCGAATTTAAATCTGACATTGCTTGTTTCCACGGCTAAAGTTAGGGGGATAGCGTAAACATTGAGCAAATAACCTCGCTTATTTACCCAAGTTCATATTCAGGTGCCTAGTTTACACCAGTTCCAGTTTTTTTTGAAAATAACTTTGTGGATAGTTTGATAGTAGGTTAACGTAATAAATTAATACAACATTTCGGTTACCTTTTATTCTATGCCTAAGAGTTTAGACGCTGCTTTTGCACTTGAGGTCAAAACAGACCAACTACATATTATTAATCAGTTCTCATCATCTGTGATGCAATTAGACACAGTTGAAGAATTGTTAGAGTATGTCACGTCAGAAGTGGTAAGCCGCCTAGGTTTTATAGAGTGTGTTATTTATCTAGCCGATGATAAAACTCGCATCCTCAAAGAAATGGCGTCTATTGGCACAGCAAGCAGCCACGATACTTACCATATCGATCGTACAGAAATCAGCTTTGATCAAGGTATTACTGGATATGTCGCTAGCACTGGTAAACCGTTAATGATTGGCGATGTCAGTGAAGATCCGCGTTACATAGCAGATTCTCGCCCTGCTCTTTCTGAGCTTTGCGTACCATTAGTTTATAAAGAAAAAGTACTGGGTGTTATTGACTGTGAGCATCCGCAAAAAGATTACTACAACGACGCCCATTTAGAGATTTTATCAACTGTGGCACATCTATTAAGCGCCAAGATAAATCAGGTTCGCACCGTAGAAGACTTACAGCAAACTGTGATGCAGTTAAACGATGCACAAAAACTAGAACGCTCTATGCTGCAAATAGCCAATCTAACCTATCAATCGAGCGAGCTAGATAGTTTCTTTGAATCTTTACACAGTATTATCACCTCTTTACTTAGAGCAGATAACTTCTTCATTGGCCTGTATGATAAGCAGCTCGATGTGCTTGATTTGGTGTACATTATCGAAGAAGGCGTGCGTTCTAACGCTCATAAAAAAATATCAAAAGAACAATTAAAAGATACTGCATCTTATTACTTATTAAATATCGACCAATCCTTACTTTTTACGAAAGAAGAATTTCAACAGCACATTGATGCGGGTCATTTTAAAATGGTTGGTCGCCAGGCCGAGTCTTGGCTTGGTGTGCCATTTAAAGTAAATGAGCGTATAAGCGGTGTTATCGCCGTACAAAGTTACAGTAAAAGTTATCATTACAACGAGCATGACCGCGCCTTACTAACATATGTAAGCCGCCAAATTAGTATGGCAATAGACCGTCAATTATCAAGACAAGAGCTTGAGCACCGCGCTCTTCACGACGAATTAACTGGCCTTGCTAATCGCTCGTTATTAATTGAGCGTATTAAACATGCAATCCTTCGCCTTGCAAGAGCTGATAAGCACAATCAACATGCCCTGCTCTACCTAGATTTTGACCGCTTTAAGAGTATCAATGACTCATTAGGTCACGAGGTTGGCGACCACTTTTTGGTAAAAATCTGTGAGTTGATCTTAGGTACAATCCGCAATACCGATACCTTTGCCCGTTTAGGGGGTGATGAGTTTGCTATTCTTATGGAAAACATCACTGATAAACAACAAATTAATGACGCCCTAGTGCGCATTCAACAGGTTCTCGCTGAACCTCTCAATATTGACGGCCACCTTTTACAAGCATCTACCAGTATCGGTGTTGCGTTTTGTGAGAGTAGTAACGATAAAGCTTATAAACTACTACAGCATGCTGATGCTGCAATGTACGAGGCAAAGTCGTCCGGTCGTGGCAAAGTTAAGTTTTTCAACAATACCATGCGTAAAAAACTTAAAAATCATGCGGATATAGAAAATGATTTACAACATGGTATTGAGCATGACGATTTTGAGCTCTACTACCAGCCAATTTTTACCATTCAAGATGCACAGGTTGTTGGCTTTGAGGCGCTTGTGCGTTGGCACCACCCAAGTAAAGGCTTTGTCTCGCCAAATGATTTTATTCCCGTTGCAGAAGACACCGGCCAGATTATTAATCTAGACTTACATTTGCTTGAGCTTGCTGCAAAGCAAATCGCAAAGTGGACAAGTGAAGGAAAAGCATTTGGCCGCATTACTGTGAATGTTTCATCGCGTCATTTTGCGAGCCTCGATTTTGTAGCTCAAATACACTCCTTATACAAACAATATAAATTGCCACTTGGCTCACTATGCTTAGAGATCACAGAATCTGGCCTTATTGGTAATTTAGAGCTGGCTACAAAAATTATAAAAGGCCTTGAGCCTCTTGAAGTAAAACTGTGTTTAGATGATTTTGGTACTGGCTACTCAGCGCTTGGTTATTTACATCAATTACCGATTCACATAATGAAAATTGATAAAAGTTTCATTGACCATTTAAACAAAGCGCATAACCCCTTAGTTGATGCCATTTTATCATTAGCACAATCGTTAAAACTTGATGTCGTTGCTGAAGGGATTGAAACAGAAAAACAATTGGCAATCTTAAAACAAACTCAATGTAAGTTTGGTCAAGGCTTCTTAAAAGCGAAACCCATGCCAGCCAGCGAAGCAGAAAAAGTCATTACTCACGGCCTATAATGCTAATATAAAAAAGCCTTGCAAATGCAAGGCTTAGTTTGTTTATACTTTACAAAAAGTTACAGCTCGCCGGGTGCAAAGTTATCAACGGCTATCGCTTTTTTCCGTAGCTCATTGGCTTGATTCATGCGCTCTGCTACCGCTTCATTAATTAAGTTTTTCTCTGCTGCTGCGGCAATTGCGCCCTCAAGTTCAAGATTTTTGGCAATAGTGCCTTCTTTTTGCCATTTACGAAGCTGCTTAAAGTCTTCATGGGTATCAATCATGGCTAAAAAGGCATTTTCCATGACACCAGTCCCTGCATTTTCATCGACATAACAAAGGTGGGTTAATCTGTCTCTAAAGACCCCTGGTTTGCTCATGTGCTCACACATTGTTTGGGCCAACTCATCACTTGGACGGTGGTAGTGATTACCTAGTGGGAACACAATACGTTTTAGTAAAAAATTAACCACAGGATTAGAGAAGTTTTTAAAGAAGCCGTCAAATGCCTGACCAATGCAGAATAACGAATGCTCAACGGCATATTGCACAAATGGTAGGTCAGCTTGCTGACGCCCTTCATCTTCGTAGCGTTTCAATACACATGAAGCAAGATACAAATGGCTAAGCACATCACCTAAACGTGCCGAAATCATCTCTTTGCGTTTTAACTCACCACCTAATACTAGCATCGCAACATCAGTACAAAATGCTAAACCACGACTCATGCGGCTTAACTGTTTGTAGTAAACAGTAGTTGCGCCACATACAGGGGCTTTAGCGAAGTAACTGCGTGTTAAACCGTGCACAAATGCCATACCAGCATTACTACCTGCAAATAAAATATGTTGCAGTAGTAATGAGTCAAATTCTTTTAAGGCAACATCATGGTCTTCCATTGCTGCTGCTTCCATTTCTTTTAAAACAAACGGATGACAACGAGTTGCACCTTGACCAAAGATCATCAAATTACGAGTAAGAATATTTGCACCTTCAACGGTAATCGATACCGGGATCCCCATATAGCCATGGGCTAAATAGTTATTCGGACCAACTTGAATACCTTTACCAGAATGAATGTCCATAGCGTCATTCATTACTGTACGGCCCATTTCAGTCATATGGTACTTAGCTATAGCGGTAACCACAGACGGGCTCAATTTTAAGTCAATCGCTCCTGCAGTCATTAGCCTTGCTGATTCTAAGGTGTAAGTTAATCCACCAATACGTGCCAATGCCTCTTGGACACCCTCAAATTGGCCAATCGACACACCAAATTGTTGGCGTACGGTTGCATAGGCTGATGTCATTCTTGAAGCCAAATGGCCAGTTGCTGTACTAAGTGCCGGTAACGAAATACCTCGACCTGCACTTAAACATTCAACTAACATGCGCCAGCCTCGACCAGCGCCCTTTTCGCCACCGATGATCCAATCAAGTGGAATAAACACATCTTTACCGTATGTTGTGCCATTCATAAATGCCATGTTTAAAGGGTAATGACGCTCACCTGTTTGTACACCTTCGTGATCAGTTGGAATAAGCGCACATGTAATGCCAAGCTCTTTTTTATCACCTAATAAGCCCTCAGGATCGTACATTTTAAATGCAAGACCCAGCACTGTGGCAATTGGCGCAAGGGTGATATAACGTTTTGACCAGTTAAGCTTTAAACCAATCACTTCTTCACCGTTATGCATACCCTTACAAACCACCCCTGTATCAGGAATACTGCCTGCATCAGACCCAGCCTCAGGGCCCGTCAATGCAAAACAAGGCACATCATCCCCCTTAGCTAGGCTTGGTAACCAACGCTCTTGTTGCTCGGTAGTACCATAATGAAGGAGTAATTCACCTGGACCTAAGCTATTGGGCACCATAACTGTGACCGCTGCGGTTAAGCTCTTAGTGGCGATTTTCGAAACGATGGTTGAGTTTGCAATCGCCGAAAACTCGCGACCACCAAATTTTTCAGGAATGATTAACGCAAAAAAACCTTCTTTTTTTAAGTAGTCCCACACTTCTTTTGGTAGGTCTTTATCTTTTTGCACAATTTGATAATCATCAAGCATGGCTAACAAGGTTTCGACTTGCTCGCCCATAAATACGCGTTCTTTTTCGCTAAGTTCAGGCTTAGGAAAACGATGCAGTTTTTGCCAATCTGGGTTACCACTGAATAATTCCCCATCCCACCAAACATCACCCGCTTCCATGGCGTCACGTTCTGTTTGCGATAACGGCGGCAAAACTTTTTTAAACATACTAAACGTAGGTCGTGTGACAAGATTGATGCGAATGTCTTTCACAGCAAAAATTACAATCACAGCAACCAGTAACAGAATGATTACGGTCGTCATTGAGCAATCCTTTTATTTTATTTAACTGCTTCAAGTATGACTGATCGTGCCATAAATACAACGTAAGCAGCTCTTACTTAGGTTGTTTTCAACTAGGCAGTTTGTTGTTTACTAAGACACTGCTATTATGCATGGGCAATAAATAACAATAAACTTCTAGGGAACGTTATGAAAAAGACTCCATTTAAGCTCAGCATCAGCGCGCTTATGGTCACAAGTGCACTTGCACTTACAGGCTGTAATGATGACGCTGCGAGCAATAAAACAACGACTGCTGAAGTCAAAACAAGCCAAGTAACCGCACAAGATGCCGATAAATTTATCGCCGCTACTGAAAAAGAATTAAGCGCGCTTTATTTAGAAGCAAGCCGTGCTGAGTGGATTTATGCCAACTTCATTACCCATGATACTGCTGAACTATCTGCTGAAGTAAATCGCAAGATGACCGAAGCCGTTGTTCGCCTTGCTAATGAAGCTGCAAAATTCGATAGTTTAGAGCTTGATTACGATGCGCGTCGTAAACTCGATAAACTTAAACTAGCGCTTACCTTACCTGCACCACAAGATGCTGAAAAAACAGCTAAGCTCTCACAGCTAGTAGCTGAGCTAGGGGGTATTTATGGCAAAGGTAAATACTGTAAAGAAGATGGTAGCTGTTTAAGCCTTGGCGACATGACTGCCAAAATGGCAACGAGCCGTGATTACAATGAATTGCTTGATTTATGGCAAGGTTGGCGTCAAGTTTCAAAACCTATGCGCCCGCTTTATGAGCAACAAGTTGCACTCACCAATGAAGGTGCAAAAGAGCTAGGTTATGCAGATACAGGTGCTATGTGGCGTAGTAAATACGACATGCCAGCCGATGATTTTGCAAAAGAACTCGACCGTATTTGGGGCCAAGTTAAACCGCTTTATGATTCATTACATTGTCATGTTCGTGCCAAGCTAGGTGAAAAATATGGCGAAGATAAAGTACCACAAGACCAGCCTATCCCTGCACACCTACTGGGTAATATGTGGGCACAAACGTGGGGTAACATTTACGATGTTGTTGCACCAGAAAATGCCGATCCTGGTTATGACGTAACAGAACTATTAGCTGAGCACGATTACAACGAACTTAAAATGGTACGTGGCGCTGAGAAGTTCTTCACCTCAATGGGTTTTGCGCCATTGCCAGATACCTTCTATGAGCGCTCACTATTCACTAAACCACAAGATCGTGACGTACAGTGCCATGCGTCAGCTTGGAATATCGATAGCAAAGACGACCTACGTATTAAGATGTGTATTCAACGCACAGGTGAAGAATTCTCTGTTATTCACCATGAGTTAGGTCATAACTTCTATCAACGCGCGTACAACACGCAGCCTATTTATTATCAAGAAAGTGCGAACGATGGTTTCCACGAAGCGATTGGTGACACCATTGCTCTTTCTGTAACGCCGGGTTATTTAAAAGAAATTGGTTTATTAGACGAAGTGCCTGATGAATCTAAAGATATTGGCCTGTTAATGAAAATGGCATTAGACAAAGTAGCATTTATTCCATTTGGTTTATTAGTAGACCAATGGCGTTGGAAAGTTTTCTCAGGTGAAGTAACACCAGAGAACTACAACAAAGCGTGGTGGGAATTACGTGAAAAATACCAAGGTGTACAAGCGCCTATCGCACGTAGCGAAGCAGACTTTGATCCAGGCGCCAAGTATCACGTACCAGGCAACACGCCTTACACTCGTTATTTCTTAGCGCACATTTTACAATTCGACTTCCACAGAAGTTTATGTGAAATTGCCGGTAACGAAGAAGCGATTCACCGTTGTTCTGTATACAACTCTACTGAGGCGGGTGAAAAACTAAATGCAATGTTAGAAATGGGCTCAAGCCGCCCATGGCAAGAAGCTCTTGCGACGATCACTGGTAAAGAAGAAATGGATGCAACAGCAATCTTAGATTACTTTGCACCGTTACAAAAATACCTTGATGAGCAAAATGAAGGCCGCCAGTGCGGTTGGTAATATAAAAACGAAAAAGCCCGCATAATGCGGGCTTTTTTATATCATCAAATTAATGATTAAAACTGTAAGCTTACGTTTGCAAAGTATGCATCGTAGTCTGAGTCATCCCAGTTGTTTGCATAACCTGCTTTTAAACCAACGTTTTTGTTAAAGAAGTGCTGTGCACCAAAGCTGTAATCATCTTCTTTATTAAACGTTACAAATGCTGACGTTGCTTTAGAGAAGTAGTAGTTAGAACCTAGTTCCCAAGAGCTACCGCTATCGTCTGTATCAGAAATTGTACCTTCAATTGTTAGGTAGTTACCTTGTTGAAGATCCATGAAGTATTTTGCATTTACTGCACGGTAATCAAACTCATCGTCAGCTGTGAATGTGAAACCTAAGTAATCAGTGCTGTTAAGCTGGTGATTGTATTTAAGGTCGAACATTACAGTGTTATCACCGTCTTCTACGTCGATAAATGTCGCTTTAAGAAGAAGGTTAGGATTAAAGAAGTAACCTGCAGACACATTGAATAAATCAGTATCTGAACCGTAATCGTAGTTGCTGTAACCCGCACCAAATACAAAATCTTGTACGAAGTATTCACCACCGATGTTAGTTACATCACCAAAGTCATCATCAGCGTACGAACCAAACACGTTAGTTGTTCTGTTGATGTATTCAAACTGGTCGTATGGACCCATTGTTTTCTTTGGCGCGAAGTAATACGTTGAATCAACACTTACTGTGTCGTTGCCATCGGTGTCCATGTATCCTAAATGGCTGATTGATTGGTAACTATCCGCAGCAGTCGCGGCAGTTGACAGAAGCATACTCGAAATAATAACTGCTAACTTTTTCATAAACAGATTTCCCTATTAACATTGTTTCATTGCTGTTGAAAACTAGCCTGATGGCTAAGTTGGGCACATGCTAACGTGAGAAAACTGAATGGAAACTTAACTAAGCATTTGTTTTTACTTGATTAATTGTAATAAAGTGTCGGCAAATGTAAAGAAAAAGTTGGCCGAAACTTGCGTCTCTAAGCCAACTTATAGTGAAAAAATAAAGCTTGTCAGTACCTTATAAAGCAAATTCGCTTATAATTCTATAAACCTCATTAATGTTATCTCCTGCTTTAAAGTCTTTGCTGATTGGCGTTGGATCTGAACCAACCCAAATTTTTAGTTCAGCATCAAGGTCAAAATGCCCAGCACTTTCTTTACTAAACTTAGTAATTTTTGAGTAAGCAATACTCAGCATCTCAACTTTAGAACCAGTAACACCTTGTTTATCAATAATAATTAATCTTTTATTGGTAAAGATGAACATATCACGAATGACTTTATAGGCTTTTTGTACTGTTTCACCATCAATCAGGGTATTAGCAAGCAGCTCTTCTAAATCATCGTTATCGACTTCACTTGCGTTACCCATTAATCCGCTTAATAGACCCATAGTTAGCTCTCCTTATGAAAAATTTGGTTTTCGAGTGTGTGACCATTTACCAGTTGACGATACTGCCAACCTTGTTGATAACAAAAGTGTAGAAGATTGATATCAAAAGGCTCAGCGGTTTTTTCAAACTCGATCACATATTCTTTTGCTTGGCTCATATAAACATGATGTACATGGGCAAGGCCAGCAAGCTTTGCTTCTACATCATCATATTGTTGATTTAACTGCAGCGTAATAAAGTGTTTATTATCCTGCGTGCTAGAACGGGCTTGATGCTCACTTAACACCCCTTTATCGAGGTGTAAAACCCCAGAGCATAATCGCTCAAGCTCAGTTAAGTCATGGGAGCTTAAAATAAATGTTGCTTCGTTACTTAAAGAACTTACCAGCTCCCTTACCTCACGAGCATGAATTGGATCAAGGCCTGCAGTTGCTTCATCAAGCATCACTATTTCAGGTGAACCAATTAATGCCTGTGCAATCGTTACTCGCTTACGCATACCATGAGAAAGGTCATCCGGTCGCTGCTTAGCCACTTCTGACAAACCAACGAGCTCTAAAACACGAGCCGTTTCTTTTTTACGAACTGCACCACTTAGCCCTTGTAATTGACCATAAAAGTTAAGTTGATGCGCAATACTAAAACGAGGATCAAGCTGAGCATCTTGCGGTAACGCGGTTAGCTTGCCAAATAACGCAGCGCTGCCTGGGGTATGCCCCATTACCGATAGCTTTCCTGAACTTGGTAATATATAGCCACATAACAAACTGAATAACGTTGTTTTACCTGCACCATTAGGACCAACTAGCGCAACCGGTGCCCCTTTGTTTATCTCAAAGCTAACGTTATCGAGCGCTCGTTTAGCCCCGTAGCTTTTTGACAAGCCTTGTGCTTGAATTAAAACGGTCATAATGAGCTCCTCGCAAAAATTCGTTCACCAGCAACCAGTAGCACTGCCGTTTGTAAAAGTGGTAAACCTAGAGCCAATGTGACACCTGCACGCTGACCTGCCATTAAATCAAGTTGATAGCCCGGAAATATGTAATTTAAAACCTCAAATGCAGGCCATTGCCATGTTAGTAAGCCAATCACAATATTACCGCCAGCAAAGAACAAAATAGCCAAAACAAACGCAAGACGCGATGAACGGGCAAATGTATTCAAAAAGCTCATCAAAGCAATAAATGGCATAACTGCAACAAGCAAATAAAATAACAACATAAAGCTTCGCGATAAGCCAGAAAGCAGCAAACTTGGCTCACGATAGCCAAGCATTGCAACCGTTGCCATCAAGGTAACAAACAACAATGCTGCTAAAATGAGTAGCTGCCCTAAAAAGCGGCCAATAATAATTTCTGAACGAGTAGCTCTAAGTGATAAAAAGCGTAACGTACCTCGCTGTCTATCCCCCACTGTTTGGTCACTGCATAAAAACAAACAAAAGCTTGGGAAACTAAATAAAGCAATCAGCCAATAAACGGCAAGTTCAGATTCAGGCCAATCAAGTAATTTACTGATGCCAATGGCGCCAAATGCTTGTCTTGCAAAGTCGGCAAAATCAGGTGAGCTAATCAAGGTCACAGATTGGGCAATGGGATAGCGTAAAATAAGTAGCCAACAAATGGCAAAAGCGGCAACCGCCAACAAACCACGTTTGGTCAGAAATAGTCGTACTAGCTCAAATTGGGCAATTTGTGCAAGACGTTTAGGATGTAACTGCGTCACTCATAATCCTTAATGAATTTTATTATTAGAATTACACTAAGTTGA
Source organism: Pseudoalteromonas sp. 2CM39R (assembly GCF_023161845.1). Taxonomy (NCBI): domain Bacteria; kingdom Pseudomonadati; phylum Pseudomonadota; class Gammaproteobacteria; order Alteromonadales; family Pseudoalteromonadaceae; genus Pseudoalteromonas; species Pseudoalteromonas sp. 2CM39R. The sequence goes on from NZ_JALNTM010000002.1 coordinate 662,403, forward strand.
AACAGCTTGAATTACCAGAAAAAAAAGACCCGACAAGCGGGTCTTATGTAACAAAGTATAAACTTTTAACCTAGAGGTGGCTTTCGTACACTGCAAGCGCTTGGTCAAGGTCGGCTAGTAAATCAGCCACATCTTCAAGACCAATGTGTAGCCTTATTACCGGACCTTGCGACCAACCTGTTTCAGAGCGAAGCCCTTTCATGCTCAGGTTTGCTGTGACTAAACTCTCATAACCACCCCAAGAAAATCCCATTTTAAAATGGTGCAAGCTATCTAAAAACGCATCAATCGCTTGTTGATTTCCCTGCTTCATTACAAATGAAAATAAGCCGTTACTGCCATCAAAGTCTCGCTTAAAGAACTCATGACCCGGGCACGTTGCAAAAGCAGGATGGCGAATATGATCAACCAATGGGTGTGTTTCAAGCCATTTAGCTACTTCGATGGCGGCTTGTTCATGCTGTTTTAAACGCACAGCCATAGTACGCAGACCACGTAGCGCTAAATAAGCATCATCAGCAGAGGTACATTGCCCAAGTAGGTATGAATTTTCTCTAAGGGTTGGCCAATACTTTTTATTGGCAACCGCCACCCCCATCATCACATCTGAGTGACCAACTATATATTTTGTCGCTGCTTGAATACTAATATCTACGCCATGCTCAAGCGGTCTAAAATGCAGACCATTCCCCCAGGTGTTATCTAGCATGGTCATTACACCGCGCTCATTTGCCTTTGCAACCATGGCTGGCACATCTTGCACTTCCATAGTGATTGAGCCAGGTGATTCTAAAAACAATACGCGAGTGTTATCTTTAATAAGCTCACTAATCCCTGCACCAATTCCCGGCGGGTAATAAGTTGTTTCAATTCCTAATCCAGCCAGTATTTTGTCGCAAAAATCACGGGTCGGCTCGTAAGCGGTATCCACCATTAAAATATGATCGCCCGTTTTCACAAACGATAGCAGCGCATTGCTTATTGCAGCCGCACCTGATGGATATAGCGCACAGCCTTCGCCGCCTTCTAGCTCTGCAATTGCTTCTTGAAGAGCAAAGTGTGTCGTCGTACCGCGGCGGCCATAAAATAAAGTTTTGTCGCCTCGTTTCTTCGCCGCTGCTTTTAAATCAGCCACTGAATCGAATACTACCGTTGATGCACGTTGCACCACTGGGTTCACAACCCCTTGTGTGTACGCTTTTTTACGCCCTGCAGAGACGATTTGGGTATTTTTATTTGTCTTTGTCATAATTTGTCCAAGCTGTGCTTTACAGGTTGCGCCAGTGCTCAACCAAAAATCGAGAAATAGAATCTTGTCGGGTTAGTTTAAGATGACTGCCCTGCTCATGCCATTGGCCGAATTCATTAAGTTCAGCACGGCTAAACCATCTTGCATCGTCTAACTCGTCTTTATCTACCTGAATATCTTCTGAGACCGCTGTAGCCATAAAGCCAAACATAATTGATGATGGAAATGGCCAAGGCTGTGAAGCGATATATTGAATATCTGTCACCGCAACACCGGCTTCTTCCATGACTTCGCGGGCAACGGCCTGCTCTAGTGTTTCACCTGGGTCTACAAAACCAGCAAGAGTTGAAAAAACACCTTCAGGCCAGCTTGCTTGACGGCCTAACAAGCAGCGCTCAACCCCATCTGAAAAGGTTTTAGTAACGATCATAATCACCGCAGGATCGGTTCGCGGAAAGGTTTGATGCTGGCAAGTTTGGTTCTCACATAATCGTGAATGCCCAGCTTCAACCATATTATTTTCATGACCACAACGGCCACAAAACCGGTGCGTTGCATGCCAAAAACACAAGCCCCTTGCCAGTGCGGCAATCGAACCTTGTTTTAACTCAACTTGTGGGCCTAACTTGCGAATATCTACAAATTCAGCGCCATTGAGCATAGGCTCAATAAGTGAATCTGGAACATGGCTGACGTCTAAAGCAAAATGAGCCACATCATGGTCGTCTAAACCCAATAAAATACTTTTTGATAAATCGAGATGATCCACTTGAGATAAGCGTAAATAACACACTTCAGGACTGTCTTTAACAAATAAACTTTGATTGTTATTGACCAATAACCAGCGACTCTGAGAATTCATTTGAGCCTTTAACCACTTTGGATCTTTACGACGATTTGATGCACGATCCAATGGCATTTGAGAGTAATTCAGCATGGCATTCCTTGAAAATAGTTTACTCGCTAAAACTACCATAAGCGGATGATAAACCCAATTTATTACAGGCATAAAAAAAGCCCAAACTGGGCTTTTTTATTCTCTCTCACAATTTTACAAGGTCGCTAGGTGCGCTTGTAGTTTTTGGTTCTCAGCTTCAATATGCTGATAGAACTCTAAATCTTCTAATTTACTCGCTGCAGCTTTATCAATGATGATCACCGCATCTTTATGAAGTTGCAGTGCTGAAGCTGGGCATTTAGCCATTAACGGGCCTTCTACCATGGCATGAACGGCATCAGCTTTACTTGCACCGGTTGCTAAAAGCACTACTTTTTTGGCTTCTAAAATAGTGCCAATACCCATAGTGATTGATAAATGCGGTTGATACTCACCCTCAGCAAAAAATCGCGCATTGTCTTCAATTGTCGCTTTGGTCAGTGTTTTAACACGGGTGCGTGATGTCAAACCAGATGAAGGTTCGTTAAAGCCAATATGACCATTACGGCCAATACCAAGTAGTTGTACGTCAACACCACCAGCCGCTGTGATTTTTTGCTCATATTCATTACAAGCAACAAGCGGGTTTACTGCATCACCCGGCGGTACATGGGTGTTTTGTTTATCGATATCAACATGGTTAAATAGCTGTTCATTCATAAAGTAACGATAACTTTGTGGATGCTCGCCAGTTAAACCTAAGTATTCATCTAAGTTAAATGTTGTCGCTTGGCTAAACGAAATATCGCCAGCTTTATTTTTTTCAATCAGTTGTTGATACAAAGCAACAGGTGTTGACCCTGTGGCAAGACCAAGTACTGAGGCTGGTTTTTTTAGTAATTGTTTCGCAAAGATGTTGGCACCATACGCTGCAACTTGGGCTGCATCATCAAGAATCACTATTTGCATATCGATTAGCTCTAATTATAAGTTGGAAAAAAATGGGACCTAAAACCCAACCCCACGTGCAATCGAGCTGGGTTTTAGATCAAACCACTGCCAGGATACGATGCAGTAGCTATAACCATTATGACAACGCTGTCATTATCACTTCTAGTTTTATCTTTGTAAAGTAAAAGTGAATAAAAAATTACTCTTTTTGTTAGTGTCTAATAATTATTAAACACTAACAAAGATCTTACGGCGATACATCCAATGCAATACCAGCATTTGTACTGCTAATAATGCAATTACCGCCATCAGGGGTTGCCATGCCTCTGGCACAGCTCGAACCACCCCACCAAATACGCTTTGGCTGACATAGCCCCAATTCACAAGACTTGACGCTAAGTAAATAATAATAGAGTTTGCACCTATGATCACAAAAGGATACGCGGCGCGTTGCCCTGGAAGAATATCCACCAGTGCATAAAATACGGCGAGCAATATGGCACTCCAGCCAACGGTTACAAGCACAAATGAGCTAGTCCATAGCTCTTTATTTACTGGGAACTGTAAATCCCATAACCAACCTAAACACACACTTACCACACCTACGGCGAACAACGAGGCGGTCATTTTCCACTCGCCGATTTGCTGAGCACGAGCCACTAATTGACCTGCAAACACGCCCATTAATGCATTAACTATCGCTGGGATATTCGACAACACACCTTCTGGGTCTACCACACGGTTTTGATAACTAATCCCCGGCAGTAAGTGTGCATCAAACCATGCATTCCAACTCCCTGCCGCTGAAAGGTCACCAGCACTGCCACCCGGCACTGGAACAAAACAAAGTAGTAGCCAATAACCCACTAAAATAGCTGCTGCGGTAATAATTTGTGTTCGTAAACTAGTATGCCAGACCAACATTGCACAGAAGAACCACGCAATAGCGATGCGGCCAAGAACACTGGCATAGCGAATTTCATCCAACGCCATTGGCATCCCTGTGCCCCAGCCGTGGTTATACAAAATACCTAATAAACACAATAGTAAAAGACGTTTACCCGCCTTGCGGTAATACACTTTGCGCTCATCAAACGGTAAATGGTCAATGCGTTTCGGGGCTAACCCCATCGCCACACCCGATAAAAATATAAATAATGGGAAAATCAGATCGTAAAATGTGAAGCCATGCCAAACGCTGTGCACGGTGTGTGCTTCAAAAACTTTCCAGCCAGTCCAGCCAGTTAAAACGAAGAGCGCTGCGAATAGTGACTGTCCGCCTAATATCCAAAACATATCCATGCCGCGCAGTGCATCCAGCGATGCCAAACGTTTTCTTGTTGGTTGTGTTGTTGTCATTGTATTACCTTAAATAGAAAAAGCCCCGCGATACAACGGCGGGGTTTTTACCAGGGAAGCTTGTTATAGCGCTTTTCCAGCAATAAAGGTGGCTTGTACATTTTGCTGTGCGTCTAACACCACAAAGTCAGCGTCAAACCCGCTCAGTAAGCGACCTTTTTTATGTAAACCTAAATATTGTGCAGGATAAAGTGATGCCATACGTAAGCTCTCAGCAAGGCTAACATCCAATGTGTTCACTGTGTTGCGCACCGCACTTGCCATATCAAGTACGCTGCCTGCTAATTCACCGGTCGTTGAATTTAATCGGTCGCCAGTACGAATAACTTTACGACCATCAAAGAAATCAAACTCCATATCGTCAGTCCCTACAGGTGGCATAGCATCTGTGACTAACATAATTTTTCCGCGCTGTTTGCTGCGAATTGCTAATTTTGCTGATGATGGGTGTACATGGTGACCATCAACAATTAAGCCGCACCAGCTGTTATCATCCCAAAGTGCAGCACCTACAACACCCGGCTCTCGTGATGTAAATGCTGACATAGCATTAAATAAGTGGGTAAAACCATCAGCCCCTGCCGCAAGTGCTGCATTGGTGGTCGCAAAGTCTGCATTGGTGTGGCCAATTGATACTTTTACACCACACTCAACCAAGCGCGCGATATCATCAGCACTAACATTTTCAGGCGCTAGGGTTACCATTTTAATGCCTAAGTCTTGGCGGGCATAAATCGCAAATTCTTGCTCTGTAATAGGGCGAATAAATTGCTCGCTGTGGGTGCCTTTTTTCCCTAATGAAAGGTGCGGCCCTTCGAAGTGCACACCCATTACGCCAGGAACACCTTCAGCAATTGCTTGTGCAGTTGCATCGGCCGCTTTTGCCATGACTTCGACTTTGTCGGTAATCAGCGTTGGCATAATCGCTGTTGAACCAAACTGACCATGTGCTTTGGCTATTCTATCTAAGCAATCTGGCGTTTGTTCAGCGTTGAAAAACGCCCCGCCACCGCCATTAACTTGTACATCAATAAAACCGGGTGCCACTAAACCCGTTAATGCAACGGCATTAGCATCTGCTTCAACAAACTTAAACACACCATTTTCGACGCTAAAATATACGTCAGATAAAAATTCGTCACCGGTAAACAATGAACTCGCATGATAAATCGTCATTACAAACTTACCTCTTGGTTTTGTTCAAGTACAGATTGCTGAGCAAAATACACAGCGCCCATTTCCGGTGGTTGAATAGGAGATTCAACGCGTTTCGCAATATCCTCTGCAAGCCACTTATTTAATGGCTCAGCTAAGCCACCAATCATAGATAAGCGTGGCGGGTTATTCTCTAATAAACGCTGAGCTAATTTACTGACGTAATCAGCACCCTCTTTAACAATCGAAACCGCAACTTTGTCATTGTTATTGGCTGCTTCAAATACATAGCGGGCTAATTTGGCAAAACTACTCGAAGGCTGACCAGACATTTTTTCAACAATCGCCATCGCATTGTCAGCTGCAAAATGCTCGGTGATCACTTTAGTCAGATTTGTTGCTTCACCTAGGCCATCAAGGTCTAACAAGGTCGCTTTTATTGCTTCAAGACCCATCCAGGCACCACTGCCTTTATCGCCTAGAGCAAAGCCATGACCGCCAAAGTTAGTTGTGCGACCATTTACACAAGAAAAACCACAAGAGCCAGTGCCTGTGATGATCACCGCACCATCACTCCCTTCATGGGCGCCGATACAGGCTGTATGTAAGTCAGTGGTGAGGAACATTTGTTTAAATGGATGCTCCCATTCCATAATCTTGTCGTACAAGCTTGGTAGGTTTACGCCTGCTAAACCTAAGCCGGCATAAAGCTGATGAACGGTTTCAAGCGGTAAACCCGCATCACGAAGTGCTAATTGTGTTGAGACCATAATTGATTCGAGAGTACGTTCCAAACCATGTAATGGATTTGCAGGACCACCTAGGCCAGTTCCTAATACACCTTGTTTAACAGAGTAGATAGTTGCTCGACATTTCGTTCCGCCACCATCGATACCAATAAACAATTGGTCCTCATTCACACTCTTCGCCATCATTTAACGACCCCTAGCCTTCGTTTAGTTTTTGTCTAAATCGCATTATTTTTTTTATCAGAATGCGAAATCATCTCAACCTTTGTTGATTTAATGTTACACAACAAATGACAGCGTTGTCATTATATTTTTTATAAAAATTCGTATAACTTTCATATTTATTTTTAATTTATTGAATTAAAACGCTTTATTTAGCAGACAAGAAAATTAGAAACCACATCAACAATGTCCTATAACACCTTTATTTATGCTTTTTTGCATAATTTAGTGCGTTGTGCGTGACTTTTCCTTTATTTATCATCAAGTGTAGCTAATGCTAGCTTAGCTGAAATAATACTTTAGTTAAACATTTTATTTTTATAGGAATATTTTTTTACCTTGATAGTAGCAATGAATCATCAATACAATGAAATTCAGCAGCAGCTTGCTTTAAAATATCAGCGGTGAGATGCTCTGCCCCATAGACATCACACGGTAGCTGATACTTATTTGCTAAGTGACCAAGTAATAATGCAAAATCACCATCGCCGGATAGTAATACCATTTTATCGAGCTGCTTGGCATGTTCTATCATGTCAATTGTAATGCCAACATCCCAATCTCCTTTCGCACTGCCATCTTTGCGCTGAATAAAAGGTTTCAGTTTCACCTCAAAGCCAATTGCGCGCAGAATATTTTGAAACTGCGATTGCTTTTCGTCGCCACGATATATTGCATACGCAATGGCGCAATCGATTTGGTAGCGTTCGCTCATTTGCGCCCAAAAGGCATTGTAGTCAAAATTTTTCTTGTAGCTTTCTCTACAGGTGTAATAAATGTTTTGTACATCTACAAAGATACCGACTCTTGGCTTATCAACTGCTGACATAACTTTTCTGTTTTTAGTGATTTGTGTTCACTGTAGCATATCTAGGTTGATATTTACGAAAAAGTAACCTAAATTGGTTACATAAAACAAAGTAACCAAATTTGGTTACTTATTGCGATGTAACTAAATTAAGTTACTTAATCTAAGGGATCATAATGATTGCGGTGATCAGCGGTGATTTAATTAAATCACAAAAAATTCCACAACAAGAATACGACGCCATGCTTTATCAGCTCGATCAAAGCTTACGCTTTGTTGCTAAGCGCTTTAACGCAAGCTTTACCATTTACCGTGGCGATGCATTGCAAATACAGCTAACAGAGCCTGAGCTGGTATGTCATGCTGCCATCTTGTTGTATTTGCAAATGAAGGCAGCCAATTATGAGCTGCGACAAAGCTTGGCTATTGGCTCACTCGACAACCCACGCGCCGATATAAAAACAGCCACAGGCAGTGCTTATACCTTATCTGGCCGTGGTTTAGATAACATCGGCCAGCAACGCTTAGTGTTAAATATTGAAAATAACGCCCTTGAAGAAGGCGTTGCGCTAAATATTGCGCTTGTCGAAGTCCTGCTTGAAAAAATGAGTCAAAAGCAGGCTAATGCCCTGTTTTATTATTTAACCGCAGAGAACAACAGCCATGCAGAGCTTGCCAAAGAGCTTAATACTAGCCGAGAAAATGTCACTAAGTTACTCAACCTAGCCCATTATCAGCTTATTGAACGCTTTATAAATTACAGCCAAACCACACTCAAAGGATTGTTATGACCAGTTTTGCTCTATTACTCACCGCGTTAGTGCTAGGTCACTTACTTGCTGACTTTTATTGGCAGCCAATGAGCTGGGTGCACGATAGAAACAACCGTCACTTTCGTGCTAGTAAGCTCTATTTGCATGTATTAACACACGGGGTGACCTCTTTAGCCGTGCTCACACTGTGGGAATACACATACGGCTGGCAAGAGTTCTCTCGTGTATTGTTAGCAGCTGGTGCGATTATGCTAAGCCACTATGTCATTGACTTGGCAAAGTCATACTCAAATAAAGGCGTAGTGCCGTTTTTACTCGACCAATTGGCACATCTTGTTGTGATTGTAATGCTAAGCGTTTGGCTTAGTGATAAGAATGAATTTTATAGCTTAGCGTGGCAGAAGCTGATTGCCCTCGATACCTTGTTTGTTATTGCAGCTTATTTATTGGTGCTCAACCCAAGTTCTGTGTTTATTCGCATGATGCTGGAGAAAATCAATATTCAGATAAACAATGAAGGCAGTATTCCTGCTGCAGGGCATTTTATAGGCTTGCTCGAGCGAGTGTTAATGTTGAGCTTTATTTTGCTAGGTGAATACGGCGGCGTGGGCTTTCTGCTAGCGGCCAAGTCGATTTTTCGATTTGGTGATTTAAAAGAAAGTAGCGAAAAACAACTCACTGAATATGTCATGCTGGGCACTTTGTTAAGTGTCACCGTAACACTCTTTATTGGTGTCGCCACCTTATATTGCATCAAACTCGTTTAATCGCTTAGAAAAACAAAAAACGCGCAATTGCGCGTTTTTTGTTTTAACTGTTATTAACTATCCGCAGCGGGTTTACGTCTTGGGCGAGATGGCCCAGATACACGCTGGCGATTACCCGCAGGTTTATTACCTGCTGGTTTATTGTTATTCGATTTATTCCCGTTGTTAGCGCCTTTTTGGTTTTGGCCCTGCTCTTTACCCTTACCCTGCCACTTACCTTGTGAAGGTCGCTTTTGCGATTTAGGTTTTGGCTTTTGTGAAGGTTTTGCTGCACCTTGACCGTCTTGAGCTGGTGCTTTTGGCTTTTTCGGTTTCTTTGGCTTTTTCGGCTTGATTGGACGCGTATCTAGTGGCTTTTCAGCAACTGGTTTACTTGGCTCAAAGCCTGCTTCTGTTGCACGTGGAATAAGCTCACCAATAAAGCGCTCAATACCATACAAATCGTCGGCATCATCAGCTGTTACAAACGATATAGCATGACCCGATGCACCTGCTCGGCCTGTACGGCCAATACGGTGAACGTAATCTTCATAAATATTCGGTAAATCGTAGTTAACAACGTGAGGCAGCTCAACAATATCTAGGCCACGGGCAACAATATCGGTTGCAACTAATACGCGCACTTCACCGGATTTGAAGCCTTCGAGTGCCTTAACGCGAGCGCCTTGTGATTTATTACCGTGAATGGCAGCACCCACAATATCATCGCGTTCAAGCTGCTTAACTAAACGGTTTGCACCATGCTTGGTACGGCAAAATACTAATACTTGTTGCCAATCATTAGTACGGATCAAATGGCTAAGTAATGCTGTTTTACGTGATTTATCTACCGCATAAACAGATTGAGCAACCGTTTTAGCTGTGGTGTTTTTTGCCGCGACTGAAATTTCAACGGGGTCGTTAATGAGCCCTTTTGCAAGTTCACGAATTTCATCTGAGAAAGTCGCTGAGAACATCAAGTTTTGACGTTTAGCAGGCAATTTAGCAATGATACGTTTGATGTCATGTATAAAGCCCATATCAAGCATACGGTCGGCTTCATCAAGGATCAGCACTTCTAAATCATCAAACTTAACAGCGTTTTGATTGTGTAGATCTAATAAACGACCAGGTGTGGCAACTAAAATATCAACACCTTTACGAAGGCGCATCATTTGCGGATTAATTTTAACGCCGCCATAAACAACAAATGAGCTAACATTTGAATGCTTAGCGTATTGCTCAACATTTTCGCTTACTTGTAAAGCCAGCTCACGGGTTGGTGCCAATACTAATGCACGTACTTTGTTGCCACCCGCTTTAGGGCCTTTTGACAAACGCTCAATTAACGGCAGCGTAAAACCTGCTGTTTTACCTGTGCCAGTTTGCGCTGCGGCCATAACATCGCGGCCTTCAATGATCGCAGGGATAGCTTGTGATTGAATAGGCGTTGGTGCTTCATAGCCCTTTTCTAAAACTGCATTTACTAAAGCTGGTGATAAACCTAACCCATCAAAACTCATACTATCTCTCTTTAAAAAATTCAGCCGATACGGCGAAGTGCGCGCATTATACCTAGGATAGTCAATAATGCATGGAATTATTTGCAAACTAGCACTTAATAGTGAACTTAGCCGATTTATTTAAGGCATAAAAAAAGCGGCTGAAATGCCGCTTTGTTCTTATACTCAATCTTTACTTAACACCAAGTTCGCGTAAACGCTCTTGTAGGTAGCTGTCTGCTGTATAACGCTCAGAAAGCACAACATCAGGACGCGGGTGTAAAAATAGTGGTAACGAAATACGTGATTTCGTAGACGCTTTACCCGTTGGGTTGATCACGCGGTGAATCGTTGATGGGAAGTAACCACCTGACGCTTCTTGTAACATGTCACCAATATTGATGATCAGGTTACCAAAATCACATGGTACGTCTAACCAACCACCATCTGTTTTTTGTACTTGTAAACCTGGCTCATTCGCCGCAGGTAATACAGTTAGTAAGTTGATGTCACCATGCGCTGCCGCACGGATTGCACCTGGCTCTTCATCACCTGTCATTGGAGGGTAATGAAGAATACGCAGGAGTGTTTGCTCAGAGTTAGCAATCATATCTTTAAGGTCGATAGAGAACTTAGCACGCACTTCTTCTGGTGCTTCAGCTTGAACCCAGCTTAATAATGTTGCTGCAAACTCATTCGCTAAACGGTAGTACTCACGGATTTCTTCTTCTAGCTGTGCTGGAACACGGCCTTTTGGATAAACGTGGTAGTACTCTTTAATATCTTTAACGGTAAAGCCTTTTGCAACTTCTGACACTGATGGTGGGAAGTAACCATCTTGTGTTTCTTTTGAAAATAAAAACTCATGCTTTTGCTCAGAATTAAAGAATTCTTGCCAATTTTTGTAAATAGACTCAACTAATGACTGAGGGATTGGGTGATTTTTTAATACACCGAAACCTGTGTTTCTTAGTGACTCAACAAATTGAGCGGCCGCATCGCTCGCTTTATAATCAACGGTAGGTAAATGTTGCATTTGTCTTTTCCAGTGAATAAGGTTCTAGAAGTCTGTGCTAAGCATAGCATTTCTTCATTATAGCGCTTCGCGAGGATAGAGAAACACAGGCAAAAACATAAGGACTTATGTCCGCCCCACCTTGCTTAGCTCCTTAACTTTGATACAGATCAACTAAGCTCTTAAGTAGTATAATATGTACTATTACCTAAGCTTTGATATGGTTAATTAGACACATTTCAACGCAAAAGGATCGCTAATGTTCAAAAGTCTGCAAATCTTACTTTTCAGTGCGCTGATAATTGTAACCAATCAGGCCATCTGTGCAGAACAAGCCAACTATAAAGTCGAAAATATTAAAGACAACGTATATCGCTTTAGTGCTGGCCATTACCACAGCGCTTTTATGATTGTTGATAACCTGGCCTTAGTGACTGATCCTATTAATAGCGATGCCGCAAAATACTTAAAAAGCTATATCAAGAAAACCTTTAACGCCGAAATCAAATTTATGCTGTACAGCCATAGCCATGTTGACCATGCGATGGGCGGTAATGAGCTAATCGATAACAACACCACGGTCGTTGCTCACCAGTTTGCAACTGATGACCTTAAATTGAATAAAGTGCCTACAGCCCTACCTGATCTTACATTTACCGATACACTCAAAGTCCAATTAGGTGATAGTTACGTGCTTCTTAATTACTACGGGCCAAATAATGGGCGCGGCAATGTCAGTATGCGCTTTATGCCTGCCAATGTACTTTATGTTGTTGATTGGATTGTGCTTGGCCGCATGCCATATAAAAACCTGATTGGTTACGATATTAACGGCATGCTGTATTCAACCAAAGCGGTGCTAAATGAACCTGCGTTTGCTGCATTTATAGGTGGCCATGCAGATACTGGCAACCGCGATGATGTTGTCTCATACTTACACTATATTCAAGACTTACACACTGCCGTGCGCGATGGCATGTTAAAAGGTAAAAATCTTGCGACCTTACAAAAAGAAATAAGCTTGCCTAAATACAGCCATTTAAAAATGTACCAGCAATGGCTGCCACTGAATATTGAGGGTGTGTATAACAACCTTGTCGAGATGGGCTATTTTAATTTTCGCAGCGATATTAATGCTCAGTTTTAGCTGAGCATCAAAAGCGAGATAAAAACGCGTTAAGTTCTTTACTCATACGTGCTACAAGCACTTTTGGGCCACCATCATACATATCGTTATGGCGCGAATCTTTAAGCTTAATTTGCGTCACTGGATATACAGCGAGCTCTTGCGGCGTTAGCAATACGTTGTTATCTGCTGGGTAATCGCTACCGCGTAGTGTCAGTACAGCAATATTTTTGTTCCTTGGGGTCAGCATACGGCGATGATCAAGGGTGATCAGCTTAGCAACCTTAGCGGGATAAATAGCGGCATATAATGCTGCAATATCACCTCCATTTGAGTGACCAAATAAAGTGAGCTGATTAAAGTCATACGCAGGATAACGTTTTGCAAGTTCTACGGCTAAAAATTCAAGGGTTTGTACACCACGGTGCCAGTTTTCCATGCGTGTGGTCATGTATGGTGGCTCAGGGTTTAAACTCGGATCGCCTTTTAACTCATGAGCAACTTCAACCGTTAAATAACCATGCTGATGAAAGGCCTGCTGGGCAAATTGATAGTCTGTATGTGCCATACCATAGCCTGCCCCAATAAACGCCACGGGGCATTTTTTATTTATCGTGCATTTGCTATCGGCTGCTGTAATGGTCACCGGAATATGGCGTGCCCGCTCAGTATCAAACAGTGTCTCTGTTTGATTTGCAAAGGCTGTTTGCCCGCTAAGGGTTAACGCGAGCATTAGCGCCGCCTTTTTAATAGTTAACATACTAGTTTGAATTCTAAGCTACGTTTAACCATAGGCCATTCACCATCAATAATTGAAAACACCACGGTGTCGCGTACGCATCCATCAGCCATTATTTGGTGATTACGAAGCACCCCATCTTGTTTCGCCCCTAAGCGAGCAATGGCATTGCGCGAAGCCTGATTATGCCAATGGGTACGAAACTCAACAGCAATCACATTAAGTGTTTCAAATGCATAACTCAGCAGCAGTTTTTTACAACCAGTATTAACCCCAGTACGCTGAAAACGCTTGGCATACCAGGTATAGCCAATTTCTAAACGGCGGTTTTTACTGTCGATATTACAAAAGCGAGTTGAGCCTATCACCTCATCGGTGTGTTTATCGATGACAGCAAATGGTATTGCGCGACCAAGTGACTGTTGTTCAAACGCCATATTTAAATAATCGTCAACACGTTCTTCATTGGGCACTGAGGTAAACCAAAGCTCCCAAAGCTTTCCATCTGAAGCGGCGTTTACTAAAGCATCACGGTGCTCAAGCGTTAACGGCACTAATTTAACAAATTGACCTTCTAAGGTGATGGGACTTAAATCCATAACTTTTCTTAACCTTAAGTAGCAATAATATTTAATCCACCAGCTCTATATCGAGCCCTGCTAATAAATCCAAAGCAGCATAACGTTCAAATTTGGCCTTAGTGATATTGTTAGCTGTTATATCAATGGCGAAGTGGCTGGCACCAATAAAATTAGCTTTACTGAGGTTGGTTTGTTGAAACAAGCTGTCACGAAAGTCCGTATCAGTAAAATCAGCTGAAGATAAATCTGCATGTCTAAAATCAACATCTTTGGCAAAACAGCTACGCATTTTTAAAGCTTTTAAACTAAGTTCAAAAAAGCTGCTGTGGCTAAGTTCACAGCCAACAAAACTCACTGAAGAACGGCTGGCGAGTAGCGGCCAATCAACATCAGTAAAACGAACACTGGTTAATTTACACTGTTTAAAGCTTACTTCTTCAAGCGAGGTGTATCTAAGCCCAAGGGCAGCTAAATTACAGTTTTTAAACTCACACTCTATGAACCGACAGTTTTCAAACTGACTATTGCTAAAGTCACAGTCGATAAATTCACATTGCTCAAATTCGCAATGCGAAAATGTTTGCCCTGCAAGGTTTGCTTCAAAGGTGTGTTCAAAATAAAGGGAATGGCTTGCGATCACGCGGTGGTCTCAATATCTTGTTTAAGCGCAAGTACTGCAATAAAAATAAGACCAAACAATGGAATTAGCCCTAGTAACCCACCAATAACGGCCACCACGATTGGTATTGAGGTTTTGCGCTTACCTAAGTAATAGCTGATAGCGGCAAACACAGGAATTAAAATAACAATTATTTGCCCGATTAAAGTTGCACTGATATTCATTCTCTCTCCTTGAAGAACATACTAAATATTCATTTAAGCACAAAAAAACCCTAAGGCATACACCTTAGGGTTATTATTCATTAAGTCTTATAATTCAGGTTATTATGAATTATTCAACGTCTTTCGCTACAACATCAATTGCAAGCTCAGTTAATGCATCTGCATTTGCTTTGCTTGGTGCATCTGTTAATAAACATGATGCTTGAGTTGTTTTAGGGAAAGCAATAACGTCACGAATGTTATCAGTACCGCATAACAGCATAACTAAGCGGTCAAGACCAAACGCAAGACCTGCATGCGGTGGTGTACCGTACTTAAGTGCGTCAAGTAAGAAACCAAACTTGTCTTGCTGCTCTTGCGCTTCGATACCTAAAATTCTGAATGCTGTTTCTTGCATTTCTGCATTGTGAATACGTACCGAGCCACCACCAACTTCGTAGCCGTTTAATACCATGTCGTATGCATCTGATAGTGCACCAGCTGGGTTTGCTTCAAGTTCTTCAGGAGAAATACCTTTCGGAGCAGTGAATGGGTGGTGAACCGCATGCAATGTACCTTCGTCGTCTTCTTCAAACATAGGGAAGTCAACAACCCACAATGGTTTCCAGCTATCTAGATCAGTAATGCCTAAATCAACACCAATCTTAAGGCGTAGCGCACCCATTGCTTCGTTTACAACGTTGCGCTTGTCAGCACCAAATAAAATGATGTCGCCAGATTGTGCGTTAGTACGCTCAAGTAACTGGTTGATCACCTCTTCGTTTAAGAACTTAGCGATTGGTGATTGTACACCTTCAACGCCCGCAGCACGGTCATTCACTTTCATCCATGCTAGGCCTTTCGCGCCATAGATACCAATGAACTTAGTGTAATCGTCGATTTGTTTACGAGAAAGCTCAGCACCGCCTGGTACAGTTAATACAGCAACACGGCCTTTTTCGTCATTAGCAGGACCAGAGAATACTTTAAATTCAACGTCTTTTACTAAATCAGCAACGTCTACAAGTTGCATTGGGTTACGTAGGTCTGGTTTATCAGAACCATATAAACTCATTGCTTCGCTGTATGGCATTACTGGGAAGTCGCCTAAGTCAACGTCTAATAATGATTGCCACATTTCACGGATCATTTTCTCAGTCATTGCACGCACTTCATCAGAGCTCATGAATGACGTCTCTAAATCGATTTGTGTAAATTCTGGCTGACGGTCAGCACGTAAATCTTCGTCACGGAAACATTTAACAATTTGATAGTAACGGTCAAAGCCCGACATCATTAATAATTGTTTAAATAACTGTGGCGACTGAGGTAAAGCGTAGAAGCTACCCTTGTGAACACGGCTAGGTACTAAGTAGTCACGTGCACCTTCTGGCGTTGCTTTTGTTAGTACCGGTGTTTCGATATCTAAGAAGCCGTTGTCATCTAAGAAACGACGCACAAAGCTGCTCGCTTTTGCACGAAGTTTGATACGGTCGCTCATTTCAAGACGACGTAAATCTAGGTAACGGTATTTTAAGCGGCGCTCTTCAGAGTTTTGCTGATTAAAATCAAGTGGTAATGGCTCTGAACGGTTGATGATAGTTAAGCTTGTGCCTAAAATTTCAACTTCACCTGTTGCCATGTCTTTATTTACTTGGCTATCAGGGCGTGCGCGAACAACACCTTTTAACTGCACACAAAACTCTTGACGTAGTTTATTCGCAGTATCCATTAATCCTTCTACTTCAGGATCAAAAACAACTTGTACTAAACCTTCTCTGTCACGTAAATCGACGAAGATAAGGCCACCAAGGTCACGGCGTTTGTTGATCCAACCACATAGTTCAACTTCTTGATCTACGTGAGATTTATTTAGCTGTCCGCAATATATAGAGCGCATAGTATTCCTGTCAGTTAAAGACTTATAGCCGCCTGCTCTTAAGAGTTCGCTATTTTGAGAGCAAAAGCCACTATACAAAGTAATCATTTAAGGCAGAGCATTATACCCAAACCATCTCAAAATGCGAGTGCCAGCAGTGCCTGTCGGGGGCTAAATATATACCCCGACTTCTGAGCAAACATTTCTTTTGATACACTAGCTAAAGTTTAAATTTATTGGTTGGTTTAATGCTGTATTTAGGTTGTCCGCAGTGGTCTAGCACCGCATGGAAAGGAAATTTACTCTCTAGTCACTGTAAAAGCGCCGACATGCTCAGTGAGTATGCCAAATGCTTTAACTCAGTCGAGGGCAACACCAGTTTTTATGCTGATCCAAGTCACGAGTCATTATTACGCTGGCATGATGCGGTACCCGAAGACTTTAAATTTACTTTTAAGTTTCATCGGCGTTTTAGTCACGAATTACAACTGACGAATATAACTAGTGAGCTTAATGCGTGGCTAAACTTATTTGAGCCAATTTTTGCTAAAACGGGGCAAATTATGTTGCAGCTACCCCGTGCCTTTGGCCCAGATGCACTGCCACTGCTTGCTAATTTTATTGCACAACTACCGAAACAACTTAGTTACGGTGTAGAAGTACGTCACCCCGGTTTCTTTAAAAAAGATGATGCAGAAATTCGTTTAAATCAGCTATTAATTGAAAATAATATAGACCGCATCAGTATGGATACCCGCTCTTTATTTGCTGTTCCCGCCGACACCGATGCACTCATTGATGCGCAAAAGAAAAAGCCTTATTTACCTGTGCATGCCATTGCAACAGGAAATCAGCCTATGCTGCGCTTTGTGATTGCCAGTCTTGAACATGAATACAAGTCGTATTACCAGCCATGGCTGAAAAAAGTAAAGCAATGGCTTGATGAAGGAAAATCACCCTATTTGTTTTTTCATACCGCAGATAATCGCCAGTCACCACTTTTAGCAAGACAGTTTTGCCAAGATTTAGGTTACAATCACCCCGTGCTTGCGCCTTTTATAGGTGAACGCGAAGCAAGCCAAAGCAGTTTATTTTAGCGCCCGATTTATCAGAGAAAATATGAAAGATTACAGCCGTTATTTTCAAGGTTACCCGCCTCACATCATTGAGCAAGTGTTACAGCTATTTAATGGCGACAGAGCTGCTAACTACCTAAAGGGCAAATACCCTGATGCCCATAGCATTACCAGCGATAAAGCTTTATACAATTACGCCACTGAGCTGAAAAAGCGCTACCTTAAAAATGCCCTGCCTTTTGGCCGTGCCGCATTCAAAAAACAAGGTGATATGGTCACAAATGCCTTAGGCACCCATACTTTTCGTATGCAAGGTAAAACCCGAAAACACGATCTTGCCATTAATAGCGACCTGCTTCGCGCACCTGAACCACTTCTCAAAGCACTCGTCGTACACGAGCTGGCTCACTTTAAAGAAAAAGACCACAACAAAGCCTTCTATCAACTATGCTGCCACATTGAGCCGCAATACCATCAACTAGAACTGGATTTAAGAATATTCAGTGTGTTGGTCGGTGAAGGGAAGAATCCGTATTAAAGCTATCAAAAACATAAAACCAGAGGAAAGAATGTTAAGCTCTTGTTGTTCAAAAACACTAATAACTATCCCCCATCTCGATCAGCTAAAAACTGACGGCTGAAAGCTGACAGCTAAGTTTCTGAAACCTCAAACCTTCTTTGCCCTATCAGCTGCCCAGACTCGGTAACAACTTTAACGACCCACTTCCCTGCAGCATTAGCAGGGAAATTCGTTTTATGGCTCCACGCTCGATAGCCCTCTTTACGTCCCCCAGAAATATCCAAGGCTATACGGTCAACTTCTTTTCGATTATGCACCCAAACGTGAAAGATTTTTTCATTTAAACCTCGCGGTGCTTTTACCGCACTAAAACTATATAGACCGTTTGCATGCAAGCTCTGCTCAGTGAGTTCTGTTATTGGCGAAAGCGGTTTACGGGCTTGTTCATCAAGCTGATACGACATGCTCATATCGGTTAAACGCAGTGCCGCAGGTGGCACAAAGCTACGTAATTGCCAAAGCCCTGCACTTAAAGCACAAAGCAATAGCACCAACAGCGGGAAACGCCACCATTTCGCATTCGGCATCAAATTACCAAGACTTGGAATAGTTAAAATAACAGCCGTGATCAGCGCAATTTCAAAACTTTGGCTAGTCGTTAACTTTAATAAAATGGGTAAAGTAACCGACAGCACAACAAACAAAGAAAAGCTATGAAACACACTAAACCAGACACTGTGTCTTGCGAGCTTTTTGTAATAGAGGGGGTCAACAACAGAAACGAACGCACAAAGTATAATCAAAGCGGTAAACGCAGCCTGACCATGATCCCAAGTAGTCACGACTAAGAAAAATGGTAAGGCAAAAAACAAACTTTCTTGCTGCACAACTTGCAGCGCAAAGCGCATTACGTTAGGCGACACCGCCACACCGAAGCGCTCCTCTACTTTATCTCTTAGCCAGTTATCTATTAACAACCACAACCAAGTGACTAATAGCAAAATCGAAATAAGCTGCGAAAACGATTCTTTTCGCTCAACAAAGACATAGCTTGCTACACCACTGCAAAAAGCCAACACCGCCATCAACCCCGGCCGCTTCTGCATCATGAAAACAAATTTAGTTATAAAGTTTTTTAAGTAATTCATGCAATTATCAAATCCATTTAAGGCTTTATGAGTAAAGCATAAATTGGATGAATGTAGGCTTTAAAACGAGCTTTAAGTTCAAAGCTTTAAGCTGTAAGGTATTTTGATGAAGTCAAACGAGCATCGAGTATTTTTCTAAAAGGAACAAATGGAATGGCATATAAAGTCTTGATAATACTTTTATTAATTTCTAAGTGTACAACTGCGAATGCATTTGAAGATTATAGTTTTTTAAATGGTGAATGGTTTTGCAAAATGAAATCAGTATTACCAAACGATGCAATACTAGAAGTTGATAGCCACATAACTACTTCAATTAAAGATTTAAACTCATATTCAAAAAGCTTTTTTAAATTTTATTTCAAACAAAACCCTGATTTGGCTTCTGTTATCTCTGTTGAATCCACAGAAAAAATGGATTTCGAGGGTGATATAATGATCAGCTTTGATTCTAAAACCCATAAAACAAATTTAATCAAAGATGAGCTAAATATCTTTTCCCCAGAATCAGTGAAAAGCTTTACTCGAGGGCCTTCAGTGACAGTTAAAACGAAAATCCAAAAAATAGACGATGAAACTATTACGTTAATTGGGATTCCAGACAAAGATATTATTAATTGCTCTAAAAAACAAAAAAGCGCGGTCTGACCCGCGCCTCTATTTTATCTGATAGCTGACAGCTCATGCCGTTGGGTTTCGCTACGCTCTACCCAACCTACATAAGCTGTTACAAACCAAGCTCTGCCATAAAATCATCATCTGCATCGTCTGCTTGTGATGATGCTTTTTGCTTTTCAGCTTTTTGTTTAGCTTCGTTTTCGATGATGTCATCTGGGTCAACCGCTTCTGAAATATCAAAATCATGTAGTTTGATAAATTCAGTTTTATCCATTGCCAGTTCTAGATAGAAGATATTTTGCTTCGCTGTAGTGAAGGTCACACGGCGTGCTTGTGGCCTATCCATGGTGGTATCAACAGAGATTTGCACCTGCTTGTTAATCGCCATCATCTTAGGTTGGTTTTGCGTAATAGAAGTATGCAGCTGGTCACGTACTTTTGACGTAAAGTCACCAACGATTTGGTTCATCAGCTCGCCGAGTACGTTTGCCACATCATCTGATAAATGGCTTTGTGCAATTTCGTCCTCTGGCATACCCATGTTACGCATATAGTCATGGTAAATTTCCATGGCTGCTTGCGCTGTGAAGTTTGTCACCACAAGACCGGTAAAGCCACCATCGAACAATACAAAACAGCCAATATCTGGGCGCATACAGGTGCGGGTGATTTTTTGAACCATAGCAGAATAACTAATACTGTTACCGCTTGCTGAAGACAGAACTCCAGTCACTGAATGACACAGAGTTGATAAGATATCTTCTGTACTGATCACTTTGCTTTTTGTCATTAAACTTCTCTTTTTTGTACTTGTTATTGATAATTCTAGCCAAGCTACTGAATTTATCACTGACTATCCAGTTAAAAATGCTAAAATAGCGGTATTATTTTTTAAAGAGACTGTTCAAGTGACGCAAAAAGACAGTATTTATGCCACTGAGCAAGCGGTTAAAGACTTTAGCTTTGACCAACATGTAGTAGAAGTTTTCCCTGATATGATCCAGCGCTCGGTGCCAGGTTATGCAACTATTGTTAGCACCATGGGTAAGCTGGCTGGTGAGTACGCGCAAAGCAATTCAAACCTATACGACTTAGGCTGTTCTCTTGGTGCTGTAACGTTAAGTATGCGCCGTAATATTCGCACTGATAACTGTAATATCATTGCTGTTGATAATTCAGAAGCGATGGTTGAGCGCTGTAAATTACATTTACAAGGTTTTCGCTCTGAAGTACCAGTCACAGTTACACTAGGTGATATCAACGATTTAGCTATCGAGAATGCCTCTGTGGTCGCGATGAACTTTACACTACAGTTTATTCCACCTGAAAAGCGCCAAGCAGTGCTTGAAAAGATTTACGCAAATTTAAAACCAGGCGGTGTTTTGCTGCTGAGCGAAAAAATTAGAGGTGAAAATGAGCAATGCGATAATTTGCTCATTGATTTACACCATGATTTTAAACGTCACAACGGCTATTCGGAGCTTGAGATCAGCCAAAAGCGTACGGCTATCGAAAATGTCATGCGCCCTGATCATTTATCTACCCACTTAAACCGATTAAGTGAAATTGGTTTTAGCCAAACGCAAGTGTGGTATCAATGTTTTAACTTCTGCTCGATGATTGCAATCAAGTAATCATCACAACGATATAAAGAGTATTTCATGTCTCAATGGTTTAACCAATTTTACGCTGCGATTGCACAAAGCCCGCTTAGCCACTGGCTCGAAACTTTGCCTGGTCAATTAAAACACTGGGAACTCGAAGCTAGCCACGGTGATTTACCGAAATGGCAAAAAGTGCTGAAAAACTTACCAGAGGTAAGCACAAACCATGTAAACCTTCAGGATAAAGTACAAATTGGCACCGGTGATGAGCTATCTGAAGGTCAGCAAAAACAGTTAACGCATTTATTAAAGCGCATGATGCCATGGCGTAAAGGGCCATTTAGCTTACACGGTATCGAAATTGATACTGAGTGGCGCAGTGATTGGAAATGGGATCGTTTACTGCCTCATATCGAACCGTTAAAAGGCCGCACTGTGCTTGATATTGGCTGTGGCTCGGGTTATCACTTGTGGCGCATGCGCGGTGAAGGCGCTAATTTTGTAGTGGGCATTGATCCATCCGATTTGTTCTTATGCCAATTCCAAGCGATAAAGCATTATCACCAAGATGAAAACGTGCATTTATTGCCGTTAGGTGTTGAAGCTCTGCCAGAGCTAAAAGCATTCGATACGGTATTTTCAATGGGGGTTTTATATCACCGTCGTTCACCTATCGACTTTTTAGCGCAATTAAAAGCACAGCTTCGCCCTGGTGGTGAGTTAGTCCTTGAAACACTGGTTGTTGAAGGTGATGAGCACACAGTTTTAGTGCCAACTGACCGCTATGCGAAAATGCGTAATGTATGGTTTATCCCAAGCACCGCGGCATTAAAACTATGGATGGAGCGCGTTGGTTTTAAAGATGTACAAGTTAAAGACTGCGCAATCACAACGCTTGAAGAACAACGCAAAACCCAGTGGATGGAAAACGAATCATTAGTCGACTTTTTAGACCCAAATGACACCAGCAAAACCATTGAAGGTTACCCTGCCCCTCTTCGCGCTATTTTAACCGCGAAAGCTTAACAAATAGTGAGAAGTTTCGAGTTTCAAGGTTAAAAGTTCATTTGCCTGATACTTTTGCCTTGTAACTTGAAAACAAAAAACCGGACAACTGTCCTTGTCAAGTCGGTTAAAGTGATTTTTCAACTAGCCGCGCCAGTGCAATTGTTGTAAAATACGCGCGTTTCTAAGCAACCCACATGCAACTTTTTTGAGGAAAACCTGTGAGCGAACAAAAACAGTCTCTTAGCTATAAAGACGCGGGCGTAGATATCGATGCCGGTAATGCACTTGTTGAGCGTATTAAAGGCGTAGTTAAAAAAACCAGACGTCCTGAAGTAATGGGCGGTATCGGTGGTTTTGGCGCACTTTGCGAACTACCAACTGGCTATAAAGAGCCTGTACTGGTTGCTGGCACAGACGGTGTTGGTACAAAACTACGTTTAGCAATCGATCTTAAAAAGCACGACACAGTGGGTATCGACCTTGTTGCTATGTGTGTAAACGACCTTATTGTACAAGGTGCAGAGCCACTATTTTTCCTTGATTACTATGCAACTGGTAAATTAGACGTAGATACTGCGGCTGATGTTGTAACAGGTATTGGTAAAGGCTGTGAGCTTTCTGGCTGCGCTTTAATCGGTGGTGAAACTGCTGAAATGCCAGGTATGTACGACGGCGAAGACTACGACATGGCTGGTTTCTGTACTGGTGTTGTAGAAAAATCAAAAATTATCGACGGTACTAAAGTTGCTGCAGGCGACCAATTAATCGCCCTTGCATCAAGTGGTCCTCACTCAAACGGCTTCTCATTAATTCGTAAAGTTCTTGAAGTATCTGGCGCAGACACAAACGCTGAGCTTGAAGGCAAAACACTAGGCGATCACCTTTTAGAGCCAACTCGTATCTACGTTAAACAACTACTTGAGCTATTCAAGCAGGTTGATGTTCACGCGTTATCGCACATCACGGGTGGTGGTTTCTGGGAAAACATCCCGCGCGTACTTCCTGAGTCTGCAAAAGCAGTAGTCAAAGGTGACAGCTGGGAATGGCCTGTTGTTTTCAACTGGTTACAAGAAAACGGCAACATCACAACACACGAAATGTACCGTACATTCAACTGTGGTGTAGGCATGGTTTTAGTTGTTCCAGCTGACAAACTTGAGCAAAGCTTAACAATCCTTAAAGATCTTGGCGAAAATGCATGGCATATCGGTGAGATCCAAGATGCGAAAGCTGGCGAAGAGCAAGTAGAAATTTTAGGTGGTCGTGACTAATGACCCCTTGTCGTCTTGTTGTATTAATTTCTGGTAGCGGTTCAAACCTTCAAGCCATCATCGACGCATGTGCGCGTGGTGAGATAAAGGCCGAAATCGCCGCTGTAATTAGTAATAAAGCCGACGCCTTTGGCCTTGAGCGAGCAAAAAATGCAGGTATACAAACACGTGTACTTAGCCATAAAGATTTTGACTCGCGCGAGGCCTATGATGCTGAGTTAATGGACATTATTGACAATTTTGAACCAAATCTAGTTGTATTAGCTGGTTTTATGCGTATTCTTACACCTAGCTTAGTGCAAAAGTTTAAGGGAAAAATGTTGAACATTCACCCTTCTTTGTTGCCTAAGTACCAAGGGCTGAATACCCACCAACGAGCGATAGATGCAAAAGATGACGTTCATGGTGTTAGTGTTCACTTTGTCACAGAAGAGCTAGACGGCGGTCCCGTTGTTCTTCAAGCCAAAGTTCCGGTACTCGAAAACGATACCGCAGAGACACTTGCACAACGTGTTCATCAGCAAGAACATATAATCTATCCATTGGTGGTCAAGTGGTTCAGTGAACAACGACTCAAGATGGAAGCAGATTATGCAGTTTTTGACGAAAAGAAACTTCCTGCACACGGCGCGCACTACCCAGAATAAAAATCTAAGTGCCCTACTCGCTTGTGTGGGCACTTTATTACTTCCTACCAGTGTTTTAGCTGGCGACCTCACTCAATATCAAGCCAAATACGATGTACTTCGTAAAGGCGAAACCCATGGTAAAGCAGTACGCGAGCTGAAAAAAGCCGCTGACGGTAACTACGTGATCACTTATCACAGTGAAATCGAATGGATGATTTTTTCGGACTCACGAAAAGAAACATCCATGTTTACTTATCACGATCAGAAAATTTCTCCAATGAGTTACACCATGGAGCGCTCAGGCACAGGGCCTGATAAAGAATACAGCTTGAAATTTGATGCAACGCAAAAACAAGTTCAAAGCAGCCAAAGTAAATATCCTCTTAAAATTGATTGGTCAGATGAATTTCAAGATTCACTGTCTTATCAAGTGCAAGTTCGCGAAGAGCTAAAACAAGGCAAAACGCAATTATCTTATCCACTGGTTGATAAAAAAGGTAATTTACGTAACTACAACTTTGAAGTTGTCGGCACAGAAATGATTTCACTGCCAATTGGTAATGTAGAAGCGATTAAAGTAAAACGTTTATACGATAACGACAAGCGTCAAGCACTCGCTTGGTTTGCCCCAGAAATGGACTACATGCTAGTTCGTATGTGGAAAGGTGAAAAAGGCGTAGAGCAATTTGAAGTGCAACTTAATTCATTTACCGTGACCACACCTGTTAGTGTTCCAAATGAAGTGCAACAAGAAGTGAGTAATGAAGCGCCTGAGTAGCGCTTCATCTTTTATTTAAATCTTTTCGCCCATTTTAAACAGTGCAAACTCACCTGGCTCCATTTTCTGCCAGCGTTCATCATTGGTGAGCGGCCTTGTTGCAATCACAGTAACCACGTCGTTCGGTGTGGTTTCTTTTTGAAAATCAACCACCATATCAGCATCAATTAATGTCGCTTTGCCAAACGGCGCACGGCGTGTGATCCAATGTAGATTATTGGTGCAATAAGCTAAAACGAAAACACCATCGGTAAGTAGCATATTAAATACGCCTTTTTCACGCAGTGTGTGAGCAAGCTTGGCAGCATAGCGAAATACAGACGCCATATTTGATGGGCGCTTAGGGTATTTTTCGCGAATTTTATCGAGCAACCAGCAAAACGCCAGTTCACTGTCAGTATTCCCCACAGGCCTGTAATAGTCTGGTTTTAAATCATGATAATTCGATAATTGCCCATTGTGGGCATACGTAATCTCTCGTCCCCATAACTCACGAGTAAATGGGTGGGTGTTTTCAAGACATACGCGACCACGATTACCTTGGCGAATATGGCTTATCACCGAAATACTTTTTATTGGGTAAGCTTTTACGAGTTTGGCAATTTCTGACTGGCAACTTGGCTCAGGATCTTTAAATGTACGACAGCCTTTACCTTCATAAAAAGTGATTCCCCAGCCATCTTTATGTGGGCCAGTATTACCACCGCGCTCTAATAATCCTGAAAAACTGAAACAAATATCCGTTGGTACATTGGCCGACATGCCAAGCAACTCACACATAGAACTCTTAACCTATAAAACTAATCGAAGGAAGGCATGATGGGCTGATCCCTACCTGCGCTCATTGTTAAACATACCGCTAAGGATGGCAACTGCTATGCTGAGATTTTCAGAACTATCTGAGCAATTCACAACTAATCGCAAGTATAACGGCGCTGATTATAAGTAATTACTCAACAATTCCTCATCTGCTGTAAATGTTTTTGCACTGATAGCCATTTTTAAAATAATAAAACTCACCAAACAAGCCGTTTTAATCCTTGTTCCCCTCTTGATAATTCGCTTTTCTAGCGCTACTCTAAAAGAGGTGGTCTGACCTCTATTAAGGAATAATCAATGACTCTCATATTTTTACTTGGTTTACTCGTGCTGCTTAGTATTGCGAGTTACCACAGAGCAAGCTGGAATACCTGCTTAGGTATTGCCGTTGCGACTTTACTTGTTGGCACATTTGCTGGCGCGTTTGGCGCAATTAGTTGGCTACTATTCTTACTTATCGCTGTGCCACTTTCTGTGACTAGCGTTCGTCAACAATATATCATTAAACCTATCTTTGCTGCTTTCAAAAAAGTAACCCCGACTATGTCGGATACTGAAAAATCAGCAATCGATGCGGGTACTACGTGGTGGGAAGCGGATCTGTTTTGTGGTCGTCCTGACTGGAACAAATTGCACCAATACCCAGCACCTAAACTGACTATCGAAGAGCAAGCGTTTATTGATGGTCCAGTTGAAGAAGTGTGTAGCATGCTTGATGACTGGCACGCAACTCACGAACTAACTGATTTACCGCAAGATGTTTGGCAATATCTAAAAGATAATAAATTCTTTGCCATGATCATCAAAAAAGAATTCGGCGGTTTAGAGTTTTCTGCTTATGCACAATCATGTGTACTGCAAAAGCTAACCAGTAAATCGACGCTACTTTCTTCTATCGTAGGTGTACCTAACTCATTAGGTCCGGGCGAATTACTTCAGCACTATGGTACTAAAGAGCAAAAAGATCATTACTTACCACGCTTAGCAAGTGGTCAAGAGATCCCATGTTTTGCTTTAACATCACCAGAAGCTGGTTCTGACGCAAGTGCAATTCCTGATTACGGTGTTGTTTGTAAAGGTCAATGGAACGGCGAAGAAGTTGTTGGTATTAGCCTAACGTGGAACAAGCGTTACATTACTCTTGCCCCAGTTGCGACTGTACTTGGTCTTGCATTTAAACTACAAGATCCTGACGGTTTACTAGGTGATGACAAAGAGCCTGGTATTACCTGTGCGCTGATCCCTACAGATACTCCGGGAGTAGAAATTGGCCGTCGTCACTTCCCGCTAAACGTTCCATTCCAAAATGGTCCTACTCGCGGTAAAGACATCTTCGTACCACTTGATTACATCATTGGTGGCCCGAAAATGGCCGGCCAAGGCTGGCGTATGCTTGTTGAATGTTTATCTGTTGGTCGTGCAATCACATTGCCGTCTAACTCAACAGGTGGCATTAAAACAATTGCGCTTGCAACAGGCTCTTACAGCCGTATTCGCCGTCAATTCCGTTTACCTATTGGTCAAATGGAAGGTGTTGAAGAATCAATGGCAAAACTTGCAGGTTACGCATATAGCTCTGATGCTGCTGTTAGCATGTCTACAGGGGCTGTTGACCTTGGTGAAAAACCATCGGTTGTATCTGCGATTATCAAATACCACTTAACTGAGCAAATGCGTGAAGCAACGATTCACGGCATGGATGTTCATGGTGGTAAAGGCATCATGCTTGGTCCAAACAACTACTTAGGTCGCGGTTACCAAGGTGCGCCAATTGCAATTACCGTTGAAGGTGCAAATATCTTAACGCGTAACATGATCATTTATGGTCAAGGTGCAATTCGTTGTCATCCATTCGTGTTAACTGAGCTAGGTGCATGTGCAATTGAAGACCGCGAAGAAGCGCTAGCAGTATTCGATAAAGCGTTAATGGGTCACGTTGGCTTTACTATTTCGAATCTTGTTCGTACTAAGTGGTTAGCATTAACAAATGCTCGTTTCACAAGTACACCGTACAAAGACGAGACCGCTGAGTTTTATCGTGTTGCGTCACGTTTCAGTGCATCATTAGCATTAATGTCAGATATCAGCATGGCGGTATTTGGTGGTTCATTAAAACGTAAAGAGCGTATCTCTGCACGTTTAGGTGACTTACTAAGCTACTTATACCTTGTATCTGCAACACTTAAACGTTACAACGACGAAGGCCGTAAAAAAGAAGATTTTGCGCTTGTTCAATGGAGCTGCCAAGATCACCTTTACCACTGCCAACGTGCACTCGCTGACTTAATCAATAACATGCCATCTGCACCACTACGTGCAATGCTTAAAATCATGTTATTCCCATTCGGTCGTCCAGTTCGTAAGCCTACTGATAAGCTTGAGCACAAACTTGCTCATTTATTACAAGTACCAAGCGAAACTCGTAACCGTTTAGCTAACTACATTTACCTTAAAAACGAGCCACTTAACCTTGTTGGTCGTCAAGAGCAAACACTTAAAGACATTCTTGAAGTTGAACCTCTTTTTAATAAGGTATGCCGTGAAAAAGGCGTAAAACTGCCTTTCTTCCAGCTTGATAAAGTAGCGCAAATGGGCCTAGAAGCAGGCATTTTAAGCCAAGCTGAAGCCGACAAACTAGCTGCTGTTGAAAAAGCCCGTCTTGACGTTATTAACGTTGACGACTTTGACCCAGCAGACTTAGTTGCAGGTAATGTTGCCCGCGGCGAGAGCGATAAAAAAGCAGACGCCGCTTAAGCAAGCAAAACAATTCCAATTGTTATGAAAAACCAAACCAGCGCAAATTGCGCTGGTTTTTTTGTTTATAAACCCTCTAGCACATTCCTTGTCCCTATTTATTTACATGATTTGTAACAAATATCGAAGTGGTAAAACTTGCGTTTAGATTATGAACAGGCAACACTTGATAACGAAAAATTAACAAGGAATAATTACAATGAAACCGAGTTTTCAACTAGCTGCCGTTGCATGCGCGCTTAGCCTTGCGCTTGCAGGATGTTCTCAATCAACCCCATCAACAAGTAGCACCGAAAGCGTGCAACAAAGCCAAACTGTTAAACAGTACGACGCTGAAACCTTTTTTGATACAACCTCAATTATGGGCAGCAGCTTTTCACCGAAAGGCGACAAAATACTCGTTAGCAGTGACGAAAGCGGCATTTATAGCCTTTATGAAGTAGATATAAAAACCGCCCAAAAAACCCGCTTAACAGACTTTGAAGACAGTACTTATGCTGTGGCTTATTTCCCTAAAGATGAGCGCGTACTATTTACTAAAGACTCAGGTGGTAATGAGCGTTATCACATCTACGTTCGCGAAACAGACGGCACAGTTAAAGATCTTACGCCAGGTGAAGAAACCCGTGCAGGATTTGCAGGCTTCACAGAAGACGGTAAACACTTTTTTATAACCAGCAATCAGCGTGATGCTAAGTTTATGGACCTATATCGTGTTGATGCTAACAGCTATGAAGTAACCCCTGTTTATCAAAATACTATGGGGCTAGATGTCGGTGCGATAAGCCCTGACGGTCGCTTTATTGCTTTATCGAAAAATAATTCGAACAAAGACAGCGATGTATTTATTCTCGATACGCGTAAAAAAACACTGAAACCTGAGCTCATTACCCGTCATGACGACGACGCTAAATATGGCCCAGAAACCTTCTCAAGAGACAGTAAATCATTATATTACTCAACCGATGCCAAAGGTGAATTTGCAGAAGTCTGGCGCTATGACTTAACGACTGGCGAGCACAGCCCTGCCCTCAAAGATGAGTGGGATGTGAGCTTTATTTACTTCTCTAAATCTGGCCGTTATCAAGTAAGCGGTGTTAATGCTGACGCAAGCACTAAAGTGTCGATAATTGATACCACCACAGGTAAAGCTATTGCTATGCCATCGCTGCCAGCTGGTAACTTACGTGGTGTGAACTTTTCAGCTGATGAAAAGACTATGGCGTTTTATTTAAATTCAGATACCTCGCCAAGTAACCTATTTGTGTGGCAACTCGGTGAATCAAAAGCTAAACAATTAACCAACACATTAAGTGATGCAATTGATCAAAATGACTTGGTTGAAAGCACAATTGTGCGCTTTAAAAGCTTTGATGGTTTAGAGATCCCTGGAGTTTTATATAAGCCTAAGCAAGCTAATAGCAACAACAAAGTACCAGCTTTAGTTTGGGTGCATGGCGGTCCTGGCGGCCAAAGTCGCACAGGATATAGTGCAATGCAACAGCATCTAGTCAATCATGGTTATGCCATTTTTGCAGTTAATAACCGTGGCAGCTCAGGCTATGGTAAAACCTTCTTCCATTTAGATGATAAAAAACATGGCACTGACGATTTACAAGATATCGTATACGGCAAAAAGCATCTGCAAAGCCTCGATTGGGTTGATGCTGATAAAATTGGCATCATGGGGGGCAGCTATGGTGGCTTTATGACCGCCGCAGCACTTGCCTTTGAACCTGAAGAGTTCAAAGTAGGCATTAATATATTTGGTGTAACAAACTGGGTTAGAACCTTAAACTCGATTCCACCATGGTGGGAAAGCTTTAAAAAGGCGCTGTATGATGAAATGGGCGACCCAGCGACAGACGGTGAACGTCACCGTGCCATTTCGCCACTATTTCATGCTAAAAACATCACCAAGCCATTAATGGTGATCCAAGGTGCTAACGACCCACGCGTTTTACAAGTTGAAAGCGATGAACTTGTTGCCGCTGTAAAGGCAAATGGTGTGCCTGTTGAATATGTATTATTCGATGATGAAGGCCATGGTTTTACTAAAAAAGAAAACCGCATAAAAGCCTCAAATGCATACCTTGAGTTCTTAAATACCTACTTAGATAAATAGCAAAATTGCAAAGATAAAGAGCCGGTATTATGCCGGCTTTTTTATGCAAAACACCTGTATAGAATCAAAATTTAGCAGTTTATACAGTACTGTATAAAACACTGTATGGATTTAATGGTAAATTTTTCACCTTTTCCAACCTTCAAAATAAAACCATAAGCGACTGTTTAGTAACAATTAAATAATTTTAACTAAAATAAAACTGAATAATTGGTTAAAAAATAGCAAAAAAGTACTTGCGCAAAAACACTGTATAAACTACTGTATACACATACTGTATAAACAACCAGTGAGTGAAAGTTATGTTACAGCCAATTACCTTAAGAACAGTTAAAAGCTACCAACAAGATAACGACAAAGCGTCTGTTAATTTAATTCAAATTGAAGACGAAATTTCAGCAACTTTTGAGCTATTAAAAGTATTGCATCATTACAATAGCCAAAATGCATGGACACTATTAATTGCTCCTGATCATGTTCCTAGTAAAGCCTTACTAGATTCATGTTCGATTGATACCAGCAAACTTCTTGTGATCAGACAAAAACATTTAGTTAATCTTGAGTATGTTCTTAGTTCAGCATTACATAACGGTAATTTTGCTGCTGTGATCACATGGACAGATATTGTAAACAATCATCAACTTGATTCGATGAACTTAAACCTTGAGCAGGCATCTGCTAAATTTTATTGTTTTACAAAAAGCGCTCAATTAAACAATTTAGTACCGCAGCCACAATAGGCTTGTTAAAATAACAATTTATAGTTTTAGGTAAGTTGTTATGACATCACTCACACACTCCCTTTGTCCTTGTGGCAGCGAATCGACTTACGAGCTTTGCTGCCAGCCTTTTCATACAGGTGCAAGCCAAGCTGATACCCCAGAGCAACTTATGCGTTCTCGTTTTAGTGCATACGCGCTCAAAGATGCGAAATATGTATTTAGTACCTATGCACAAAGCCAGCAAGCCGCTAACCCTGTTCGCGAAATTAAAGATTTTGCTAATAGCTGCCGCTTTACCAAGCTAAGTGTTTTAGATACTGAACATAATGATCAAGAAGGTTTTGTAGAGTTTAAAGCTAATTACTTTTACCAAAACTTGTATTGTGAGTTACACGAGAAGTCGCGTTTTATTAAAGAAGATGGCCTATGGCGTTACCTAGACGGTGATATAACGCCAGTTGCAGATATTAAAATTGGCCGTAACGACGAGTGCCCTTGTGGTAGCGGCAAAAAATATAAAAAGTGTCACGCTCTTTAATTGCTCTTATACCAATCCGCTTAATTAAGTAGTCTATTTTGAGGCAATAAAACCTCGTTGATAGCAAGGCAAAAATTTTGTTATTTAGTTGTTCTCGGCAATTGCTCCTGCATTGCTCTACCTCCCGCATCCATGCAGTCGTAAATGAGAGATTTTTAACGCAGTTAGCGACAGGTTTGATCCCTCAAAATGATTAAGTATTATTGCGGGTTGGTATTAACCTGGTAAATCCAGTCTAAGGCTTGGGTAATCGTTGTTGGGAATGCCGTTGCATGGCGTGCCTGAGGGATAACAAATAAATTTGTTGTAACCAGCGCGCCGCTTTGTTTATTAATTTTAGCTGCTAATTGCCTTGCGCCCGACACCATTTGCTCACCTTCACTTTCTTCGAGTTCACCCACTGCGATGTAAACTTTTGTTGTGTTGGTAGCTGGTTTTACAGCCATAGCTAATATTGAGTTTTCTTTAAACCACACTGAAGGACTGCCGATAATGTAACTTGAAAAAAGCGAAGGCTCTGTGAATAAGGCATAAGCCGCAAATAAACCGCCAAGCGAGTTACCGACTAACGTGCTTTTTTGGGTTGTTCTGAAGTCGGCCTCAATATAAGGCAACACAGTATGTTTTAGGTAGTTTAGATACTGACTTGCTCCGCCAGTTTTACGCTGCCAATTTTTATCTTCAAATGGCGTATAGTCATAAATACGACTATTAAGCCCAGATACACCTTTTTGATATCCTACTGCAACGATAATTACCTCTTCTATAGCCCCCGAATTCATCATAAAGCGACTAGCACCAGAGGCAATTGGCAAACTGTAGTTTGCATCTAATAGGTAAACAACTGGGTAACGCTTCTGGTTTTGCTTTTGGTAGCTGCGTGGCAACTTAATCGTAATTGGGTATTCGTTTTCGGTATGTTTATCTTTAAGTAACACAGTATTAGTACGTGGCAAAGTAAACGGCTCAGCATAGCTTACATCGCTCACGCCCAAAACACTGATCACAAAAACAAGCAATATATAAGGCATAGTTAATCCTTTAACCACTTCTTAATTGGTAACAGCCACTCATCTTTTGGTTTATAAAATGCGCCATGGGAGAGCCCTGTATTAATGCTTATTTCTTCGAACTTGGTTACGTCACTTCTATCAATTAAAAATTGGCAAGAGCCAACCTGATCTGAGCGCTCAAAGATAGAATACACCTTGCCATAAGCCTTAACTGATGTGTGATTTTTTATAAGGCCTGCACAACCTGCCAATATAATTAAGTTGATATGTGTACGTTTAAGTTCATTGGCTGCTAGGATCGACAATGCCCCGCCCCGTGAAAAACCAACTAAACTAATGTTCGACTCAGCAACACCGGCACTGATCAATGCTTCAATATCTGCAGCGAGTTTCTTCGCAAACGCAAAAGGTTCAGTGTCTTTTGGCCTGTGATACGCAATTAAATGATAACTCTCATCTGCCAGTGCTTCTTTTACAGCCACAAAATCATAAACCCCAAAGGTTTTGTGAACAGGCTTAGGGTTTGTCCCTTCAACGATAAAACCATGTGAATAAAAAACATAGTGACCATGCGGGTCAATCTCTGTTGGAAACTGGCTGTAAATAGTGCCAGCGCTAGCAGGCAAAACCCAGCATGAACAGAGTAAAAGTGCGGTACGTATCACAAGCATTCCTTTAAAAATCACGTTACACCTAATAGAAGATAATAACACCTTAAAAAATAATATCTTAGCAAACAACTAAACCCTACTCTCAGTAATTTTAATTAAATATCAAATTACTAATCGCAAGCTGTATCACGATTTAAACTGCAAGTTTCAACTTGAGGTAAATTCATGGAATTTCATAGTTAGACTACAAAAAACCCCATGACAACGCTGTCAATTATTTATAAAAAGGCGTATTGTAAAAAAGCAGTTAAAATACCTGCAAGTTTTAGACGTCTAGACGTTGAAAAAATAAATTCTAAGGCGTAGTATGTTCGTAATCTGAGTTAGACTCACATTTTCCATGAGATTTTTTAAAGATGATTGATATAAAGCACCTAAAAACCATAGCGACCCTTAAAGAAACAGGCTCTTTGGTCAATACCGCCCGTGAGTTGTTTTTAACTCAATCGGCTTTATCGCATCAAATTAAAGATCTCGAGAATAAGTTAGATTGCCAGCTGTTCGAACGTAAAACACAGCCTGTGCGTTTTACTCCGCAAGGTATGCTACTTCTGGAGCTTGCTAATGAAGTATTACCTCGTGTTGAAGCAACAAAATGTCGGTTAAAAGAAAGTCTTAACCAGCCAATTTCAAATTTACGTTTAAGCGTTGAGTGTCATGCCTGCTTTCATTGGTTGCTCCCAACCATCAAAGAATTTAATAATTTTTGGCCTGATATTAAAATTGATTACGAGCGCGGCTTTAGTTACGACGCCATTCCAGATTTAATTAATGATGAATTAGACCTAGTGCTGACTTCTGATATTCGTGAACCCGATCAACTTGAGTATGCTCACCTGTTTGATTTTAAATTAAAACTAATCGTTGCACCGGATCATGAGTTGGCAAAAAAAGCCTATGTCACCGCCCTTGATTTAAAAAACGAAACAATTATTTCGTACCCTATTCCCCGTGAGCGCCAAGACATCTTTAAACATTTTATTCAAAATGCACGCTTTGATGGTACGCTTAAAACGGTTGACCAAGGCTTATTGATATTTCAATTAGTGAGTGCAGGTATGGGGGTTGCAGCACTACCAGATTGGCTAGTCACTCCTTATGAAAGCCAAGGACTCATTAAGTCTATTCCGTTAGGTGCACTTGGCCTTACTCGCCCTATGTATTTAGCGATGAAAAAGAATATGAAAGATAACCCAGTTTATCGCCACTTTTTAAATACATGTAAGCAAAATAACGGTCGCTAAAGCAAGGCAAAAAAACTAACATAGCTGCATCTGTTACAGACAATAGTGTTAATACCCAAACCACCTCAAGGTGCGAGTTTCAGTTGGAATTAAAAGCGATTTAGGCAAGGCATTGATTGCTAACAATAGTGGTTCTATGGTTAAAATCAATAACGCAGTATAATTCGCTTTTAAACCAACCCTTTGGGCGCTTCACAGGTGCTTACTCTCATCGTTGTTACTTCTTAAAAGGGGCTGCCATTTTTGCAAAGTAACTCCTTGATATTAAGGCACCTGTGAAACGCTGAATTCTGTACCTTGAGGAGGCTTGGGTATATATGTTTGAAATTAAAAAGATCATTGGCTCATTATTAATGCCCCTGCCTTTGCTGGGGCTGCTTACTTTAGTGATGGTATTTTTAGCCATTACACATAAACGCAAAGCACTCTATTTTGGCTTTGTTAGTATTTTAACTTTAATGCTGATAAGCACGCCATTTATTGGTCAGTCACTGATAGCTGCAAGCAATAACCCTGCATGGCAATATAACCAAGCAAAACACCCTAAACTCGATAATATTGTGGTACTTGGCTGCTCAATAATGCCCAACTCGCGCCTTCAAGCAAACCACCAGTTAGGCGATTGCGCGCTTGCTCGATTACTTGAAGGTGTTAAGCTTGCCCACCGTTATCCAAATGCCACCCTCTTTGTATCAGGAGGCGGTTTTGCAAATACCACCAATAGCCAGCTCATGTTTGAAACAGCAAAAGCGTTAGGTATTTCTGCAACGAGAATTAAACAAAACCCCCTCGCTATGGATACAGCAGAAGAAGCGAAACGACTTGCCATTTATTTAGTCGATAAAAAAACTGCCCTCGTCACCTCAGCAAGCCATATGCCGCGAGCGAAAGACTTATTTAGTGCACAAGGCATTGATGTGATCCCAGCGGCAACCGACTTTCAAGATTTTAGTCAGTATCCAACGTACAAACAGTTTATACCTAACATTGCAGTACTTGTTGCAGTTACCAGAGTAGCGCATGAGAAAATTGGCAGTGCATGGGTGAGTGTGCGCCGCTGGATTGATCCAGAGGCGCTGTAGAACAATCAGACTGGATTATCGATATCGATAAACGTCACATCAAAACCGTGCTGCTCAGCTAAAAGCTCGCCTAAGGCTTTAATGCCATAACGCTCAGTAGCATGGTGACCAGCTGATAAAAAGTCGATACCTTGCTCGCGTGAACTATGAATCGTTTGCTCAGAGGCTTCACCTGTAAGATAAGCATCAATTCCTTGAGCAGCCGCTAAATCAATATACCCTTGTCCGCCACCTGTGCACCAAGCGATGGTTTCGATTTTCTCTTTTCTTACCAAACTAGTTAATGGTGCACGATTAAGTACTTGGGTTATTTTGGCGCTAAATTCTTCACCACTTAAAGGTGTTTTTAAACGCCCTTTTACCGGCACACTATTTGGGCCAGATTCAAGCCCACCTGTGAACTCAATATCGAGTAACTTAGCCAGTTGCGCGTTATTACCAATTTCAGGGTGTATATCTAGCGGTAAATGATAGCCATATAAGTTTATATCATTATTTAAAAGCGCAGCAATACGGCGCTTTTTCATGCCCGTGATTGGCTGCGATTCCCCTTTCCAGAAATAGCCGTGATGTACCAAAATAGTATCTGCATTTTCTGCAATAGCGGCATCAATCAATGCTTGGCTAGCTGTGACACCCGTCACTATCTTTTTTACGTCGCTCGCACCTTCAACTTGTAAGCCATTTGGGCAAAAGTCAGCGATAGAATCAGGTTTAAGAATGTCGTTTAATAATTGAGTAAATTGTTTGCGTTGCATATAAAAATCGTCCTTCAACCCTCTATTTTGTGCAAATTTTGGCGTTTATGAGTGAAAAATGGAAGGAAAATCGCAAAAAATTGAAAAGTAAGCTGAAAATAGGTATAAATATATATTCTTAATCTGTGTTTACAACGTATAGGGTCTCTGATGAGCAAACTAGACAAAACAGAAGTGTTAAATGCCTTCGAAGCAGCATACGAAGCAGCGAATGGTAAGAAACCTGAAATCACAACAAAACCTGGTTGGTATAGCATCGACGGTGGCAAAAATATGCGCCTTGCTGATGTTGCAGCGCTGACTGAAGAGCTCACTTCTGGTAAAACAGCTGAGCCTAAAGCAGAAGAAGCACCTAAAGCACCAGCGAAAAAAACCAAAACTAAAACCGCTGCACCGGCTAAAACAGCTAAGAAAGCATCGTTCACTGTTGTTACAGCAAACGATGACGGTTACAAAGCTGAAGAGCTTTGGATTGTTAACCTAGCTGAAAAAGACCACGATTGTCGCTTACCGCGTGGTGTTGTGTAATCAAGTTACACTTAGCAATTTTAAAAACCGCTACTCGTTAGCGGTTTTTTTATGGCTGTTCATTTGGCTAGTTATAACCCACTGGCTAAAATAGCCAAACAATACAATAAATACGGTGCCAATCAATACAGGCATCACTAAGAAGTCCCAACTTTGCATAGATTGCATTATCAAAATTGGGTTTGCTCCTGCTGCAGGATGTACTGTGTCCGTCAACATCATTAGGCTAATTGCCAACCCTGTGGCTATAGCAATTTCAACAGGCCCTACACCGACATAATTTACAAAAACAACGCCGATTAGTGCAGTTAAAAGGTGCCCACCAATAACATTCTTCGCTTTAGCTAAAGGACTGTGAGGCACACCAAATACCAGCACCGCAGTTGCTCCAAATGGGGCCATTAACCACACACCATAACTTCCTAATTGCTGTAAATAGGCCAATACAAAAATTGCCATACAAGCAAAAATACCCGCAATGGCCGCCTTGCTTACTTTATTCTCCATAAAACCTCCAAAAAGTAGACCAACTTGTCTACCCAGCAAATGGTAGACAAGTCGGTCTACTTCTGTCAAGCTATCATTAGTCACCCAATGAGGCCTTGTTATGGATAAACGAACACATATTATTTTGACCGCCCTGTCACTTTTTTATCAAAAAGGCATTCATAGTGTGGGAATAAACGAAATTATTAGTGTGGCGGGTGTCGCCAAAAAAACCATGTACCATCATTTCGCAAGTAAAGATGCGTTATTATTAGCCTGCCTTAGTGAGCGACATAGCAGGTTTTTGAATTGGTTAACGCATGCCACCAGCAAACTAACCACTGTTGAAGAATTTAAAGTCGCCTTGATCAGCTGCCATGAAGCTTGGTTTAATTCTGAAGTGACTGAGTTAGGTGATTTTAATGGCTGTTTATTTATTAACACCGCTGCTGAGTTTGCTGATCCTACAAGCCCGATAAATCAAGCCTGCAAAGAGCATAAAATGGCAGTACAGCAGTTAATTAAACAGCGTTTATCAGCGTGTAATAACATGGAAAGTTCGCAGCTAGACTCGCACAGCCACTATTTGATGACGCTTGTAGAGGGCATGATCTGCCAAGCAAAACTAGTAGGAATTAAACAGTTTCCTCATTTAAAACAATGAGCAAATAAAAAAGCGGCACAATGGCCGCTTTCAGTTTAGATTTCCGCTAAGTTAGATTTTTTCAAAATATAACTTTTCGCGTTTTTTCTCACCCACTTCGTTCATGGTTGCAGCATCAAATAGACGACCATTGATCATGGTGTAATCGATTTTATCTGTATCACGAATGTTAGTTAGCGGGTTACCGTCAATAACAATTAAATCGGCAAGTTTACCCGGCTCAAGAGAACCAATGTTGTTATCAAGGCCAATGTATTTAGCAGGATCTAAGGTTGCTGCACGAATAGCTTCAAGTGGTGTCATACCACCTTGCGCAAACATCCAAATTTCCCAATGTGCCGCTAAACCTTCACGTTGACCGTGAGCACCAAGGTTTACTAATACACCTAAGTCTTGCAGCTCTTTGGCAACACGGGCATTGTTGAAGTGGTTATAGTGATGATCGGGCGCCTTAACACGACGCATTGAGCGAGGTAAAAGCTGATTCTTTGGTACAAACTTACTTAAGCGTGGGTGATTCCACACATCTGTCTTGTCGTACCAATAATTTTCACCCCAAATACCACCGTAAGCTACACCGAGTGTCGGCGTATAACCCACATCGCTTTGAGACCAAAGCTGGCGAATATCATCGTAAATATTGGCAACAGGAATTGAGTGTTCAATACCCGTATGACCATCAACTACCATAGTTAAGTTGTGCTGCAGTAATGAACCGCCTTCTGGCACAACCATCATTTCAAGTTCACGACCTGCTTCAATAACTTGCTGGCGCTGTTCACGACGAGGTTGGTTATATGATTTAACACTAAACGCGCCTACTTTCTTTAAACGCTCAAGATGGAATTTAGCATCTTCTAACGAGTCAATATGCGATGTATAACCTGGCATATTCGCACCATATAAAATGGTACCCGTTGAGAAAATACGAGGGCCGACAATCATGCCTGCTTTTTGCATTTCGCTTGCAGCAAAAATCTCTGTGGTGTCGTTTGATGGATCGTGAATCGTTGTCACGCCTAACGCTAAGCCTGCTAAGTTCTTCCAGTTTTGCTGTGGAATGATCTCATCGCTGCCTTGCGAGCCGTGCGCATGTGCATCAACAATACCCGGCATAATCGTCTTACCAGTTACATCAATTACTTCTGCGCCTTTAGGAATAGCAACACTGTCTTTACTACCAACCGCTTTAATATGCTTACCATCAGTTACAATAACGCCGTTTTCAATAACCTGCTCACCGTTCATGGTGATAATACGCGCACCAGTTAACGCAAAGATTGATTTAGGCTCCGCCATGGTTTTTGTAAAACCGATGTTATCGCCGCTTTTAACTTTAAAGTCAGTCTCTGCATTTTGGTTAATATCAAACAAACCCGCTAAGCTTGCATGATATAACTCAGGGCCTAAGCTCCAATAAAGTTTATCGCTTGTGCCACTCCAGCTGATGTTTTCACCGGCGCGAACAGAAAGCTGCTCAATTGGGAATTGGCTATCTTTTGGGCCAATATTAATGGTTTTGCCACGCTCAACAAATGGCGTAACAAATACTTTAAAACGCTCTGCAAACGCTAAGTATTGGCCATCTGGTGATACTCTAAACTCTGTAGCATGTTCTGATTCGTAAAGTTTACGAACTTGCTTTGATTCAAGCTCAACAACACTTAATGTTGGTTTCGGCCAAGGGCTCATCACATAAATACGGTCATTCGCTGCACCAAATTGTGGCTGATATCCTGATTTAGTGATTAGCGTCGCTTTAACGCCTTTAGCACTTACTGAGTAAATGCCTGGCTCTAATGACCATGTTGGGTTCAGGATACTGCCGCCAGACGCTTTACGGTAAACAACTGTTTTGCCATCAGGGCTGAAAGTTGGCTCTACATATTTACCCGGCTCTTTAGTAATGGTATCGCCACGGCCACTGCGCGCAGATACAACACGTACTGAGCCCTGTTCGTTATCATCCCATGTGGTGTAAACAATCTTCTTACCATCACGAGAGAACTGCGGGAATAATTCAAAGTGGTCGTCTTGCTTAGTCAGGCGCTTTACTTTGCCAGACTCTAAATCACGTTTATAAATATGACCTAGCGCTTCAAATATAGCCGTTTCACCATCCGGTGAAATTTGTACATTGCGCAGCATTTTCACATCAAAATTATCGCTATCGATGTTTTGTGTAAAACGCACCGCTTTTTGAATTTGCTTATTGGTCTCAACTTTAAATGGAATAGTCGAGACAGACTTATCATCCACGTCTAGCTTATGAATGGTACCACCCGCCCAAAAGACTAGTTGTTCGTTATCTGGCGTCCAAGCAATTGTTGGGTATACGCCATGAATTGCCCATGTCTCTTGCATATCACGCTCAAGCTCGCCATACAGTTTTGTATGCTCACCGGTGTGAAGATCATATAAGTACAAGCTTGTTTGGAAATCATCACGCTTTACATACGCAAGCTTTTTACCATCTGGTGAAGGTGTAGGTCGAATAGCCCCGCCCATACCATCTATAATTGTTTCAATCTCGCCGGTTTCACGGTCATAGCGTTTAATTTTATAAATACCCGCTACAGAATCTTTAGAGTAATGGAATGTTTTACCCGGCGTTGCATCATGAGAAAAATAAACATAACGACCATCCGGTGAGAACATTGGCTCGCCTAAGTCTTTTTGGTCGTTTTCACGTGCGGTTAGCTGCACACCTTTGCCACCCGCTTTGTGGTAAAGCCATACTTCACCAGCCCCTAAAGAGCGGCTTGCAGTAAAGTGCTTACGCGCAACTAAGTAGTCACCATCTGGGCTCCAAGCTGGGCTGTTTAACAAACGAAATGTTTCGTTCGTTACAGCTTTTTGGTTTTCACCGTTTAAATCCATCACCCAAATATTGTCGCCACCACCTTGGTCTGAAGTAAACGCAATGTGCTTACCATCAGGGCTAAAGCGTGGTTGCATTTGCCATGCAATATCACTGGTTAATTGCGTTGCTGTGCCACCTGACATTGGCATGGTATAAATATCGCCGAGTAGGTCAAACACCACTGTTTTACCATCAGGGCTAATATCTACGTTCATCCACGTGCCCTGCTCAACACTAATTTTAGCGTCTAGGAATTGGCCTTTTGGTGCGTCCACCTGCCATTTGTCGTCATTTGATTGCTCAGCTGCCGCCACTTGCCCAGTTAGAGCAAGTGAAATAGATACAGCGAGCGCTGTATGAAGCATTTTCTTCATTGAAATC
Organism: Pseudoalteromonas sp. 2CM39R; assembly: GCF_023161845.1. Lineage (NCBI taxonomy): Bacteria > Pseudomonadati > Pseudomonadota > Gammaproteobacteria > Alteromonadales > Pseudoalteromonadaceae > Pseudoalteromonas > Pseudoalteromonas sp. 2CM39R. The sequence goes on from NZ_JALNTM010000002.1 coordinate 704,256, forward strand.
TCACTTTTTATTGTTTTGCTTATATGCACACTTTTAAGATTGCACCAAATAGCATAGCAAGATTCCAGTGATTCGTGTTAAACAGACGTAAATAGTCGACTAATGCCACGCAATTGGATCAAACTGATAAAAGCCAACCAGTAAATGATAAATTTCTGGGTCAAACTGTCTTAGCTCAGCGGGCTTTTCTAAGAAGGTTTCGGTGATAACAGCAAAAAACTCTGCCTCATTGGTCGCGCCATAGCTATGAATAACATGAGGCATACCATAAGCTAAATGGGTTTTGAGTTGATTAAACGCGCGGCTAAATACTTTTGCCCACTTTTGGTAATCTTCGTTACTCGAAAGCAGTGGTGTACCCGTGGTTTTACCGGTTTCTTGGTCGAGCTGATGGGCAAATTCATGAAATACCAAATTATGACCATCACTTGGTAAGCGGTTCCCCTCAAGGACATCATGCCAACTCAATACCAAGGTTCCGCCCGGCCATGATTCACCTTGACGCACGGTATTGTGATAACTAACAAGCCCAGCATTATCACGGGAAGTTTGAGGGGCATAATACGCGCTTGGGTATAAAAGGATCTCTTTTACATTACGATACAATGGCCACGGTTTATTAAGCACTAAAATACAGGCATCTGCCGCTACAATCAGCTTCATTGCATCATTAAGCTTAAGACCATCACAACCAATAAAGCGTTTTTCATTTAAAAACCAAACGATGTGACGCTCCAGCTTTTCACGATCGGCATCCGTCATCTTTCGGTAGATAGGCATATATTTTAACAGCAGATTTTTTTGCTGATCATTGAGGGAGTTATTAAGGTATTTTTTCTGCCAAAAGTGATTACGGATATCGTCCCAGCGCCAGTAACACACAACAAAAATTATTAAAAAAAGTATCAAAACCAGGTTAAGCATTACTATCGCCTAAAAAACAATCTTGATACTTTAATGTGTGCAAACAAAAAAAGATCAATTGTTTACACACATTTTTATTTGAAAAGCTGATTAATCGAGCGTAATACAGCCTTGATTATAAATAAAAATTTGGTTTCGACCGTTATTCTTCGCATTGTATAAAGCGTTATCGGCATGTGCTAACAAGCGGTCATAGTCAGTAACCTGCGCGTTGTCTGCCACACCAAAACTTACCGTTACAGAAAGGCTATCTGCTAATTCTGAGAAATCGTAACCCGCTATCTCTAAACGGATAATTTCACACAGTCTTGCGGCTTCTTCAGCATTTTTGTATGGGAACAACAGGGTAAATTCTTCACCGCCCCAACGCGCCGCATAACCTTCATCAGGGAAATTCATACGCAGCAAACGAGCAATTTCACAAATCACTTTATCACCAATTAAGTGCGAGAAATTGTCATTAATGAGTTTGAAGTGATCAATATCCATAATGGCAATACTAAGCGTTTTATTGTCACGCTGAAACTGATTAAAGTTTTCAGACAGCCACATATCGAAAGCGCGTCTATTCGGTAATTGCGTTAATTGGTCATGATTCGCTAAATGAGCAAAAGCATCAGCTTGCGTTTGTAAATCATGCATTTGCTGTTCAACTTTTTCAGTTAACTCAATTTCGATGCGCTTATAGTGGTATAAGCGGTATTTATAAATAGCATAAGCAGCAAAAAGCACAGCAACTAAGACAAATAACTTAAAGCTGGTTTTTTGCCAAAAATAAGGGGCAATTTTAAAACGCAGAACTTGCTCATTATTTTGCCAGTCACTATTTGGGTAACCTGCGCGCACTTTAAAGGTATATTTACCTGGTGGTAAATTGGTGTACTCGGTAATGGCCAAGCGCCCCCGGTCTACCCATTGTTGATTGTAACCACTTAGTTGAGTTTGGTAATTTAACCGCCCAGGCATGATAAAACTTAGCCCAGCGTAGTTAAACGAAACACGAGAAACACCAGCAGGTAAGCTCAAAACCTCATTACCAACAGGTAAAGTCATGGGTTTGCCATCGACTTCAAAGCTTTCAATAACCGTCGATAATCGTCGTTTACTGGCTTCTTTTAAGCGCTCTGGTGTGGCAATAGCGACGCCTTTGGCTGTAGCAACCCATACTTGACCATCTGAATGAAGCACAGCAGCAGGGTTTGAACCGCCATTTGCTTGCGCGCTTAACATGCCATCGCCTTCATCATAAAGCTGCATCGAAACGCTCATTGGTTGAACTTTTTCAGGGTTATCTAAAAGCGCAACTAACTGAGCTTTGTTCACCTGAATAACACCTCGGTTACTGGTCAACCATAATGAATCACCTTGCTCAATCACTTGGAACAGCTTATCGACCGGTAAACCTTGGTCTCGACCAAACAAGCTCATTTTATCTGTACTGAGATTGTAACGAACTAAGCCTCTATCGGTTGCAAGCCACATTTTATCGCCATCTAAGTAAAAGCCGAATGCATACTCAGTACTGAACTGCTTTGGAAACTCGAGAGTTTTAAACTGCTTAGTAGCTAGGTCATAAATGGACACACCCACTCCCGTGCCGACCCACAACCTGCCATGATCATCCTCGACAAGGGCCATGATAAAATCACCAATTAAGCCATCTTCTGTGGTGAATAATTCAGTTTGCCCAGCTGGGTCTATTTTGGTTAAACCACCGGCAGTGCCAATCCATAGGTTATCCGCTTTATCGAACAACACAGCACGAACTTCGTTACTGATCAGGCCATTACTGCGGTTTTTTACTGGGTAAATTTGCCCATTAACCACTTTCATTAAACCGGCGGTATAAGTACCTAACCAAACGCCACCTTGCTTATCCTCGGTTAAGCTTAAAACGGATAATGGATCTTTTTCATAGGCTTGAGTAAGGGTTGTGAGCCTGCCATTTTCAATACGATTTAAGCCATTACTACTGCCCACCCATAAGCTGCCATCAGAATGCGATAGCACGGTACGCACATAGTCTGATGCAAGCCCACGACTTTCACTCCAATTTGTAAATGGTGCTTCACGCAGGCGGAATAATCCGGCATTCGTGCCAACCCAAATGCTTTTTTCGCGATCTTGCAGCAAAGATAAAATACGGTTGTTGGGTAAGCCATCATCGGCAGCTAAGTTTTCAAGGCCTAAATTGCTGAGCCTGAACACCCCTTTATTGATGGTGCCAAACCACAAATCCCCCTGTGCATCTTCGAGTAAACTAGCAATTGATTCGTTGTTAAGGACAGGATTAATAGCAACAAACTTATTATTTTGCTTTTGCCAAGCGCCTTTTTCAGTGCCAACAATTAAAGTGCCTGAGTCAGTTAGTAATAAGGTAAACACAGAAGCATTTGGAAGCCCAGAGTCCTCACTGACCTTACTGACTTGCTTATTCTTTATTTGATAAAGACCATCACTAGTCGCAGCCCAAATCACGCCTGTTTTGTCTTGTAAAAGACGATAGGCGCTAAGCTTATCAAGCATTTTTTGCTCAGAGGCAGTTTCAGAAGCACGGTAAACAATGCCTTGTCCTTCAAGTGCCAGCCATAGCTCACCTTGTTTAGTAACGAGCGCATGATTGACCATGGCTGATGAACTTGGTAATGCTCGCCATCCCCCTTGTGAGCGAAGCGCAATACCGCCACGGGCACCCACAATATATAAATCACCATTATCCATCGGGATCAGGCTGCGTAAGCCAGAATCAGGTAAGCCAGGAATTTCTGTTCGAGTAAAAAGTTTAAACTCACGACCATTAAAACGGGCAAGCCCTTCCCAAGTCGCTATCCAAATGTAACCATCTTTGGTTTGCGTTACGCCATTAATGCTATTGTGAGGAAGGCCGGCGCGAGTGCTCCAAGTCTCTGTAAAATAATCACTTAAAGAGAGGCGTGCAGAATCAGCAAAAACGCTGAAACTCAATAAAAGAAAAATACAACTAACTACCCGCACCATAAAACTAAAACCCTGATATTTATTATCGTTCTATTCAGTGATGTAGCTCTGTGAAGCCAAAGTCATCCCTAACTTCAGATAATACTACATTAGTTGCAATTTTTACTCACTTTAATGACATTTAGCAACAATCAATTACAAAAATTCGTGATTTTTTCTTGCAGTATTTTCACAAATCGCGCCACATGCAAGCCATCCATCAAAGCATGATGCACATCGATTGAAAGCGGCATCTTGCCAGTTTGTGAGTCATATTGACCAAACACAAACTTAGGAATACCAAGGCCATGCCCCTCACTTACAGCATGCGAGAAGCCGGTAAAGTTTAACCATGGAAGTACTGAGATATGAATAAGGTCAGGCTGCCCTTCTGTTGCAGCAAATGCATCAGAGAAAAATGGTTTTGCTTTACTTGTTTTACCCACAGCAATCGCGTGTTTTGAAAAATCTTCCATCGACGCTTGTTTTTCAAAATAACTAAAGCGAAATGTTTCATCTTCTGCAAGCTCGACCACACTTCCTCTTACCGATGACAGTTGTACCGGCAACGAATCAACAATACGTTGACGCATTGGTGCATAGTTATGACATGCTTCAAGTGTTAGGTAAACATAGCTGTGAAAGAAGGAATACGGTTCTGCTTTGCACTTGTTGTAAAGAGCCGCCATGTCGAGTGAAACACATACATTAAAATATGGCAGAGAAAATTCTTTGAAAAAAGCGAAATGCTGTTTGCGAGGCCAAGTAGCTAGATCGATAGGTGTGATTTCACAAGATGGAGTTTTCATTAGGTGCCCTCGAGATTTAAAAACTGAGTTTACCTAGCCTGCGTGACTTCGTCACCTTGATGCGATAAATAACAGAGACAAAAAAGGTGCGACTTGCGCACCTTTTACCTGTAAATTTATCGACTTACTAAATTATAAGCCGTTTTCGATGATTTCTAATGCTAGTTCATCGGCAATTAAATGCGTCGACTTCTGCTCTTTTTCAGAGCGAGCAAAGATTTCTGTTAGCGTATCAAAAATGCCTTCAACGTGTTTCGTTGATGCTTCTGCACTATAACCTTCTGGTGCAGTTTCGTAATAAACATTGATAATACCACCTGCGTTAATTACGTAATCTGGTGCGTATAAGATACCTTTTTCGCGGATGATCTCACCGTGACGAGACTCTGCTAATTGGTTATTCGCACAACCTGCAATAATTGTCGCTTTTAAACGCGGGATAGTCGTGTCATTTACCGTTGCGCCAAGTGCACATGGTGCATACACATCAACATCTAAGTCGTAGATTTCATCAATACCCACAGCCGTTGCATTGAAGTCATTTACAACACGCTCAACAGCTTGCTCGTTGATATCTGTTACAAATAATGTTGCGCCCGATTCATGTAGGTGTTTACAAAGGCCATATGCTACTGCACCTAAACCTTGCACGGCTACTTTGATACCAGCAAGATCTTGATGACCTCGTTGATGTTGTAAAGCCGCTTTAATACCTAAGAATGTACCATACGCTGTGAACGGTGAAGGGTTACCACTTTTACCTTCAAGGCCTAATACATAGTTAGTTTCTTTATTCATGATAGCCACATCATCACAAGTGATGTTTACATCTTCAGCTGAATAATAGCTACCGCTTAAACGTTCTAACTGGCGACCAAATGCACGGAAAAGTTGCTCTGATTTAATTTCTTTAGCATTACCGATGATCACTGACTTACCGCCACCAAATGGTAAACGTGCCACAGCATTTTTGTAGGTCATACCTTTTGATAAACGAAGTGCATCAGTAACAGCATCTTCATCAGTTGTATAGTTCCACATTCTGCAACCACCAACCGCTGGACCTAACTTGGTATTGTGAACCGCGATAATAGCTTTTAGGCCTGATTCTTTATCTGAACAAAACACCACTTGCTCGTGGTTATCAAAGTCGACTTTATTAAATACAGCCACAGTTAAATACTCCGAAATTTTCTTACCCTAAGGGGTGTGAGCGCTGAAAGTGCCGAGACTTTATCACTTCGTTTGTTCCCTTGCCACTAAATGAGATGATAAAACTAAGCAAAGTTCTCAAGCCGAAATAACAACTCAAAAACTAACACTTTATGGAAAAAATATACCAATCAATGTACGCATTAAGCATTGTTAATTCAAAACAAAATATTAACATTACAAACTTTATTACGTGAACGTAAAGGTAAAGTATAGCGTAAAGAAAAAGTGACAAGAAAAATGTACCGATAAAGCCAAGTAAAATCGGCCTTTTAAAGAGATGTTAGAGAAATAGCTGAGACTGGTCAGAGCTGAAAAAAAACGGCGCAGGTGCGCCGTTTTTTCATGAGAGTTGCAAGATGGTTACTTTAACTTGCCATCAAGTTCTTCGATTTTTGCTTTCCAAATAGCAGGGCCTTGCGTATGCGCATTGGCGCCTTCACTATCAACAGCAACCGTTACTGGCATATCTTCTACTTCAAACTCGTAGATTGCTTCCATACCTAAATCTTCGAACGCAACAACACGTGCTTTCTTGATTGCTTTAGATACAAGGTAAGCTGCACCACCTACTGCCATTAAGTAGATAGATTTATTGTTTTTGATTGATTCAACTGTTGCAGGACCACGCTCTGCTTTACCAATCATACCGATGATGCCCGTTTTTTCTAACATCATATCAGTGAATTTATCCATACGTGTTGCAGTTGTAGGGCCAGCAGGACCTACTGCTTCATCACCCACTGCATCTACAGGGCCAACGTAGTAGATAAACTTGTTATCAAAATCAACGCCTTCAGGTAAACCTTCACCTGATTGGATCATATCTTGTAAACGTTTATGTGCTGCATCACGACCCGTTAAGATAGTACCAGACAGAAGAACCGTTTCACCCATCTTCCATTCTTGCGTGTCTTCTTTAGTCAGTGTGTTTAAATCAACACGACGTGTACCTTCACCTACTTCAAATGTAACTTCTGGCCAATCTTCAAGTTTAGGCGCTTTAAGATCAGCTGGGCCTGAACCATCTAATGTGAAGTGAACGTGACGAGTTGCTGCACAGTTCGGGATCATAACCACTGGTTTTGATGCTGCGTGAGTCGGTGCCGTTTTAACTTTCACATCAACTACGGTTGTTAAACCACCTAGGCCTTGTGCACCAATACCTAATTTATTAGCACGCTCGAAGATATCGATACGCATTTTTTCTTCAGTTGTTTCTGCGCCGCGCTCAATCAGCTCGTGAATATCAACCGGATCCATTAATGATTCTTTAGCAAGTACCGCAGCTTTTTCTGCAGTACCACCAATACCTATACCTAGCATGCCAGGTGGACACCAGCCCGCACCCATCGTTGGTAATGTTTTTTCAACCCATGCAGCCACATCATCAGATGGGTTAAGCATAACCATTTTCGTTTTATTTTCTGAGCCGCCGCCCTTCGCTGCCACCATTACTTCTACTTCAGCGCCTGGCACTAAGTCGATATGAACAACTGATGGAGTATTGTCTTTGGTGTTTTTACGCGTACCAGCAGGGTCTGCAACAATTGATGCACGTAATGGGTTATCTGGGTTTAAGTATGCGCGACGTGTACCTTCATCAACCATTTGCTGAACAGTCATGTCTGTTTTATCCCACTTAACATCCATACCTACTTTTACGAAACAAGTAATGATACCTGTATCTTGGCACAGTGGACGTTTACCTTCAGCAGACATACGAGAGTTAATTAAAATTTGCGCAATGGCATCTTTTGCCGCTTTGCTTTGCTCTTTGTTGTAAGCTTTTTCTAAGGCTTGTACGAAATCGAGAGGGTGATAAAAAGAAATGTATTGCAATGCATCTTCAATGCTATCAATGAAGTCTTGCTGACGAATTGTACTCATTACGGGTTCCTTAAGTTTTTATCGCGTAGCGCTGTACGTGATCCTGAGTAAACCGGTGACGAAGATTTACTCTACGGGTTAGTCATGGCAACACTATAAAGGAAATCATAACGCTGCCAATCAAATTTAACTTATGATACCCTCCTCGCCCGTTTCGGGCTAGTTATTCAGGGCAATGTAGATGATAAACGATGAAAATTTGTGCATTAAATTAGATTTAAGCGGTGATTGCATCGCGCTATTTAGTCATTTTGCTCATTTGCCCCATGCCGTGCTGCTCGATTCAGCCAATAGCGAGCATGTAAATAGCCGCTTCGATATCATTGCTATTGCCCCATTAAAGCAATTAGAAGTGCGCGAAAATACATGCTTTATCGACGGCAAAGCACAATCAAGTGATTGTTTTAGCTTGATGAAAAAAGGCCTTCAGGACTTTAATCATACAGCTAACCCTAATAACCTACCCTTTACAGGTGGATGGCTTGGCTATTTTGGTTATGACCTAGGTCGTGTGATTGAAAGCATGCCAAGTACTGCCGAAAACGACATTAACATGCCACAAATGGCTGTAGGTCTTTATCCAGATGCGCTTATTTATGACAAGCAACAACAAAACTGGTTTTACGTCTGTCAGCCAAATCATAATCGCTTAGCGGTATACCAACAGCACCTAAACGAAACACCAGCAAGTGCAGAGTTCGCGCTACAAAGCGACTGGCAATCAAACATGAGTAAAGCCAGCTACAGCGAAAAGTTCGAGAAAATTCAAGCTTATTTAAAAAGTGGTGACTGCTACCAGATCAACCTTGCACAGCGTTTTAAAGCTGAGTTTTCTGGTTCAACATGGCAAGCGTATAAACAACTTCGAGAAGCCAATAAAGCACCATTTTCAAGCTATATAAATCACCCTGATGGCGCGATTTTATCTATTTCACCAGAGCGTTTTATTTCGATTAATCAGGGCCAAATAGAAACCAAGCCAATTAAAGGGACGCTCCCTCGTTTGGCTGACTCTGAACAAGACCAAGTGCAAGCAACTCGCTTACAACAATCAGAAAAAGACCGCGCAGAAAATGTCATGATTGTTGATCTGCTGCGCAACGATTTAGGCAAAGTGGCTCGCCCAGGTAGTGTCACCGTACCTTCGTTATTTGCCATTGAAAGCTTTCCAGCTGTACATCATCTAGTAAGTACTGTGCGCGCAGAGTTAGCAGATGGCAAAGATGCCGTTGACCAAATTCATGCCGCTTTCCCGGGTGGTTCAATTACCGGAGCGCCGAAAATTCGCGCTATGGAAATCATAGAAGAGCTCGAGCCGCATCGCCGTAGTGTGTACTGCGGCTCAATTGGCTATTTAAGTGCCTGTGGCAACATGGATACCAGTATCACAATTCGTACTTTAGTGTGCCACAAAGGTGCAATCTATTGCTGGGCTGGCGGTGGTATTGTGGCTGATTCTAAGGTCGACTTGGAGTACCAGGAAACTTACGATAAAGTAAATAAAATACTGCCTTTATTAAAGTAAAAGTTGAAGTAACTACCTTGAATAGTCAGCAAATAATTGCCCGTTTTAGTTTAAGTCAAACCACAGAGCGCCCAGCTACCATTCGCTTTAATGCCGAAAAGCGAGCCAGTGCTGTAATATTACCTCTGCTTGATGTTAACGACGAAGCGCATTTATTGCTGTGCAAGCGACCTAGTTATTTACTTCATCACCCGGGGGAGATTTGCCTACCGGGTGGTAAGCATGAAGAGCAAGATGACACTTTGCTGCACACCGCTCTTCGAGAGCTCAATGAAGAGCTTAACATTGCGACACACCAAGTGACTGTCCACGGTAAATTACATCAGTACGCAACTCTAACCGGTTTCACTATTGAGCCTTTTGTGTGTGTGCTTAGTGAAGGCACAACATGGCAAGCAGATCCCAACGAAGTTGCTGCCAGCTTTTTAATGCCCTTATCTTACTTAAGTAATCAACAAAATTGGCAACCCCTTCCCTTTGTGCGAAATGGTAAAACCATTACTTTGCAAGGCTTGATGACCCCGCACGGTCTGCTTTGGGGAGCAACAGCGAGCATAATTAATAACTTCATCAAACAGCTCGCCCTACCAGTTTAATTATCCTGCTTTTAGGGTTACACAGGCACGTTTAAACGTTATCATGTGGCACCGTTCAAAGGCAGGTAGTATGCCGTTAATAGAAAAATGAGTAGCAAATTATGATCAGTGCATTCGATATGTTTAGTATTGGTATTGGCCCATCGTCATCTCACACTGTTGGCCCAATGCGCGCTTCGCGTTTATTTGTAAACGAACTAGAAGAAAAAAACTTACTTGCAAACGTCACCGATATTAAAGTTGAGCTGTTTGGCTCACTCGGTCAAACAGGTATTGGCCACGGCTCTGGTAAAGCTGTGATCTTAGGCCTTGCCGGTTATGATCCAGAAACCATTGATGCTGATTTAGTCGACGATATCCTCGCAAAAATCGAAAAAGAGCAGGTTATCTATTTAAACCAAAGCCATAAAGCCAATTTCCCTAAGCAAGGTGCGATTGTATTTCATCGTCGTAAAACACTACCAAAACACTCGAATGCAATGGAGATCATTGCTAGCCAAAATGGCGAAAAGTTATTCAGTAAAGTGTATTACTCAATCGGTGGCGGCTTTATCGTAAGTGATGATGAATTCGAGAACGAAAAACAAAAAGCACTCGAAATCCGCGAAGAAAACCCAGCACCTTATCCGTTTAACACGGCAAAAGAGCTATTAGATTTATGCCGTGATTCAGGGTTCAGTGTATCAACGCTTATGATGCACAATGAAAAAACCCTGCGCAGCGAAAAAGACATCAAAGATGAGCTGTTTAATATTTGGCAAGTAATGAAGGCCTGTATTGAACGTGGTATGCGTACAGAAGGTATCTTACCAGGTGGTTTAAAAGTAAAGCGTCGCGCTCCTAGTTTACACCTTAAGTTAAATATTGAGGTAAACAACGACCCATTACGTGCTATGGATTGGGTTGATTTATTTGCCCTTGCAGTAAACGAAGAGAACGCTGCCGGCGGGCGTGTTGTTACTGCACCAACCAATGGTGCTGCAGGTATTTTGCCCGCGGTATTAATGTATTATCACACTTTCATTAAAGAAGTAGACCGTGATATCGCAACACGTTATTTATTAACGGCGGCAGCTATTGGTATTTTATATAAAAAGAATGCGTCAATTTCGGGTGCTGAAGTAGGTTGTCAAGGTGAAGTGGGCGTTGCTTGCTCAATGGCAGCGGCTGCACTAACTGAAATCATGGGTGGTAATGTTGTACAGGTTGAAAACGCCGCTGAAATCGGCATGGAGCACAACCTAGGCCTAACCTGTGACCCTGTTGGCGGCCTTGTACAAGTACCGTGTATTGAACGTAATGCGATGGGCTCAATTAAAGCAATCAATGCGTCACGCCTTGCAATGCGTGGTTCTGGCGAGCAAAAAGTGACCCTTGATAAGGTCATTAAAACCATGCTCGACACAGGTAATGATATGAAAACAAAATACAAAGAAACCGCTCGCGGTGGCTTAGCGGTTAATATCATCGAGTGTTAATTTACAGCACCTTTTCAGCATAATAAAAAGCCGCTTTAAAGCGGCTTTTTCATCTCTATTTTACTGGTAACTCAATGTTTTCGAAGAGCTTATCAACATCTTCTTGATTACGTAATAAGCTTGCTCGCTCAACCAGCTCTTTCGTTAAATGCGGTGCGAAACGCTCAATAAAATCATACATGTAGCTGCGTAAGAAGCTGCCTTTTCTAAAACCTATTTTGGTGGTGCTCGCTTCAAATAAGTGGCTTGCATCAATACACACTAAATCAGTATCTGTTATTTGATCAATCGCCATAGAGGCAACAACACCTACACCTAACCCTAAACGAACATAGGTTTTAATTACATCAGCATCTGTTGCAGTAAAGACAATATGCGGCTCAAGTCCATGTGCATTGAAAGCTTTATCTAACTCAGAACGACCAGTAAAACCAAACACATAAGTAATAAGTGGATATTTAGCCACATCGGCAACTGTTAAGTTATCAGCCTTTTGCGCAAGTGGGTGTGTTTTTGCCACAACAATACTGCGATTCCAGTGATAGCAAGGCAACATAACTAAATCAGAATATAAATGCAGTGCCTCAGTCGCAATGGCAAAGTCAGCATCACCGCGTGCTGCCGCATCAGAAATTTGCTGTGGCGTCCCCTGATGCATGTGCAAAGACACTGCCGGGTACTTTTTCATAAAGCCTTGAATAACATTCGGTAATGCGTAACGCGCCTGAGTATGAGTGGTGGCAATGTTTAGTTTACCTTGATCAGGCAAGGTATGTTCATTGGCAACCGCTTTAATACCTTCAACTTTCGACAGTATTTCTCGTGAAATATTAATAATTTCGTTACCGGCACTAGTTACATGGGTAAGGTGTTTGCCACTACGGCCAAAGATCTGTACACCCAGTTCGTCTTCAAGCATACGAACTTGTTTCGAGATCCCCGGTTGCGAGGTAAATAAACTTTCGGCTGTCGCAGAGACATTCAGTTTATGATTTTGGACTTCGACTATATATCTGAGTTGTTGTAGTTTCATGGCTGCATTGTAAACGTTGTTATTGTTTATTTATAAAGGCTGCAAAGCGCAATGCCAAGCGATATTTCATCGCGCTATACATTTATATCGATTGTTTCTAAGGCTAACACATTAAATTACTGCTCGGTAGCCGTGTTTACTCGCAAAATATTCAATAAAGGTGCTAGTTTAGCGCTATACTCATTATAAAGTAGTAATCGTAATAAGTTTATTCGAGATAACTACCGCAAAACTGTTCAGATCTAATATTTTTAAGGTAAGATAAAAAAATTAGATAGTTAAAACTGAGATTTAGTAATGATTGTTTCTATCATCATCATGCTCATTGTTGCATTAATCGTGATCGCTTTATGGGTCAGCGCTGTGCAACAACATAAAGAAAAACAAGAAGCAGAGCGCCGTAAAGAGCTTACAAAACAGAAAAAAATCATTGAAGAAGCAGAAGATGTACTGCTTAACAGTGCCAATATCCCCATGTCTGAAAATATTCTGCGTATTATTCAGCGCCGTATTTATGATGCACTTGTTTCAATGGTTGAGCTTTCTCCAAGTTCAAAAGAATTAAAAAACAGACTAAAAGAATCTAAAGAGCGTTTAGCCTCTCCTATCGAAGCGAATAATAGCGATGCATTAGCACTACCAGATAACGACAAACAATTAATAGCCCTTATTCAAGGTATAAAAAAATTACGATCTGTACTTCGCTCAGAGCATGGTAAAGGCAAGGTAGATAGCCAAGTATTTGTAGCTGAAGATAAACGCCTTGAAAAATTACAACTTAGAATCAACGTAGAAAGCCAAATTAAGCGCGGGATTTCAGCTCGCTCAGCGAATATGGTGGGCTCTGCCAGACAGTATTTTGAAAAAGCACTAGCAACTCTCAGTTCAGTTAGCTATAGCGATGATTATGTAAACTCGAAAAGGCAAGAAGTTGAGGGTTATTTAGAAACAATTAGCTCTGAGCTGAAAGCATCAAATGCAACGTCACTAAAGAAGAAAGCAGAACAAGAGCAGGACGATTTAGACGTATTATTCGCACCAAAGAAAAAGTGGTAACCCACTTTTTCTTTGCTTTGTGCAAATTAAGATAAAAACGCAAACTTAACAATAAACAGCGCTGTTAATACCCATACACTAATACTGATTTCATCTTTTTTACCACATACCAACTTCACTGCAGTATACGAAATAAAACCAAGTGCAATACCGTGCGCAATCGAGAAAGTTAACGGCGTCATTAATAATACTACGCTCACTGGAATGGCATCTGTCATATCATCCCAATTTACCAGCTTTAAGTTTTGCATCATTAACACAGCAACATACAAAATCGCACCAGCCGTTGCATAAGCTGGGATCATGCCAGCAAGTGGCGCAAAGAACATCATTAACAAGAAACAAATGCCTACAACCACAGCTGTTAGACCTGTACGGCCGCCCACAGACACACCTGCAACTGATTCAATGTAAGACGTTGTTGTTGACGTACCAAGCATTGAGCCTGCAATAGTAGCTGTACTGTCGGCACTTAGTGCGCGACCTAAACGAGGCATTTTGCCTTGTTCATCAGCAATACCTGCTTTTTGCGTTACAGCAACTAAAGTGCCTGAAGTATCAAACAAATCAACAAATAAGAACGCAAAAACCACTGTTAGCATTGAAATTTCGAACGCTGCTGCAAAATCCAATTGCATAAAGGTTGGTGCAATTGAAGGCGGCATTGAAATAATTCCTTGATACTCCACAAGGTCTAAACCAAGCGCGATTGCTGTAACTAATAAAATACTGATAAGTACGCCGCTTTTCATATCGCGGTATAACAGTGCTGCAATAACAAAGAAGCTAAAAATCGCAAGTAGTGGACCTGGGGCTGTAATATCGCCTAACTGCACTAAGGTTGCAGGGCTTGCTACGATAATACCGGCGTTTTTCAATGCAATAAGGGCTAAGAAAGCACCGATACCTGTGGCAATGGCACGCTTTAATACCAGAGGAATGGCATCAATGATCCACTCACGCACCTTAAATAAGCTTAAGAACAAGAAGATACAGCCAGACATAAAAACTGCACCTAATGCAGCTTGCCAAGTGTAGCCCATGCCCAAAACAACACCATAAGTGAAGAAGGCGTTTAAGCCCATACCCGGAGCCAGTGCTAATGGGTAGTTTGCCCATAAACCCATAATAAAACAGCCAATTGCAGCAGCAATACAGGTTGCTACAAATGCCGCACCTTGATCCATTCCCGCTTCTGCAAGCATTGCAGGGTTAACAAATACAATGTAAACCATGGTAATGAATGTTGTGATGCCAGCAATAGTCTCGCGGCGCACAGAGGTGTTGTTTTCAGTGATTTTGAAAAGTCTTTCGAACATGTTGAACTTTAAGTTGAGATTAATTGGCTAATTTTATCATATTTTATCTCAATAAGAGGACATTTTACCTTGCAATGTTCTAAACTAATAAGGTCTTTTATTTCAAGAAAATAACTAAACTATGTCTGATAATTCGCCAGTAGGCTTAGATTTAGAGCAACAGCTTGATAATGTACTTGCCTTTATTACCCAACCCGATAAAGGGTCGGCGCCAAATAAAAGTACTCAATCTGTTGAAAACGTACTAAACAAAGCTTTGTATTATTTAAAAAATGAACAGCCTCCCCTTGCTGCCAAATGGATGCGTTTAGCAGCTATGGCGGGCAACCATAGAGCGCAATTTTATATGGGGCTGTTTTTCATCAAAGGGCAAGGTGTACCGCACAGTGTTTTTCATGGCGCGGTGTGGCTAAGTCTGGCAAGTAGCCAAGGTTATGAACCTGCAACGGCTGCACTTGATGATCTTAGAAAACACATCAGTACGCGCAGATTACATGATGCGCAAAGCTATGCAGCTACCCTATATGAACAAATCCACCAGCAGCAATTTGCACATTTAATTCCTCGTGATCCTGACGCCAGCTAACACGCGTCAGGTTCTACAACTCATTAATGCTGTCTTGTCAGTTTACTCTCAAATGTGATGAGACCTGCACCAACTACAAGCAATAAGATACCTATAAACTCAAGCCAGACATGGCCTTTATGGGGCTTGATAATAGGTGTTTTTGAAGTAAGGCTATATAAACGCCTGCCTTGCTCGCCAGATTCTACAAACGAAATACCTTTATAGTCCGCTGAGATAATAAACTTAAAATCATGCCTGCTGATCATTTCTCGACGTTTTGCATCTATTTTCTCGCGGCTTTGTTCTACGAGTAGCGTACGCCAATCATGAAAAATGCCATCTGGTTCACTATCTTTCACTACACCATATGATTTGTACTCATAGAACTTTGTATTGAATAGCTTTTCTTGATGCCCTAAATAAAACATGGCACAGCCTAGCGCACTTAACAGTATGGCAATATAGACGAGTGAACGCTGTTTAATGAATTGCTTATTACTTTGTTGCTTATACCAAGCTTCAATGTCAGGCACATTAATCAATCTCGCTTTATCTACAGAATGTTTTAATGGCTCCATAAACTCGCAAATTGTTAGATTGAGCGCCGTTAATATTGAACGAAATGTGTCATTCGAAGGCACTGATTTATCGTTCTCAAGTTTTGAAAGGTAACTTTGTTCTATTCCAACTTGCTCTGCAAATTCTGGTTGGCTTAGTTTTAGCTCACTGCGATAGTGTTTTAGCTGTGTTCCGAATGTACTCATAACGCATTTCCTTTTTGTTGTGGAGCCGCCATTCTTTGCTATTCATGCAGATATAAAAAGCTGAATAAATAGGAATAATGAAGAATATTAGCAAGATAGGATGAAAGATACGAGATACGAGATACGAGATACGAGATACGAGATACGAGATACGAGATACGAGATACGAGATACGAGATACGAGATACG
>NZ_JALNTM010000067.1:0-517 GCF_023161845.1 Pseudoalteromonas sp. 2CM39R
TTGTAAGCAGTCCGCCGTGTCGGTGGATGCGCATTATAGGGAGATCCGAATTGAGATCAACTGTTTTTTGAAGTTTTTATGAAAAAAATGACTGTTCGCGCAAAATACGAACTAAACGCATAAAAACAACACTAAATCACTCGTATTATGGCTATTTAGGGAGTGTATTTTATAAATAAGCTTGTTTTTAAATTTTATAGAAGAAGATATAACTATTAAAGAACGCAAATTGATCTTTATATGTGATCTTAATTGCTAGGTGCTAGGTGCTAGGTGCTTCAAGATTGTAGGGTAATGTTTGGGGTTGATAGAGCTGTTTTATAAGTAGTGAAGTTTAGTGGTGAGTTTTAGAAAGTAAAAAGCCGAGCATAAGCTCGGCTTTTTGGTGTCTTTACGACTTACTCTGCAGACTGCGCGTCTTCTTGAACTTCTTCGTTTGTCGCTGGGCGACCAACTAGTTCAATATAAGCCATTGGTGCATTATCACCAGCACGGAAGCCACACTTAAGAATACGAG
>NZ_JALNTM010000030.1:0-62270 GCF_023161845.1 Pseudoalteromonas sp. 2CM39R
GCGTAGCTCAGCTGGATAGAGTACCTGGCTACGAACCAGGCGGTCGGAGGTTCGAATCCTCCCGCGTCCGCCACTTTCTTCTTGAAAGTGACATAAACCGACGAAAGTCGGTTTTTTTGTGCCCGCAATTCGCGTAGGTGTGGTTGTAGGAGCGACTTCAGTCGTGAATAAAAATACCGTTTTATTGCACCTCATTATTCTTTAGGCGACTTTGAACCACGCAGCCGGAGGTTCACTGTTTCAAAATACGTCCCGCGTCCGCCACTTTCTCTTTGAAAGTGACATAAACCGAGGAGAGTCGGTTTTTTTGTGCCTGAAATTCGGCGAGCATCATGCTTCCACACCACAAATTAAACCCCAACTCAAAATACAAAAAACGCACCCCGTAGGCGTGAAACTTGTTTCGCGCGTATAAAGATGCTGTTGCCATAAATGATGACCTCCATCTACCACATCTTGCTATCTATCCCAGAATAACCATTTCTCAATATTAGGTTCATGCTCATGCATTATTTACATTTAACCGACAAAGGGTACAATCTTGCTAATACAATAATAATTAAACCAATATCCCTTGCGTCTATTTCACTTATTCTTTTTTTATTGCATTTTGCTTGGTTCGTTTGCTGCGCAAAGCGAGCCAGTTTCATCGCAATCAACACCATTGAACCAACTACAAATTCAAGCACTCAAATTTGAATCCCCTATTAAAGCAGATTGGTTGTTTAGTACTTACCAAGAGTCCGTATTTGATTCATCAATTTTGATCTTAGAGGCCGGTGATAAAAAGGCGCCGCCTTTGTTACTCGTACATGGTTTAGGCGTATTAGGTATGCAAGATTGGTTTGGGGTTATTCCTGAACTCACTAAACATTATCATGTTATTGCGATTGATTTACCTGGTTTTGCTCACTCAGAAAGCCCCGAAGGGCGTTACTCTCCTCGCAATTATGCTGCTGTACTGGCGGAAGTGGTCGATCACTATATTGCTGAACCAACCACGGTTGTGGGTCACTCTATGGGGGGGGCGGTCAGCCTGTATTTTGCTGGCAAATACCCCGAGAAACTCAATAAATTGGTGTTAGTCGACGCAGCGGGTATCTTACATAAAGTGGCATTTATAAAGCCTATCTCCAACGTACCTAAGCCTAATACTAAGCTACCTAAATTTCTCTCAACTAAGTTAGCTCAGCTCAATGATTTTACAACCGGACTCATTGAAGAAGGGGCGATTGATTCATACCTGACGGAGTTATTGCAGCGTAGTGATGGTGCGTGGAAGCTAGTAATGGGTGAAACACCAAATATGAATGCAGCGCTGAGTTTAGTTGAAGAAGACTTTAGCGAGATTGTCAGCAATCTGAAAATTGAAACACATATTATTTGGGGTGAAGAAGATGCAGTAGCTCCATTACGAACTGCAAAAGTATTGAACAGCCAGCTAATCAATAGTGATTTAGCTACTTTGCCTGATGTGGGTCATGTGCCAATGAAGCAACAGCCCAGCCAGTTTTTAGCTTTATTAAATCGTGCATTAACTGGGGAAGTTAAAAAAGCAGCCAGTGCAGAAGTTTCTGATAAACAAATCGAAACATTTCATTGTGAAGATCAACACAGCCGCGAGTTTTCAGGCCATTATCGTCATATGATCATTGAAGACTGTAATAATGTGTTACTTAAAAATGTGGTTGCTGAATCTATCCGTATTAAAGATTCTTTAGTGAGATTAGAAAATGTAAGCTTATCAGGGGCTAAACTCGCTTTAAATATTAAGCGTTCAGTGGTTGAACTAACCAATGTCACTATTACGGCACAACAAGGTGTAAAACTGAATGAAAGCCGATTTGATGGTGCTGGTGTGCAAATCAATGCATCTGAGCATGCAATAAGCGTTGTCGATGACAGTAATATTATATTCTCGTTAAGTAGAATCCATAGCCCGATATACCAAGGTTTGGCACATGATGCCATAGAAGTAGAAAAAGGAATTATTGATGACCGCTTTAAATAGCATCCCTTTTGTTAAATTAGCAGCGTGCTCGCTGTTTTGTGTCGCTTTACTAAGTGGTTGCAAATCAACAAAGACTGAGCAACAACAATATGCTGATCTACAAGATAGTTTTAGTTATGAAACGTACAGGGGAGTGTCGAATACCAGTGTCGATACCATTGCTTATGGTTATAACAAACTGCAAAAAGAACAGTTAGAGCAAATAGGTGCAATTGAGCCAACACTGACTCATGCCATGATGAGCTACATTTTGAGCCTTGGTGTAAGTAAAGATTTTGCAATTGCAGAAAGCGACTTAGCGCTTGCTAAAGCGACTGATATGCGGGGTAAATATTTAGCATACAGTGCTCAGTCTTTAGCTTTTTATAACAAAGGCTGGCGTAAAATGGCTAAACAAAAAGCTGACTTTATTCGCACCGATCCTTTGTTTGCGACAGTGAGCCAGAGCTATCCAAAAGAGCAGCTTATTTCTTATCTCATTATTGGCAGTGTTGCAGTACGTGATGGTGACTTAGCGACAGCACAAAACATGTTTTTTGTGATTGGTGAGCAGATTGAAAAACCCTGGTTACCAAGCTTAGCAAAAGCGTTAACGGTAGCCCTAAATGGCTCAACAATAGACTCATTAATCATGCTAAAAGATATCAGCACAGACCCCTCTTTAAACGGCTATGAACGTGAGAAAATAGCCGAACTGATGGATGTCGCGCAAAGCAAGTTAAGTGATAAAAAGAAGCGTCAAAAAATCACCCGTATTGCTGACGATTTCTTTCTCGACCGCATTAAGGATAAAAGCTCAACGCTATATCGTGATTTGATCACTGACTTACAAAAATACACTGAGCAAGTTCTGTAATCTCTTTATAAGTTGAGTGTAGTTTCACACTCAACGTCACCTAAATCCTCACTGTTATAAATCCTTTACGCATTAAAACCGAGTTAATTTGCTTCATCGTCAATTTGTGTTAGATTTAATAAAATATTCCAAAAATAATAACAAGTGGGAATTTTATTTTATGTATGCGAAAGGTGCATATCAAAAACGGCTGGCTATAAGTTGCGGCTTGATGCTTTTGACCGGTTGTGAAGCGAACACAGAAAAAGCCCCATTAACCGACCAACAATACTTTGAGCAGGTGATGTTAGCACCCGCCATTTTGCCAAAAGACTTAGCTAATAGCGGCTGTTTATCACTAGAAAGTGAAAGCAACTTGCAAGGTTATAAATCAGCGGCTGAGGTTAATTACCAGCAAGCGGGTTGGCAAAACAGAGTTGCGGCCGATTGGCAGTATTTTTTAGCCCCAGAGCAACCGGGCAAGCTACTTTTAATTGATTATCAAGTTCGAGCAGGGCAATTAGCTTACCGGTATTTAAGTGACGGCAGCCATAATGAGTTGTATGAACCTTGGAGCTCATCAAAAATTCAAGCGTTTAGTGGTGCGCTTTCAAAAGCAAGGCAATCCCACCCAGAGCTTGGTGCAGCTTCTTTTGCCGGCGATACTGCACTGGCTGATTTGATCAGCAGTATTAATAGTTACGAAGCATTTGGCAAAGCCGATGGTAATTCAAATGCGATAGCCAGTTATTTTGTCAATGTGGCAGGGCGCGAATACTTACGTGGGCTTTTTAATGATGGCTGGCTAAAACTACAGGATGAGCGTTTGTTATTTAACGGCGCATATGGCTCTGAGCAATTTATGCCATCAGACGAATACTGGCATAACCCTGCCAATAATGAGCTTGATGCAAAGATAGCTCGGTTCAAAGCAAGCAGTGATGATCCTGGCTATTTAGGGTATCGTTGTGAGAGTTGTGGTTTAACGGGCAACAAAGCAATGACCACACTTGCTCAAGCTGAATGGTTAAAACGTCTGGTTAGTCATCAGCGTGAACCAAGTACGCAAATGCCTTATTTACAAGCAAGTGATGTTGATGTGCTACTTAACGGCACAGGTCATACAGATGAGCATGCTCCTGTAGGCGGCATGATGGTAGGTATCAGTCATATCGTTACAAATGCATTGGCAAATGTTATTGCGCCAAATGATAGTCGCTCAGCAAAAGAAGTGCTCGATAGCGCAACGAATGGGCAATGGCGTGTTTGGCAAAAAATTGGTTGGGGGCCAAGTGAAACGCGCTCCACCACAGAAACCGTAATGTTGGCACACGTGTGTTTAGGCAATTACCAAGGTGGCCGTGAGTTTACTTTTAGTGTGCAGCAGTCAACTTCGGGGGCCGACGAAGCCAATTTGCCAATAGTCGGTAAGCAAATGCAGCAAAAATTGCAGCATGCTTTTACAAAATTATTAGGTTAACGCGTTCAATAAGAATTAAGGTATAGCTATGCGTCGTTCAATTATCTCTTTATCAATTACTTTAGGTGTTGCTTTTAGTGCACCTATGCATGCTGAGGGTTGGCAATCAGATGTTATCGGGGTCACGCAGTCACAGCTTTCGCCCAGCTACTGGCTAGCACAAGGTGCATCGGCAAAAGTGATCATGACAGAGGCGCAAATTGCGGCCTTCAACAAAAAACTAGTAAAAGATAATAAATACATTGTTGATCCTCTGTCATTTCAAAAATCGCTCACTAAAGACGAGCTAACAAGCGCCATTCATTCAGCAAGTTCAATTCCAAAAAGCCCGCGCTTTTTTACCGATGGCCGCCAACTCACCGCGAAAGATTTTGCCAAATATCAGGAAAACTTAAACCTTAACAAGGTCGCAGATAACAATGAGGTACGTTTTGCTGTAGTCGTTAAGCGCACTGCATTACGTACTTTTCCAACTTGGGATCGGGTTTTAAATAGCGGCCTTGATCAAGACTTAGATCGCTTTCAAGAAAGCGGAATGTTCCCGGGCGAAGCGGTTGCTGTATTGCATCAAAGCGCAGATAAAAAATGGTTGTTAGTACGTGCTTACAACTACCTAGCGTGGACGCCTGCAGAAGATCTTGCCTTTGCTGATGCAGATAAAATAAAAGCCTATCGCGAACAAGGTGACTTCTTGGTGGTAACCGGTGCAAAAGTCAATACTGCCTATGTACCAAACGATGAAACCCTCTCAGAAGTACAGCTCGATATGGGAGTACGCTTACCATTAGTTGATAGTGAGCAAGTACCGTATTTGCTAAATGGTCAAAACAGCTATGCTAGCCATGTTGTACAGCTACCAACCCGCGATGAGCAAGGCCAACTTGTTATTAAACCTGCGATGATTAGTAAAACTGCCGATGTAAATTTAGGCTACCTAGACTACAACGAACAGAATCTGATTAAACAAGGCTTTAAGTTTTTAGGTGAGCGTTATGGTTGGGGTCATGATTATAATGGCCGTGACTGCACAGGGTTTGTTGGTGAAATTTATAAGAGCTTTGGCCTACTAATGCCGCGTAATTCAGGGCAGCAAGGCAGTAGTGAATACGGGCAAAATAATCGCTTTGATAAAAATACAGCGGCGGATGCTAAGTTGCCAAAGGTTAAAAACATGGCGATTGGCGATCTAATTTATATTCCGGGTCATGTAATGATGTACCTAGGGGAGCATCACGGTGAGCCTTATGTTATTCATGACGTTAAAGGCTTAGGTTATAACAAAGGCGATGGTAGTTTTTATAGTAGTGCCTTGAATGGGGTGTCGGTCACGCCATTATTGCCACTTAGATTATCTCAAGAAACCAGCTACTTAGACCGTATTTATAACATTAAACGTATTCGCTAGAGGCCAATATGAAAATTAAAGCTGTTCGCTTTGCAAAGCTCAAAGTGCCATTAGTTACCCCATTTAAAACCGCACTAAGAGAAGTCAGTTTTATTGAGGATTTAGTGGTTTTAATCGACACCGAATGTGGCCAAATTGGCTATGGCTCTGCGGCTTCAACACCGGTTATTACAGGCGATACCCATCAAGGAATGATAGCGGTCATTCAGCAGTTTATTGCCCCTAAATTAGTGGGGCTAGAAATCGAAAACATCAATCAGCTTACCCACATTATTCAATCAACGGTGGTTGGTAACAGTAGTGCAAAAGCGGCTTTAGAGTTAGCGGTTTACGACTTGTGGGGCAAGCTCTATCAAGCGCCTTTGTATAAGCTACTTGGTGGTGGTAAGTCAGCGCTGAAAACCGATATCACCATTAGTGTCGATAACATAGATAAAATGCTTAGTGATTGTCATCGAGCGGTTGAACAAGGTTTTGATGTATTAAAAATAAAAATCGGCAATAACCTTAATCAAGATATTGAACGAGTAAAAGCAATCCATGCAGGGTTTGCCGCTAAGGCGCAGCTGCGTTTAGATGTAAACCAAGGTTGGAATGCCAAACAAACTGTGTTTGCGTTGCAACAACTTGAGCAAGCAGGCGTGGTATTAGAGTTGGTTGAGCAACCGGTCAAAAGCAGCGATATTCAAGGTCTCAAATATATTACTGAGCGAGTAAATACCCCGATTATGGCCGATGAAAGCGCCTTTTCACCGAAGCAAGTAATACAACTTTTAGAACTTGGTGCAGTTGATATTATCAATATTAAATTAATGAAAACGGGCGGTTTAAGCCGAGCAATTGAGATAGCTAATATCACAGCCCAATACCAAGCAGAGTGTATGATAGGTTGTATGCTAGAGGGCAGTATTGCCGTTGCTGGTGCTGCACATTTAGCCTCTGCCAAAGCGCAGCAAATCAGTAAAATCGATTTAGATGGCCCAGCCCTTGGTCAGTATGACCCAGTGCAAGGGGGCGTTGAATTTAGCGGTCCACAAATACGCTTATCGGATGCCCCTGGTCTTGGCATTGAATCAATAACGGGGCTTGAACTAATCACAAACGGAGTATGGCCAGCATGAAAAAACTAGTCAGTCTTATTGCAGTTATGAGTTTATCGGCTTGTGCCAGCAAAGAGTTACCTAAACCTGTTATTGATAACAGTCATAAACAACTTGTGGTGGTGGTCGCTAATGATAGTGATGCCATTGATGCCACTCTTTATCGCTTTGAAAAAACCGCTGGCAGCTGGCAACAACAAGGTCAGCAACACGCGGTGGTACTAGGTCGTACTGGTCTTGCGTGGGGAGTGGGGCTGCACCCTGCACAACCTGGTCAGCAAAAACAAGAAGGCGATGGTAAAGCGCCTGCGGGTATTTTTGAGCTTGGTACTGCATTTGGTTATTTAGATTCATTACAAACGAACCTCAGTTATCAAGCAATGACAGCAAATGATTATTGTATTGATGTGAAAGGCTCACCGTTTTACAACCAATTGGTTGATAAAGCACAAGTAGGTGAAGATGCCGTAAAAGACTCTTCAGAATGGATGCGTCGTGATATTTACAGCCAAGATAATCTTTATAAAAAAGGCATTGTAGTTAAGCATAATCCAAGCAATATCAATGGTGCGGGTAGTTGTATCTTTATGCATTTATGGCGGGCACCAAGTAAGCCTACAGCTGGTTGTACAGCAATGACAGAAAGCGATATGGATGCTCTACTTGCTTGGTTAGATGAGCGTAAAAAACCGTTATTAGTCAGCTTAACCAAAGCGCAATATCAACAAAAGCAAAGTCAGTGGCAATTACCTAACTTAGCTAAATAAAAATAATAAAATAAAAGTATTTTAATTTTGTCATAATGGTGGAATAATATATTCCACCAAGGTTTGGGTTAGGATAATAAATGAGTGCAAATTACGCTTTTCTCGATTGGCTAGTATTCGCAAGTTACGGTGCAATTTTATTGCTAAGTGGCTGGTGGTTTAATCGCAAACGCGCTAACTCAAGCCAAGATTTTTTTCTAGGCGGAAATAGCATGCCAACGTGGATGGTGGCTATTTCTGTTTTAGCGACTTCGCAATCTGCGGCAACGTTTATTGGTGGGCCTGATCAAGGCTATCAAGGTGATTTTTCATATATTGCGACCAATATCGGCGCGTTTATTGCGGCATTTATTGTATCGGCGTTTTTAATTCCAAAGTTTTACCAGCAAAAAGTGTATACCGTTTACGAACTGCTTGAAAAACGTATCGGACCAAAAGCTAAGCGCCGTAGTGGCTTGATGTATTTATTTGGCCGTGTATTTGCGAGTGGCGCCCGTTTGTATATGGCAGCGATTGCTGTGGCGATGATTCTATATGGCAATATCGATGCCGACAGTGTGGTTATCGCAACTTTAGTACTGGCGCTTGCAGGTCTGCTTTATACCTTTTTGGGGGGCATTCGCAGCGTTATTTATTCTGATGTACTGCAAAGTATCGTTTATGTCAGTGCGGCTATTGCGGTTATCTGGTGCTTGCTGAATGTTATTCCGGCTGATTTTTCAACCATAATTGCAACTTTGAGTGAGCCAAGTCCTGGTGCAGACTCAAAACTCGCGCTGTTTAAATTTGATTTAGATTTTGGCCCGTCAGGGGTCTTTAACATGGCCTCTGTGTTAACGGGGTTTGTGCTGTTAAACATCGCCGCATTTGGTTTAGACCAAGATATGACGCAGCGCTTATTAACCTGTAAAAGTCCAAAAGAAGGCAGTAAAGCGTTATTACTATCGGTAGTGATGGTGATCCCGGTTATGGCTATTTTTATCTTTATTGGTTTGCTGCTTTATATTGTTTATCAGCAACCTGCATTAATGAATAACGAAGCTGGGCAAACGGTCGTACAAGAATTTAACGGCGAAAAAATCACTATCTTTATGTACTACGTATTAAACGAAGTACCAGCCGGGGTTAAAGGTTTAGTCAGCGTGGGTATTATTGCTGCGGCTATTTCTACTTTGAACTCTGGGCTTAGTTCGATGTCTTCAGTCATCGTACAGGATATCTATCGCCCGTATTTAGAAAAACATAACAAGCAAGTAAGCGATCATCACTTTGTAAAAGCGGGTCGTGTGGGTATGGCACTAGTGAGCCTTGCCTTAGCGCTGATGGCTATTCTTTGTTATTTCTGGCAGCAATACAGTGATATGCCATTATTAAAATTTGCGCTAAGTGTAATGGTATTTTCGTACAGCGGTTTGTTAGGTGTGTATTTTACTACCTTGTTCACCAAACGAGGCAGTGAAGGCTCTGTGTTAGCTGCGCTAATAGCAGGCTTTATGGTGACCTTATTAATGCAGCCGTACATGATTGACTGGTTACTACCTGAGTCAATGCGCTTTTACTTAGGATTTACTTGGCAGCTATGCATAGGTACATTGCTCGCAACATTGGTGTGTTGCCTTGGTAAAGCGGCAGACGAGAAGAGTGCGTAAATGGCTGTACGCTATGTTTTAGCCATCGATGGTGGCGGCACCAAAGTGTTAGCAGAGCTAAAAGAGCAGGCAAGTGGCGCTACTTTTCGTGCCCAAGCGGGTTCAGCATCAATTTCGAATGATCTTGATTTAGCGTTAGAAAACATTGTTAAAGTGACCCGCGATGTATGCCAGCAAAGTGGCGCAGAGCCTAGTGAAATTGTCACCGTTATGGGGGTTGCTGGTGGCTCATCGAAGAGCCTAGCCGAGCAATTAACAGTGATGCTCAAGCTGATTTACGAAATAGAATTTGCCAGTTTGCAAATTACCAGCGATGCAATTACGTCATTATATGGTGCTAATCTTGGTGAACCATGTGTGGTTATTGCCCTTGGCACTGGTTCCGTCGGGGCACGATTAAACGCTCAAAAGCAAACCAAGCTGGTGAGTGGCTGGGGCTTTACCATCGATGATTTTGGCGGTGGTGCCCGCATCGGCCTGATGGCTGTGCAGCAATTATTAAACGATATAGATATTTATGATTTACCAAAAAGCCGATTAACGATTCGCTTGAGTGAGCAGCTAGGATGCACTCGTCAAACAATTAGTAGTTGGCTTAAACAAGCAAAACCCGCGGATTATGCAGCATTTAGCCCGTTGGTGTTTAGCTTACAAAACGACTGTGAGGCGGCAAAAGCGGTATTAACGGAACACACCCAATCGGTGGTTCGGTTAATAAATAAAAGCCGAGGTAACTCGCCGTTACCGGTGATTTTAATTGGTGGTTTGGCGAAAGTCAGCCAACCGTTATTGCCACTGGCCTTACAAAACGAATTATCTCCTTGTAAGGGAGATTCATTAACTGGTGCCGCCATTTTAGCGGCAAAGCATTACCATGACATTATTGAAAAAGGACAACCCAATGAGCCCTGAGCACGTCTTTAAGCAACAACGTGAGTTACTCGAAGAGTTAAACGGTATTGTCTCTGAAGGACAAAACCCAGACACTTTGGATATCGATCTGCTCAGCTCCACTGAGATCCTCACTAAAATCAATAATGAAGATCACAAAGTAGCGGGTGCCGTGAAACTTGTGATCCCACAAATTAGTGAAGCTGTCGATCATGTGGTAGAAGCATTTAAACAAGGCGGCAGATTAATTTACATTGGTGCTGGCACTAGTGGTCGCTTAGGTATTTTGGATGCGGTTGAATGTGCGCCAACCTATAGCGTAAGCGATCAGCAAGTGCTCGGTATTATCGCTGGTGGTGACACCGCGGTTAAAAAAGCCGTAGAAGGCGCTGAAGATAGCACCACGTTTGCTATTGAAGACTTAAAAAATGCTAATTTAACCAGTAAAGATGTCGTGGTTGGCATTGCTGCAAGCGGCCGAACACCCTATGTTTGCTCAGCAATTGAATACGCTAAATCACTTGGTTGTGTCACTGTAGGTGTCACTTGTAACCCTGATTCAGCAGTGATGCGTTTACCACAAATCGGCATTTGCCCCGTGGTGGGTGCTGAAGCTGTGACTGGCTCTACACGTATGAAATCGGGTACTGCACAAAAACTCGTACTGAATATGCTAAGCACAGCTAGCATGATCCGCACAGGTAAGGTGTATAAAAACCTGATGGTTGATGTAAATGCTAGTAACGAAAAGCTACACGCTCGTGCTATTCGTATTGTGATGCAAGCAACAGATTGTACACAGCAGCAAGCTGTGGATGCATTAAAGCAAGCAGAGCAAAGCGCAAAACTGGCTATTTTAATTGTGTTAACTGGAAAGCCAGCCCCTGAAGCAAAACAGTTATTGTCAAAAGCGGGTGGCTTTTTACGTAAGGCGGTTGAAGAATAATGCGTTTTTTTACTGTTTTATTTGTTAGTTGTCTAGCGCTTTTAGGTTGCCAAGAAACACCTGCACAAGCGCCTAAAAATGCACAGCCTTTACAGGTGGGCGCAGCCAATTTTCAAGCTTATGTACCAGCATTAACAGGGAAACGTGTTGGCTTGGTCGTTAATCAAACATCAGTTGTTAATGGTCAACATTTGGTTGATGCATTACTTGATAAAGGCGTTGTCGTTAGCAAAATATTTGCCCCAGAGCATGGTTTTCGAGGCGATCATGATGCTGGAGCTCACGTTAAAAGCACGGTAGATGCTAAAACCGGCATTGAGGTTGTGTCGATTTATGGCAGTAATAAAAAGCCAAGTCCTGAGATGCTTGCTGATTTAGACGTTATTATTTTTGATATTCAAGATGTTGGTGTTCGTTTTTACACTTATATAAGCTCAATGCACTACGTGATGGAAGCCGCCGCTGAAAATGGTAAACAGGTAGTGGTACTCGATAGACCCAACCCTAATATTGCCTATGTTGATGGGCCTATCCTTGACCTACAATTTCGCTCATTTGTTGGCATGCACGAAATTCCTGTTTTACACGGTATGACAGTGGCTGAGCTTGCTCAGATGATCAAAGGCGAAGGCTGGATAAATGGCGCTGATAAGCTTGAGCTGAGTGTAGTGCCTGTTACGAATTATGACCGCACTATGGCTTATGAGCTACCAATAAAGCCAAGTCCTAACTTACCAAATGCCCAATCAATTGCGCTTTATCCATCATTGTGTTTCTTTGAAGCAACGCCTGTGACTATTGGCCGGGGTACTGATTTTCCGTTTCAAGTCGTTGGTTACTCGCCAGTTAAACTCGGCGAATTTAGCTTTACGCCAAGGGCGATTAAAGGCGCTTCAATGCACCCTAAATTCAAAGGGGTTGAAGTATTTGGTCAAGACTTACGAGATGCTGATATTCATGGCCTAGATTTAAGCTTGTTTATTTCGGTTTATCAAAAGCTAAGTGCGAATGAGCAAACGTTTTTTGAACGCGCTGATTTTATGGATAAACTTGCAGGTACTGATAAATTGCGTTTAGCCATTGAAGCAGGCCAAACTGAGCAGCAAATAAAGCAAAGCTGGCAAGCCGACTTAAGCGCCTATAAACGAAAGCGAACCCCGTATTTGCTTTATCAATAATAATTAGCTAACTAGATAAATAAGAACGAGGCACTTGCCTCGTTTTTTAATATTTCTAAAAATTAATTGTGGTATATTCAGGGACTTGATTTACAAGGATATAGCATGAAAGTTCATTTAATTGCCGCACTCGCTTTACTCGCTGGCTGCTCACAACTCCCAAACACTACAACAAGTAACTCAACCGATGTGCTCGATCTTCGTGATGATAAAAACGCAGCAGAGCAGCTGTGGACACTTAAACATGCAACAAAGCCCAGTTACCCGAAAGCAGCTTTTATATCTAAGCAGACGGGCTGTGCGCGCTTTATTATTACTATTGATAAACAAGGTAATACCACCGATATCCGTTTTGTAGAGAGCTTCCCAGAAGGACTATTTGTCGATGTGTCGCGAGAGTCGCTTAAAACTTGGCACTGGCAGGCAAGGGAAAGTAACAGCGAATCGAGAGCGATTATTCGAACTGTGCAACTCGACTACTTTATGAAAGAAGCGAGTAATATGGATGCCGCAAAAGCATTTTGTACAATTTAAGCTTTTACTGTTTTTAATGCATAAAAAAGGGCCGCAATAGCGGCCCCCAACAGGATTGATAAACTTAGAACTTGAAGTTAAACGACAGCTGCACGCGACGTGGGCTGTAGTAGTTACGATATTCACCAAAGTTTTCTGACGATACATAAGGGTTATTGTTGTAACCTGTTTGACGGTCAAATACGTTGAAGATATCAGCACGGAATTGTAGTTCCATGTCACCTGAGAATTTAAAGTCTTGGGTGTAGTTTAAGTCAAGTTGCCAGTGGCTTGGGCTACGGCGACTACCTGCAGGCTCGCTGTAACGTGTGGTACCACTTGAGTAACCGTAGATTGAACCATCCCATGCTTCCCAAGGTTTACCCGACTGGAATACAAAGTATGCACCGATGTTCGCATCCCATGGCACAGTGTAGTAACCATAGACTTTTACTTTATGTGGCTTATCACCTGATAATGTACCGTATTTGTAATCCCAAGGGTAACGACCACGGCCATCACCATAGTTTGAAGAACCAATGAAGGTATTAGCATCTGTTGTTGCTGTGGTGTTATCTTGGTCGAAGTTACCGTAGTAATGACTCCAAACATAAGAAGCATTGATATAGCTGTTTTCACCTAGGTATTCAGCTTCGATGCTAGCTTCCCAGTATTTGGTTTCGCCGCCATCTACTTCGGCAATAACATAAGAAGAACCACCAATTTCATCACGGATTTCATCTAGGTTATCTACATATAAACCTTTATCTGCAATATGTTGTGGTACGCCATCAGCATCAACGCCAGAGTAGTCAGTTAAACGCGCATTGTTTGGCATATCTTCCCAGAAATGCGATGCCTTACGGTGACGAACGTGAGCGCGTAACACTAAATCAGAACCCACATATTTAGTGGTACCAAGTGTAAACTCTTTGATTTGGCGAGGTTTTAAGTTATCAGCAAATACTTTACCTGATGAACCTTGACGCGGTTCAGCGTAAATTACGTTGCCAGCTTCATCAAATTCAACTTCGATTTCGGCACGAGTATTACGGTCCCAAGAGGCTGCGCGTGCTAATGAACTTGCTTCTGGGTTATACATTGAGAAGTTAGCGAATATGGCGTCTTGATCAGCGTAGTTCCAATTCACACCTAAACGAGGCTGGATCATATCTGACCAATCTGTTTGGTACATTTTGTATTTTTCGCCTGGTGCTAATTCATAACCAGATAACGTGCCAGAAGCCGATTTAAGACCTTGACCATACCAAGTATCGCGGCTTACAAGTACACCCACATTGTAAGTCCAATCACCTACTTCAATGGTGTCGTTGATTTCAAAGTTCAGTGTTTCCATTTCTGAATTAATAGCAGAAACCGCCTCTCCACCTGCTACTAAGCTCATTTGTTGTACGCGAGCACGGTAAATAACCGGCGCAGAGCTGCCTTCTTCTAAGCTTTCATCGAGGCCGCCAATGTAAGAGATAGTTCCCCAACCGTTTGAAAGGCGAGACAGTACTTCTTTACCTTCTTTCCACTCACCGCCGACATGTAACGTGTGGTAAGTATCGCCCCAGCTAAATTCATGCTCGAGGTTTAATTCAAAGCTATCACGGTAAAAGTCGATATTATCGTATCGAGAGTAAGCGCCAACACCACCGCCGCCTCGCATTTCACCATCTTCGGTATAACCGTATTGTGCAATTAGTGGTGCTGCTCCTGCATTATATGCCGCAATCTGCTCTGCTGTGTAGTTATCATCAGCATCTAATAAGCTAGGTACACTGAAATAACCCATTTCAGTTAGGTTACTTAAGTCAAGCTGGCTCGTTAATGAAGGCATTACTGATAATTCAGTATCTGGCCTACCTGCGGTTTCTAGCTCTAACTTACTGTATTGAAATGAAAGAGTTGTTGCATCACCTAAGAGCCACGAACCATCTAAAGTAAAGATATCTTGATCAGCTGTATCACCTACTGAAACACTATCAGCCTCGTAAGCACCAACAGAACGGCCTTCAACTGTTTTCTCTGAAGTACGTTGTGAAATATTAATTAAAATATCGTCAGTAGGCGCCCAAGTTAATTTACCAAAGTACTCATCACGAACACTCTTATAGTCTTTTACAGCACCATAGGCAGTATCTTTATTGGTACGCTCTTCTTCTGGGCGATAATAAGAAGTATAAAAATACAAGGTATCTTCAATAAGCGGGCCGCCTAAACTTGCTGTTAACCAGCTTTTATCTAGCTCATAGCTTTCTTGACCTGTTGGTGTTGCCACTAAACTCTTAGGTTGAACTTTGTATTCAACATTACCGTGGAATTCGTCAGTACCTGATTTTGATACCGTATTGATTGAGAAACCGCCTGAGCGATTAAAACCAACGGCTTTTGCACCACCGCGGTCCATAGTTACGTAAGCAACGTCATGGGTTGATGGCTCTGATGCTAAGTTACCAAACATAGGTAGAGATACATCAACACCATCAAAACCATACGAGTTATCAACCCCTGAACCACCCGCAGACGGACCAAGAGTTGAGTTTTCAGATAGCTCAACACCTGGTACAAGTTTTAATAGGTCACGGTAATCTTGACCAACTGGTACGCTATTGATTGCTTCTTCACCAAGTGAGTTAGTCAGTGCAGACTTACCTTGGCGGAATAATTTACTGCCGGTAACCGTGATGACTTCAACGTTTTCGTTAGCACCACCCATAGTGACGTTTAGGCTTGAAGTTTGTTCAAGTAAAACATCCACAGTCATGGTTTGAGTTACACCGTTTTTATCGGTGAAGGTCAGTTCATAAGTACCCGGTTTTAATTGTGGTAAGTCGTAGCTGCCGTCTTCTCGCGTAACAACGGTACGTGGTTTTGGCATCACATTACTTTTTGCTGTTACTGTGATCCCTGCCAGTGACTGCTGTGCTTCTGGTGATGATACTTTACCTTTGATCCCCCCGGTTAGATTTGCAAAGGCTGGCGCGCTGGCTAACGCCGCGGCCATAACAACACCTGTAAAGGCTGTTTTCTTTGCGCGAAGTGCATTGCTAGTCGCTTTCGCTATATAGCTCATTGCGAGTGTGGATGCATGTTGTTTCATTGTTTCCCGTCCTTATATTTATATGCTTTGCTGGACTACTTACCCAATTGAGACTTATGAACTTTAAAATTATGTTGCCCATATATTAAACAGGTGTTATTTAAGTTGGTCAAGAATATTTTTTCATTTAAAGGTTGGTTTTTAGGAATAAAATATATAACCGATTTTAGGTAAAGATCAGTAATGACTTGCTTTAACAGGGTGCTAATTTATTCTTAGTACAATTTTGTAAGAAATTATGATTTTAAAGTCAGTCGCTTATCGCAATTGTTTGGTAGTTTAGAGGAGAAAGGGGATTGTTAAACTGCATCCTAAATTAGGCATAAAAAAAGCAGCCTGAGCTGCTTTAAAGTATTTATGTAACCTTATTGAAGAAATTAGTTATTCTTAAATTCGCCAACAACTTCATTAGAATGTTCTAGTAACTTACGACCTTGGCGGCTTGACTGTGTTAGAGCAATAAACAAAATATCAATGACAAAATCTTGTGCCGTACGCGCTAAGATTGACGATAAACGTACAGACTCGCCTTCAGCAACCGAATAAAGTTTTACATCAGCTGAGTCAGCAACAAGGCTACTACCAAATTTAGTCACTGAGATCACCGAGCTTGAGTTTTTCTTAGCTTGTTTAACAACTTCGGCAATTTCGCGAGTCATACCTGACTCACTTATCGCGATAACCAAATCACCTTTTGAAAACGTCGCAACATACGCAAGTTGTGCATGGCCATCTGGCTCTGCAATAGCTGGCATACCTAGTTTTTGTAATTTATAAGAAAAATCTTTTGCGACCAGTGCTGAGCCACCTAAACCACAAATTAAAATGCGCTTTGCAGATTTTAATAGCTCTACCGCCTTTTCGACTGCCGGCGCTTCGTTGAGGTTTTTGGTTTCGGTTAACACCGCCAATTTACTGCTTAATAGTTTTTCGGCGATTTGCTCTAGCGAGTCATTCAGAGTGATCTTGCCATGTAGCTTAGGTTCGCTGCTTTCATCGTTAAGTGCATCAATTACCGCAAGTTTAAAAGCAGGAAAGCCTTTATAACCTAATTTTTGTGAAAACTTCACCACGCTTGATTGGCTTACACCAACCACTTTTGCTAGTTCAACCGATGATAAATTACGAATGGCATTCGCTGAATTTAACGTAAAGTCAGCAAGCTTAGCTTCGCTGCTCGATAGAGATTGACGTAGGGCTTTAATTTTTACAAAAGTAGACATAGGGCTCACTTTGTTTGCTTAACTTAGTTAAAACGCAAAGCGATGGTTCTATTATAAACACAGGGCTTGGGCGCATTGTTTGCTTAACACGACGACTTATTTTTGTTTTAGCAAACCTAAGTTTGGAATATTTTTCTTAATTTAGATGGAATAATATAGTTTTATTCCATAATAGATACAACTCTAATTATTGAGAAAGCCTTATTTTTAGTAACTTAGCGATAATGTATGCTTTTTATTCTTTATTTGTGAAATAAAATATTTTACATGTTAAGTGGGTGTTGCTACTGTATTGCTGAGAATCGTCAACGCTTAAATCATCAGGTATGAATCTGTTATGAGTTTTACCCCTTTGAAAACATTACTTAAACAGCTGTGTTATCTAAGTAGTGCGGCATTATTAGTAAGCTGTGCCAGTAATCCATATACCTATACACAATCAGCTAATTACAGTCATCGTGTTAAGTTCTTAGTGATGCATTACACCGCCATTGATTACGAAAAATCAATGCGTGCGCTCGTGGATGAAGGGGGCTTAAGTTCACATTATTTATTACCTGAATCAGGCGATCCTAGTTATCCAAAAGACGAATTAGAAATTATTCAGCTGGTTGATGAGAAAGATAGGGCATGGCACGCCGGACGCAGTTTTTGGCAAGGCCGCAAAGATTTAAATGATCATTCAATTGGTATTGAAATAGTGAATGTACCAACCTGTCATATTCCTGAGCAAACTAAGCTTGCGATGGAAAATGACGCCAGCAAGTTATGTATTTTTCCAGACTATGATGCCAAGCAAATAGAACTACTAATAAAGTTAAGCAAAGATATTCTTGCTCGTAACCCAGATATCGGGCCAACTCAAGTTATTGGCCATTCTGATATTGCTCCAAGCCGTAAGAACGACCCAGGCCCGCGTTTTCCTTGGTATCAACTGTATAAAGCTGGCATCGGTGCATGGTATGAAAGCGACACCGTTGATAAATATTGGCAGTTATTTAGTGCATCAAAACCTTCTGTTGAATTAATGCAAAAAGCACTACGCAGTTACGGCTATGAGGTGATTGCAACGGGTCAGCTTGATTCGCAAACGCTAGATGCCCTAAGTGCCTTTCAAATGCACTTTTTACCCTGGCATGTAAGCGGTAATAGTGATGCAAGAAGTGCCGCTGTGCTATTTGCATTACTAGATAAGTATTTTCCTAAAAAGCTAGAGCGGTTATTTAAAGAATATCAGCAACAACAGCAAGCGGTTGAGCCTGCGCCAAAAACACTGGCCAATGCACAAGTTATAGCGCGTATTCCTGCTCTTGATCCAAGTAGTCGCGCGCTTGTTAACGACCGAGGCACATTTGCTGCCTATAAAGGTCGCGGTGAAATCATCATTGAAAACCAAGATGCAACCAGTGCTGATATTTTCATAAATGGTGAAAAAATTAATATTGCTTCGCCATTAACAGCCGAAAAAATATATCAATACAGTTTGGCTAAACGCACCCATGATGGCATTAACACATATAAAGTAGAAAATGTATTGCCTGATGGAGCAAGCTTAACCTTACGTTTTCCTTATCCAACGCTTGATAAAAACAGCACTCAAAAGCGTTTTAGTGCCGTTGATGAATTAATTAATCAAGAGATTAAAGAGGGCTTTCCGGGCGCGGTACTCGCCGTTGTTAAAGATGGCAAGTTGATTAAACTAAGCCATTATGGCGCGGCTAAAAAGTACCATGCTGATGGCAGTGAACTTGCAAGCCCACAAGCTATGCAAAACGATACCTTGTTTGATATAGCTTCAAACTCAAAAATGTTTGCCACTAATTTTGCGCTGATGAAGCTTGCCAGCGAAGGTAAACTCGACGTAGAAAAACCACTGTTTTATTACCTACCAGAATTTAGGGGCGGTGGTCGTGAACAGCGTTTAGTAAAAGATTTACTCACCCACAGTGCGGGTTACCCTGCGGTGGTTGATTTTCATCGTAAAGACAATAAATTTGGTGAGCGCTTTTTTTCTCAAAACAGCCTGCGAACTAAAAACCTACTGTTAACAGGTGTCCCTTTCGTGGCTGGTCGTAACGTAAAACACCTATATTCTGATATCGATTATATGTTGCTTGGTGTACTAGTTGAACGCATCAGTGGTATGGCCCTCGATACCTATGTAGAAAGCCAAATTTATCAGCCACTTGGTTTAACACATACGGTTTATAATCCATTACAGAAAGGTTTTTTAGCATCGCAAATTGCTGCCACTGAGATTAACGGCAACACCCGAGGTGGTCGCATCGAGTTTGAAAATATTCGAACTGATGTACTGCAAGGTGAAGTACATGATGAAAAAGCATTTTATGCTTTAGGTGGTGTAGCGGGGCATGCAGGGCTTTTTAGTACCGTCGGTGATTTATCCGTGCTTATGCAGGTACTACTCAATGGTGGCGGCTACGATAATAAGCAAATTTTTACGCCACAAGTACTTGAGCAATTCACAAACTCGCAAGCAAGTGATGAGACTTATGGTTTAGGATGGCGTAGAGCAGGGCATCAAGCGCGTAAATGGCATTTTGGCCCTTATGCTAGCCCGCGGGCTTTTGGTCATACCGGCTGGACAGGCACCGTGACCGTTATTGACCCTGAGTATGACCTTGCTATTGTGCTATTAACCAATGCCCGTCATTCACCGATTGAAGGTTCGCAAGAAAATTACCAGTTTGTCGGCAAACGTTTCGAAACAGGTAAGTATGGCTCTATTATCTCACTGATTTATGAGAGTATATTAAATCACTAGTCGAATTAAGTTGAGTTTGGTGGCAAAGCCATTAAGCTTAGCGAGTTTTCGTATAATAAAAATAAAATGTTGTTCTTAATTTAAAAGGGTTTTTATGTCTTGGTATTCAATTTTACCACCCTTGATTGCTATCTTAATTGTGTTTTGGCGCAAAGAAGTGATCATGGCGTTATTGGTCGCGGTTGCGTCGTCTGAGTTTTTGCTTGCTCTGAATGGTGAAGGTAATACCTTGTTTTTCACCTTTATCAACACTATTGAGCGAGTCATTGAGGTTGCCAGCTCCCCTGGTAATAGCCGCATCCTTATTTTTAGTATCTTAATAGGTGCTTTACTTGCCTATATTCGTGAATCTGGTGGTGTAGCCGCTACCGTTAATTTGCTGATGAACAAAGGGGTGGCTAAAAGTAAGCGCCAAGTGGGCTACTTAACCATGTTCTCAGGTATTGCGGTATTCATTGAATCGAACTTAAGCGTATTAACCTCGGGAATTTTATCGCGTGGTTTATTCGATAAGTTTAAGATGAGCCGAGCACGCCTTGCTTACATTATCGACAGTACCAGCGCACCTGTGTGTATTTTAATCTTGCTAAATGGATGGGGCGCATACGTACTGGGCCTACTTGGCAACTACGAAATGGAAGAGTCTGCGGTTTCGGTATTGTGGGGCAGTATTGGCTATAACTTTTACGCCATTATCACTTTACTTATCGTGTTTTACACCATTACCTTTGACAAGGTGCATGGCCCATTAAAGCAAGCAGAAGAAAACCTAGAGCAACAAGAAACCGAACTAACAGAAGAAGTGAAAGGCTCAAAAGCACGTTACATGCTTGTGCCTCTAATTACCTTAATTGGTAGTATGGTTGGTTTTATGTTCTGGACTGGCGATGGCGATATTGCCAGCGGTAGTGGTTCTAAATCAGTGCTGTATGCAACTATTTTAGCCTGTGTTGTGGCTTATTTCTTAATGATTAGCTCGCGTGAATTTACACACCATAAGCTGGTAGATATTGGCTTTAAAGGAATGGGTGAGTTACTGCCATTAGTGTCTATTGTATTGCTATCACTCACGTTAGGCGCAAGCTTGAAAGACCTTGGTACCGGTGTGTTTGTAGCAGGCCTAGTAGGTGATTTCTTACCTATTTATTTAGTTGTGCCAGTGCTATTTATTACAGGTGCGGTTATTTCATTTACCACAGGTACCTCATGGGGCACATTCGCAATACTTATTCCAATCGGTGTACCGCTCATTCAAGCTTTAGGTTTACCACCTTCATTGGTTATTGCCGCTATTTTAGGTGGTGGTGTGTTTGGCGACCACTGCTCACCAATCTCAGATACCAGCGCGGTATCGGCCATTGCATCAGGGTGTGATTTATTAACTCACGTAAAAACCCAAATGCCATACGCTTTATTCGGCGGCGCATTAACCTTCATTGCTTACCTTGTAACGAGTATTATTGTTTTATAAGTAATAGCTTTAAGCTGTAAGTTATAAGTAAAAAACCACAGAGAAGTCTGTGGTTTTTTATTGCTTGAATTTCGATAACTCGCATATTCAAGTTTGATAGCCGTCAGCCGTCAGCCGTCAGTTTGAAAGCTGATGGCTCGTTTAACCATCGCGCGAAATAAATTTCACGCCTACGGTACTCCTTTACTCTTTCCCCTTGTAACTCGCTAACTCGTTGGGTTTCGCTCCGCTCTACCCAACCTACGATTTCGGTACAACCTTGTAAACACCGACACCATCAACGCCAAGGTATAAATCACCATTAGGGTGAGTGGCAAGGCTGCGAACGCGTCCTACACCTTCAAATACCTTGCTGTGGCCTGTTACTTTGTCACCATCAAGTTTCACCAAAACAAGGTGACCAAACTTCATCGAACCTACGGCAATTTGGCCTTGCCACTGTGGGTATTTATCGCTGGTGATAAATTCCATTCCAGAAGGGGCAATTGAAGGCACCCAATACCAATCAGGTTGTTCCATTCCCTCGCGACTGGTTTCGTCGGTAATTTTCGTACCAATGTAGTTGATCCCATAAGTGATCTCAGGCCAACCATAGTTTGCACCTGCTTTAACTATGTTGATTTCATCGCCGCCACGAGGGCCATGTTCATGGCTCCAAATAACTCCCGTCTCAGGGTGCATTGCCATACCTTGTGGGTTACGGTGTCCATACGAATAAATACTTTTGTGAGTTGTTTTATGGTTATAAAACGGGTTTGATTTAGGGATAGAGCCATCGCTATTGATACGGTGAATTTTGCCTGCATCATAGTCTAGGCTTTGTGGGTGAACGTCTCTTTTGCCACGGTCGCCAATAGAGAAGTACAAGTAACCTTGTTTGTCGAACTCAATACGCGAACCATAGTGTTTTGTTGTTTCAATATTTGGCTCGCCATCAAACAATAATTGCTGATCGACAAGGGCCATATCTTTAAAGCGGGCACGCATAATTGAGGTATTGTAACCCTCACCATCGCCTTCATAGCCCGAGTACGAAAAGTAAATCCAACCATTGTCGGCAAAGTTCGGATCAAGCTCTATATCTAATAAGCCCCCTTGACCTTCATCATGTACTTTAGGTGTGCCTTTAACTGCTTGCTCAACGAGTTTGCCATCACGAATCAATCTAAGCTCGCCACGTCGATCAGTAACGAGTAAGTCACGCTCGTTAAGCCAAGCCATACCCCAAGGAATTTGAATACCTTCGCTTACTAATTCTAGTTCGTAGTTATTAGCGCTGGCATCCAGAGGAATCTTTTGCTCCGGCTGAGCACAAGCTTGCAAGCTCGACAAGCTAATTGAGGCAATGATTAAACTGTTAAACAAAGACCTTTTCATGGTAACTCCATAATATTTAAACACGATGTTACTAGCCTAGCTGGTTCAGCATTAAATTGTTATTAACATTAGAGCAATGTGCGATTATTGGTAGGAAAAGCAAGGTAAAGAGCGGAGTATTAGCCGTCAGCCGTCAGCCGTCAGCCGTCAGTCTGGAATCTCGTGGAAACCATCGCGCGAAATAAATTTCACGCCTACGCGGGGTAAACCCGCTGCTACTTAAAAGCTTGTAACTTTACTCTTGTAGCTCGCTAACTTGTTTTAAACCTGAAAGCTGATGGCTCGTTGAACCATCGCGCGAAATAAATTTCACGCCTACAGTACTCCTTTACTCTTTCCCCTTGTAGCTCGCTAACTTTTTTAAACCAGACAGCTCTGAGTGTGTTGGGTTTCGCTACGTTCTAGCCAACCTACGAACTCCTTTACTCTTTCCCCTTGTAGCTCGCTAACTTTTTTAAATCTGATAGCTCTGAGTGTGTTGGGTTTCGCTACGCTCTACCCAACCTACGAGCTCGCTAACTCGTACACTTTTCCGCTTCATGGGTTAGCTGTTTGAGTGCGATGATTTGGCCTTGCTTGTTTTGGTCTAGGGCGAGTAGGTCACCTTGGTGAATATGAGTATCTAGGGTGCCGTGTTTTTGTAGTTCTTCAAGGAGTGATTGTTTAATTTGTACTATGACATTTTGCTCGCAGTCGGCGATATACCAGTCATTGTCAACACTGACTAGACGGCCGGTGAAGCTGGTGCGGGCTTGGTGATTGGCTAATGCTTGTTGGTAGTTCGCATCTAAGTTTTGTTTTTGTTGTTTAAGGTTACTCACATAGCTGCCTTTGGCGTCAAGTTCATGTACCTCAAGCCATTGATAATCCGATAAATCTACAGCATAAACATGGGTTAATTCACGGTTATTGTATTGCAGCATGACAAAACCAAGAATCGCTAAAGCAGCAAAAACACCGGTCATTTGCAGGCCTAAAAAGCGCTGTGGTCTTGGCGTTGCCGACTGTGGCTTTTGCATGTGTGAAAGCTCGTCGCTGCTTAAGCTGTGCTCTGCCTTACGTTTTTGAAAATGTGCTTTTAAATCAGCATCGAGTTGCTCGTCGTTACGCTTCATGATGGCCTCCTAGTTGTTGTTTCAGGTTTTGACGGGCATATCGCAGCCGAGTTTTAATAGTCTCTTGGTTACTTTGTGTGATAGCAACAATATCTTCGAGACTAAAGCCTTCTTGTTGTAAGGTCAGCGCTTCACGTTGTACAAAGCTAAGTCCCATGAGTGCTTTATCAAAGGCTTCGTAGTCGTAGTGATAACTTGCATCCTGAGATTCAGTAAATAGTTGGTTGTCTTCTAATTCAACGAACTTTTGCTGCTTACGAAATTCATCAATTAATAAATTACGTGCTAACCGAAAAAGCCACGCTTTTGGGTTGTTTTGATCATTGTAAAAGTCGCGTTTATCAATGACTTTTAACCAGGTTTGTTGGCATATATCAAGGGCAAGATCTTTATCACTTTGTGTAACTAGATAGTGATAAAGA
The DNA here is from genome assembly GCF_023161845.1 of Pseudoalteromonas sp. 2CM39R. Lineage (NCBI taxonomy): Bacteria > Pseudomonadati > Pseudomonadota > Gammaproteobacteria > Alteromonadales > Pseudoalteromonadaceae > Pseudoalteromonas > Pseudoalteromonas sp. 2CM39R. Next base: position 24,275 of record NZ_JALNTM010000030.1, read on the forward strand.
TCGTTCCCGTATTGAGCAACGAGTTGGTTAAGGTAACGGTTGTCGCCCGTTTTGGCATACTGCGCCAAACAATCTGTGTTTGGCTTGTCAAATAACCATGTCTTGATGCTCATTAGCATAGGCAGTTATCCATCTATTTTAAAATCAAGTTGAACGCTTTGGTTTGTTTGTAATTGTGCCACACCTTCAACTACTTTAGGGCGATATTTCCAACGTTTAATGGCGCGAATTGCTTCACGGTTAAATACCCGTTTGGGCTCGGCATCAATAATAACAGGGTCAATCACTTCGCCAGTCGGAGAAATGCTAAAGCTAATTTGTACCCAACCTTCAATGCCATCACGAGCTGCTACCGGAGGGTACTTAGGGTTTATACGCACAATTGGTGTTGCATCTCCCGTTGGTTGGTTAATGCTTTTGCTAAGCGTGTCGCCAATGTTATCGAAAGTCATAGTTGGTGTTAAATCCGCTACTACAACTGTATCGGTCGAATCAATTGTTGGGCGTGGCGGTACTTTTGGTGGCATTTTAGCAACTGGCGGTGGCGGCAGTGTTTGCTTTACTTGCACTTTTGAGTCTTCCGGTACTTCATAAATTTCAACCGTGATATCTGGGCCTGTTTTAACATCGGCTCTTTGCTCAGCAGAAATTAAGTACTGCATAAATGCAAATGCTGCAAAGGTCATGACACCGCCGCCAAGAATTGCTGCGGTTGTCTTCAAAGCAGCATTGCTGTTATTCAAGCTTGCTGAGTTTAGTGGTAAAGTATGCATAGCCGTTCCTCTTTGGATAATTGCTTTCATAGCTAAAACGGCTGGCAAATAAAAAAGGGGTGAAATTTTTTTCACTTTTTATTTTTCACAAGTTTTTTTAGGTTGTTATGAAACTTATTCAAATAGATAAAGCCCGTTACCGTAAACATTTAAACCAAGTAATTATTGCTTGTGTAATTGCTTTAGCCGTTGGCAGTTTAGCCATTTCACAAACGTTAATAACGTTATTTCCTGACCCAAGCGGTAGCCATTTTCATTGGAACCTATTAGGTGTTGTTGTGTGTAGTTTGCTGGTGGGCTTTGTGCTTAATAAATACCGCAATCATGATTACATGACTGAAATAGTCTATGTGTGGGAGCTTAAAAAAGCGCTAAATAAAATCACCCGTAAAATGCCAAAGTTAAAAGCAGCAGGGCGTGAGGGCAATGCAGATGCTTTATTAGCAATTCATTATAGCTATGCGGGTTCGCGTTTGCTATGGCAGCTTGATGACAACACTATTACCATGGATGAGTTGGCAATTAAGCAGGCAGAGCTTGATAGTGTTGCAGATAAATACAATCTCTCGCTTGATGCAGAACGTTATGATGAGTCAATCTTAAAGCAATTTTAAGGACGAATAATGAAAAAGGTTTTGATTGTTTGCTTAGGCAATATCTGTCGCTCACCTACCGCTGAAGCGGTACTTAGTAGTCGTGCAAAGGCGTTGGGTGTCAATGTCAAAGTTGATTCTGCTGGCACCATTGGTTACCACCAAGGTAATCCACCAGATTCACGCTCAAAAGCAGCAGCTGAAAAGCGCGGTTATAGTTTTAAAGGCATCTATTCGCGACCAGTGACTCAAGCTGATTTTCATGAGTTTGACATAATTCTCGCAGCCGACAAGCAAAATCTTGCGGATTTACAAGCCCAGTGCCCAGAGCACTTACAATATAAGTTGTCGCTATTTTTAAGTCATGGTGACGCAGGGGAGAGTGAGATCCCAGATCCCTATTATGGTGGCGATCAAGGCTTCGAAAAAGTACTCGATTTAATTGAGGACGCAGCTGATAACCTGCTTAAAAAGCTATAAAAAGCTATAAAAAGCTATAAAAAGGGTCGCATTGCGACCCTGTTATTTAGTTGTTGATTTTAAAATCCAATTGCACCCGAGAAGTCGCAGCAATAGCTTGACCATTTTCAAACTTAGGGGCATAACGCCACTGTTTTACTGCTTTAACAGCTTCTCTTTCAAATGCTGAGCCACCCTCAGAGCCAACCACAGTTATGTTGTCTACAAAGCCTGACGGGGTTACTTCAAACTCCATTACGACACTGCCATCTTCCATACGTTGAACTTTTGATTTTGGATATTTAGGATGTACGCGGTACAACGGCTCTTGTTCTTGGCTTTCTTTCCAAGGCACCATTTTCGCAATCGCTAAGCAATGTTTGGTTGCTTCGTCGCTTTTACCTGTTTTTTCGTATAAGTGAACCAACTTCGAATGGGCGTTTAATTCGGTTTGATGATCAAAGTCTAGCTCTTGATCAAATACACTTACTACGTGATTCAATCGCTCAATAGCGGTGCTGTATTTACGTTGGTTTTCTGCGAATGCGGCAACTAAAAAGTCAGCGCTAATACGATCGACAGCGTTATTTGGTAAGTTTTCTTGGTAGTACTTATCGGCTTCTTCAAGATATTCCTTTGCTGTGTAATAGCGCTCGCCAGTGCCCTTATAAGCAAGGATACGAGCTGCGGTCATTTTTACATCAGCAACAAGCTTGTCTGAGTTTTGTTTTTCAGCAATAGCAATGACATCATCAAGATACGTATCAGCGCGCTTAGCTGAGGGAGTTGATTCTGCCATGCCGATTAATGAATCATATACTTGCACACTTAGCTTGCCGTGGTTCGTTTCGAGTATTTCGTAGGCTGTGCGATATAACTCAAAGCGTTGTTCTTGTTCGCTTTTATCTAGGCTGTTTGCATAGTTAATAGCAAGGTTGGCGGTGTTGTCGGCGCTTTCACCATAAATTTCTTTGCCAAGCTCAAACGCTTTTTTGGCAAGCTCACTACTGTCTTGCTTATTTTCTACAGCAGCGACATAAGCGCGGTAGGTGTCGTTAAATTTTTGGGTGGTCGTTTCATTGGCAATGCCTTGCTGACTAAATAGTAATGCAACACATAAGGCAAGTGAGCTCTTTTTCATAATATTCCTTATTATTTTGCCCAGAGAAGAGGGAATTAATACTTGTTGATGATAATCATTATCATCAAGAGGTACAAGGTATCTAATAATTTTTAATGTATCACTGTTTTTAATTTAAGCAAAAACAGTGATTAAGCTTAACCGGTCGTAGGTACTTATGAAAAAGCGCTCACATTGAGCGCTTTATTGTTAGATTATAAACTCAGGCAAATTCTGTTCATCAAACCAACCCGGTATGTAATGCGATTCGTAAAGTCGCCAACAATTATCTGACTCTAATCTTGCTGCTAACTGATAGTGAGCTGCATAGATTTTTTGATTGCCATCATTCACTGGTTTTTCGGGAATGATTCGGGCAATGATAAATCGAGCTGCTTTTTTATCTTGACTAATCTCCATTTTGACCAACTCTGCAAAGTGCTGCCAAAATGGCGCAAGCAGTCTAAAGTTTTTTAAACTCCCTATAACACTTTCTCTACCAGATAAATCACCTAAAGGAGGAAAGCTGCCATGTATATCTTGGCTGTAGCAATCAATAAGTAAACTAATATCACAGTTATCAACAGCAAATGCATACTTGTTATAGAGATCAATGAGAGCTTGCTTTGGCTCAGAGGCTTTAAACTTACGAATTAATGCCCATGGAGAGTGTAATTCACTTACTATTGTTGGTGCACCATCAACTAGCTGCCAGCCCTGAACTCCAGGAAGCATGTTCCAGTTAGGAAGCAAGGATTGTTGTCCTTTATTCCAGTTAACCTGAAATTTAATGTGGTTAATAAGCCATTGCTGGTTTTCATAAACGAAATGAAAAATAAACGTACAACCACATAAAAAGCGTTTTTGCCCATGATTTACATCTACATAAGCGTAGCTGCTTGCTGCAGCAAAATCCTTTTGGTGTGCAGTAAACGTATTTGTAAATTCAGCATTCGTTGCATAGTTTTTGAAATCTTCACTCAAGGTTGTTGATACATGCTTTTGCCCATTTATAGAGCCATGGTGATGGCTTTTGAAAATGATATCAGAGCTAAACAGCTTTGCTAACGAGTGCTTATCCGAGCGTAACCAGCTATCTTTAAACTGAGATATTAAGTTTTTGAGCTGTTCTTGAGTACTCATACAGCAGGCTCTCTTTGCTCTTTTTCAAGAGCAGGAATAACAAAGCTACCCAATTCATCAATTACATCTTGGGCAGCCCTTCGAGAAGGTTTTAAGTTTAGCGCAATGTGTTTTACGCCAAGCTCTCTGTGTTTTAACAGTCGCTCAATAAGGGCATTTCGACCAATTCGTACAACATTATAAAAACGCTGATACGGGGCGTCTGGGTTTTTATCTAAATCAAAAAATGTCGCATAGCCGTAATGTGGGCTTGTGTTGCTATTGCTTGCAATTGATAGGTTGTTAATGATTTCACTGATGGCTTGTTCATTATCAACAGCCCAAATCCAAGCATTAACATTATTAGCCAACCACTCAAATGATTGCCTAGAACGACCAACGGCCATAACGGGGAGCTGCTGATTTACTGGTTTTGGATAAAGGTCAAGTGAACCATCAAGCTCGCCGTAATATTGGCTAATGTGTTTAGGAAAGCTTTGTTGGTGTAATGTTTTGATAATTTCAACTGACTCTCTGTAGCGCTCAGCACGCGCGTTAAAATCGACACCAAAAGCCGGGTATTCAACTGGCCTATCTCCGGTTGAAACTCCTAACACAAAACGACCATTACTTAGATGATCTACTGAGGTTGCTTGTTTGGCAACCATGATAGGATCGCGCAATGGTAAAACTGCCCCTGCGGTGCCTAAAGTAATTGTATTTGTATGCGCAGCAATGAAGCCTGCGTAAGTGAATGGATCAAGCATCTGCGCAGCATCACCAAAATTAGGATCATAAAAAGGCACATCCCTAAACCAAATACTGGCAATACCTGCTTGTTCAGCCTGCTTAGCAGTTGCTATATCAGCATTAAGGGTAGGGAAAGGGCTGCTAGGGTACGCTTCAAGGGGAGTGAGCAATCCCAGCGTTAATTTGTTGTCGGCAAATACATTTGTAAAGCTAGTTGGTAGATTATTCATGTTACTGAACTCCCGAATTCGCTGGCCAGACAACATCAAGTTTAGAGTGGCTAATGCGCCATTGACCGTCGATTTTTTCATAGCGATCTAAGTATCGGCCCACTAATAAAAGCGGAGATTCGCTTTGCTCCCTACTTGTAACAAAGTCAATTAGATAGCACTCACCCTGTGCTGTCGTTTTATCTGTTAGCACTATTTGATGGTTCATCACGGCATGAACAAAAGGGAAGTGCTTTCTATTGTGGGTATCGAATTCATCATAAGCATTTTTTAATCCTTGCTTTATCTGTTCAATTCCATTCATTTCTCCCACTATTACTTCGACTCGTGCGTCGCTAGTAAATACTTCTTCCATTTTATGAATTTGACCAGAGTCTAAAAGCTGACTGTAGTTTAATCGAAGAGTTCGGATCTCTTCTTTTTCGAGTAAATCGAGAAGTTTGCGTTCGCTCATCATATTTCTCTATTGCTGAATAAGTGAACACTATTTTATTATCTTCTTTTTAAATGATAACCTAGCTAATATTCCATTTATTCTGTCCTGAGATTCCATAATGAAACCAGAAGATAGCCCTTTCTTTGGTATTCGAGAGTTTGTTGAAACACTACGCATGGGTACATTCACAGCAGCTGGTAATCGGTTAGGTTTAACAGGCTCCGCTGTTGGCAAAACTGTTACTAGGCTTGAAAGTAAGTTAGGTACGAAGTTATTGCATCGAACAACTCGTAAAATTATGGCAACCCCAGAAGGACAGCATTATTTTGAAGGCTGGGTAAAAATACTGGCTGAAATAGATAGCCTAGAGCAAGCGGTCACTGCCGGTAGCCACAATGTTTCGGGGCAAGTAAAGCTTCACTTACCTGCGGCATTCGGCCGTAAGTATGTAATGCCAATTCTTTCTAAATTAGCAAACAAGTATCCTAAACTAGAGCTTGCGGTTCACTTTAGTGAAAGTCGTATCAATTTAATAAATGAAAATGTTGATTTGGTGGTACGTATCGGCACATTAGAAGATGATGCCGATCTGGTAGCAAAATTGTTGGGTTATCAAAAACTAACAGTGTGTGGTAGTCAAGATTATTTTGACCAACATGGTGTGCCAGACACTCCAGCGGATTTGCTCACTCATGATTGTATTATTGGCAGTAAGCGCTCTTCGCAGCCAACATGGTTGTTCAAAGATAGTAAAAAGCAGTCATTTAACCAGCTCATCAATTCCAGATATATGCTCAGTGATGGAGATGCGATGCTAGATGCCGCACTTAATGGTTTAGGTGTTGCACAATTACCTACATGGCTTATTCAAGAGCAGCTAGATAGTAATAGACTAACTAGTGTTTTAGATACCTTTTCAGGTGCGGTTATGCCAATCAATGTTGTTTGGCCACGCTCAAGATATTTAAAGCTTAGTCAAAGGGTTATAATTGATGAGTTAGCAGAGCAGTTTAAGCTTCAAGCATCACTTTTTGGTTATTCCTCATAATTGTTTTATTTAGCGCTTTAAGTACGTTATTAATCAGCGCTGAAGCTCATCATTACACTGTTATTTTTATTATTTTGATAGGTGGTTGTTAAAGGCTTAGCGGTTTATTGAGATTAAACTAATCTATTTTTTCGAATATCTACAAAGGTTTGTTTAGTAATTTATTGTATTTCAAAGGTCTAGCTCTAAAAAGCAGAGCTTTTAAGGTGTTTTGTTAGCGTCACTAAAGCGAGGCGCAAAGCTCGTATCTTGGGGTGGTTTGAGTGTATAATACTTGAATTGCTGGTAACTGCCTCAATATTAGTTATCACTCGTCGTATGTTGCATCCTTACAACCTTCAAGCTGTTGTAATCACATTTGCAGTATCGCATTTATTTTTTAATTTGGATTTGTCGTGGCGCAAGTAAGAGCAAGAGTCCAGCTGAATGTTGGCAAAAACAGTGATATCCCTGCAGAAATCGTATCTTTCAGTGGCTTAAATGATGGCCAAGAACATGTTGCTTTAGTGTTTAATCAAGCAGACACAGAGCAAGATGTCCCTTTAATTCGTATGCATTCAGAATGTTTAACGGGCGATGTATTCCATTCATCACGTTGTGATTGTGGTGAGCAATTAAATGAGTGTATCGAGATGATGCACCAACAAGGCGGTATTTTACTGTATTTACGCCAAGAGGGCCGTGGCATTGGTTTATACAATAAAATTGATGCTTACGTATTACAGTCGCAAGGTATGAATACGTACGAAGCGAATAACCACTTGGGTTTTGCTGATGATTTACGTGACTTTTCAGACGCGGTATTAATGCTTGAAGCACTCAATCAAAAGCACGTTAAGCTAATGACTAACAACCCAAATAAGCTTAAAGCCCTGCGTGATGCAGGTATTGAAGTTGATTCAGTGGTTGGCACTCATGCGCACATTAAAGCGGGTGTGGTAGGTAACCGAGCTTACCTCGAAACGAAAATCAAACATGGCTCGCACATGCTTGATATTAAAAAAATTAAAAAGCCTGAGTAAATTTCACTACAGGTGACTATAAACAAGTAGCGCACCCAGTTATACTCGGTGCGTTTTGTCGTTATTGAATGAGAAACTATGTCGATCGAAGTACGTATTTTTAAAGCTGATGCGGGCGTTAAATGGTTTAAAGCTGGATGGGAAATCTTTAAGCTGCAACCTTTGACTTTTATTTTAATGCATCTGCTAATCGTGATAATTAGCTTTTTGGCATTGCTACTACCTTTACTGCAAGTTGTTGGTGCGTTTGTGACGCCATTTTTGATGGCGGGTTTTTATCAAGCTGTGTTAACAAAGCAACAAGGCGGGACTGTCAGCCAAGCTGATATTTTTAAGCCGTTTAGTAATAAGGGAAACCGTATAGGTTTAGTGCGCGTTGCAGTGTATCAGATGGCGGCAGGTATTTTATTGGCCTTACTGTCTAATTTCATTTTTGCAGATGCCTACGCAGTTATTTCGAGTCAGACTTTCGATCCACAAAACCAATCACATATTGCGGATTTATTGGCAACCATTTCAATGGGGCAAGTTGCGGTATTCTTAGTGGCGATCTGTGTGTATTTAACCGCTTTTGCCTATGCAGTGCCTTTGGTTTATTTTCAAAAACAAAGCAATATGTTTCAGGTTTTAAAAACCTCATTCATGGTGTTTTACCATAATATGGCGCCATTGAGTGTTTATGGCCTAATTTGCGCTGTTTTAATGGTGATCTGTATTCCTTTATCGTTTATTCCACTATTGGTTTTAATGCCAATTTGTTACATTAGTTTCTTCGTGTCTTTTCAGGCTATTTTTATGCCGGTTGTGCCAAAAGGTGATGACCAAACAAAAGCACCCGAAGCGCCGTCACAATCAGGACGCTTTGACGCGTAATGGATGATAAAGAACAAAAGTTAAAAAATTACGTACTTTGGTTATTGTCTCGACAAGATTATTCGCGTCGGGATCTAAAGCGAAAGTTACAGCAAAAAGAGGCGACACCCGAGTTCACAGAGCGCTTGTTAGATTGGTGTGAATCACACAACTTTATTAACGAACAGCGCTATTGCGAAGGGTTTGTACGCCGCCATTTGGCTAAGTATCATGGTGTAAAACGCATTCAGAGCGAAGCAATGGCAAAAGGGATAGACCGAGCACTATTAGATAAAACGCTCGAGGAGTTCGAAGTCGATTGGTTCGAACTCGCAAAGGACGCATATTTAAAGAAGTTTTCATATTCAGGTAAAGAACTCGACCAGAAAGAAAGAGCGAAACGTGTACGCTACTTGATGTATCGAGGCTTTAATTACGAACAAATTGATTTTGCAATGCAAGCACAGCAATAAACGGGTGAGATTTTCACATGCAGCATATGACTACCGCACAGATCAGGCAACAGTTCTTAGACTTTTTTGCCTCTAAACAACACCAGATTGTTCCTTCAAGCTCGCTGATCCCGGGTAATGATGCCACGTTATTATTCAATAACGCCGGTATGGTGCAATTTAAAGATGTATTTTTAGGTGCGGAAAGCCGCCCTTATTCACGTGCAACTAGCTCTCAACGTTGTGTACGCGCAGGTGGTAAACATAACGACCTTGAAAACGTAGGCTACACTGCACGTCACCATACGTTCTTCGAAATGTTAGGTAACTTCAGCTTTGGCGATTACTTCAAGCAAGACGCAATCAAGTTTGCTTGGGAGTTTTTAACTGATGTTGTAAAACTACCTCAAGAAAAGCTACTTGTTACCATTTATCACGATGATGAAGAAGCCTTCAACATTTGGCATAAAGAAGTGGGTCTAAGTGAAGACCGTATTATTCGCATTGCAACCAGCGATAACTTCTGGTCAATGGGTGATACAGGTCCTTGTGGTCCATGTTCTGAAATCTTTTACGATCACGGTGAAGAAATTTGGGGTGGTCCTCCAGGTTCACCTGAAGAAGACGGTGACCGTTTCATCGAGATCTGGAACCTAGTATTCATGCAGTATAACCGCCATGCCGACGGTACAATGGAGCCGCTTCCTAAGCAGTCTGTTGATACAGGTATGGGTCTTGAGCGTATCTCTGCAATTTTACAAGGCGTGCACTCAAACTACGAAATCGATTTATTCCAAGCGCTTATTGCTGCGGCGGCTAAAGTAACAAACGCACAAGATTTAAATGATAAATCGTTACGTGTTGTGGCTGACCACATTCGTTCGTGTGCGTTCTTAGTATCTGACGGCGTTATGCCATCAAACGAAGGCCGTGGTTATGTACTACGTCGTATTATTCGTCGTGCCGTTCGTCATGGTAATAAGTTAGGCGCGAAAGGTGCATTCTTCTACAAGCTAGTTGCTGCACTAATTGAGCAAATGGGTCAAGCGTACCCAGAGCTTGCTAAGCAACAAGAAATTATCGAAAAAGTACTGCGTATTGAAGAAGAGCAGTTTGGTAAAACACTTGAGCGTGGTTTGGCTATTTTAGAAGAAAGCCTAACTGACATCAAAGGCGATGTGATCCCGGGCGAATTAGTGTTTAAGCTTTACGACACTTACGGTTTCCCTGCTGATTTAACGGCAGACGTTGCGCGTGAGCGTTTTATGACGATTGATGAGCACGGCTTCCAAGAGTGTATGGCAGTACAGCGTAAGCAAGCACAACAAGCTGGTAAGTTTGGTGCTGATTACAACCAACAACTTAAATCTGAAAAACACACAGACTTTAAAGGTTACGATGCAGAGCATTACACAGGTACTGTGGTTGAGCTTTTCTCAGAAGGTCAATCGGTTTCTGTACTTGAAGATGGTCAAGAAGGTATCGCAATCTTAGACCGTACACCGTTCTACGCTGAATCAGGTGGTCAGGTTGGTGACACGGGTGTGTTAAAAGTTGCTGGTGGTGAGTTTGTAGTGACTAACACCACGAAACTTGGTAATGCATTTGCACACCATGGTCGTGTACAAGGCCGTATTGGTACAAACGATAAAGCAGAGGCAACAATTGATGCAGCTCGTCGCGATAGCATCAAGAAAAACCACACTGCAACACATATTCTGCATGAAACGTTACGTCAAATTTTAGGTGAGCACGTAAATCAAAAAGGTTCACTTGTTGAGCCTGAACGTTTACGTTTTGACTTCTCTCACTTTGAAGCGGTAACAAAAGACGAATTAAGCCAAATCGAGCGCGCAGTGAACGATGAAATCCGTCGTAACTTTGCACTTGAAACTGAGCTAATGGCTATCGAAGATGCTAAAGCAAAAGGTGCAATGGCATTATTCGGTGAAAAATACGACGACGAAGTTCGCGTAGTAACCATTGGTGACTACTCAATCGAGCTATGTGGTGGTACTCACGTTAAGCGTGCAGGTGATATCGGTTTATTCAAAATCGTATCAGAAAGCGGTATCGCGGCCGGTATCCGCCGTATTGAAGCGGTAACAGGTGCTGAAGCGGTTGCTTATGTAAGTGAGCAAGAGCAACAACTAAACGATGTTGCAGCACTAGTAAAAGGTGATAGCAGCACAGTACTTGAAAAAGTAACTGCATTACTTGAGAAATCAAAAGGCCTTGAGAAGCAAATTGCACAGCTTAACGACAAGCTAGCAAGTGCGGCAGGTGCATCGTTACTTGACTCTGTTGTTGAAGTGAACGGTATTAAGCTACTTGTTGCTGATGTTGCCGGTACTGAGTCTAAAGCGCTACGCGGCATGGTTGATGACCTGAAAACGAAGATTGGCTCAGGTGTTATTGCCCTTGGCGTAGCTAATGGCGACAAAGTAAGCCTAATTGCAGGTGTAACTAAAGACCTAACAGGTAAAGTGAAAGCCGGTGAGCTTGTAAATCACATGGCTGCACAAGTAGGCGGTAAGGGCGGTGGTCGTCCTGATATGGCACAAGCTGGTGGTACTCAGCCAGAGAACCTAGCTGCAGCCTTAGAAAGTGTAACTGGTTGGTTATCTGAGCGTTCTTAACTACTAGTGGCACTTATCGTCCAAAAATTCGGTGGCACCTCAGTTGGCTCAATAGAGCGAATTGAGGCAGTCGCCGACCTTGTTGTAAAAACCAAGCAACAAGGCCATCAAGTTGTGGTGGTGCTCTCGGCTATGTCGGGAGAAACTAACCGTCTAATTAAACTCGCTAAACAAATCGATTCTCGCCCTAGTGCTCGTGAGCTTGATGTATTGCTAACTACCGGTGAGCAAGTGTCAGTTTCTCTGCTGGCAATGGCTATCATCAAACGTGGCCACTCAGCGGTAAGCTTACTTGCTGATCAGGTCAACATTCGCACTGATAATATGTTTGGCAAAGCGCGTATTGAAGAGATTGCTGCGACTCGTCTTAAGCATGAACTTGAACATAACCGGATTGCCATTATAGCGGGCTTTCAGGGCCGCGATATTGAAGGCAATATCACCACGCTTGGTCGCGGTGGTACTGATACTTCTGCGGTTGAAATTGCTGGCGCTATCAATGCCGATGAATGTCAAATTTACACCGATGTTGATGGGGTATACACCACTGACCCTCGCATTGAACCAAATGCACGACGTATGAGCCATGTCACCTTCGAAGAAATGCTCGAAATGGCCAGTCTTGGGGCTAAGGTGCTGCATATTCGTAGTGTCGAAGCTGCAGGAAAATATAATATACCGCTCAGAGTGTTATCGAGTTTTAACCCGGATCAAGGGACCTTGATCAGTTTTGAGGAGCCGGATGTGCAAGCAAACATTGTGTCGGGTATCGCCTTTAATCGTGACGAAAGTCTGATTTACGTTAATGGTGTGCACCAAGGAACGGAAAACCTTGCAAAAATTTTGAAACTTTTTGCAGAATTCGGCATCGAAATAGATATGATTAATCAAGTTAATCATAACTTTGAAAAAATAGACTATGCTTTTACTGTGCACACAAATGATTTTGAGCAAGCGCTTGAAATTTTGACCAGTAACCAAGATGGTATCAACGCAGAATCTATTAAAGGGATCAGCAATGTTGCCAAGGTGTCTGCAGTAGGTGTAGGGATGAAATCTCACTCTGGTGTGGCAAGTTTATTTTTTAATGCCCTTGCCGATGAAAACATCAAAGTGATGCTTGTATCGACATCAGAAATAAAGATATCAGTTTTAATTGACGAAAAGTATTTAGAACTGGCTGTACGTGCGCTACACAAAGTTTTTTTAACTGAAAATGAATAAGATCTAGAGTTTTTACTTACTTTTAAGTCTATATTTCATTAGAATGTTTTTGACGCGGAATCTTTTAATTTTTTGGAACATGGGAGCAAGAGAATGCTAATACTAACTCGTAGAGTAGGTGAAACCCTTATGATCGGTGACGAAGTAACAGTTACTGTTCTTGGTGTTAAAGGAAATCAAGTTCGCATTGGTGTAAATGCACCTAAAGATGTATCAGTACATCGTGAAGAAATCTACATGCGAATTCAAGCAGAGAAATCTAACCCAAATCCGGGCAACGTTTAATCAGCGACAGATATTTTTAAGAGCCACTCACTGAGTGGCTCTTTTATTTAGTTCTGCTGTCATTTCATCATTTAGCGCTTGTTTAGAAATATATTGCATACCGCGCTGAGCCTTTAAAATATAACCTCGCTCAGTTTCAATAATCTCACTAATTTGTTGCCAGCTTAATTGGTAGCTTTTATGCGGGTTTTCTGCTTTAACGCCTTCATCATCAAATACGACAGTCACTTCGCTACCCGATGCACGACTCATCATTTGTCTTGCGACCCACCATGGGCGTTTATAATAAAAAGATAAGCACTCAACCACGGCAAGCATAATCATAAAGCTGCCTAAATAATGATTATCTAATTGATAAAAAGCCAACAAGCCTAAGGTTATTAATAATACCAACAACGAGTATTTAGGTTTGGCTTGAGATGAATAAGGTAAAGACTCATCAAAGCATTCGTAATAATACGGTTTATCTAATTTGTAACTTGTACTTAAAGTCATTTGTGGGCTCACTTTATTTGCTGGCGGCAGTTTAACATTGATAGAAAAAATCTTCTGTAGTTGGTTTTCATTTAGTTGTCATTGTGAGAGCTTAAGATATGTGTATTTTAAAGGTGTAAGTTGTATGTTTGTTAGTTCAATGTCATTAGCACTTGCAATGACCACAAATACTTTTTTAGTTATGGGCGATATGCCATACACCCCGATTGATGAAATCAATCTCGCAGAAGGCGGAAAAATCACCAAGGCAATCGCAGCAACACCTCATGGCTTTTTAATGCACTTAGGTGATATGAAATCAGGAGCGCTTGCTTGCACGAATAAACTTTTGCAAAGTAATAAAGCGTTATTGACGTCGTTGACCACACAGCCTTTTATTTATACCCCAGGTGATAATGAATGGACCGATTGCGACCGAGAAAAGCTATCGGTGCGTTTTGATGAGCTTGAACGGCTAAGCTTTGTTAAAGGCTTGATGTTCGATGATGCTTATACAAAAAAAGCACAGCAACTTCAGGGTTATGCAACCCAAACTGAAATGCTAGAAAATGCTCGCTGGCAGTTTGATGGCATTGAGTTTCGCACTTTGCATATACCGGGTACTTTTAATGGTCGCTCGCAAATTTTAAAAAGTGACAAAAACGCAGCACTTGATGCCGCCGACAAGCGTGATAAGTACAACTTAACTTGGTTAAAACAAGCGCTTGTTCAGCAAGATGCTAAGGCCTATGTATTTGGTTTTCAGGCTGATATTTACCACCCGACCAGTAAACCCACTTGCAGTGAATCACAACGTTCTAATTGTGATGCATTTAAAATATACCGAGATGCCATCAGCGACTTCGCAAAGCACACCAATAAACCTGTACTTGTAATGCATGGCGATACCGGCCCATATTGCCAGCAGCAGTTAGCGAGCAACTTAACGCGCTTAAATGTACCTGGTGACTTTGCTGTAAGTGATGTCGCAAAGGTGAGTTTTACCGACGGCCAGTGGCATATAGCGAGTGTATCGACAAACAAGCCCCTCACAACGTCTTGTGAGTAATAACGTAGGTTGGGTAGAGCGGAGCGAAACCCAACGCACTCATAGCTATCAGCTTTCAGATTAACCCAACAAGTTAGCGAGTTTCTAGAGGAAAGAGTAAAGTTATCGAGTTTCTAGGGGAAAGAGTAAAGTTGCGAGCTTGTAGGGGAAGAGTAAAGTTACGAGCTTCTAGGGGAAGAGTAAAGTTACGAGCTTCTAGGGGAAGAGTAAAGTTACGAGCTTCTAGGGGAAAGAGGAAAGTTAGCAAACTGCTTGACACAAGCAGCTTGCAGCCTAGAGTCGCTAACTCGCTAACTTACATACACAAAAAAGCGGCACTTGGCCGCTTTTCTTAAGTTAGGTGTGTTATTAGCAGTTAGTTTCTTCTGCGTTAACACCTTCTTTTACTTCTTCACATGCATCTTCAACTGCATTTTGTGTATCAGTAATTGCTTCATCAATACGCTCACCTGCGTCTTCAGCAGAGTTGTCTTCACAACCCATGATGAATAAACCTGAAAATAGGGCGATAGTAGCGGCTTTTAAAGTTGAATTTTTCATAATGAAATTCCTTGTAAATTTAAAATAAAGTAAGTGGTTATCTGCTTTTAACTACTTAGGGGTACTACCTCTAAGTGCTCCTGATACCAGCGAAATAACTAGTAATACTAAAAATATAAAAAAGATAATCTTAGCGATGCCTGCAGCGGCTCCTGCGATACCGCCAAAACCTAACACTGCTGCGATTAACGCGATAACTAAAAAAGTAATTGTCCAGCGTAACATAGTGGTCTCCTTGGCTATTTAAATTTTCTTAAGTTCGATGTAACTGAAGCGAGTTCTGTGCCATAAGTTTTATTTTATATATTTCAACGGGTTGAGTGTTTTTGTTGTTCTTGAGAGGGTTCATCATTTGGTAACTTTTACGAGTAAGCATGTAACTTATTCATAGTGATATTTTTTCATATTGAGCTGAATTAAGAAAAAGAGTATTTCTGTGATTATTGGTAAGACCAATTTAACTTTATTTTAAGGGGATAGCTCTAACACCTTGTTGTGCGTGGTTTTTAGGCTTTTTACTATGATTGGTTAATAGCTGAACATATAACGTCTGGCTATATTGACTATTTATATCATCTATAACGGGGCTTTAAATGCGCTAATAGTAGGGTGTTAATTATATGTGCGTCATGTTATTTTAAATCTAATTGGTTTTACCAATTTACAATGGTGCTATACAAATGAATTTTGTTTGTTATTATTGGTGCATAATTATTTAACAAAAATAACTTTTTATTTTAAGTAAGCGAGGGGAGTCGTATGGATATAGGTGGATTACTCACCACTGCGGCCAGTTTGATGGTGACAGGCATGGTAGGCGTGTTTGTTTTTCTGACTATTTTGATTTCAGCAGTCACTTTAATGTCAAAGGTAGTGGGTCGATTTGATGATCCTGCAACTGCAGAACCTACGCGTACAGCAAAAATTCAACCTCAACAGGGTGTGCCACAGGCACATATTGCAGCAATCAGCGCTGCAATTGCTCAATTTCGAAATAAACAAAAATAACGGGGCAGCTTAAACATGGCTAAATTAAAATTAACCGAATTAGTATTGCGTGACGCACACCAGTCTCTTTTGGCAACGCGTATGCGCTTAGACGACATGCTACCCATGGCAGAAAAACTCGATAATGCGGGTTATTGGTCAATTGAATCATGGGGTGGTGCGACGTTTGACTCGTGTATCCGTTATTTAGGTGAAGATCCTTGGCAACGTATTCGCGAGCTAAAAGCGGCAATGCCAAACACTAAGCAACAAATGCTACTTCGCGGACAAAATCTTTTAGGTTACCGTCATTATGCTGATGATGTAGTCGAAAAGTTTGTTGAGCGTGCCCACAAAAACGGTGTTGATGTTTTCCGCATTTTCGATGCGATGAACGATGTGCGTAACCTTGAAACTGCCATTAAAGCTGCTGTTAAAGTAGGTGCTCATGCCCAAGGTACTATTTCGTACACAGTAAGCCCAGTCCATACGCTTGATATGTGGCTTGAGCTTGCAAAACAACTAGAAGATCTTGGTTGTCATTCAATTTGTATCAAAGATATGGCGGGTTTATTAAAGCCATATGATTGCGAACAGTTGATCAAAGGCTTAAAAGAAACTGTATCTATTCCTATCGCAATGCAATGCCACGCGACGACAGGTTTAAGTACTGCAACTTACCAAAAAGCAATCGATGCGGGTATCGATATGCTTGATACGGCGATTTCGTCAATGAGTATGACCTATGGTCATAGTGCCACAGAAACTATTGTTTCAATTGTAGAAGGCACTGAGCGTGACACCGGTCTTAATTTAAATGAGTTAGAAGAAATTGCCGCTTACTTCCGTGATGTACGCAAGAAATACGCTGCTTTTGAAGGCAGCCTTAAAGGTGTTGATGGTCGTATCTTACTAGCCCAAGTACCTGGCGGTATGTTAACTAACATGGAAAATCAGCTTAAAGAGCAAGGTGCTGCTGATAAGCTTGATCAAGTATTACTTGAGATCCCGCGTGTACGTGAAGACTTAGGTTACATTCCTCTAGTTACACCAACGTCGCAAATTGTTGGTACTCAAGCGGTACTTAATGTACTGACTGGCGAGCGTTATAAAACCATCACTAAAGAAACTGCGGGTGTACTCAAAGGCGAGTATGGTGCAACACCAGCGCCAATGAATAAAGAGCTACAAGAGCGTGTACTAGAGGGGGCTGAAGCAATTACGTGCCGTCCTGCTGATAAGCTTGAGCCTGAGCTTGAGAAGCTTGAAGCAGAGTTATTAAGTGAAGCTAAGGAGCAAGGTTTAGAGCTTGCTGATGACGTGATTGATGATGTGCTTACTTACGCATTATTCCCTCAAATCGGCCTTAAGTTTATTAAAAACCGTAACAACCCTGATGCGTTTGAAGCAATTCCAACGGGTGAAGTTGCTAAGTCAGAAACTAAGCCAGCCTCTACAAGCCCTGCAAAAGCAGAGCAATACAGCGTTAAAGTTGATGGCAAAGTTTACGATGTAGTTGTAGCGCAAGGTGGTGAGCTCAAAGAAGTAACCCTAAAAGACAGTGAGTTAATACCTCAGTCAGCTTCAGCGTCTGTTAGCGAAACCTTAAACGCGCCGTTAGCAGGCAATATTTTCAAAGTGAAGGTAAAAGCTGGCCAAACAGTAAATGAAGGTGATGTGGTTATCATTATGGAAGCGATGAAAATGGAAACAGAAGTTCGCGCCGCACACTCAGGTACAATAGCTGAAGTATTAGTAGCAGAGGGCGACTCTGTTGCCACTGGCGATGCGCTAATCGCGCTAGCATAGGAGACAGAGGATGGATGGTGTTTTAAACCTCTGGCATGCGACAGGTATTGCTAACTTTACCTTTCCTGCATTAATAATGATTGCGGTAGGTTGCGGGTTATTATATCTCGCAATCGCACGTAAATTTGAGCCACTGTTATTATTACCTATTGGTTTTGGGGCTATTTTAACTAATATCCCAGTTGCTGGGTTATCTGAGCCGGGTGGCCTTTTGTATTACGTCTACCATATCGGGATTGACTCTGGGGTATTCCCACTTTTGATTTTTATGGGCGTGGGGGCGCTTACAGACTTTAGTGCCCTGATAGCAAATCCGCGTATGTTGCTGTTAGGCGCGGCTGCGCAGTTTGGTATTTTTGCTACTTTATTTGGTGCAATTCTACTTAACTTTATTCCTGGCTTTGAATTTTCGCTACAGGATGCATCGGCCATCGCCATTATTGGTGGAGCAGATGGTCCAACAGCTATCTTCTTAGCATCTAAGCTGGCACCTGATTTACTTGGTGCAATCGCTGTAGCGGCTTATTCATACATGGCACTTGTGCCAATTATTCAGCCGCCAATTATGCGCGCACTAACAACGCAAGAAGAGCGCGAAATTCAAATGCCGCAACTTCGTACAGTATCGAAAAAAGAGAAAATTGTTTTTCCGTTAATGGTGCTTAGTTTAACTATCTTGTTTTTACCTGCGGCAACACCGCTGGTAGGTATGTTCTGCTTAGGTAACTTGATGCGTGAATCAGGTGTGGTTGATCGTTTAAGTAATAGTGCACAAAACGAAATCATCAACATTACCACCATTTTCTTAGGCTTAGCGGTAGGCTCAAAGCTTGCAGCCGATAAGTTCTTAACCGTAGAAACAATTGGTATTTTGGTGTTAGGTGCTTTAGCCTTTGCAATTGGCACAGCTTCAGGGGTGTTTATGGCAAAAGGTCTGAATAAGATCTCAAAATCGCCAATAAACCCATTAGTAGGCGCAGCCGGTGTGTCAGCGGTACCAATGGCAGCACGTGTGGTTAATAAGGTAGGTCTTGAGAGCAACCCGCATAACTTCTTGTTAATGCATGCCATGGGACCAAACGTAGCAGGGGTATTAGGAAGTGCCGTTGCAGCAGGTATTTTGTTAGCGATTGTTGGCTAAGTCGATTTACTTCCAACCGACTGGCGCAGTAATTTTACTGCGCTTTTTTTTGCCCTTAAATTAGGTATAGTAAACCTTAATATTCAACAACTAAGAAAGCCGCCATGAATGTTTTTATTATCTTATTATGCCTTTTTGTTGCTTTGGTTATTCTAATACCGCTACTTGAAAAGTATCAGTCTAAAATGGGGCTTGATGGCGCGACAAAATATGCAAAGTATATTTGGCCACTGGTGATGATTTCGCTGATTATTCAACTTATTTATGTTCTTTTAAGGTAATAATAGTATTAACCCGCAGTGCCTTCAGTACTGATTTTAGTAAAGTCTATAATAGTTTTAGCCGGATTTATTTGGCACAAAAAAGCCGCTTCAATTGAAGCGGCTTTTACATGTTTACTTAACTACTTATTTAACGCTAATTGTAACTCACGGTTACGCTGTAATTGAGCTAAGAAGTTATCAGCAATCGGTTTAAACTTAGCTAACTCATCGCGCGGTAGAGGCTCTGATTTAGGTAGTTTGACCGTTTTAGGGTTACGGTGAACACCGTTTACTAAGAATTCATAGTGTAAGTGTGGGCCCGTCACACGACCTGTCGCACCAACAGTACCAATCTTCTGGCCTTGTTTCACTTTCTGACCAGTTCTAACCATCTTTTTGTTTAAGTGTAAATACTTAGTCACATACTGTGTGCCATGGCTAATAAATACATAATTACCGTTGTATTTACTGTAGCCTGCTTTAATCACTTTACCATTACCCGATGATACCACTGGTGTACCGGTACGCGCTGCGTAATCGATACCGTTATGTGGTTTTACCGTTTTGGTCACTGGGTGTAAACGACGCGGGTTAAAGCTTGAACTAATATACTTAAAGTTAACAGGTGCGCGTAAGAAGGCTTTTTTCATGCTACGGCCTTCAGGTGTGTAGAAGTTACCATCGGTATGGCGAATAGCGGTATAACGCTCACCTTGGTTAATAAATTCTGCGGCAATAATTTTACCATCACCAATGTACTCACCATCAACATAGTGAGCTTCATAAATGAGACCAAATTGGTCACCTTTACGAATGTCATTAGCAAAGTCGACATCCCAACCGAAGATGTCAGCAAAATTCATAATTTGACGCTCGCTTAAACCTGCTGCAATGCCTGACGTCCAAAAGCTATTAGAGATCTCACCGCCAGCCGACTTACTTAGCGTTTCGATTTCTTTGCTATCGATAGAAGTGTCGTAGTTACCTTCGTCATTTAATGTAACGTATAAGGTATCTGTTTTTGAGATCACATAACGTAGCTGAGCTAGAGAGCCATCTTCAGCTGTTGCAAAGCTTAAGATTTCGCCTGGGTGAATTTTTGTTAACTTACGAGTTTCAGCGTTGGTGTTAACTAGTTTGTGTAATGTTTGCGCTGAGAAGCCCGCACGTTTAAAGATAAGTGCTAAATTATCGCCATTTCGTACTTCATGGTCGATAAGCTCGTATTCTGGAAGTTTTGCTGCTGCTTGCTGTGAATTAAGCTCAGTTAGTTTTTCGTTATCATCAACTTTAACTTGTAATTCGTAGCGTTTGCCAATTTCAAGTGCTTTTGCACTGTTATCCTTTGAAGCGGTGGCTTTTTCAGAAGGCAATAATGCCAAGCCAACAATAGCAGAAACCAAACCGAGAATAAGCAGTTTGTGTTTTTTGGGAAGTTTGTGCACTACGTGAACCATATCGTGCCTTTTCTGCTGTCAAGAAATTTAAATACTAATATCGCAGGATATACCTAAAATAGAGCAAATACCAGTGTTTTGTAGATTTAAACTGGCGCTATTTTACGCTAGAATTGCTCAGCGCGTTAAACTTTTTTGGTTAAAATTGCAGCAGATGCCTATGGTTAAACTAAATCTATATTAGTTAACTAAAGTACCTTCATTAAATTGCAATAACGCGGTATAAAGAACAATCATGCGCGCTGCCTTCAGGGCTGTTTCTTAAACTATTTAAGTTAGGCTTTTTTCTAGTGTCGCTTTTTGGTGCTAACTAGCTAAATTTTAAAGTTTTTAGCTCTATATTTATAACCCTGACAGGCCACCACGCCCCGGTAGCTGAATTTTTGGAGTAATACACAGTGGATTTACAAACCGCTCTAGCTGAGATAAAACGCGGTGCAGAAGAGATATTAATTGAAGACGAATTAGTCGAAAAGCTAAAGTCTGGTAAGAAACTTAAGATCAAAGCGGGTTTCGATCCAACTGCGCCTGATCTGCATTTAGGTCATACAGTTCTTATCAACAAAATGAAAACCTTCCAAGACCTAGGTCATGAAGTGATTTTCTTAATCGGTGACTTCACCGGTATGATTGGTGATCCAACGGGTAAAAACGTAACGCGTAAACCGTTAACTCGTGAAGATGTTTTAGCTAATGCTGAAACCTATAAAGAGCAAGTATTTAAAATTCTTGATCCTGCTAAAACAACTGTTGCATTCAACTCTGCTTGGATGGAGAACTTAGGTGCAGCAGGTATGATTAAACTGGCTGCGCGTCAAACAGTAGCACGTATGCTAGAACGTGATGACTTTAAAAAGCGTTATGCCAACGGTCAATCGATTGCTATCCACGAATTTTTATATCCACTGGTACAAGGTTGGGACTCAGTTGCATTAGAAGCTGATGTTGAGCTTGGCGGTACAGACCAACGCTTTAACCTATTAATGGGTCGTGAATTACAAAAAGACGAAGGTCAAAAGCCACAAACAGTACTTATGATGCCACTGCTTGAAGGTACTGATGGCGTTCAAAAAATGTCTAAGTCATTAGGAAACTACATTGGTATTACTGATGAGCCAAACGACATGTTTGGTAAAGTGATGTCTATCAGCGATGATCTAATGTGGCGTTACTATGACTTATTAAGTGCTTTATCAATCGAAGAAATTGCTGCGCTTAAACAGCGTGTTGCTGACGGTGCAAACCCGCGTGACATCAAGATTGAACTTGCAAAAGAAATGATTGCACGTTTCCACAGTGAAGAAGCAGCCCAAGGTGCTCATCAAGATTTCATCAAGCGTTTCCAAAAGAATGCATTACCAGATGAGATCCCAGAAGTGACAGTAACAATTGCTGAAGACACTGTGTTTATTACTAATCTATTAAAAGAAGCTAACCTTGTAGCTAGTACGTCAGAAGCAATGCGTATGATTAAACAAGGTGCTGTAAAGATTAATGGTGAAGAGAAAGTAACAGATACTAAGCTTGAAGTTGCTAAAGGCACAACACAGATTTACCAAGTAGGTAAACGTAAGTTTGCTAAAATCACCTTAGCTTAATAAAGCTAATTGGTATAAAAAACCAGCTGCGGCTGGTTTTTTTGTGCTTATATTTTGACTAGTTTGTGAAAAGGCTAATTACTTCAATCCCGACTATCAGTAGTAACCAAAATGCTTTCGCTTGATTTAAGCGATTCACTAAAGCAGGAATATCATCGGCATCTGGTAAGCGATCGGTCCCAACACGCATTTTATTAAAGCGCTCACCTTGGTAAAGGGCAGGGCCGCCTAACTGCACTTGCAAAGCAGCCGATGTAACACTTAACAGCCATCCTGTATTGGTTTGATAAAAGTGTCTGCCATAGTGTTTTATATAATGAATACATTGTTTACTGGCATTGGTTGCTGCAATCGTTAATGCAACTAATCGAGTGGGTAACCACTCCAATACAAACAGTAACTTAGCAATGGGAGCCAAAAATGGGTTGTTTGGTTTTAGGTTTTTTCGCCATGCTTGATGAATTAATGTGAGTAAACGATAAACCAAAGCAAGGATAGCGCCGCTAAGTAGATAAAAGAATATAACGGCAAAATAATGCCGCGCACTTTGTAGCACCAGTGACTCCATGGTTGCTTTGCAAATGCCTGGGGCTGATAAACGTGAGACATCACGGGCAACGAGGCTAGCTAGTAGCTCTCTAGCCGTCGCTTTTTGGTTGAGCTTGAGTAATCTGGCAATACGTAATGATTTCTTCTCTTGAGCGCGGCTACTGAGTAATAAATATAAAATTAAGCCATTTAATAGCTCAGGGTAAAAAGCAAACTCTAAAAACAGCACTACCAATGTCACTATCACTAAAATGGTGAGAGTAAAAGCCAAGGTTGAGGCTAAATATTGATAGCTTTTGGGGTTCGTTGGGTTGTATAAACGATCGCTGAGGGCAGAGAAAATAACGGTTAAAAAGGTATTCGGATGATACCAACTAACCAAAGGAAAGAAGCGCTCAGCTAAGAGCGCTACAAAAAATACAATAATGTCCAAATGGTTTTGAACAATATTTGCAATCACCTTATAAACTCACCGATGTTAGCTTCTCTAAAAGAGCAACAACCATTTTAGATGAGTTGATAGATGCCGTTTCGATATACTCTTCAAATGATTGCGGCGACTCTTTGCCAGCAATATCAGACATTGAACGAATAACAACAAATGGTGTTTCTAGCACATGACAAGCTTGTGCAATTGCTGCACCTTCCATTTCTACTGCAAGCATAGTTGGGAATTCAGCACGTGTTTTTTCAATTCGTACTGGGTCACACATGAATGAATCACCAGTACAAATTAGGCCAATCATGGTTTTAACATCGCTGATTTGACTTACGCTTTGCTCTGCCGCTTCAATCAGTTTAGGGTGCGCAGCAAAGCCAGCTGGCATTTGTGGTACTTGACCGATTTCGTAACCGAATGCAGTTACATCTACATCGTGGTGACGAACTTCTGAAGAAATAACCACATCGCCTACATTTAGCGATGGCTCAAAACCACCTGCAGAACCTGTGTTGATCACACAATCTGGACTGAAGTTATCGATTAGTAGTGTTGTTGCTACTGCAGAAGCTACTTTACCAATACCAGATTGAACTAAAGTAACTGTGTTACCCGCTAGTTCACCGGTGTAAAAGGTAAAACCAGCTTTAGTCATGATGCTTGGGTTTGCCATCGCTTCGCGTAAGATTTTTACTTCTGGCTCCATCGCGCCAATAATACCAACGTGCATAATATTTGATTCCTTAGATTGAATAGGATGATTATACCTAAAAATGTCTAAAACAAACAAAAAAGCAGACCTTAAAGTCTGCTTTTGCCAATATTATGACAGGTTATATTTCTGCAAGCGCCGTAGAGTGTGCTTTTGCTTGTGATGGTGATAATACCGCAGGTTTAGTAATGCGGTTGCGTGCAGGTCTTGCAGGTGCAGCTGCAGGTTTACCAAGCTTAAACATGATTGCGTCACGCACTTCTCTTGGTTGATAGCCTGATTTTACCTTCATGCGAATATGCGGGATGCCTGCCGCTTCTAACGCGCCACTAACAAACCAGTCACGTTGTGCTTTATGGCCGTCGCGGTTGGTGTTATTGACTAAATCAACTGCGGCAACAATAGTAAGTTTGTCTTTGTCGATAAGCACGTAATCTAACTGCTTGTTTTTGGCTTTAGCCATTGCAGCACGCTTAGCTTTGATAGATAAGCCTTGCTTACAGTCGATTAAATCAATGAGTTTAACGCGGCTGACGATTTTATATTGGTCGCCTACAGCACGTTCTAGAAGATGTAAAAAAGCACTCTCAACTTGCGTAAAAACAGTTTGCTTACGAGTGAAAGGATAAGGGTTTCCGCCTTCATCGGTAAACTTTGACGCAACAACAGAGGCTACTACGACTAATACTAAAATTGATAATAAAGCGAATTCCATACGGTAACTCCACAACAACAAATTGACACTGAAAATTAATAGCAATTAGCGTGCCTAAGTGTGTGGAGTCACCCGAAATTTTTAAGCCGTGTATCCGCCAGCAACCCCTTTAACAGCGATAGCTACTGCGTCGTGGGCATGAAGTGATTCATAGTGGTTTATTTGCAGCCAGTAATCTTCGTAGTTTTGCTGTTCAAGTAAACCTTTAATTTTACGTGCAGCATCTTCGCAGAACATGAGGTTTTGACCATTTAAGCGGGCAAACTCTTGCTCATCTTCACGTTTAACTGCCGCTTGTACAGGCGTTTTTAGCTCAGCTTCTAAAGCATCAATTAAGCCAACCACATCAAAACTGTCAATTTTGCTGTCGAGCTTTACTTTCACGTTTGCAATTGAACGCTGTGAGTGTGGTGTAGCAACAATGCCGTCTGTTGTGCCTAGCCATTCTAAAACAGTTTGCTTATCAATATTTTGCTCTGCAAACTTTTCGCTAAAGGCATTTTGAATTAATTGACGAGCAAGAGCCGCTGAACATGGGCATGTAGACGAGTAAGTAACATCAACCATTAACTCAAAGCTTACAATGCCTTGGTTGATCTTAGCGATTAGATGAATAGGGTAATTTTTCCAACCTACTTTGCCACTTAATAAAGATTTACGACGCAGAGGTAGCTCAAATTTGAATTCGATTTGTGCTTGGTCACTTAAATCATCATGGCTGCTAATAAAGGCATCAAGTGCTTGCTTGAGAGTTTGTGGATTAACTTGCTGCTCGGTTGATAAGGTATCAAGGGCTAAAAATAAACGCGACATATGAATGCCTTTGGCGTCTTCTTTATGCAAGTTTACAAAAGCGCGTGCCTTGGCAATTACATTTACAGGGGCAATATTGCGAGTTTCAAAAATGAAAGGAAGTTCAATTTCGCCCATGCCAACCCAGTCTAATTTACCTGTTTGTAAGGCGGGAGCCGTATCAGCAATATCTGGCATTGTGGTTTGCATGGTAATACTCATTCTTTGCAATTATTAAAGCGCGGTATTTTACATGAAAAAATATAAAAAAGCGGCGTTGATGAAAAAATTCTATGTTTATCGCACAATATGAATATTTCTAAAGGAATAGTGATAAAATTAGCTATGCTGTTTTTTTTCGATTATGTGCCTAAGCTTTATATATGATTGATTCTTCTTTGAGTCCGTGGGCTCGCACTCTCTCAAGCTTTATTTCTAAGTACGGTGAGTTTAAAACTGCCGCTGCCTGTTATGCCTTATTATTGGTCATGTCGCTGATCTTATCGTGCATGTTTTATTATGTAGCAGTTGGAACGGTAACTTTAGTTGATGTTTTAGCGGTGATGTTCTTCACTGCGGTGGTATCGCCGATTTTAATAACTGTACTGCTTAACTCAATTCGCCAATTAGAAGCCTCTTATAGCTACCTAGATAGCGCAACTAAACAAGAAAAACTGCTCAACCAAACGCTAAAAGACAATATCAGTCGCTTAAACGAAGAGATTGATGAGCGTAAAATGGCGTTTCATGCCAAACACAGAGCAATAGAAGAGCTCAGACGCGAAATCGCCGAGCGTAAGAAAACCCAACAAGAGCTTGCGCAACAAGGCATGCTATTACGCTCTATTGTCGACTCATCTCCCGATTTATTTTATTACCGCGATAACAATGGTGTATTTGCTGGCTGTAATAAAATGTTTGAACAAGTGATAGGTAAAAGCAGCGATGAGTTAATCGGCAAAAGTGTCGAAGAAATCTACCCGAGTGATTATTTACCTGAAGTTCTGCGCACCGACAAAAAAGTATCTCAAACCCACCAAGCTTTGACGCTTGACGTTGAATACCCTGTTGATGGTGAAAAGCGCTGGTTTGAAATGCGTAAGTTACCCTTTATTAATGAAAAAGGTGAGTACATAGGTTTACTTGCCTTTGGCCGTGATATCACCAGTCGTAAAGAGGCAGCACAAGCCCTTGAAGCAGCTTACAAAGATAAAGGGAAATTCATTGCAACTTTAAGCCATGAATTAAGAACGCCGCTTAACGGTATTGTGGGTTTAACCCGCATGCTACTTGATACTGAACTCGATAAACAGCAACGAAGTTGGTGTAACACGGTGTTTTCAAGTGCTGAAACCCTTGGCAATATTTTTAACGATATTATCGACTTGGATAAAATTGACCGTGAGCAGCTCGATATTGTTGCTGACTCAGTCAATGTGGCCGACTTTATTAATGACGTAGTGAATTTTGCAGGCTTAATTGCTGAACAAAAAGGCCTTGAGTTTAATATTAAACGTAAAGGCACACTGGATGTTTACGCGTCCCTTGATCCAACTCGTTTACGCCAAGTTGTTTGGAACCTTATCAACAATGCCGTTAAGTTCACTCAGCAAGGCCATGTAGAGCTTGAATGCCGCCGTGAGAATCGTGCTGATGGTCCGTGGTTAGTGATGCGTGTAAGCGACACGGGTCAAGGTATTCCACAAGAGCAGCTGCATCGTATTTTTGACATGTACTACAAAGCACCGGACATCAACGGCACTAATGCTATTGGCTCAGGTATCGGCCTTGCGGTAACAAAAGCACTAGTTAGCGCAATGAAAGGTGAAATTAATGTCAGCAGTACTGAAGGTGAGGGCAGTGTTTTTGTTGTTGAAATACCGCTTAAGCTTTGTATTGCGCCTACCGAGCAAAGTTATGCGGTACGTAGCTTAAACATTCTTTTAGTAGAAGATGTGCCGCTAAATGCTGAAATTGCTACTAACTTACTTGAGCAGCGTGGCCACGAAGTTATTTGGGCTGAAACTGGTGAGGATGCGCTGTCGTTTGTCTACACAGAAGATGACTTAGACCTAGTTTTACTTGATATGCAATTACCAGATATCAATGGTGATGAAGTTGCTCGTCAAATTCGTGACGATGAACACTTTGATAACTTACCAATCGTTGCCTTGACTGCCAACGTGCGTAGCGCCGAAGAAGAGCTTGCTGGTATTAACATTCAAGGCGCACTCGCTAAGCCTATCAACACCACAAAACTCGATAAAATGCTCGGTGAGTTATTTGATATCAAGCAGCAACAAAACTGTCAGCCTGAGCCAATCAAAGCCGTGACTGAAAAAGATTTATCGGGTATTCGCGTTGAGCTTCTCGATATAGAAACCATCGAAGACTTTGTAGGCTCAATGGGGCTGGTTATCTTTAATCGCAGCTGTGAGTTATTTAATAAGCTAAACCCTCAGTACCAAACTGAGCTTGGAGATGCGTTAGCGGCAGATGATAGAGAAGAGTACAAATCGGTGGCGCATAAATTAAAAGGTGCAGCAGGGTCCGTAGGCTTAAACGATGTGCAGTTACATGCTAAGAAGATGGAACACGGCGCGCTTGAAGAAAGTAGTGAAGAGTTACAACAGTGGCTTGATGAACTTGCAGTTAAAATAAATGAAGGGCTTGACGCCCTTCGATTATTCTTACAACAGTTAGAAGATTAATTCAAATTAGCTGTCGATTTTACCAATGAAACGATAGCCTTCACCATGGATGGTGCTGATCAGCTCAGATGTGCTGTTATCGCTTTCAAAGTGTTTTCTGATACGACGAATTGTTACGTCTACAGTACGGTCGTTAGCGCGAAGCTCACGGCCAGTCATGTGCTTGATTAATTGCTCACGGCTGAAGATACGACCCGGTGAGTCAAGCATTAAGCGTAGCGCGCGGTATTCACCTTTAGGTAAACGTTTAGCGTCGCCGCTTGGAGATGTTAAACAACGGCTATTTTCATCAAGTTCCCAACCGTTAAATGTGATAACACCATTTGTTTCGATATTCGCTTCTTCGCCACCAAGGGCTGTGCGCGAAATAAGGTTACGAGCACGAATAGTTAATTCGCGAGGGTTGAATGGTTTTGTGATGTAATCATCAGCACCAATTTCAAGACCTAAAATGCGATCAACGTCGTTGTCACGACCTGTTAAGAAAATTAAACCAACGTTACGTTTTTGACGTAATTCACGCGCTAAGATTAGCCCGTTTTTACCTGGTAGGTTGATGTCCATAACTACAAGGTTCACATCATCATTATTTGTAAGCTTGTCATGCATATCATCGCCATCAATGGCTTCAATAACTTTGTAACCTTCAGCTTCAAATAAACTAACGAGGTTTAGTCGAGTTACGTCTTCATCCTCTACGATCAGAATGACTGGCGTTTGCATTGTATATTAACCTTTTCGGAAATTTTATTTACAAAAATTCGGTATTATCAAGCAAAACCGAATACTAGAGATTATAGGATTAGATCCAATTGTTAACAAGTAAAATCAATTTGGATAAAACTTAGCCATAGCTAACAATCGAGATTGCACTTTAAAGTTATGCTGCAATACGTGCTGCTTATTGATATACAGTCGGATTTTATTTCCTTCTTGAACCAGAGAGGCTATGCCGCCATTTTCTAAAAAGCTGATACTTTCACCTATTGTTAAAGTATCCAATGAAATTGTATCGGTCCAAAGTGGAAGTATATCATTTTCTAATGTTTCATCAATGTATGTGATATCACAAACTTGAGAAAGTTCAGAAATTTGCTGGGTTTTTTTCACTAATATAACGTTAATTGGTTTTTTGTTAATTTGCAGTTCATTTCTATCTTTAAGGAACGCTCCAGGACCTTTATCTAAGTCATAAAAACAAAATGAAATAGGGGGAGGGTTCACTTGGTCATTAAACTTCGTGAACTTAGCAATTTGATACAAAAAGGCTGATTTAACTTGGTCCGGTGATTTGGCAAATGCAGGGCATACAACAAGCAAAGCTAATAAGATACAACTCACTAATCTCATTACGCTGCACCTTCTTGCAATGGCAGAGTAATAATAAAGTGAGCCCCTTCGTCAGCTAGTTCATCGTATACGATGCTACCACCAAGTGCTTGAGTCACTAAGTTATAAACTAGGTGCATGCCCAAACCACTGCCACCTTCACCACGTTTAGTAGTTACAAATGGGTCGAAAATACGTTTGCGAATTGATTTCTCAACGCCAATACCGTTATCGAAGTAGTGAATACTCAAGCTACTTTCGTTGCGATCAACATTAAAGGTGATTTCATTATCTTGGCTATCGCTAAATGCATGTATAACAGAGTTGCTTAGCAGCTGTTGTAGTACTTGTTGTAACGGCCCCGATTTGGTTTCAATACTAACGTCATTGCTACAGTTAATCGTAATTTTAGGATTACGATATTGAATCTCTGAGCGCATCGACATCACCACATCATTTAATAAATCATTTAAATTTATTTTGGTGCTGACTTCTACATCTTGATTAACAGCCACTTTCTTAAAGCTAGATACGAGCTCTGCTGCACGATTAAGATTGCGATAGATAAGATCTAGGTTTTCAATGCCGTCATTAATAAAGCGTTTTAAGTGTGCTGAAGTTAAAGTTTTTTGTTCAAACTGCGCGTGAATTTCTGCCAGCTTGTCACGTAACAGGGTTGAGCCTGTAATACCTAGCCCAATAGGCGTGTTAACCTCATGAGCAACACCTGCAACCATTTGCCCCAGTGACGCCATTTTCTCATTTTCGACGATTTGGTTTTGGTATTGGTGCATACGCTCAAGGGTATTGAGCAGCTCTTGGTTAGCCTCACGTAATGCGATTGTGCGTTGATTTACTTTTTCTTCAAGGCTTTGGTTAAGTTGTTTTATTTCTTGTTTGTCTTTTTCGTGGCGCTCAATTTGTTTTTGAGTACGCGAGAGCATGATATTTAAGCTGCCCGCTAGCTGGTTTATTTCATCAATATTGGTTTTTTGTGCGCGAGTATCATAGTTATGGTTTTTCGACACGTCTTGCAGTAGGTTACTTAGCTCATCAATAGGGTTTGCAATGCGTTTTTGAATACGTCTAGCAACAAAATACACCAGTACTAAAACGAATAGGGTGAGTAAAATATCAATGATAATTTTACGATTAATATATTGGTTTAACCTGTCTAAGCCACCGCGAATATACACGTAACCTATGGTATCCCCTTCGTATACGATAGGCGTTATTAGCTCTATGTCTTTATCCGTAAAGCGTGGCTCTAATAGGTTATCTATACTGCCAACCTTAATGGGTACTGGTGGGGTTCGGTTGGCATTAAAGCTACTAAAAAATACTGGCTCGTTTGATAACTCATCGATTGAATAAATATGGATGTTTTTAATAAGCGGCACAGATTCAAATGACTTTAAGCGCTCAGATTCGGTCTCGTTATCGTCAAATAACACAGTGATTTGGGCGTTGTAGGCAATTATTTTCGATAGGATAGAGATTTTATCGACAATCAGCGCTTTTTGTTCTTTTACGTCTAGATAAGTTGAAATAGAAATAGACAAAGACAAGCATAATGCAGTGACTAGCATTACCGCATTGGTCAACGCTTTACGAATACTTGTTTGTGTCGAAAATATCGGCATGCGCTATAGAAGGCCAGAATTTTTGTTATTAGTAAGAGTTTAGTCTAGCAAAGACATTTGAAAGTAACTAAATATTTTAAAAAATATTTTTGCTACGAATAAGCTATTTACTCAACTTTTATTTAGCTGAGTAAACGGCAAATTTAGTATTTTTGAAATCTGTACTGTATTGGCCAAATTGTGCTTCTAAAATCGGTGGGTATTTTAAGAAGCTGTTTGCAACTATGGTCAATTTACCTTGCTTGCTCAAGTGTAGCTTTGCTGAGCTAAGAAATGCTTCGGCAATGGTGTAATCTGTGGCAATCCCCGTATGGAACGGTGGGTTA
Source organism: Pseudoalteromonas sp. 2CM39R (assembly GCF_023161845.1). Lineage (NCBI taxonomy): Bacteria > Pseudomonadati > Pseudomonadota > Gammaproteobacteria > Alteromonadales > Pseudoalteromonadaceae > Pseudoalteromonas > Pseudoalteromonas sp. 2CM39R. The sequence continues at coordinate 55,834 of NZ_JALNTM010000030.1, forward strand.
CTGATGATTAGGTCAAATTTACCATTAATATCAGTTAAGCCATCACTCAAAATTGCTTGGCCTTTGAGGTCATTTAACGCAAGTGTTTGCTCAGTGGCGTAAGTTGCAAGAGCACTTACATCGCTACATACAAATTCAAGCTCAGGCTGCTTTAAACCTAAGTAAGTAGCAATAATGCCTGCGCCACAAGCAAAGTCGAGTACTTTACCCTTGCTAACAGTTGGCGCATTATTCAGAAGTACCGCAGTGCCTACATCAAGCGCACCGTGGTTAAATACGCCTGGTACACTGATCGCAGTAAATTCAATATCGCCAGCTTTTACTTGGAATTGTTTGTGGTATCGGCTGATAGCAAAGTTATCATTTAGCGTAAGCTCTGAGAACAAATACAGAATACAGTGCTTGGCACTATCGATTTTGTTACTAAAACCACAGTGGTCTTTAAGTTGTTTCTCTGCTGATTTAACACCGCTTTTATTTTCACCCACTACAAATAGTTGCGCATCTTGATGACAAACAGCACGAATGTTATCAAGGCACATTTGTGCTTCTGGCTTTGCTTTTGGGTAATAGTAGATAACTAAATCGTAGTTATTATTTGGAATAGTGTGATCAACCACTGCATGTATACCGGCTATTTTGCTGGCATACATGGCATTTGCGTGGTTATAACTGAACGCAGTAATTTTTGCGTCGGGATTTAGCGCTTTAAGTTCGCGTAAAAAGCCATCTTGCTCAAAGTTAACCACTAAAATCGATTGCCCAACAAGTTCGTCTTCATTACGAAGCAATAATAAACTTGGGTTGGTTAACTTACTCATGCTGCTTTTACCTTTTATTACTTAGTACGCTCGAACATTAGATCCCATACGCCGTGACCTAAACGGTGACCGCGCTGCTCAAATTTTGTCAGTGGACGTGAATCTGGGCGAGGAACGTAATCGTTAGTTTCTGATTGGTTTTTGTAGCCTTCAGCCACTTGCATTACTTCAAGCATATGCTCTGCATAATTTTCCCAGTCAGTCGCCATATGGAAAACACCGCCAATTTTTAATTTGCTACGTAATTTTTGTGCAAACTCAGGTTGTACGATACGACGCTTATGGTGACGTTTTTTATGCCATGGATCAGGGAAGAATAATTGCAGCTTAGATAAGCTTTCATCGGCAATACAGTCAGCAAGTACTTCAACCGCATCATGCTCGAATACGCGTAAGTTTGTTACACCAGCTTCATCGGCATCCATTAAACAAGCACCTACACCTGGGCGGTGAACTTCAATACCAATGAAGTTAAGTTCTGGTGCGTTTTTAGCCATTTCAACTAGCGATTTGCCCATACCAAAACCGATTTCTAGTACCACGTCGTTATCGTTACCAAACACTTCTGCTAGGTTTAGCATGCCATTTTTGTGCTCAAGGCCCATAGTTGGCCAACACTTCTCGATGGCTGCCGCTTGGCCTTTTGTTAGGCGACCTTCGCGCTTAACGAAACTACGAATCGTGCGGATGTATTTACCCTCTTGCTTTGCTTGCTCGAGGTTTGGGTTACTTGAGTCACTCATATATTTTGGCCTGATTAAAATACTGACTATAGAAAAAGGTTGCGTATTATCCCTGACCTGCGCCTTGAGTACAATAGTCAGGGGCTGTTTATCTTTCGGGATTAATATTGCGACCATGTACGAGCAATTTAGACAGAGCAGAGCTTCTTCGGCTTGCTTGGCCTAACTAACTGCAATAGACTTGGCCGCAATGAGCTTCAGCAAGTAAAGATGTTATTTTGAATTTAAGCAATAAGGAGTCAACCTGGTTTGCAAACCAAGTGGTTGACTGGTACCACCTTCACGGTCGTAAAACTCTGCCATGGCAGCTAAATAAAACCCCTTATAAGGTATGGATCTCTGAGGTCATGCTACAGCAGACCCAAGTAGTAACTGTTATTCCTTACTTTGAAAAGTTTATGCAAAGCTTTCCTGACATCATTGCGCTTGCTAATGCGGATGAAGATCAGGTGCTACACCATTGGACTGGGCTTGGCTATTACGCCCGTGCGCGCAACTTACATAAAACGGCAAAAATAGTGCGTGATAAATACCAAGGTAAATTTCCAACCACGCTTGAAGAGGTGATGGACTTGCCGGGTATTGGTCGTTCAACTGCTGGGGCTATCTTGTCTTTATCACTTGGCCAACACCATCCAATTTTAGACGGTAATGTTAAACGCGTATTAGCACGCTTTTTTATGGTTGAAGGCTGGTATGGAGTGAAAAAGGTCGAAAATCACCTTTGGTCATTATCATCGCAATTAACGCCTAAAGAGTCGGTCACTGAGTTTAATCAGGCAATGATGGATTTAGGTGCAAGTCTTTGTTCGCGAAGTAAATTTGACTGTGAGCCTTGCCCTTTAAATAGTAAATGCCTTGCTTTTAAAGAAGGTAAAGTTAAAGAGTTCCCGCATTCAAAGCCAAAAAAGGCTGTACCTAAGAAGTCATGCCATCAGCTTATTCTAGCCAGTGACAATAAAGTACTCATGGAAAAGCGCCCAAGCTCAGGGATATGGGGTGGTTTGTTTGGCTTTTTTGAGTTTAGCGAATTAACTGAACTAGAAACATTTTTAGCCCAGCATGGTTTATCAACGAATACGCAGGCACTTGAAGCCTTTACCCATGTATTTTCGCATTTTGAGCTAACCATCAACCCACATGTTTTAACCTTGCCGAGTATTCCAGATCTTATTAATGAGCGGCAACTAGTTTGGTATCCGCTTGATGAGTCAGTTGAGGTTGGCCTTGCAGCCCCAACGAAAAAGCTGGTTAAACAATTAAGCGCAATAGATTACAATAGCATCACGCAATAAGAGTAGAGAGCAATTATGGCACGCACAGTATTTTGTCAAAAGTTACAAAAAGAAGCTGAAGGCTTAGGCTTCCAACTATATCCAGGTGAGCTTGGTGAAAAGATTTTCAACAACATCAGTAAAGAAGCTTGGGGCCAATGGCAACATAAGCAAACGATGTTGATCAACGAAAAACATCTGAACATGATGGACCCAGAGCACCGTGCTTTTTTAGAAGAGCAAATGGTAGGTTTCTTATTTGAAGGTAAAGACGTGGAAATTGAAGGCTACCGTCCTCCAGAAAAATAAACGAAGAAATTAAAAGTAAAAAGGGCCAATAGGCCCTTTTTTAATGTGTTGCTTCTTGCTCAGCTCTTTGTATTTGTTCTTTTAAGAATTGAGCGACTTTGGAGTATTCAATTTCATAACTATCGCGCAGTTCAATTAAATCATCGCTTGATAGTTCATCTTCTTTGCAGCGTTTTTCAAATTCGGCAGCTAGTTCTGCAACTTTCATTGCACCAATCGTTTTTGAGATTGACTTGAGCTGATGACAGGCTGAAATGATTTTCTCTAAGTCTTGCTCAATAACACCACTGTTGATTTCTTTACTGAGTTGATTACTTTGCTCTAAATACATTTTGAAAAAGCGTAGTTTCTTTGCTTCATCATTGTTTACATAGTTAGCAAGCATCGCCATATCAATAGGCGCTGTTGGTCTTTTAACTTCAAGTTTAGTGGCTTCAGGATTCGTTTTGTATGCACATTTGTGTAAAGTGGCCTCGAGCACATTTAGCTCAACAGGCTTGGTGATGTAATCATTCATCCCTATGCTTAAACAGCGTTCTTTTTCGCCTTTAAGGGCATTGGCGGTGATAGCAATCACATAAGGTTGAGCGTTAATATCTTCAAGCTGCGATGCTTCATGACGAATTTTTTCAACCATATCGTAGCCTGACATTTTCGGCATGTGTAAATCGGTCAAGATAATTGAGTGTTTACCTTCACGCCATGCTTCAAGGCCTTTTTCACCATTTTCAGCTACTTCAACACCATAACCTAGTAGATGGAGCTGATCAGTTAACACTTGCTGATTTAATACGTTGTCTTCAACAAGCAATACAAGTTTGTTCTCTTCGCGGGCTTTATCAACACTTAAATAGTCGTTAAATGACTTAGCCGAAGCAATTTGTTTTGGCTTATGTAAACCTGCCGCCACTAGTAGCGACATCATAAAGTTAGACTTACACAGCGGTGCAGCATTTAAGTAGAAGATATTTTTATGATTAACAGCGGCTTCATCTAGCTTACTTAATACAATGACTTGCTGTTTATTGTCTTCTAAGGTGTATAGCAAGCGACGTAAGATATAGTTAATATCTTCCATGGTTTCGATACCATCGAGGATCCAAATAATATCTTTTTTATCTTGTTCAGCTTCGATTTTGTCGCTGCTATCAGCAATAACAGGTGTTGCCCCCATAAATGATAGATAACGAGTAAGTAGTTTTTTTCGGCCATCATGATTGGTTACAACTACAACACGTTGGTCTTTCATTACCTGCTTGTGAGCATATTCAACTTTACCTTGTGTACTAAAAGGTAACTCGACAACAAACTCACTACCAATACCTAAATCACTTGTTACAGAGATGGTACCTAGCATTAGCTCAGTTAAGCTTTTACAAATCGATAAGCCTAAACCAGTACCACCGTATTCACGGGTGATTGAGCCTTCAGCTTGAATGAACGGGTTAAAGATTTCACGAAGCTGTGCTTGCGTCATACCCTTGCCGTTGTCCAATACGCTAAAACGTAGGGTGTAGTGATCAGTAGTGTTTTGAGCCACCTCTACCGAGATTTTAACGTGGCCTTTATGTTTATCATCAGTACTAGTGAACTTAATTGCATTACTGCATAGGTTATAAAGTACTTGGCGAACACGCACCGTATCGCCAATCAAATTTGTAGGGATATCTGGCGCAATTGCCAGCTCTAATTCAAGGTCACGCTTTTTGGCCACCGATGATAAAACACGAGCGACCTCTTCAATGGTGTCTGACACTGAGAAAGGAATATTATCGATATTCAGTTTACCTGCTTCGATTTTCGAGAAATCGAGAATATCATCTAATATGCCTAATAAAGAAAATGCAGAATCACGAATAATTGTACTTAATCTGTGCTGCGCACCATCAAGCTCGGTTTGGCGGAGTAAGTCAATGGTACCGATAACCCCATTCATAGGGGTGCGAATTTCATGGCTCATAGTTGCTAAGAAAGTCGTTTTGGTTTCGTTTGCCTGTTCGGCTTTGAGAGTTGCTTGCTCAAGAGCTAGAGTACGGTTTTGTACTTCGTTTTCTAGACCACTTTGTAGTTTCTGTAAATCTGCCTGAGCAGCTTTGTTTTCTGTTATTGCTGATTGAACTTTATTAAGTAATAAATTGATATTTTTTGCTACTGAATCCAAACCAAAATCTAGGTTTTCATTTACTTGGGCTTGGTAATCAGCATTGTCTGTGATGGCCATTAACTCACTGCTTAATGACTCACTACTTTTAGTAAAACGCTTATTAATAAAGATACTTAAGGCAAAAGATAAAATAGCCAGTGCTACTAAAGTCAATGCAGCTAAACCATATGCAAGACCTGCAGACTGCGCAATGGGTTCAGTAATCGAGTGTTGCTTTATAACTAGTTCACCAACTGGTTGATCATTAAACTCTAACACCGTATGAATAAGGGTGTTTTGTTCTAGCTTTTGATTAACTTTACTGGCTTCGATTAGCTCTTTATTACTGGCGTATACAAGCGATACATCGCCGTTGAATTCATATCGATATAAATAGTAATCAAAACCATCATTAAGCAGGTGACTTAAATCGAGAACCTCTTTTACTTTGTCTTGGCCAGGCATAGTTAATGCGCTGATTAGAGGTGCTGAAAGCTGATTTGATAATTGCTGCGTTGTGATAGTTGGTTTGCTATCTTGTTGAGTTACTTCACTTGTTGGATAAAAAGAGTAAGCAACAACCGCAAGTAGGGTGATGACAAGATTCGTGATTATAAAAAGCGGTAGTAGGCCTTTTACAGGTGAATTTGATTTACTTGGCATGGCTTTAGTCCAACAAATTATACAGCATCATTAAGCATATTCTTGATTATTGGACAATCCTACCATCTATGAAGAAAAATTCACCACGTTTTTAAGATAGGTAACCCTTTTATGATGAGGGTCAACCAAAAAGCACAAAGTTTGTAGATTAAATAAGCTAAAAACCATTAAAAACAGCAATCTTGATTGAAAACTGTGCAAACAGTTAGAATCCTCAAAAAAAAGTTGACTTGAGAAGGCAAAACCCGTTTAATACGCCGCACGCCCAGATAGCTCAGTCGGTAGAGCAGAGGATTGAAAATCCTCGTGTCGGTGGTTCGATTCCGCCTCTGGGCACCATTATTTAATATATTGGTGTTTAATTTATTATTTAAACATCAGTATCGTGCATAGCACACAGATTTAGTGTGCCGACTTAGCTCAGTTGGTAGAGCAACTGACTTGTAATCAGTAGGTCATCCGTTCAACTCGGATAGTCGGCACC
>NZ_JALNTM010000031.1:0-62024 GCF_023161845.1 Pseudoalteromonas sp. 2CM39R
TGTGAAAGTAGGACATTACCAGGCTCCAAATAAGAGAAAGCCCGATTCGAAAGAGTCGGGCTTTTTTACGTCTGCAGGAAAGTGAAAGTATTAGCCGTCAGCCGTCAGCCGTCAGCCGTCAGCTATCAGTTGCACTGCGTTAACCTGACCATCGTAGCGTGGGACGGATAAATGAACACGAAGAACACGACAGAGTATGAGAGCGTAGCATTTGTTATGTGGCTCTCTCCATCGCTGTGGGCACTAAGACATTCTTCTGCGTAGCGCACCGACTCCAATTAGTCGGTATTTACTTTGAGGTTTTTTATGATCATTAAAGCGAGCTTAATGGCGTTAGTGACTGAGAAAAATATAATTTTGCTTTGTTAGTGGCTTTGATTTAGGATCAAAACAGTTTAAAACCATGAATGATTTGCCTGTGTATAGATTATTAATTAGCGCCTTATCCATTTTCTTTTGTGTTTCTGTATCAGCAGTTGAAGTAACTGATCTATATCAAGATATTTTGGTCGTAGAAGATAAATCTCGTGATACTCGTTTAGACGCTAGCCGCAAAGCGTTGCTTAACGTATTAGTAAAAGTGAGTGGTGACAAAAGCGCAGATGAAAATCGAGTCGCTAAGCAACGCACTAAAGATATATCCGATTATATGCTGAAATTTGAATATGATGAGCGTATCCCCGGAGAGCTTAAATTATTAGTTAAGTTTGAAGCACGAAAAATCGATGCACTAATCAAAGAGCTTAATTTGCCATTATGGGGAATGCAACGACCACTGGTTGCAATCTGGTTAGGGATTGAAGATAACAGGCAACGAGAGCTAGTAACTCAAGAAAGTTACCCACAGTTAGAGCAGCTCATTTATGATAAGGCAAGCCGTCGTGGATTACCTGTCGTTGTACCTTTGCTTGATTTACAAGATAGACGCCTTGTTGGTGTCCCTGAGGTTTGGGGGAACTTTTCTGAACCAGTAGAAGAGGCATCTAAACGTTACAGTGCTGAGCGCAGTATTACTGCTAGAATGTATCAAGAGTTTAACTCCGATAATTGGGTATTAGATTGGCGTTTTACTAATGACGAAATGTTTGAATCTAACCGAATTATTGGCTATAGACAGCAAATCGTTGCGCAAATGATTGATGATTTAGCGCAAGGTTTAGCTGGCGAATATGCGATCGATCCGAATGCGTATTATGAGCAACGTACTGCCAATTTGACCTTAAAAGGGACAGATAATTTTGTGGATATAGAGTTGGCAAAGCGCCGTCTACTCAACTTAAGTGTTGTCACCCAAGCGGTTATTATACGTAAAACTCCCGATTCTGTTGAATTTAAGCTAGATCATACCGGCACTGTAAACGATCTTAAAAAAGCCCTTGGTCTTGATAATGCCTTTAAAGATTATGTCGACCCCCGTGCTTTTTATCACATAGTTGATAAGCAAAGCCTAGAGTATCAATGGGTTGAAAACTAATGCTAACTCAAGAGCCAATGCAAATGGCGCTACCGGTTACTTTACCGGATGATGAAACATTTGCCTCTTATTTTGGGGGAGAAGACTCATTAGAGGTTAACCACCTTAAAGATAGCTTTTCTAAGCTATCTCAAGCTTTTCAGTATACTTATTTGTGTGGCTTAGGAGACTCAGGTAAATCCCATTTGTTATACGCCACCTGTATTCAAGCCCAGGAGCGCGGCTTATCGAATATGCTGCTATCAATGCGAGAAGTTCTACATTTTGGCCCGATGGTTTTAGATGGTCTTGAGGCGCTAGATGTATTATGTATTGATGATGTTCACTTAGTAGCGGGTAATGATGCATGGGAAAAAGCGTTATTTAATTTCTTCAACCGCTTTAATGAGCCTAATAAAATGCTGGTAGTAACTGCTGATTTACTGCCAAATATGCTTAATATTAGCTTGCCAGATTTAGAATCACGCTTGAAGTGGGGTACCACCTTTCAAATTCGCTCCATGAGTGATGATGATAAAGCACAAGCGCTAGTAAAGCGGGCAAACATGCGCGGTCTTGAACTGAGTGACGAATGCGCGCGGTTTTTATTAACCCGTTTAAGTCGTGATATGCGCGCATTATTGGATGTATTAGACAAATTAGATCACGCATCCATGGCTGCACAGCGAAAATTAACTATTCCTTTCATAAAATCAACGCTAAAGCTGTAGTAGGTCTAGAATCTAGACCCCGCTTTCAGTTATCATTAGCTAACTAAATTGTAATCACCTTCTTTGAAAGATCAGGTATCGAATGAACTTAGAAAATATATTAGCGCAAGCACTTGAGGCAGTTGCCAGTGCCAGTGAAATCGCGCAACTAGAAGAGATCAGGGTTAACTACCTTGGTAAAAAAGGCGAGATCACCAGCTTACTTAAAACACTGGGTAAAATTGCTCCTGAAGAACGCAAAGAAGCAGGCCAGGTAATCAATCAAGCTAAGCAAGATGTGCAAAGCGCAATTAATGACAAGCGTGAGCTGTTAGCGAGTAAAGCACTTGAAGAAAAACTAGCTGCTGAAACTATCGATGTAACTTTACCAGGGCGCGTTATGCCTTCTGGTGGCCTTCACCCAGTAACACGTACAATTGAGCGTATTGAAAGCTTTTTTGGTGAACTAGGCTTTGAAGTTAAATCAGGCCCTGAAGTTGAAGATGATTTTCATAACTTTGATGCGCTAAATATTCCTGAGCACCATCCTGCTCGCGCCGACCACGATACCTTTTACTTTAATCCTAAGTTGGTGTTGCGTACTCAAACTAGTGGTGTGCAAATTCGTACCATGGAAACAGAGCAGCCACCGCTTCGTATAATTTCACCAGGGCGTGTATATCGTAATGACTACGACCAAACACATACACCTATGTTCCATCAGGTGGAAGGTTTAATGGTCGACACCGACGTTAGCTTTACTGAGCTAAAAGGTATTTTACATGACTTCTTACGTAACTTTTTTGAAGAAGATATGGAAATTCGTTTCCGTCCTTCATTCTTCCCTTTTACAGAGCCCTCAGCCGAAGTTGATGTAATGGGTAAAGATGGTAAATGGTTAGAGGTATTAGGCTGTGGCATGGTTCACCCTAACGTACTTAAGTCTGTTGGTATCGATCCTGAAAAATACACCGGTTTTGCCTTTGGTATGGGTGTAGAGCGCTTAACTATGTTGCGTTACGGCGTAAACGATTTACGTGCGTTTTTCGAAAACGACTTAAAATTCCTAAACCAGTTCCGTTAAGAGTGAAGAAATAAAATGAAATTTAGTGAAAAGTGGTTAAGAGAGTGGGTAAATCCTGCAATTGATACGCAAGCTCTTTCGGAACAGCTTTCAATGGCTGGTTTAGAAGTAGATGGCGTAGAGCCGGCAGCAGCCAAATTCAATGGTGTTGTTGTAGGTGAGGTGGTTGAATGTGGCCAGCACCCTGATGCAGATAAACTACGTGTAACAAAAATTAATGTTGGTGGTGATGAATTGCTTGATATTGTTTGTGGTGCACCAAATTGCCGCCAAGGTATTAAAGTTGCTGTTGCCACTGTTGGTGCAGTATTACCAGGCGATTTTAAAATTAAAAAGGCCAAACTTCGTGGTCAACCATCACACGGCATGTTGTGTGCGTTTGATGAGCTAGGCATTAGCGAAGAAGGCGATGGCATTATGGAATTGCCGCTTGACGCGCCGATTGGCACAGATTTACGCGAATACTTAGCGTTAGATGACAATATCATAGATGTAGATTTAACCCCTAACCGTGGTGACTGTTTAGGTATTAAAGGCCTAGCTCGTGAAGTTGGCGTACTGAACAGCATTGATGTTAATACATTAAGTATTCCTGCGGTAGCACCGACAATTGAAGATAAAGTATCAATAGAGTTGGTTAACGATGAAGCTTGTCCTCGTTATTTAGGGCGTGTTATCAAAGGCATTAACCTTAATACTGAAACACCTCTATGGATGGTTGAAAAGCTACGCCGTAGTGGTGTGCGTTCAATCGACCCGGTAGTTGATGTGACTAACTTTGTGTTATTAGAGCTTGGTCACCCAATGCATGCATTTGATTTAAATGCTATTGAGGGTGGAATTAAAGTACGTAGTGCAAACGCAGGTGAAGAATTAGTTTTACTTGATGGTAACACTGCAAAGTTAAATGAATCGACATTAGTGATTGCCGATCATCATAAAGCGCTAGCCATTGCTGGTATTTTTGGTGGTGAGCAATCTGGCGTTACTGAAAAAACAGCTGATATTCTGTTAGAAAGCGCATTCTTTAACCCTGTTGCCATTGCTGGTCAAGCACGTAGCTACGGTTTACACACCGATGCATCTCATCGCTATGAGCGTGGTGTAGACTTTGCTCTACAACATGATGCAATGGAGCGTGCTACAGCGTTACTGCTTGAAATTGTTGGTGGTGAAGCGGGTCCTGTTGTTGAAGCTGTGGCTGCTGATAAGTTACCAAAGGTAACTGAAGTAAGTTTACGTCGTTCACGTTTAGACCGCGTTATTGGTCATCATATTGAAGATGCGAAAGTAACCGATATTCTGACGCGTTTAGGACTTGATGTTAAATTTGACAATGATAGCTGGAGTGCTGATGTACCAAGCTACCGTTTTGATATTCGTATCGAAGAAGATTTAATTGAAGAAGTTGCACGTGTATACGGTTATAACAGCATTCCTAATGTTGCACCAACTGCAAAACTGAAAATGACCACGCATGATGAGTCAACTGTTGCCCTGAGCCGTTTTCGTAATGCCTTAGTAACACGTGGCTATCAAGAAGCCATTACTTACAGTTTTGTTGACCCTAAAGCGCAAGCTATTTTACACCCTGAGTGTAATGCATTGGTATTGCCGCACCCAATTTCAATTGAAATGTCAGCGATGCGTGTAAGTTTAATGCCAGGGTTGCTTTCATCTGTTGCGTATAACCAAAACCGCCAACAACCTCGTATTCGCTTATTTGAACACGCCCTTAAGTTTATCAGTGATGAAAATGCTGAAAATGGTGTATACCAAGTGCCTGTTATTGGTGGCGTTATTACTGGTTTGGTTCATGGTGAGCATTGGGTTGAAGAAAAACGTAACGTTGATTTTTATGACCTAAAAGGGGATGTTGAAGCATTACTTGCAATTACCAACGATGTTAGCCGCTTTGAAATTAAAGCTGAGCAATCGGATGGTCTTCACCCTGGCCAGTCTGCCGTTATTTATGTTGATGGTAAAAAAGTAGGTTTCTTTGGTGCATTACATCCTCAAGCGCAAAAATCGTTAGATATCAACAATGCTACTTTTGTGTTTGAAATTGAAATGTCGGCATTAGAAAAAAGAAATTTACCTCAAGCTGTAGGGGTGTCTAAATTCCCATCAAATCGCCGCGACATCGCGATTTTAGTACAAGACAGCGTTAAAATTGGTGATATTTTAAACGTCATCGGAAAAGTTGGCGGAAATCAATTGGTTGACCTAAACTTATTCGATGTGTATAAGGGCAAAGGTATTGAGCCAAATTATAAGAGTTTGGCGATTGCTCTAACACTGCAGGCGGTTGATAGAACACTCGAAGAGAAAGATATCAATCAGGTAGTTGATAACGTGGTGGCCGCACTGGCCGAACAGTTTAATGCATCGTTGAGGGACTAGATATGGCGCTTACTAAAGCCGACATAGCTGAACACCTATTTGAAAAGCTCGGGATCAATAAAAAAGATGCCAAAGATTTAGTTGAAGCGTTTTTTGAAGAAATCCGCTCAGCGCTTGAAAAAGGCGAGCAGATTAAGCTCTCTGGATTTGGTAACTTTGATCTTCGAGATAAGAAAGAAAGACCGGGACGTAATCCGAAAACGGGAGAAGATATTCCAATTTCAGCGCGTCGCGTAGTTACTTTTAGGCCGGGGCAAAAGTTAAAGACCCGTGTCGAAGTAGGCACAAGCAAAAAATAAACAAAAAGGCAGCGCAAGCTGCCTTTTTTGTATCTGTTGTATTATTTCCGGGGAGAAATAAATTTTCCTTGGTTTATTTGGTGTAATGTTTGCTCGGCGAGGGCATCTAAACTGTCTAAATTCTTTTCTTGTGCTATTAATTGCTGCTCAATTAATAATATATCGATATTTTTTATACCAGAGAGCTCTGCTATTTTGGCAAAAATGTACGCGTGCTTATATTGGTGGTGCTTATAGAAAAGGCTAATTAAAGAGGTGTATATTTCTGGATCAGGTATTTGCTTAGCTTGATTTAATGCCAATGTGTTGTATAAAAAATCAATTGCTTTTTGCTCATCAACTTTAATGTAATAAGACGCTAAATAAAATTGCATTTCAGCACTTGTTTCCACCTCGGGGGTATTTTCTAGAGCAAGTAGCCGGGTGAGTGCCGTTTCATCATTGTTTCTTGACCAATGGTAATAGAGTAGGCCAGGGTGAGTGGTTACTTGTGTTTGCTGATAAATACGTGCCATTTCTCTATTACTGGTGAGGTAGGCTCGTCGACGGGCAGTAGTTTTACCTTTTAGTTTTATATGCTGAATATTAGCGGCTAAGCCAATACATTGGTTGTAATGCTCAAACGCTTTGAGTAGTTGATATTTGTTCTCATCGGTTGGTTGTAAGGATTCGAGGTAGCGATAAAAGATTGTATGTTCTCGTTGTGCTTTACAGTTGCCATCTTGGTTAAGATCATTGCACATGGCGGGTGATTGCACACAAATATCTTCAACGGTAAAAGATTCTTCACATCCTGCAAGCAACAATACAAAAGTGAGGGTTATGTGCTTAAAAGCCATCCGAGTCTCTCAATTATCAATAAAGTATTATTCTAGCCTAAACTTTAGTCTCTAACAGTAGAGAATAAAATGAGATTAAATTAGAATAGGCCTGCCCGAAGGAATGTGTTGCTCTCAAAATTCGATACATTCTTAGGCTATCCGTTCAAAATTGTTTAATTAGGTAAAAAAAATGACCTCATCTCACGAGTTAGAATACACAAGTAGCTGGCAAGAACGTCAAGATTACGCTGAAAGCATGCAACCAATTATTGGTAAATTGTACCGTAATCGTGGTATTGAAATCGCTGTTTACGGCCGTCCATTAGTAAACTCAAGCACTATTGATATTATTAAGTCTCATAAATCAGTAGCCCAGTTTGAAGGAACTAAACTTCGCCTACGTGAAAGCTTCCCATTCTTAGAAGCTATCAGCAAAATGGAATTAAATTCTGCCCGTATCGATATTGGTAAATTAGCATACAGCTATTTATACACAGATGCTGCGAATGGCCGTTCAGTAGAAGAGTTTGTTAAAGACGAGCTAGCTGAAATTGTTAATTCTGAGCCTAAAGCGCCACGTGACGTAGTTCTTTACGGCTTTGGTCGTATCGGCCGCTTATTAGCACGTTTGCTAATTGAAAAGTCAGGCCCATACGCCGACTTAAACCTACGCGCTATTGTTGTGCGTGGTGGTAAAGATGGCGATTTAGAAAAACGTGCAAGCTTATTGCGTCGTGATTCTATCCATGGTCCGTTTAATGGTTCAATTACCATTGATAAAGAACGTAATGCTATTAAAGCTAATGGTAGCTACATTCAAGTTATCTACGCTAATTCGCCAAGCGAAGTTGATTACAGTGCCTACGGTATCGAAAACGCACTTGTTGTTGATAACACAGGTATTTGGAAAGATGAAGCTGGCCTTGGTCAACACTTAGAATCTAAAGGTGCTGCAAAAGTATTATTAACAGCGCCAGCTAAGGGCAACATTAAAAATATCGTTTACGGTGTAAATAACCAAGATATTTTACCTGAAGATAAAATTGTATGTGCTGCAAGTTGTACAACTAATGCAATAACACCAACATTGAAAGCATTAAACGATCAGTTTGGTATTAAGAATGGTCACGTTGAAACAGTTCACTCATACACTAATGACCAAAACTTAATTGATAACTACCACAAAGCAGAACGTCGTGGTCGTGCTGCGGCACTTAACATGGTTATCACTGAAACAGGTGCAGCTAAAGCGGTATCTAAAGCATTACCAGAGCTTGAAGGTAAACTAACAGGTAACGCAATCCGTGTACCTACACCAAACGTATCATTAGCTATCTTAAACTTGAATCTTGAAAAGAGCACGACGGTTGAAGAACTTAATGCGTTTTTACGTGAAACAGCACTTCACTCAGACCTACGTGATCAAATCGATTACACAGCATCAACTGAAATCGTGTCTACCGATTTAGTGGGTAGCCGTTACGCAGGTGTTGTTGATTCTCAAGCAACGATTGTTGATGAAAACCGTGTTGTACTTTACGTATGGTACGACAATGAGTTTGGTTATAGCTGTCAGGTAGTTCGCTGTATGCGCGATATGGCAGAAGTCTCATTCCCAAGTTTACCTCGATAAACACTTGAGCAATTAAAAAAAGCCAGCACTTGCTGGCTTTTTTAGGTCTGAAGATTTTTAAAGTGTAGTGGTTATGGTACGCTTTATTAAATTGAGTACGTAGTAATAACCGTTTAAAGTGCATTAATACGTACTTACCTCTTGGCTAAATCCTTTGGTCAAGACACACAGTTAACTAATAGGTTTGTTGTAATGAAAATCAGTAGCAATTTTGACAGTGGTAATATTAAAGTTATTGAAGCCACCGATCCGTTAAATATTCAGTTAGAAATTAATAAAGATCATCAGTCTGAGTTTTATCAGTGGTTTCACTTTCGTCTTGAAACAACGCCTTATCAATTACATCAGTTAAATATTAATAATCTTGATAAGTCTGCATACCCAGATGGTTGGGTAGACTACCAAGCTGTTGCCTCATACGACCGTCAAACATGGTTTCGTGTACCGTCTTCGTATGAAAATGGCACACTAACATTTGAGCTTGAGCCTGAGTGTAGCAGCGTTTACTTTGCCTATTTTGCTCCTTACAGCTACGACCGCCATTTAGACTTATTATCATGGGCACAAAGCCAAGAGCTTTGTCAGTTAGAGACGCTAGGTCAAACCCTTGATGGCCGTGATATGAGCGTGCTTAAAATTGGTCAGCCAAGTGCAGATAAAAAAATCATCTGGGTCACGGCTCGCCAACACCCGGGTGAAACTATGGCAGAGTGGTTTGTAGAAGGCTTATTACACAAGCTGCTTGACGATGAAGACCCACATGCAGCAGCCTTACTATCAAAAGCGGTATTCTATGTAGTGCCAAATATGAATCCAGATGGCAGTGCACGTGGTCACTTACGTACTAATGCTAAAGGGGTTAACTTAAACCGTGAATGGCAAACACCAAGCATGGAAAATAGTCCTGAAGTTTACTTAGTGCTTAATAAAATGCGAGAAGCAGGCTTAGATATGCACCTTGACATTCACGGGGATGAAGCCATTCCATATAACTTTGTTGCCGGTAGTGAAGGCATACCAAGTTATGATGCACGCCTAAAAGGCCTTGAAGACAGCTTTAAAGCCGCGCTTTTAACTATTACTCCAGAGTTTCAAGATACGCATGGCTACGATAAAGACGAACCAGGTCAAGCTAATTTAACAGTAGGTTCATCAGCGACCGCTGAAGAATTTAAAGCGCTTACTTACACCGTTGAAATGCCATTTAAAGATAATAATGACTTACCTGATCCAGATTACGGCTGGTCAGATCGTCGTTCATATCAATTTGGTCAAGATACCTTAGCAGCCATTGTTAATGTTGTAGACAACTTAAGATAAAACGCTTGTTTTAAAGGGTATCAATAATTTTGATACCCTTTTTATTTTAGGCTAAACCGGCCGTATCAAAAAATAAAAATCATTTCCCACCATAACACTAAAACGTTTCAATACACCTTCTCGACAGATTTAATGACCTATAATTTTAATCAATTCCCACTCAGTTAAACGTTGTCTTAGCAGGCTCAATATAAATAAACAATAAGTTGTTTTGAAAATTAACTGTTAACAAGGTTGAGTACTTAAGTTAATATCGATTGAACAATAAGAAAGACGATAAAGATTAACCCCTTATTTCGTAAAGCTTATGACAGGTATTCTGAGTAGCAGAGTATGGTAATTAATAATAATAAATATAACTGTGAGGATGTTCATGGAAGCTTTTGTAAGCGCCGTTAATGATGTTGTTTGGAGTAATGCACTCATCTATTTATGCCTAGGCGCAGGCTTATTTTACTCCGTACTAACTCGATTTGCTCAAGTTAGACATTTTAAAGAAATGTGTAAGCTACTATTTAGCCCTAATACCTCAGAAAAAGGGATCTCATCTTTTCAAGCTCTTGCTGTTTCATTGTCTGGCCGAGTAGGGGTTGGTAATATTGCCGGTGTTGCAGCCGCAATCGGTTTTGGTGGCCCTGGCGCTATTTTTTGGATGTGGGTTGTTGCTTTTTTAGGTGCAAGCACTGCATACGCTGAGTCAACATTAGGTCAAATTTATAAACTAGAAGAAGACGGGCAATACCGCGGTGGTCCAGCCTATTATTTTGACCGTTGTTTAGGGCAAAAGTGGCTGGCTGTTTTATTTGCTGTGTCGGCAATTATAGCCTGTGGAGTTTTTCTGCCGGGCGTGCAAGCAAATGCTGTGGGCAACGCATTCACTCAAGTATTTGGTGATGGCACTATGGTCTCTACAACTTTTGGTGACGTAGGCAGTTTTAAACTCGTTGCATTAGCCATTATTCTAATCGTTTTAGCGTTTATTATCTTTGGTGGTATAAAGCGCATTGCTAATTTTACCCAAATTGTAGTGCCATTTATGGCGCTTGGTTACATCGTATTGGCCTTAATTATCGTATTTTTAAACATAGACAAAGTACCAGGCATTTTCTCGCTTATTATTGGTGATGCATTTACAGCTCAAGCAGGCTTTGGCGCTGCAATTGGCTGGGGTGTTAAGCGTGGTATCTATTCTAATGAAGCCGGTCAAGGTACAGGTCCTCATGCAGCGGCGGCAGCAGAAGTTGATCACCCTGCACAGCAAGGTTTAGTGCAAGCTTTTTCTGTTTATGTTGATACACTTTTTGTATGTACAGCAACGGCATTAATGATCTTAATGACGCAGCAATACAATGTAGTCGGCACTTTGCCAGAAGGACAATTCATTATACAAAATGTTGATGCGGCAACTGAAGTGGGGTCAGCAGCATTTACCCAAATGGCGTTGTTTAGTGTATTTGGTAGCTTTGGAGAAGCGTTTGTAGGTATCGCTTTATTCTTCTTTGCTTTTACCACTATACTTGCTTATTACTTCATTGCTGAGACTAATATCGCGTACTTAAATCGCTACTTTAAAGGAAGTATTCCGCTTGTAGTGGTAAAACTTATGATTATGTTTATGGTAGCCTACGGCATGGTTAATAGCTCAGGTTATATTTGGACTATTGGCGACATAGGCGTTGGCTTAATGGCGTGGATAAACATATTGGGTATATTAGCTATTTTCTTTGTCGCTAAACCGGCCTTAACATGTTTGAGTGATTATGAAGACCAGAAGAAGAAAGGTGGAGAAATCACGTTTGATCCCGTTAAATTAGGGATTAAAAATGCTACCTTCTGGGAAAAGCGCCTTGAAAAGCAATCAAAAGACGCTGAATAAACAGACCCTAATAACCTAATATGAACTATTGGGTTAAATTCAAAAAAGACAAAGAGCAATAAAACAAGTACAATGAAAAGCGCCGAAAGGCGCTTTTTTTATGCGTAGTATGGAGAGAGATGTATGGCGATTATTCGTTGCCCCAAATGTGCAAAATCAATTTCAGATAAACATCCGCAGTGTCCACATTGCCAAAGTAACGTTGCTGAATTAAATGCCGAGCAAGTTCAACAACTTCAACGTGAGCAGCGAATTAAAAAGCAGCAAATGTTTATGAACCACTCCTTTTTAGCGCTGATCTTATTTTTAGGTGGCTTCTTTTGTTTGTACTTCCTACAACCTCAAGAAAAAACACTTCAGTGGTATGCGTATACCTCAGCTATAGGCATTGGCTGTATTTGGTACCTTATTAACCGTATTATTTTAGTGACTCTGAAAAAGAAAAAATGACATGAATATTGACAACTTAGTACAGAATATTACTCCAGAATTATTTGAGCGCCTACAATATGGTGCATCAACAGGAAAGTGGCCAGATGGCACACCTTTATCAGATGAACAAAAACAACAAACAGTGCAACTTGTGATGTTGTATCAAGCAAAAGTAGCACAATCAAACGAGCAGTTTACCATTGGTGCAGATGGAGAAATGATCCAAAAAACCAAAGCGCAACTACAAAAAGAATTTAAATCAGATAACGAAATAGCTAGGTTCAGTGAAAATGATCTTTAAACACCTTTTTACACCAAAATGGAAACACCCGAAGCAACAAGTTCGTTTAGATGCGATTGAAAAACTTGATGTAGCACGCGACGTAACAATTTTAAGCACCTTAGCGCTTGAAGACTCATCGGCTGAAATTCGTCGTAAAGCACTGCAAAAAGTAAACGATTTACCGCTTTGGTGGAAAGCTTACAAGCAAGATCAGGCATTAAAAGATGTGGCTGAGCAACAAATTTCGTCTGCTGTATTAAACAGTGAAAGTAGCTTATCGGCACAGATTAAAAATGAGTATATTGAACGCTTTGCACCGATTAAAACCCTTGAAAAACTAGCATTTGCAGAAAAAGAACTGCAAGTGAGAGTTAAGCTCTTAAAACGCCTAGCGAACCCTAAACTGATTGAAAAAGCCTTTAAAGAAGCCAATGAAGAGCTACAAAAGCAGTTAGTTGATTTAGTGATTACTCAGCAGTTAACTAAAGCTTTGTTAAAGCATGCTCAAGGTGAAGCTAAAGTAGCGCTTGAAAGTCATCTTGAAAACGAGCGTTTAGCACTTGAAATGCCATCGCAAGTTGAAAACGCAACCCGTGTTATTTTAGCCAAGCTTAATGCATTGCGTGATAAAAATGACTACGCCATTGTTGACCCACAAGCCGCAGAGCTCATGGCACAATGGCAAGCTCTAGAATTAAAATGGCTAAGTGAAGAACATGTAAAAACCCTTGATGCTAAGTATATTTTAATTACCGATAAGCTTGATGCTCACATTGCCATACTAAAAGCGCAGCACGAAGTAGAGCAGCAACGTTTAGCTCAGCAACAGCGCCAAGTGTTAGCGTTAGCTACGTTAGAAGCATTAAGTGAAGAAATTGAGAATGCATTACAGTTAGGGTTAGAAACGCCAGAGCAAATTCAGCAAGACTGGCTTAATGCAAAAGTAGCGCAAGCGAAAGACACGCTAGATAAAACGGAACTGGTGGCTGATCAGCAATCAAAACAAGTGATTAATAAGCTTGAGCAATTATTCTCACAAGTTGCTAAGTTGCCTGAGCTAACTGCGGCGATTAAAGAATATAAAATTGCCTACAATGCGCTTAGTGAAATAAAACCTGCAGAGCAACTTAGCGATTACGATCAACAGCTAACAGCATTCAATAATACCTTTAAAACTGCACGCAGCCACTTAAATTTACTTAGCGCTGATTTACAAACGTCATTTAAAGCTCAGCTTAATACGCATAAGAAGCAGTTCTTAGCTGCAATGAGCGAACTCACTAAGCCGCTAGAAAAAACTCAAAGCCAAGCTAAGCGAAAAGCGCGTGATGTTAAACGTTTAATTGAAGAAGGGCGTTTTAATGTTGCATTTGGTGTATTTAAAGGCTTCGAAGAGCTATTTAATGCCCTAACTGAGAAATACCAACAGCCGCTGGTTAACTTAAAAGCTGACCTAGAAGCGCAGCTAGCTGATGCTAAAGATTGGCAAAAGTATGCAGCGGCCCCTAAACGCACTGCACTTTTAGAAGAAGTAACACTGTTAGTTGATGAGCCTTGTAACGATCCGCAACAGCGTGCTGACCAAGTTAAAGTATTGCGTAAGCGTTGGAATGAACTAGGTCGCCTTGATACAGAGCAAGAAAAGCAGCAAGGAAATGAGTTTGATGAAAAAATTGAGCTATTGTTCGCACCTTGTCGTAGTTATTTCGCAGAGCAAGAAATCCAGCGTGAAGCGGCTAAAGTAGAGCGTGAGCAACTAATAGCGCAAATGCATGCACTGCATTTACAAGCGACAGAGGATGCTGATTTAGATTGGAAACAATTTGAAAGCCACTACAACCGATTACAAAAAGCATGGCGTAGTGTAGGTAAAGTTGATCCTAAAACATACCGAATTTTAAACGAGCGTTATAAGGCAGAACAGCAGCTAGTTGTATCTTCACTTAATGCGTTTCATAAAGGCAATGCCGCACTTAAAAATGAGCTCGTTGAGCAAGCGCAACAGCTATCTCAAAGTGAAAACCTAGCAGAGGCGTGTCAGCAGTTAAAGCAGTTACAGCAACAATGGCAGAGTATAGGGTTTGCAGGCTTAAAAGCTGAGAATGCACTATGGCAAAAATTCCGTGAGTTTAATGATGCAACATTCACTAAACGCAGCGAAGAGTTTGAGCAGCAAAAACGCGAGCAAGGTGAATCAGATAAGCTAGCAACAGCCGAACTAAATGAGCTCGAAGCGGCTTTAAATAGTGTTGAAGGTAAAGCCCAATTACTTGATCTGCAAACCAAAGTTAAAGGGTATATGTCATTTAAATCGTTAACGCCTAAAGTATCCGCTTTATTGTCAGCTATAGATGAAAAGCTAACCGGATTAGCTGCCAAAAACGAACAAGCTAACTTAAACGCATTATTTGTTGCGCTTGAGAATAATGAACCAGTGCCAAGTCAGTTCACTGGTGTGGTAAAAACGTCATTAAGTATCGAGCAGTTGCTAACGCGTATGGAAATACTAGCCAACGTGAGTTCGCATGGCTCAGCGCAAAGAATGGTTGAGCAAGTGGCAATGCTAGATGACAAGCACCGTGGAGACCACGCTGATTTAAACTATTATTTAAAGCAATTAATTGCACTCAGCGAAGGTTCAGTCACAACTGACACACTAGCAAGGTTAAAAGTTATTTTTGCTGTAAACTAACTTTTATCAACTAAAATAAAAAAACCGCTATTAAAGCGGTTTTTTATTATGGCTACTTACTGCCAATACGATTAATGAATAGGGTTTTGTATGAAAATTTTTGTTTTTATTTCACTATTATTTTTAACTGCCTGTAACAGCACTCAGGGTATTTCGGTTTATTCATTTACAAATTCAGAGGTTGAGTCGTTACTAAATAAAGAGTTACCTAAATTAAGTGAAAAAGTTAGCCTGATGGGCTTACCTGTGCAGTTTGATGTAAATGATTTAAGCGTTAATATTGGTCCCGACAACAGTGATTATGTTTTATTAGGTGCTGATTCGAGCGCCGAGATTAATGCCTTTGCATTAAAGTATCCTGTGCGTTTAAAGTTACAAATACAAGGCACGCCTTTTTATGATAGCGAGAAAAAAGCCGTATTTTTACGTAATGTTAAGTTACGCGATTCAAGTATCGATGCTGGGGGGTTTAAAGGTAATTTAGAAGTGTTGGATAACGAAGCGATGGATGTCATGAATGCATTTTTAGCGGTTAACCCTGTTTATAAGTTAAATATGAACGACCCTAAAATGGCACTGTTAAGTAATTTACCCTTAGATTTAAAAGTAGTCGAAGGCGCGATTAAGCTAGTACCTCGGTTATAATTTAGATCTAATAAGCGTAATAAAACGTATTAATTGACCTTATTATTAATAGATTAGGTTAATTATGGCTAATGAGCGATCCGTTCCCACCTCTCGACTTTCACGATTTGCAAAGTTAGGCTCATTGGCCACCGGCGTTGCCACAAATATGTTAGTGGGCGGTGCCAAAAGTGCGCTTAGTGGTAAAGGTTGGGATAATAAGAGCTTATTACTCCAGCCTAAAAATATTGAAAACTTAGCCACTCAGCTGTCGCATCTTCGCGGTGCGGCAATGAAGCTTGGGCAGTTACTTTCAATGGATGCTGGCGACTTATTAACTCCCGAGCTTGCGCAGTTACTGTCTTTGTTACGTGCCGATGCCAACCCAATGCCACATAAGCAATTAGTGAGCGTGCTAAAAGAGCAATGGGGGGATGACTGGTTATCGCGTTTTTCTCATATTGAACTAAGACCGTTTGCAGCTGCATCAATTGGGCAGGTTCATTTAGCTTATATAGAAAATGGTGATCAATTAGCCGTTAAAATTCAATATCCAGGTATTGCTAAAAGTGTGGTAAGCGATGTGGATAATGTGATCACTTTACTTACTTTATCGCGATTATTACCTAAAGAATTGGATATAAAACCCTTAGTTGAAGAAGCCAAGGCACAGCTATTAGCAGAGGCCGACTACACTCGAGAAGCTGAATATTTAGCATGTTACAAAAACCTGTTAGCAAATAACGCGCATTTCAAAGTCCCTAGCGTGTATCCTCAGCACAGTACTGCGCAAGTGCTAACCATGGAGTATGTAGATGCCAAGCCTATAGAGGGCATTACATATTTACCACAATCAGATCGAAGTCGGGTTGCTGAGCAATTAATTGATTTGTTTTTTAAAGAAATGTTTGAGTTTAAGTTAATTCAAACCGACCCTAACTTTGCTAATTACCATTACCAACCAGAATCACAAAAAATCGTGTTATTTGATTTTGGTGCCACCCGAGAAATTACAGCTACCCTAAGTGATGCCTATTTAGCCTTGTTTAAAGCCGGCAGTAATAATGATCGTGAAGGTGTGCTCAATGCCGCCACTGCAATTGGTTACTTTAAAGACGCTTTAAAAGATGGCTATAAAGAAAGAGTGATTGATTTATTTTTAATGGCTTGCGAGCCACTTCGCTATAATGGCGAGTTTGATTTTAAAAACAGTGAGCTTGCTAGCAACATCAAAGATGCCGGATTACAGTTAAGCGCACAGTCGCAGCAGTGGCATACTCCACCTGTGGATGCATTGTTTATTCATCGTAAATTAGCCGGCTTATATTTAATTGCAGCGCGCTTAGAAGCCAAAATAGATGTTAAGGCGTTATTTAGTCATTATTAGGTGTTAAAGCAGGAGAAAATTGGCATAATGATCGCGATATTTCGCGAGGTCGTATTATGATAAAAAACTTTTTAAACGATCCTACCTTATTGCTCAATGCGGTAGGTGAGGGTATATACGGATTTGATTTGTCCGGTAATGCGGTATTTGTAAATCCAGCCGCAGAGCGAATGACTGGATGGACGGCCGATGAATTATTAGGAAAAAAAATACATCAATATCATCATCATAGCCATGCCGATGGCACTCCTTACCCTGCCGATGAGTGCCAAATTTATTGCACTATGTTTGATGGCAAACGCCGCGAAGTAAAAAACGAAGTATTTTGGCGTAAAGACGGCAGTGCCTTTGCCGTTGAGTACACTTCCACCCCCGTTTATAAAAATAATCAGCTTATTGGTGCTGTGGCAGTATTTCGCGATATATCAGCACAACAGCAAACGCAAACCCAGTTGCACGAAGCGTTAGCTCAAGTAAAGCACCTAAGCGAGCAGCTAAAAGATGAGAATGATTACCTTATTGCCGAGCTTAATGAGGATTGGCAAGATTCAGGACTGGTTGGCCACAGTGCTGTATTCCAACGCATGTTAGATCAAATACAGTTAGTGAGTGAAACCGACAGCACCGTACTCATTCTTGGTGAAAATGGTACTGGCAAAGAGCTGGTGGCACGTAACTTACACCGTCTCAGTAAACGCAACGAACAAGCATTCATAAAAGTAAATTGTGCGGCATTCACTCCAAGTTTATTAGAGTCAGAACTTTTTGGGCATGAAAGGGGCTCGTTTACTGGCGCTAACGAGCGTCGTAAAGGACGTTTTGAACTTGCCGATCACGGCACTTTATTTTTAGATGAAGTCGCAGAGCTGCCGTTAGAGTCCCAAAGTAAGCTATTAAGGGTATTACAAGAGCGTGAGTTTGAACGTGTTGGCGGTAGTCAAACCCTAAAGGTTGATATTCGCATCATTGCTGCAACCAACCGTAACTTGTGGGAAATGGTACAAGCAGGTCAATTCAGAATGGACTTATATTACCGTTTAAATGTGTTTCCTATTCACGTGCCTGCACTTAAAGAACGAAAAGAAGACATTCCTTACTTGTGTCAAAACTTAATTGCACAAATAAACAAGCGCTTAGGTAAGCAATTGCAAGGGTTAAGTAAAAAAGCGATCAGGCAATTACAAGCCTATGACTGGCCAGGTAACATTAGAGAGCTACAAAATGTACTCGAACGAGAAGCTATTTTATCTAAACACTCTACATTACAGTTAAGTCAGTCGCTTACAGCGGGCGATGATAACGCTATAAACCCAACGCTTACACTTGATGAAGCACAAAAACAGCATATAAGCAGCGTATTAGCACTGTGTAATTGGAAAATTGCAGGTGAACAAGGCGCGGCAAATAAGTTGGGCTTACCAGAGAGTACCTTACGCTCAAAAATGCAAAAGTTAGGAATGCGTCGCCAGAGCTAATTCGTGATATATCGCGATAGTCGCTAAATATCGCGATGTTGTAGTCCGGTTTTATTATTAAAATCATTTAATATCAATGTTTTAAGTTATCTTTCAGTGTGGTCTGAAAGTTGCAAATACTTGCTTAATACCCGTCACTATGAAGTAAGTAGCATGAAGTTTGATATTAAAGAAGAAGACATGATCATTAAGCCCTATAAAGAAGAGGGGCCAATTTATATACGCGAGCAAAAAGGTTTTTTTCAACGTATACGTCGCAATTTAGGCTGGTTGTTAATGCTGAGTTTTATTGCCATTCCATGGATTCAATATAACGGTCAGCAAGCGGTTTTATTGGATGTGGCCACCCAAAAATTTACTATTTTTGGCCTTACCTTGCTCCCTCAAGACTTTATGATTTTAGCCATGCTGTTTATGGTGGGAGCGTTTGCCCTATTTTTTGTTACCAACTGGCTTGGCAGAGTATGGTGTGGTTATACCTGCCCACAAACCATTTGGATGTTAATGTTTTCTTGGGTTGAGCAACGTGTAGAGGGTACGCGTAACCAGCGTATTAAGCTTGATAAGAGCCCATGGGATATTACCAAATGGCGAAAAAAAATCACTAAGCACAGTGCTTGGCTGGTTATTTCGGTACTCACGGCGACCTCATTTTTAGCGTATTTTATCCCCGCTAAAACCTTGTATCTCGAAATGTTAAATTTAGAGTGGTCTGGGATCACCAGTTTTTGGGTATTTTTATTTGCGTTTTGTACATATGGAAATGCGGGCTTTTTACGTGAAAAAATGTGTACTGTGGCGTGTCCGTATTCGCGCTTTCAATCGGTGATGTTTGATAAAGATACGCTGGTGGTTACTTACGATAGCGAACGGGGTGAAAATCGCGGCCCACGTAAACGCAAAGCTGATCCTAAAGCGCTTAATTTAGGTGATTGCGTAGACTGTAACTTATGTGTGGAAGTATGCCCTGCAGGGATTGATATTCGCAATGGCTTGCAATATGAATGTATTAACTGTGGTTTATGTATTGACGCTTGTGACGACACCATGGATAAGTTTGGCTACGAAAAAGGCTTAATTAAATACGCCAGTGAAAAGCAAATGGCAGGGCAAAAAACGAATCCATTTAGGCTTAAACTTGTAGGCTATGGGGCGTTAACTGCGCTATTAATTTTATCTATGTTTGCATGGATGTTACAACGTACCCCTATAGAAGCCTCAGTACTTAGAGATAGAAACGCATTGTACCGGGTAAATTACGAAGGCTTAGTTGAAAATCCTTACACGCTCACTATTATCAATAAAACTCAGCAACCGCTGCATTATTCAATTTCAATTAGCGGTTTAGAGGGGGCTACATTGCAAAGCCCAAATGCTATATTGGTAGAGCCTGGGCTGATGAAAAGTGTGCCGGTAACGGTGACTGCAGACGGCTACGATTTAGCACGCAAAGTGAGCAAGCTGAGTTTTGTGATAACTTCGCAAGAAGACCCTGCAATTACTATTACCAAAGACAGCCAGTTTTATAAAAATTAATAAAGTATGAGTCCTAGCCAGTTAACAACCTGACTCGGCTAGGGCTAGCTGCTTAATTACAAATTTTTTGGCGCTTTGAAAATCAGCAAACAAGCATTCTTGCAAATGAGCATCACGGCCAGAGCTGTGCATAATCCGCTGCAATTGCCTTATAGCAATAGGCGAGGTGAGGACAAACGCACTGATCAAACAGTTATTAATCCCCATTGTTTGGCTTACATCTATCATGTTTTTTTCAGCATCGGGGGTAGCAGCAATCACCTCAGGAGAGTAGCTAATATAACCCCAAGACAAATGTTTAAATGGTTCAATGCTATTTAATAAAGCGGCTTTAAAATGATTTAATAACTGAGGGTTTAAGTTACCTTTAAACTGCCCAATAACTATATTACCTTCAACACGCAAGCTATAACTGCCGTAGTTATTTTCAAATTTCAATAGCCGCCCCTTTTATTCATTATCTACTGCATTGGTCACTTATTAATAATGTAGTCTAAGGCACCTGAAATTGCAGCAACTTGCGCTAATATACACTCTTCAGGGTTAGCCGTTGCACTGTCTGGATATACTTCAGTGGTGGTGACATACGCAGCTTCAGAAAATCCCATGCATAGGCCTAAATCACGGGCCGCGTAATTAATTACCCCAAATTGCGCTTGTGGTACACCAATTAATTGCTGATTTTCATCGCTAGGTGCAATATGCGTTACTTTTTCAACATGTTCAATAATTGCTTTTTGAAAAGCAGGCTCTGGTTTGTTGCTATCAGCCACTAAATAAAAGCCATCTGGAATATTCCAATTGGTGTTTACTTTGCCTTCACGAGCCGCGAGTGCTGGTCTAAATTCACTGTTATCAGAATTTGTTGTTTCATGTAAATCGATATGTGCAATTAAACGCGTATTTAACGATTGCGCATAGTTCATTACTGCCGCTGATTCTTGTGCTGGACTGCCCTGATAAAAAGAGCGGTTAGGGTCTACCGCATCTGGGTTCCAACGATTAATCGTTTCATAACCCCATGGGCTAATACAGGGGGTAATTACAATATTAAAGTGCTCAGCGTACTTATTTGCCAATGTTTTAGCGAATCTTAAAGCGCCATGAACACCACTGGTTTCGTAGCCATGTACGCCGCCAGTAATTAAAACAGTGGCTTTGTTTGTATCAAAATCAGTGGTTTTTAACGCGTACAAAGGGTAGCTACCTGCGGCATAATTAAGCTCACCGTATTGCTGTACTTCTAGAGTGCTTTTAAGTTCATCAATTAATGTTACGACTTCTTGTTGATAGCTTCGCTTGATACTTTGGCATGCCAGCCAATGCGCTTTATCCTCGTGATTCCATTGCTTGCCGGGTGTGCCAATAGGATAAGTAGAGTGAGTCATGTAAAATCCGATTTATTAAAATATTGCAGCAACTATACCTAAATTGCTAAAAAATACGAGTGCAAGTATCAAACTCGATTTTGCTATAAACGATGTTGTTAACGAAGAAACGCCCGATTAAAAAGTGCGCGCATCGAGGTTTAATTAACCATTAAAAGTAAGCCCTCTAAATAAAGTTCCCTAAAAAGAACCAAGCGCACAAAAAGTGAACGCTAGTTTTTGAGCGTTTTTAACATTATTGATTAAAAATAAAGCTTTTATATTTATATAATATTATCAAGAGGTTAATTTGGCTTGTTTTTTTTTATGGTGTTTACGTTAATGCTGGGTTCGTAAATCTATTTTTACAAAAAAAATCATTTTAAATTAGCGTGTTACCAATAATTATTCATAAAAAAAACATAAAAAACTTATCTTTAACATTTGACACATTATTGGCTGGTGAGACTCAACTTTATTCCTGTGTTAAAAATGCTGATAAATTACATTTGGTTACATTGTAAGGCATATATTTAACGTTCATGTAAATAATGGCTTAGCAAAAGTAACTTTTCCTCAGGCTAACTAGCAGAGATCACAAACTAAGTCACTCTGTAAAAAGAAAGGTGTTATGTTGAAAAAAATAAATCTTATCGCAGCAGCAGTTAATACAGTACTTGTAACAGGTGCTATTGGCGCATCGAGTGCATTCGCTCAGTCAACAGCAGATGCTAAACCAGTTGAACGCATTCAAGTGACTGGTTCAAAAATTAAGCGCTTTAACCTAACCTCGCCAACGCCTGTGACTGTGATCAGCGGCGTTGAGATGGAAAACCAAGGTATTACTAACGTTAATGATTTGCTTGCAGAAATGCCACAAGCGACGGTTGGCCTATCACCAGAAACAACGACTAACACTATTTATGCGTCAGGTCTTAACACAACCGAT
Source organism: Pseudoalteromonas sp. 2CM39R (assembly GCF_023161845.1). Classification (NCBI taxonomy): domain Bacteria; kingdom Pseudomonadati; phylum Pseudomonadota; class Gammaproteobacteria; order Alteromonadales; family Pseudoalteromonadaceae; genus Pseudoalteromonas; species Pseudoalteromonas sp. 2CM39R. Next base: position 22,345 of record NZ_JALNTM010000031.1, read on the forward strand.
CTTCGTGGTTTGGGATCAGAGCGTACATTAGTGCTTGTTAATGGCCGTCGCTTTGTGCCTGGTTCTGTGGGTGACACTGCAGTTGATTTAAACAACATTCCTACCACAATGATTGAGCGTATCGAGATTGCTACAGGTGGTGCTGCAGCCGTTTACGGTGCAGATGCTGTAGCTGGTGTTGTAAATATCATTACTAAAAAATCAATGGATGGGATTGAACTTGATGTTTCTACTGTACGTCCAGAGCAAAGTGGCGGCGAGCAAAACAACTTCTCAATTACAGGTGGTATGGAAGGCGATAAACTCTCTTTTATTGCTTCATTTAATTACACAGAAAACAAAAGCTATGGCAAGCTGAGCCGTGATTTTTACCGTAACCCTGTGAACTCATTCGCAAACCCTGCAAATACAAGTGGTGACGACGGTATCCCTTCACGTGTTGTTTTAGGTCAACCAACTGGCCTTGCTTACTACTCAGAAGGTGGTGACTTTTTTACCAAAGACGCCTTTGTTGATAACGGCTATGACAATCACCACTACACTTTTGATGCAAATGGTAACCTAAAACCGTTTGACTATGGTTTAGGTCGTATTCCAAACCCAGGAGTTGGGCGAGACGCTACAGGCTACTTCCAAGATGGTCAAAATCAAGGCGATGGTGTTTTTGGCCACGGCTATAAAGAGTACTTTCAAACGCCACTAGAGCGTATGATTGCTTCAGCGTATGGTACTTATGAACTTAATGACGACCATGCACTTACTTTTGACTTTACTTATTCAAAAACTGATGCAACCACAGAGAGCTCTCCAGCCTTCTTCCGCCATACAATACGTCGCGACAATGCATTTATAAAAAGCGATATGGCTAAAGTAATGGACGACAATGGGCTGACATCAGTCACACTTCGCCAAGCTAACGAAAACTTATGGGGCGATCGTGCATATAACCAAGAGCGTGAAGTATTCCGTACTTCAATAGGCGCTGAAGGTATATTAAGTGATGACTGGGGCTACTCTGCTTACGCACAATTTGGTCGCATCGAGCAAGATACTCTTTGGACTGGCGAAGTATTAACGCAAAACTTGGCTAACTCTATTGATGCCGTTGAATACCAAGGCAATGTAGTATGTGCTAAGCGTAATGCAGACGGCGAAGTTATTGGGGCTATCTCTGGTTGTACACCATTTAACACAATGGGCGCGACTTCGGCAACACCAGCACAGTTAGACTATATAGCGACTGATGCAACGCGCTTTGCACAACACGATCAAGCCGTGTTTGCTGTTACTGTAGATGGCGCCTTATTTGAGCTACCTGCCGGTTATGTTGCAGCTGCATTTACCGCTGAGCACCGCCGTGAGTCAGCAACTATTACACCGTCTGAAAATATGCAAAAAGGCTTAATTTTTGGTAATTCAAGCCTTCCAATGGATGGTGAGATTGATGTAAATGAGCTCTCAGCTGAAATTTCAATTCCATTATTAGAAGAAACCTTCCTAACAACGGATTTAACCCTTGAAACAGCATTTCGTTACATGGATTACTCGGTAACGGGTGAAGATAATGCCTGGAAATTAGCCCTAAACTGGGGTGTAACTGATGAGTTACGTATACGCTTAAACCGTTCTAAATCAGTACGCGCTCCCAACCTAGGGGATTTATTCACGCCTAACTCAAAAACGTTTAGCTCAGGTCGTGCGGATGTATGTAGAGCTGACTCTATCGCTGAATCAGGCAGTAAATATAAAGATAATGTAATCAAAAACTGCCAAGCCGCAGGGCTTCCTGAAGGCTGGATGCCATCAGATGAATGGCTTTCAGGTGGGAGCTTACCAGGCTATATTCAAGGTAACCAAAACCTTGAAAATGAAACATCTAACGATTACACCATTGGCTTAATTTATACACCTGAGTTCGTGGAAGGGCTAGATATAACGCTTGATTACTGGTCATTCGAAGTAGAAGGCGCTATTGAATACTTTGGCCGTAACAGTGTTGAGCTTTGTTATGAGTCATCATCGTTAGATAACCCTTTCTGCAGTAACGTTGTGCGTAATAAAGAAACGGGTGAAATTGAAAACTTCTTTACTCGTCCTATAAATGCCGCTGTTATTAACAAAAAAGGCGTAGATGTTGAATCTGCATACCGCACTGAGTTGTTCTCTGGTGACTTAGCATTGAAACTAACAGCAACTTACCTAATAGAGGACAACAATAACTCTACAGGCCGTGCTGAAGATTTTAGAACTGATGTAGGCGAAACAGCTTCACCTCGCTGGAAGGGACGTTTTAATGCCGTTTATTCTCATGATGACTCAGCGTATGTGCTAACCATGAACTACCGTCATGCAACTGTTAATGATAATGACTGGACCATTGAAGACAACAACTACAATGATATCCCGTCTTACACTACGTTTGATTTCATGTACAAAACTTATCTAATGGATGAGCTACAGTTACGTATTGGTGTTAACAACATCCTAGACCGTGAGCCACCACGTAACCCGTTCACTTACGACGATGGAGAATTTTTCGATGTTAAAGGACGCCGCCTATCTTTAGGTGCAAAATATACTTTTTAATTTAAGCGTATAACACTAAAAACGCCTTAGTTTATTAAGCTAAGGCGTTTTTTTATAGGTAAAAGTAACTTTCAAAAACGAGTATTGTTAAAAACTGCGTTATTATTAGTCTAAATCAGATTGAGGCTTTGCTGTAATTGGGCCCATTTTTATTAAAAACATAATCGTTTCTGTAACGATATAATTAACTACTAATACAACGTAATTACTATTTTCTAAAATATGGCCTTAAGCTTTAAAGTCCTGAGTCATAATGGCGAAATTTAGCTGCCACTTTAATGCTGACTAAAATAGCGTGCAAGTATATGCGTTAGTCACTGCATTAGTTAATGGCTGAGCTTGAATGCGGATAGTGCCTTTGTTGCATAAAGTCTTCCAAAAACCATGCGGCAAACTCATGTCTGCCCTCTACATCCGCTTTACTATATATATCTGAAGCTTGTTGGCGTACTGTTTTTTCTTTAGTGCTTCTAAGCGCGCTAATTTCTTTAAAGCTAAGCCCTTTGAGTAATAGCATAGCTACTTCCTGCTCGCTACGAGTGAGTGTCCACTGAGAAAATTGAGTTTGTATAACACCACTATATTGATGGCGCGCGTCTTTCATTTCCTGCGATATATTGTTTAGCTGAGTCACAGAGTTGTTTAACTCGCGCTTGAGGTTATTAATTTTTTTGGTTCGTGCGTTAATATCTTTAATTAAATACAGAGCACCTAAGCCAGAAATAACCACAATTAAACTCTCAGTAAAAATATGCCACTGCGGCACTCCTAATTTTAAATCCATGATCACGTCAAAAAAATTTAACACCATGATCATCAATAGTGTTGCTGCAATTATTTTATCTCTCATTAAAGTCTCTATTATCAGTAAGTTAAATTTACAATGGACATATGTACTGTGATACAAAAATTAAGGTTTATTGGCATGTTAAGGCGTATGCCTGATGCGATAACCCCGTAAAAAGGGCATGGTTATTCTATAAAATTAATCACATGCGGACAAACCAAATGCAGTTAAATTATACAAAAATACGATGTAATTTTGTGCAACACTCTAACGCGTTATTATTTATTGCTGTGCTGACCTGTTTAACTATTAGCCGTGTGTCAGCCGCGCAAACGCTTGCTCCCATTCCGATTAGCGAGTTAAATGGATTTGATACTCAGTTTGCCAATATTCACGCCACCGATTTTATTAACGCTCAAAGTGTAATGGGGAAAGTGAGTTATAAGCCGGGTGTAAATTACACGGTATTGTTTGCATTTGATGTCGCGCAAATTAATTATTTGTACGCTAATGGGAGTCATGTAAAAAAAGGCGCTATTGTGGCAACTGTTCAAGGCAGTGATGTTCAGCACTTTTTAGACACTTATCAATCAGCAAAAGACATGCTTAATGTAGCTAAGAGCCATTATGATATAAACAAGGTGCACCTTAAAAATAAAATTATTAGGAGCTCTGAGTGGGTCACTATTACGCAAAGTTACTATGCAGCTAAACTGAGCTTTGAGCATTTAAATCACCAAATGCGCTATTTGCAGGTTGATGAGCAAGAAAACGTGAGCTTGACCAGCCCAAAAACAGGGATATTACAATTTCCTACTCAAGCGGCAAATCGTATGTTAGGCGAACGAGCATTCGACATTCTTGACCCTAATAGTATTGAGGTTAAGTTTACTGTTCCTATTAGCTTGGGCAAAGGGGTATCTTATTTTAGGGTTTCTGATCAATGCCAACTCAAAATTAAAAGCGTAGACAATATTGCTAATAAGTACCATCAAACTATTTGGGCATCACCAAGCTCTGCACAATGTAACTTAACCATTGGGCAGAGTATTAAAGCGGTTCCGGTTAAAAAAATAACGGGTTACAGCGTTGCCAAATCGGCATTATTTGAGTTTGAAAATACCAATTATATTGCCATTAAAGCTGACGAACATCTCGAGTTTGTGCCTGTACAGTTAATTGGTTCACGTAATCAAGATTTTATTTTTAGCGCCAATATCCCCTTAAATAACCGACAAGTATTAATTAGCTCAGTAAGTGCATTGCAGGGAATGCTGTTGCATTTAGGGAGAGAGTAAATGTTAAACCTGCTTATTAAGTTTTCACTAACGCAGCGATTGTTTGTTAGTATTTTTGCCATTATTGCTATGGTTATAGGGGCTCGCTCGTGGTTGAGTATTCCGGTGGATGCATTTCCTGAAATATCGCCTACCCAAGTAAAAATTGTTTATAAATTACCGGGTATGAACGCCCTTGAAATTGAATCCCAAGTAACGCGCATTATTGAAACCGAACTACTGGGCATTCCTGCTCAGCAAATGCTGCGCTCTACCACCAAGTATTCGATTACCGATATTACCATTGACTTTAAACAAGGTACTGACATTTACTGGGCGCGCCAGCAAGTAAACGAGCGGCTGTTAAATATTTTACCTAGCTTACCTACCAATATTAGTGGTGGTATGGCACCAATGAGTACGCCGCTGTCTGAAGTGTTTATGTTTACCATAGAAAGCCCTAACTTATCGCTGATTGAAAAAAGAGAGTTACTTGATTGGCAAATACGGCCATTACTAAGAACCGTGAGTGGCGTAGCCGATGTAAATAGCTTAGGCGGGTATGCAAAAACGTTTGCTATCGCCCCCAACAGCTTATTAATGCAGCAGCATCAAGTTAGCTTTTTACAACTGCGAGAGGCGATAGTGCAAACCAATCAAAATGGTGGCATAGGGCGCTTAGAAAAAGGCAACGATACGTTAATTTTGCGTACTGAGGGTAAATATAGCGATTTAGAGGCCATCAAAAATACAGTCGTTAAATCAACACAAAATAAAGTGATCCGCTTAAGCGATGTGGCCAATGTTGATGTCGGAAGTTTAACTCGTTATGGAGCAGTGACTAAAAATAGCGAAGAAGCTGTTCAAGGGCTAATTATTGCGCTTAAAAATAGTAACACAGCGCAAGTGGTGACAGAGGTAAAAAGTAAACTGCGCCAAATCGAAGCCTCACTGCCGCAAGGTACCAGCATTAATGTGTTTTACGATCGTTCTAATCTTATTAACACCGCAATTAGCACAATTACTGGCGCATTAGGCCAAGCTATCATTTTAGTAATTGTATTATTGGCGTTGTTTTTAGGGGATATTCGCTCCTCTTTAGTGGTGTCGTTATCATTACCTATGTCGGCGCTGTTAACTTTCATTATGATGAAACAGTTTAATTTATCAGCCAACCTAATGAGCTTAGGGGGCTTAGTGATAGCAATTGGTATGCTGGTGGATTCATCGGTTGTGATTGTTGAAAATATTTTAAATCGGCTGGCTAATAATCAACATTTACCTAGGCTACATGTTATTTATCGCGCCTGTAAAGAGGTTGCTGCACCGGTTTTTTCAGGCACTATCATTATTATTATTGTATTTTCACCACTGTTAATGCTCACCGGGCTTGAGGGGAAATTATTTACCCCTGTAGCGCTCACTATCGTATTTGCTATGTTAAGTGCGCTATTGTTATCGCTTACAGTTATTCCTATTTTAGCCTCGCTATTGTTGAAAAATGAACCCGTAAAACAGCCTAAGATGGTGATGTTGTTACAAGGCTTTTATAGTAAAACCCTTGCTGAGGCGATTAAAAAGCCAATGCTAATAAGTGTTACTTCAATAATGGTACTGATCCTCAGTGGCGTGTTATTTCAGGGACTTGGTAAAAGCTTTATGCCAGTGTTAGATGAAGGCGACATTATTGTTCAACTTGAAAAATCTCCCAGTATTTCACTACAGGCTTCCCTTGATATAGACAAGCAAATTGAAGCCACCTTATTAAAAAACACTCCTGAAATAGTGCAAATTGTCGCGCGTACTGGATCGGATGAACTGGGGCTTGATCCTATGGGATTAAACGAAACCGATGTGTTTATGGAGCTGGCACCAAAAGAGCAATGGCGCTTTGCTACAAAAGCGCAACTAATAGAGCATATTCGCCAAACGCTTGCGCAATTTCCAGGTGTTAATATTGGCTTTACTCAACCTATTCAAATGCGCGTATCAGAAATGCTAACGGGTGGCACTGGCGATATTTCAATTAAAGTGTTTGGTAACGACATTGCAACCTTGTCATCGCTTGCAGAAAAAATCACTGCGCTTGCAAATCGTATTGAGGGGGCAAGTGATGTGCAAATGGCGCTTATTGAAGGGGGCAAATACGTTAATATTAAGCTTAACCCTGAGGTTGCGAGTCAATTTGGTTTAACAACGCAAACATTAAGTGAGTATTTAAAGTCTCAGCTTGAAGGATTACAGGTGTCTACGCTGCAAGAGGGCAACCGTGTTATTCCTATTGTATTTAATAGTGCCACAGCTAAAAACCAATTAGTGGATTTATCTTCTATTCAAGCGCTAAAAGGCAGCCTTATTTTAATGCCAGATAATAGCCTAATGCCGCTTGAAGACGTTGCTAGTATTGGTTTTAAAACAGGTCCATTGTTAATAGATCGCGAAAAGGCTAAGCGCTTTGCCTCAGTTAGCGTCAACGTAGATAACCGCGATGTGGTGAGTTATGTGAATGAACTTGAAGCTAAAATTAGCAGCAATATAAAGTTACCCAGTGGGTTTACTTTATCTTTTGGTGGCGAGTTTGAAAGTCAGCAACGCGCAACGCAAAATTTATTAGTACTCATTCCTGTGGCGTTAATATTAATATTTATTATTTTATTTACTACCTTTAAATCACTATCTAAATCAATGCTGATTATTGCCAATATCCCGTTTGCGCTGATGGGCGGGGTGATTGCTTTGTATATTAGTAATGAATATTTATCGGTGCCTGCATCGGTAGGGTTTGTTGCCCTATTGGGGGTAGCCGTACTTAATGCGATTGTGATGATCAGCTATTTTGAACAAACTAAAATGTTTGCTGCAAATGTAACGCAGTGCATTTTAGATGGTGCTAGTAGGCGGCTACGCCCTGTATTAATGACCGCGACAACCGCTATGTTTGGTTTATTGCCGCTGGTGTTTGCAACAGGTCCAGGGGCTGAAATACAAAAGCCATTAGCTATTGTAGTTATTGGCGGGTTAATTACCTCCACTATTACAACACTTTATTTATTACCTATCTTTTATGGTTGGTTGGAGAAGAAACATGGCTGAACAGTTACTTTTTACCCTAAATGCACCCACAAATATAAAAGATGACGTAGTTGATATATTAATAGGCATAGACTGTATAACCGGCTTTAACTTAAAAAAAATTCAAGGCTATAGCAAAGAGCACAGCGAGTTTGATATTGCCGAGCAAGTAGAAGGGCATCGCAGTTTTTATCAATTTGAGGTGCATATTTTATTATCTGAACTTGCCATAGTAAAAACGGCGCTAAGTCCTGTTTGTAAGTACACGCCGTTAAAATATTGGGTAACCCCAATTTATGAAAGTGGGCACTTAGGATAACTCAATATCTAGCATTTTATGCTGCTGAGCATTCTCAGCAGCATTGCGTGTTACTCGAACACTCCTTTTATGACTGCATGGGTGTTTTGCACCATTAATGTGCCGTTAGCCCATACATACTCAGGGGTTAGGGTCTCTTTATCGAGGAGGACAACATCCGCGTCGCTTGTTGCTTTAAGACGGCCTTTATCAACTCCTAAAATATCGGCAGGATTACTGGTTATGCTCATTAAAGCGTGCTCAATAGGGACGTTATATTCTTTGACTGCTTGCTGAAACGAGGTTAATAAAGATGCCTCTTTGCCTACCTCTAACCCTAATAAGTTAAAGTCTTTATCAAAAATAGGTAAACTAGCATGGCCATCTGAGCTCATAGTGAGTTGATTTGGTGCTACGCCTTGTTCTAAGCAGTAGGCAAGGGCATGGGCTGCTGCATATTCACCATGGGCTAAATCGTAGTCGGTGGTGCTGGTGGTAAAGTCGATAGTACCGCCCTGATCACAAAAGTGAATACCGGCATCAAGAAGTGCTTTATTGCGGTTCATATGCGTAGGATAAAACTGTTTAAGCTTAATATCACTTTGCTGAGCCACATGATGCAAAATACTCAAGTGACTATCAACAGGGCCGACATGAATACTCACGGTGCCTTTTTTACCACTGAGCATACCGGCTACTTTGGCCTCGGCTGCCAATTCTGCTAATTGCTGGACCGTAGGTTGGCTACTGCGATGATCAGAAATAGCCACTTCGCCAACACCTATAAACTCCTCTATATACATGATGTCGTCAGTGATTGAGTGAGTAAGAGTTTTAGCGGGTAAATGATACGAACCGGTATGGCAAAATACATTCAGCCCTTGCTCTTTTAGGCCTTTTGCTTTGGCAACCAAATTGGTAAGCGTACGTGAGCTTGAGTCGGTACCCAGTGCGCCCACCACTGTGGTAGTGCCCGATAGGGTTGCATCGGTTAGGTTCATTTCAGGGGTGCGGCTGGCAAATCCAGCTTCGCCACCGCCACCGGTAATATGCACTAACGAGTCAACAAACCCCGGCGTAACAAGCTTATTTTTACCGTCAATTCGTTTGACGAGTACACTGCTGTCGAGGATTATATTTTCGTCAATAGCAATGATTTTACCACCGCCAATTAAAACATCTTGTGTGCCTAGGTAGGTAGGTGCATAAACGTTTGCACCTTGAATTAAAGTTAACATAACAAATTCTTTTTATTGATAATTAATAAAGTAAGCAAGAAATATAAAGCCGCTTGCTAATACAAAAAGTGCTAGAGCAAAGCGCCAAATAAACGCAGCCCATTCTCCCCAATCTAATTTCACGACCCCTAAACAACCAATTAAACTAGCTGAGGTGGGAATTAAAATATTGGTTAATCCATCACCTAATTGAAAGGCCAATACTACAATTTGCCTTGATACATTGAGCAAATCGCCAAGTGGAGACATCAGCGGCATAGTGATGGCAGCTTGGCCTGAACCCGATGAAACAAAAAAGTTAAATACACTTTGAAACACCAGCATTCCCCAAGCTGCAATGTAATCTGGCACACTGGCTATGCTGCTTGCACAGTAATAAAGCAGGGTGTTGAGGGTCGAGGGAGTGGTTAAATCACTACCCCCTAATAGTAATACAATGCCTTTAGCCAGTGCGACTAATAACGCCGCTGGCAATAATTCTTGTGCACCGTGTTTAAACGCATCCGCGCACTCATTCGCGGTTAGCTTTTTAAACACGATGGCAATTATTGCACTGATAAGGCCAATACAAAAAAACTGTGCAGCAAGCTCAGGAATATAATATTGGCGCGCCATCACCCCCCATACGACCCAAGCTATGCCCAATACAAACACTAATAATGTGAGTGCATCGGCTAGGCTGAGTTTAATCGTTGGCTGATCACCCGTTTTTTGGGATTGTGTTTTTATCCGTTTTGCATAGCGCATAGTAAACACAAGGCCTACAAGCGTAAAACAAGCCCACGCTAGCATACGAAAGCCCGCACCAGAAAACACTGGAATTTCAGCTATCGATTGCGCTATAGCAATGCTAAAAGGGTTCATCCATGAGGTGGCAAAGCCTATTTGCGTAGCCACATAAGTTGTAAGTACAGTGACTTTAGCGTCGTAGCCAAGTTGTTGCATAATAGGGAGCAGCACAATACAAAATGCAATAGCTTCTTCGCCCATCCCAAATACCGCGCCGCCTAACGAAAATAGTAAAAACAGTAAGGGAATAAACAGCCATTCAACCCGCTTGGTTTTATTAATAAGTGCCATAATGCCGTTATTAATCGCGCCGGTTTTCATAATAATGCCAAAGGCACCGCCAGTGATTAAAATAAACGCCATTACGCCAATAGCTGCACCATATTTATCACCCGACACTAAGCCTTCAAACAATACATTTGCTAAACCAATGTCGCCACCTTGTGCAAAAACAGGTGGTGATTGTTGGTCGTTAACGGCTTGATATTGTGAAAGCTGCACAGTGTGGCTACCAGATTCTGCATTAAATACCCCAGGGGTAATAAATACCGTGGCCATATAGGCAACCACTGCCACACACAGCAAAATGATGCTTGCATCTGGCATAGAAAATTGTTTTTGTTTCATAATTTCACTTTAATAAAAGGTCATTGTGTTGATGCGTAAATAAACGCTTAAACGTACTTTAGCACTTAATAGGCAGTGTCACTGTAGCCATGACCAGTAATAAAAGGAAGGCCGCAAAGCGTTTGCTTTGCGGCTAAGTGGTTAAAAACGGTAGCTAATACTTAATTTATAATTAGCACCTAGGGCATTATGATTAATTGAATCAAAGCCACGGCTTGAGCCATAAAGAGTGGGTGGCTCTTTATCAAAAATATTATTGATGCGCGCGCGCAAAGTCAGCGATTTATTAACATAAAAACCCGCTGATAAATCCCAAACGAGCCAGTCATCAACCTGATGCTCACCTTTTGAGTCTAATACGCCAAGCGAATCTAGCTCATCAATTTCACGACCACGCAGGCCTTCTATATCATCTTCGTAGCTGCTGGTGTAGTTTGCACCTAAGTTAAGGTAGTAATTTTGCGCTTCCCAATCTATTGACATACGCGCAACATTTTCAGGATAACGATAAGTTCCCACCAGCTTCTCTAACGAGTCAGACCCCGGTTTATTACGTTCAAACTCAAGGTAATGAGTCCCGTCAAACGCAAAGGTTAAATCGCCGCTTGGTAATACAAACCTATGGTCAAACTTAAAGTCTATGCCTGCTAATGTTTGTGTACCAGTGTTTTCAAGTGGGATAGCATGATCGCGAAACAACGGTAAAAATAGCTCGTCATCACGTGGGTTAAATTCATCTATATAACTGCTTAAAATTTCAGTTAAATTAGCGCCGTCTTGCTCTATGTTTAAACCACTGGTGTCGGTGACATCACATAATGCTTCATCGTACGATATGCCTTGCTCGCCCGGTGGTACAATGCCACAGTGACGAAGTGACGCATCAGTTATAGCGCGGTCGAGCACTGCGGTCATGTTGGTATCGATTACTTCTTCATGATCAAACTGCCAATAATCAATGGTTAAATTAGTATTAGCCGATGGACTCCATGCAAAGCCAACACTGATAGCCTCAGATTCTTCTGCATTTAGATTTGGGTTACCTAACTCTAACGAATTAACACTCACTTGGGTGCCATCACCCATACAGTAAAGATCAGACACCGCTTGGTTAGCACCACAATCGAAAGTGGATTGCGTGGTTCTTAATTTAACGCCAGCTTGAGTTAATGATGGTGCTCTAAACGAGGTTGACCATGAACCACGAACAACTAACGAATCAGTCGGGCGATAGCTCAAACCTATTTTAGGATTAAAGGTGCCACCAAAATCATCGTAATGATCGTATCGACCCGCTGCTTGTAGCTCTATTTGCTCACTCAGTGAAATACTTAATTCAGCAAAGGCGGCATATTGAGTGCGATCGGCTTCTGATAAACTAGAGCCAAATCCAAATACATCAACAAGGTAGTCTTTGTCTGCTTGAGCTTGTGAATTAAGCGAAGGAATGTCGCTTAGCTCTTCACGTCGTGCTTCTACCCCAAATGAGGCATAGGCTGGTAGGTCGTTAAAGGTAAATAGTTCACCATTAAAGTTAGCATCCCAGCCGTAAACAGTACTTTCTCCACTGCGTGTTGGGCGAGCTTGCGCTGTTGCCAAAACGGCATCATTAGCGGCGTCGCCTTGAAGGAAAGGGTTGTAAAAAGGTAGCAACTCCCCAGATGCACAATTTAAGTCAGTACCGTCATAACTTGCCAGCGTACCGTCTGAACATAGCTCGCCTGTAATCGCGCCATGGAACTTGTAGCGATTATAAACCCCTGCAATCGCTTCTTGCTCTGAACGTGAGCGAGAAAGAGTAACACCAGATTCCCAACCCCAATCACCAATTTCACCACTTAGGCTACTTACTAAGCGAAAGTTTTTCGTTTCTACTTCCACCGTTCTTGGGGCATTAAAGCGCGCATCAAATGCAAAACCATACACTTCTCGACCACTTTGGGTATCAAATGGGTCAATGTAGAGTTGATCTAATAAATCATTACTACCATCGGCATTATCGTAAATAAATAAGGCGTCTTCTAAAACATACGGGCCGTCGTCGTCATTAATTTGGTTAATAGGTGAGGGCGATGAATACGCTTTTGCCTTGGTCTGACTGTAAAAAAAATCAGTATGCCATTGTAGACCACCAAGCTCACTATTAAACATAAAGCCGGTTGAAAGGCTTTCAAATGGCGTTTCTAGGTAATCATCTTGATTAGGGTAGTAAGCACAAATTTGTTCATCAAGTTCAGTAGTAACTAACTCGGTTTTGCAGTTTGGTGATGGAAGTTCGTTACCATCTCGGCTGCTGAAATAATAAATATTAGGTGAGTTCTCCAGCTTAGGTAAATAGGAGTAACCATTCACTAAAGAGGGAGAGGCCGTGTAATTACGATCGGTCGCTTTAAAAGCGTTACGGTCGTATATATCTGCAAATACCGTTAAGTTACTCTCGCCTATTTTTGTACCATACACTAAGTTTAATTGTTTTTTACTTTCGTCATGTTGATCAAAGCTATCGGCAAACGAAGTATTGATTTCAGCGCCTTCAAAATCATCTTTTAAAATGTAGTTAATAACACCCGCTACAGCATCGGCACCATAAACGGCTGATGCACCGGTGGCTAAAATATCAATACGTTCAATGGCCGCTAGAGGAATAGAATTCACATCTACAAAGTTTTCAGTACCTGCAGCAAATGAACTAGGCGCAACTCTTCGCCCATTTATTAATGTCAGCGTTGCCGAAGGTCCCATGCCTCGTAAGCTCGCTGCTGATTGACCTGCTGGTGTAGAGGTAGACGTACCACCACTTTCAGAGGTTGAGAACGTACCGCTTCCGCCTTTAAATACAGATAAATCTTTGAGTAATTCATGAATGGTATTAGCACCAGAGCGTTTGATTGCATCTTGGTCTAAAACGGTTAGTGGAATAGTGCCTTCCAGATCAACGCCTTTTAAGCGAGATCCTGTTACTTCTACTCGTTCAATGTTGGTATCAGTTTGAGTTTCTTGTGCATACACACAAGTGACAGGGCTCAGTAAAGCGCTTACTGTGGCCGCAATAGTTAGTTGACGAAACATTGTAGTACCTTTTGTCTTTTTTAAGCGCGCAGAAATAGGTTTAATATTTCTTAAGGCTTTAATTATTATGGTTTTTAGACAGGGCAATGGTGAAATGACACGCTGAGCCCCTCACAGAAATTAGTGAGGTGGTGGGCTACTCGTCAAACCACTCCGAAAGGTAGTGTGGTGAGTAGAAATATGTTGTAAGCAATGTTGCTTTTTTAAACATAATTCTCTTTCCAAAAAGGTTTTTGACAAAGCTAGCAAATGGGTGCTAGCTTACTCGCGTTTTAAAGTTCCTTTTTTTTATAGCAAGTGAGAGACGCTCTCGCAAGTTATTTCTTATAATTTTTTACATGAGTGTAACATAATGGAACGAATAAATTTACCAAAAAAGCGACTAGTTAAATCGCGAACAATAACCGCTTTTTACTCAATTTTAATTGCTTTTTCGCTACAGTTAAGCGCAAAAGAGTCTAATCAAACTCTTGTTTTAGTGGGTGGAGCTCTCACAACGTGTGCCAGTTTAAGCTCTAAAAACTGTGAAAAAAATACTCAAATTTCGGGTAAAACGCATAATGTATTTGCGCTCTCTCACACTAAAATTAGCCAAATAAAGCAACAATGGCCCAGTAAAAATAGCCAAGCTAAAAATAACACTATTAAAAATTTAGCAACAATGCAGGCTAAGTCATCGCCCACATTATCGAAAAAAGAACTGTTATGGTTGTGGCGCGATATTGATAGCAAACAGCTCAATAGTTTATCGGATCAAGAATACAATTTTGTAATAGATATGCTTGAAGTAGCTCAAATAAAAAGCGACAACAAGCGACTAAAAGAGCAGGTAAATACTGCGCTTAATAGCGAATCGGCGGCGACAGAGATTTTGCAGTTTATATCGGGTAGTTTAAAAGTTAATAACTCCAACCCGAGTATGCTGGCCATTACCGCCTCAAGTAGAGACCCTTATGAATCTGCTGATTTTTACGAAGGATTACTAAGCTTCCCTAATGTAAATTCGCAATGGCTTGCATTAACCCCTGCGCTTGCTAAAGCAATAACCACCAACAAGTGTGATGATTTAACCACGCTTAGGCACTCCGAAATGGGGCTATATCAACGCGAACATATTTACCCTGATCGCACACAAGCTGAATATAAATTGTGTAAAAAAGGCACCGACGCTTTAGTAGAGCTAATAAAAAACAGTACCGGTGTGATGTTTAATGGTGGCGATCAAAGCCTAACTCGAAAAGTATTATTTGATGAAAATAACCAGCCTTACCCTTGGACAAAAGCATTACAGTCTCGCCCTGTTATTGTTGGAACAAGTGCAGGTACCGCGGTGCAAAGTGGTGGGCAAGCCCACGCCGGGAATGTGGTGATGATCACCAATGGCACTAGCTTGTCGGCATTGAAAGAAGGCGCACAAGCCATTGATGCCCCAAGTGAACGCTCAAACAGCGATAGTTTAACTTACAACCGCTTTGGGGGTTTAGGCACATTTAGTTACGGTGTACTCGATACACACTTTAGCGAGCGAAACCGTACATTAAGACTAGGCACTTTGCTCGACAGCTTCAGTGCAAATCAAGCTCAACCCGCATTCGGTTTTGGTGTAGACGAAACCACAGCCTTAGTGGTGATTAAATCTGAAGCTGGCAATTTAATGACCGTAATTGGTAAAAATGGTGTGGTGATGGTTAAATCAACAGAGCAAGCTCAGGCTGAAACTAAAACTAAAACCTACAGTTACTCTTACTGGCCTGTGGGCAGTGTGATTGATATTAAAAATAACGATTTTACCTTAAGTCAGCGCAGTATTAGCCAAGCATTGCCAGCAATTAAAATACCGCCTTTACCAGTTCAGCGTTTTGGCAGCATTTTAACGCAGGCCAAATTACGCTCTTTAACGCAAGCCATGTGCCTTAGCCAAGAACAAACGGCTGTTGGCCAGCAAGATGAGTTTATTATTAGTTTATCTGCCACGCCTGAGTCTGGATATCATCGTATTAGTGCTGCGCAGTATGGCTGTGCGGTGAGTAATTTAGAAATTGCAGTGAGTACCTTTTAATTTAATGCCACGCAAGCTAATTTAATTAAACACCCTGCTTAGTTGATTTTAGATTAAGCGGCCATACTATAGTTACAAGCGTGTTTATTAAATCACAACAAAAGGAAGGTTCATGAGTAAAGTAGCGGTTATTTATTTTTCGGGATATGGCCATACCAAAAAAGTGGCTGAATTTGTAGCTGATGGAGCAAACGCTCAGCTTATTGCAATCGATGAGAATGGCGACATAAAAGACACCGATTGGGATGCATTAAACAATGCAGATGCCATTATATTTGGCGCACCTACCTATATGGGCTCATATCCTTGGCAGTTTAAAAAGTTTGTTGATGCTACCTCTAAAGTTTGGTTTACCATGGGGTGGAAAGACAAAGTATTTGGCGGGTTTACCAATAGCGGCAGCCTAAATGGCGATAAACAAGTCACTCTAATTAGTATGCAAACATTGGCTTCGCAACATGGTGGAATTTGGGTAAGCCTAGGGTTACCACCGGCCAATAAATTGGAATCAACTCGTCAAGACATCAATAACTTAGGCGGTTCAGTTGGCGTATTAGTGCAATCACCTACTGATGCAGATGAATCTGCTATTCCATCAGGCGATTTAGAAACGGCCCGTTTATACGGCGAACGTGTAGCTGATGTAGCCAAACGCTTAAAGTAAAAGTCACTCGATAAAATAAGTTAAAAAAGCCACATTGTGTGGCTTTTTTAGTTTGATAATTCCAATTTTTGTTGTTTGTGCTCTAGCTGGTATAGGCTTGAAAATTGACGTTTATGAACTTCAAATAAATACGCTCTTAGCTGCTCTTTACCATAGTGAATGTGTTTAATTTTTGCTGCTATGCCACACTTACTCTGCCTAACCGGTTCTATATCTAATGATATCGCCGCTTCGTTGGGTAAAATAAATTGCATATTCTGCAACTCATCAAGTTCACTGTGTACTGATGTGGGTTTTAAAAATATTCCTGTGCTAGATATAGATTCAATGCAAAAACCTTGGCTTTGGATATTTAATTCGCTCAACCGCCAGCTGCGCTGAATACCTTTAGTGTCAATTACTTCGGGGGCTTCTAATACAGTACTGAAATGGCCTAATTCATCGGTTTTAAATTGAAGTGGGAACCATAGTTGGTAGTGGGCTACTTCTGCTAATAAGGTTAATTTAGCTTGACCAAGTAAATGCGCAATACCCTCTGGTATTGATGCTTGTACTGTTAACTTTGTTTCATTGATTAATGCACTACTTTGACTAGGTTCAAATAAGCCAGATAAAAAGTTAATTTCTTCGTCAGACAAATCCATGTATTTTCCTTAATACCTAAATTGTGGATTCTATTCCTCACAAGGTTACTGCCCAATGAATGAACAGTTTATTATTTTGTAAGCTCCGCATAGCGCGGCTAAATTTTTATACAATTAAAAATTTCAACCTTCCTGATTGAAATTTTAAATGGTTGATTTTAATTAGTTTTGTTTATTTTTAAACTCAGTGAGTTAAATAGTTGTATGCGTTTTTTACTATTTTAACCTTATTATCACCAATAAGTTAAGTAATAAAGTGTACAAAATTAAAACGCTTCGCGATGTTTTTATATCAACAATGCGTAAATGAGACTTAGGTCTAGCTTACGAAGCATAAGGAAATACTTAGAATAGCGCCAAATAAAAATGGGGTTTAAGGGGTTCCAAATGCAATTAGAACGAATTCGTCGTAGCGACTTACACAACAAAGTGATGTCTGCAGAGCAGGCCAGTTTATTTATTAAAGACGGCATGACCGTGGGTATGAGTGGTTTTACTCGTGCCGGTGAAGCGAAAGCTGTACCACGTGCGCTTGCAGAGCGAGTGCGTGAAAACCCAATGAAAATTAACCTAATGACGGGCGCGTCATTAGGAAACGACTTAGATAAGCTACTAACTGAATCAGGTGCGTTAGCGCGTCGTATGCCATTTCAAGTAGACAGCACATTACGTAAAGCGATTAACAACGGTGAGGTCATGTTTATTGACCAGCATTTATCTGAAACCGTTGAACAGCTACGTAATCATCAGTTAACGATGCCTGATGTAGCGGTCATTGAAGCCGTAGCTATTACTGAAGAAGGCCACATAGTACCTACAACATCAGTGGGCAATTCAGCCAGCTTTGCTATTTTTGCCAAACAGGTAATTGTAGAAATTAATATGTTACACCAGCCAGAGCTTGAAGGGCTTCACGACATTTATATTCCATCTTATCGTCCAACACGTACGCCATTGCCATTAGTGAAAGTAGATGACCGTATTGGTAGCACTGCTATTCCAATTGATCCGGCTAAAATTGTGGGTATTGTATTTACCAATCAAAGTGACTCATTTTCAACTGTTACCGACCCAGATGCAGACACAGCCTCTATTGCACGTCACTTAGTGAACTTTTTTAAAGAAGAAGTAGCACAACAGCGTATGCCTGAAAACCTAGGCCCATTACAAGCCGGTATTGGTAACATTGCCAACGCAGTAATGATGGGTTTATTAGACTCTGATTTTAAAGGCCTCACTATGTATTCAGAGGTACTACAAGATTCTACCTTTGATTTAATTGATGCGGGTAAACTTAATTTTGCATCAGGGTGTTCAATTATTTTATCAGAGCGTTGTAACTCACAAGTATTTAATAACCTTGAAAAGTATCGTGATAAGCTAGTACTTCGACCACAAGAAATGTCTAATCACCCTGAAATTGTGCGTCGTTTAGGTATTATTGCAATTAACACTGCACTTGAGTTTGATATATATGGCAACGTTAACTCAACCCATGTGTGTGGTACTAAAATGATGAACGGTATTGGTGGTTCAGGCGACTTTGCACGTAATGCCCATGTATCGGTGTTTGTAACTAAATCAATTGCCAAAGGTGGCGCTATTTCAAGTGTTGTGCCTATGGTAAGCCATGTTGATCATACCGAGCACGATGTTGATATTTTAGTAACCGAGCAAGGCCTTGCTGATTTACGCGGTTTAGCACCACGCGAACGTGCAATTGAAGTCATTAAGCACTGTGTACACCCAGATTATCGCAACGCCATGCTTGACTACTACGAGCGTGCATGTGTTCGTGGCGGTCATACGCCTCATATTTTAGAAGAGGCATTCAGCTGGCATACCCGCCTTGAGCAACAAGGCACAATGAAGCAAAGCTAATACATAAAACCCCGCATCTGCGGGGTTTTTATTTTTAATTAGTCTAAAATATTAGACTCAGACCAAACCCTAAGATCGTGAAGAATTCCTAGTGCAGAGCGCCCAAACTCAGTGAGCTCGTAGGTGACAGCAATAGGTCTAGTGCTGATCACCGTCCTTAAAACCATCTTATTGGCCTCTAACTCTTTTAAACGTTGATCTATCATTTTTTTGCTCGCTCCACCTAACATTCGAGTTAGATCATTAAAGCGAACAGGTTCATCTTTTAAGTGATAAATAATAGAACTTGTCCACTTCCCGCCAATTAAGCGCATTCCTTTTTCAATAGCACAA
The DNA here is from genome assembly GCF_023161845.1 of Pseudoalteromonas sp. 2CM39R. Taxonomy (NCBI): domain Bacteria; kingdom Pseudomonadati; phylum Pseudomonadota; class Gammaproteobacteria; order Alteromonadales; family Pseudoalteromonadaceae; genus Pseudoalteromonas; species Pseudoalteromonas sp. 2CM39R. The sequence goes on from NZ_JALNTM010000031.1 coordinate 41,669, forward strand.
GGTTCTAAGCAGGCATTTAAAACTTTTTTTCTTCCCTTACTATCTGTTTCTATAGAGCTTTCCAAAATTTAACCTCTAAAATAGGGTGGTTACTAAAAGTATACTAATTGAATCTATTCTTCAGGTAACTATTATATACCACATTAAAGTAAAGACCAATTTTTGTACTATTTTTGGAGAGATCACATGAGCAAGGTACTCATTATAAATGCACACCAATATTATTCTTTTTCAGAGGGCAAATTAAATGCCACCCTAGTTGATGTAGCATCATCGATACTGATAGAAAAAGGCCATGAAGTTAAAACCGTAACTATGACAGATAGTATTGATGTAGAGGCACAATTAGCACTCCATCAATGGGCTGACGTTGTCTTACTGCAATCACCTATTAACTGGATGGGCGTGCCATTTTCGTTTAAAAGATATATGGACGAGGTGTATACAGCCGGTATGGGTGGCGCCATGTGTAATGGCGATGGTCGTCACCAGGACGACCCAAAAAGCGGTTATGGCACAGGTGGCACACTTAAAGATACTAAATATATGATGTCACTCACATTTAACGCACCAGAGGAGTCATTTAACAATTCAGAAGAATTTTTTAATGGTAAAAGTGTTGACGACTTAATGTTCCCAATGCATATGAACTTTAAGTTTTTTGGTATGACAGCAATGCCTACCATTGCTTGTTTTGATGTTATGAAAAACGCCGATATAGATACTGACTTAGCGCGCTTTAAAGCACATATAAGTACACACTTTTGAGAGGAAACACAATGACTAATGCATCACAGTATACAAATAAACTTCTTCCGGGGAGTCGTTTCCCAAAGATTAATTGCCCTGTACTAAATAGTAACGAAGTAGAGTTAGGGCGTGTCCAGCAAGACGCTGCTTGGCAAATGGTGGTTGTGTATCGTGGCCAGCATTGTCCTATGTGTACGCAGTATCTAAATCAGTTAGAAGAAATTAAACAGTCATTACAAGACATTGGAGTTTCTTTAATTGCTGTATCGGCCGACAGCGAAGCGCAGTTGTTAACACATAAAGAGAAGTTATCAGTGAGTTACCCCATTGCGTTTGAATTAAAGCCTGAACAAATGAATGCGTTAGGGCTGTATGTTTCTCAACCTCGCAACGCTCAAGAAACAGACCATTTATTTGCTGAGCCTGCTGTGTATGTAGTGAATGAACACGGTACAGTACAAGTTGTTGATATCTCAAATAATCCATTTGTAAGACCAGATCTGTCTACTTTATTGCGAGGTATAACTTGGATTAAAAACCCTGATAATAATTACCCTATTCGTGGAATGCATAAAGGTTAATGTTTGATGGTTTAAGTTTGCCACTATGATCTGTAAAATAACTGCATATTATTTACAGACTCGCTATGGCGAGCAACACAGAGTAACCTTAATGGAAAACAAACTAACTGCAATCGATACACTCGCTGAACTTGAAAGTTTTTTACTGCAAGTTGAAAACGGCGGCCTAGGTTTAACCGGCGTAGCAGGCGTGGGTATGGCAACTAACAATGCTGACGGCAGCCGTTTTGTAGCCGTGTTTGATGACAAGCAACAACTTTTATTAGCACGTGAAATTACCGAAGAGATCTTCCAAAGCGGACAAGACATGGTGCGCAACGGCGTAGGGCGTAAGCACTAGTACCTTACTACTAATTTAAAAAGCGCCAAATGGCGCTTTTTTTGTGGTTTTATTTTAAACAGGTGTTAAATATAAAATAAATTTACACAAATGGCACGCTATGTAATGGTTTCACTAGTTTTATTATGTAAAAGCGAAATAGCTCAGGTGAAATCATCAATATTCAACCGTTATTAGGTGTTAGTTAGTATGGACTTTATTGCTACCGCATTTTTCTTTTTAGTTCTTCTAATCGCTTTATCTATTGTTTGGAGCACGCTAAAAACGGGAATTTCACCGATGATGAGCTCAAGCAAAGCGCGCCAAACTATGCTTGCTGCAATAAGCATGGATGAAAAAGGCGCATTAATTGATTTAGGTTCAGGTTGGGGAACGCTTGTTATAGCGGTTGCCAAAAGGCATCCTAATAAACAGGTTATTGGCTATGAGTTATCGTGGTTTCCTTGGTTAATTTCAATGCTTTTTAAATATAGTTTAGGTTTAAATAACCTTACCCTCTATCGTAAAGACTTTAAAAATGCCGATCTCAGTTCTGCGTCTACTTTGGTGTGTTACTTGTTTCCTGATGGTATGGTAGCGCTTGAAGAAAAGTTAAAACATGATGTGTTTAAAAACATCACTATTGTGAGTAACACCTTCGCTTTGCCATCATATAAACCAACTAACGTTATCAAGCTTAAAGATTTTTACCAAACACCGATTTATGTGTATCACTGGCAACCCAAATAGAGGGATATTATTTAGGGTCAGTGCTTAGTTGATGTCATATTTTTTATCCATAAGTTCATCTTCTCTGCAGACATTGGTTTGGCAATATAATAACCTTGCCCATGATAGCAACCCATGCCTATAAGTACTTTTTCGAGCTCTTGTGACTCTATCCCCTCTGCAACTAGGTTATACCCAAATGCTTTACTTAGCGCCACGATACACGTAACTATGGACTTGTCTTCATGGTCTGATAGGAGCTTTTTAACAAAGCTTTGATCTATTTTTAATGTATCTAAAGGTAATTTTTTTAAGTAACTCAACGAAGCGTAACCTGTACCAAAGTCGTCTAGCGCAATACTTACCCCTAAATTCCGACAACCATTGAGAACGTCGACTGCCTGTTCAACGTTTCCAATTGTAGTGCTCTCTAAAATTTCCAATTCGAGGGTTTTTGGTTTTATATTATTAGTGCTGATGAGTAACTCTCTTAGGTTTTCAACAAAGCCCTCACTAAGTAAATGAGCTGGAGAGATGTTTACACTCATAGAAAGATGATTTCTTGTCCAAATTTTATGTTGTTTTAAGGCCTCAGCAAGTACCCATTCACCAATTAATATACCAATGTGTGGGTGCTCTAATGCCTCTGAAAAGTGACCAGGGTAAAGTAAACCCAAAGTAGGGTGATTCCAGCGTATTAAGGCTTCAACGCCAATCAACTGGTGATCCATTAAATTTACCTTTGGTTGATAATGTAGAATAAACTCTTTACGAGCAATGCCTTTTTCAGCAGCCAATAACAAATCATGTCTTGCATGCCTTAGGCTTTCTTCCTCTGGATCAAAAAACAGAATCCGGTTTGTTCCTGATCTTTTTGCTTGGTACATAGTTTGATCGGCTCTTCGTAAAATGTCATCACAAGTTAAGCCATCATCACTGGGAAGTGCAACGCCGATGCTGACTGAAATTTGAACGGAGCACGAAAACTCTGCTAATTTTATAGGGTCGTTTACCTCAATCAGCACGTCTTGTAACCGAATCTCATATTCTTGTATTGTGTGCGCAGCCCCTCTTAATAAAAGGATAAACTCATCTCCACCAATACGCGCTAGTGTATCTTCCTTGCGTAATGTGTTTTGTAGCCTTTGGGCAATGGTTTTCAACACGAAATCACCGGTTTCATGACCATATTTGTCATTAATGGGTTTAAAGTTATCTAAATCTAAATAGGCAACGGCGAGCTTTTGCTGAGATGTAATGGCCTGTTGAAGTTGATCAATTAAAATTGGGCGGCTTGCTAAGCCTGTTAGGCTATCGTAATGTGCCATGTTATGAAGTTTTTTTTCTAAGCTTGCGCGTTGAATGGAACTAGATATAGAGTGTATCAACTGATCGCTTTTTAATTGGTTTTTAAGTAAATAATCGCTTGCCCCTAGGCGCATAGCTTCTGCTGCTATTTTTTCATCCCCTAAGCCCGTGATCATAATCACAGCACAGTGGTTATTTACAGACTTTCTAATATTATCCAGCAGAGTAAGCCCCGATCCGATACCTAATCGGTAATCAACTATGACGCAATCAAATTCCCTATGCTCAAGGTAAGACATAGAGCTTTCAATAGAAGATGCTTCTGAAATTTTAGCCTGTATATTAGAGCGAGATATCATACGGCGTATTTGTTCTCTATCAACCGCATCGTCATCAACAATGAGTAGTTTAATACTGTCGCAGGTTTCAAAATTATCTATTGAAGTTATCATATCCATATCTCTTGCAAAATGGCTTATTCAAGCTCAACGGCATGTATATAAGCATCCATAAGTGTCGCTAATTTGGCAAACTGCGGGCCAATTGCATGTTTAACCATGTAACCTGCTACGTTATTATGGTACGCGCGAGTACGATCGTTATCCTCATTGGAGGTCGTGAGTATAAATACAACGGTATCGTTTAATTTTTCATCTTTACGAATATGCTCTAAAAATTCAAAGCCATTCATCACTGGCATATTCAGGTCTAGCAATACTAAGTAGGGCTCTGATATTTCTTTTTGTTGCGCTTTTTCTCGTAACGCATCTAGTGCCAGCTTTCCGTTTTGTTTCCAAATTATTTTAATTTTAGGATCCACTTTTTTTAGGCTTCTTGTAACGGCTTCCGCGGCAACATCGTCGTCCTCAACAAGCAGTATAGATAGATTTTTGATCATAAATTTTCTTTCCTTGCAAAGCGAGGCCACCACACATGAAATGTAGACCCTTTTTGCGGTTCATTTGAGCTTACTGAAATGCGCCCACCATGAGCTTGTGCCAAACGCCGACTAATAGACAGCCCAATACCTGAGCCCGACTTATCATCAGAGGTTGTTTGAAACAAACTAAAAATACGCTCGTAAGCCTCTGTCGGGATACCGGGGCCATCATCAGTCACAGTGATATGGCAAAGCGTATTTTCTGCTACACAACGAATCTCTATAGTTCCCTCTTTACTGTCGTGGTGTTTAATAGCGTTACTTAATAAATTGCGGACCACGGTTTCAAGTGGCGTCCATGCAGTGACGATGGTATCTAATTGAATGTCTTTATGAAGCTTCATTCCAGCCGGTAAATCTAACAGTTCGGTAACGTTAGAAATTAACTTATGCATATCGATTACTTGAGTATCTAGAGTGGCTTTGCCTGCTCTTGCATAGGCCAATAAATTATCTATTAACGTCTCCATTTTATGAATACGATCATCAATACGTGTTAAGTTATATTCTACTTCAGGCGTGGTAGTGCCTAAATCTTCTTTTATCCATTCAATTAAGTTTGAAATCCCCCGCAATGGAGAGCGTAAATCATGAGAAGCTACATAGGTAAACTCCTTCAAACTTGTGTTATTTTCTTTTAACTCGGTTTCCATTCGTTTTCGTTCTGTTATATCTAACAACGACACAAATACCATGTCTTCGTCATTGGTGTTTATAAAAGGACTCAGGCCCACTTCAACTGGGAATTCTTTTCCGTCTTTGTGTAAGGCGGTTAAATCTCTGCCTACTCCCATACTTCTGACACTGGGTTCACGATGAAATGAATGGCGAAGTGCTGAATGGTGCCCTTGATAGCGATGCGGTAATAGCATTTCCATTTTTTTATCGAGTAATTCTATTTCACTGTAGCCAAAAGATTTACATAACGATTGATTAACCGCTTGAATAATGCCCGCTTGGTCTACTATTAACACACCATGAGGTGCAGCTTGAATAGAGCGTTGAAACATATTGTTAGCGCGCAGCCTTTGCGATATATCAACCAGTGTGGCTAAAACTAACTCTTGTTGTCCTTGTATCGGGTTTAAACCTATTTCGATTGGGATTTGCTTACCATTTTTTTGACTCGCAAATAACTCACGGCCTTCACCCATTAATCGTTTTCGAGGGTTAGCAAAAAACTGACTCATCAAGTGGGTATGGTTCGCTTTAAATTGCGCTGGAAGTAAACTATCTATATTCATCCCTATTAGTTCTGAGTCCTCATAGCCCAGTATTTCAGATAGTTGACTATTGGCAAAAAGGATCTGAGCATTGGTATTGACTACCATTGCCCCCATGGGTAAACAACTAACTAGTTGAGTTAAAAAGGCTTCGTCCATATTTACATTTGAACTAGGTGAATTAGATTTTTTATTTACTTTTTTAAGGTCCATCAAGCATCCCGCAAGTAAATGTAGTTCCTATAATATAGTAATAGTCGAACAAGTATTGAACAGCAAATTCAGAGGAAGATCATGTTATTTAAATGCTCATTTTAATAGTTTCTTCTTATATTTTAGCGAGTCATTATGGTTGAAAAAGGTGCATTGATTTATTTAGTTTTGGGTGGGGAGTATTAACTTTAGTGCTTACTAAATATAGTTAGTGTTTAAATAATCTTACTCTCTATTGCAAAGACTTCAAAAATGCTGATTTCGTACTGTGTCTACGCTAGTGTGTTACTTGTTTCCAGGCGCTATGGTAGCGCTTGAAGAAAAGTTAAAACAAAACGTGCTCAAAAACATCACCATTGTGAGTAACATCTTCGCTTTGCTTTTATATAAACCAACTAAAGTGATCAAGCTTAAAGGGTTCTACCAAACACCTATTTATGTGTACCACTGGCAACCAAAATAAACTTTGCTTTAAGTCTTAATACAAACAGCAGCAGCTTTGTCGCGATTTTTAATTGCGATACTTATTGGCGCAATAAGCTAATGTAGTGGTTTTTAAAAATGCTAATTTTATATAAGTTTCGAAGATAGTTAAGAGTGATAACAGTGCTATGAATTTAAGATTGAATCCCTTTATTTTTCTATTTTGGAGAGTAGGCTATAGTGTGAAATTAAAAGCTAATTAATTCAATGAAATGGAGCATGTTAGTCTATTTAGTTAAATGTAGGGTTAAAAAGTTAGTGAGTTAAAAATGAGTGTTTGTACCCCTTTTGTTGATTTTTATTTTAAATATATTTACCTTAAACTTTAAAGTAGTACAGATTAAGGACAATAAATGAAAAAGGTAATTTTCGCATCTCTTCTATGTATCTTTTCTAGTTCAACGATAGCTAATGAACAATCTTTAACAACAGAGTGTTCAACTTGTTTTTCTTATGAGCAGTTTAAAAATTCAGCGAAGTCAAATGCTCAGCTTGATAAAACCCGCGATGTTTACGTAATGAATCTAGAAGCATTAACTATTAAAAAGTTCGAAGTTTCAAAAAGGTTTAGCGGTTACAAAACCCTTACTGGGACTGGTGGTGAACCCGATGGGCGTGGAGGGAAGATGAAAGGTATAAAAGTACCTACATATTCAGTCACTGTTAAAGACCATAATGTAGAACAAAGTGTTTTAAATAATTTCTACAATTTATCTGATGCTAAGAAGCAAGTAATGATGTCTGTACAATCACTTAAGGCTGATGAAGTGCCGTCTGAAATCGCAGGAAGCGTATGGGATTTAGTTGGTTCAAGCTCTATTCAAAATAAAGTTGCAAGACATTATAATGGAAATACTAATCTCAGGAATGATCTTACTAATTTTGCAAACGCAACAGACAAAGTCTCAGGATTGTTAAATGTAGACAAGATTATGGTGCAAGTTAGTTTTAGTGATGGAAGTACCGCAATTTTTTCTCTATATGCAGTGGTTAATGGGGATTTAATTTGGGATTTTGAACGTGGTACCGACGTCGATTTAAATAAAGTAAAGCCTAATTTCGATACTAAAAACGCTGAATCTTATGATTTTGACAATGGTGGAGCTGATGTATTTGTAGATTTCTATAATGCGGCAAAACGAGCTGGAGTGTCTTTTACTTCAACTTCTAGTGAGGGTGCTCAGACTGGAGGGAGAGTCACTTGTGCAACCAAAAATCTTGATAAATATATTTGTACATACACTAGATAAAATTTACTTACAAATTACAGAACGATCTAGCCCTTAGGTCGTTTTTTTAACAGAATTGTTCTTTAACTTAATAGAGTAAAAGAGTTAAGCCTAAACTTCAGACATTACGGCTACTTAGCATCTACTCATAACTGCATATCAACGAGCTCAAGCCAATACATCAAAAATTAAAAGTAGGTATGTGCTTCTTTATTATTTGAAAAGTATTTAACTGTGGCGTCACATAATCTAAATACCTCTGAAATCAAAAAGCAGGAATAATTTTAATAGATTAGTTAGTGCGATAAATGTGCGATATTTTTTTGTATTAAATTAGGTAGTACGAAAGGAAAGCAGTTTTTATTGAATAAATAGAATTATGAAAGGATTTAAATGGTCGGTATGGAGAGATTCGAACTCTCGACCCCTGCCACCCCATGACAGTGCGCTACCAAGCTGCGCCACATACCGACTTCGATAGCAATAGTACGTGTATTTATAAAAAAATCAATAAGCTTTTGTTTGTTTGGATGTTTATTGCGCAAGCGCTTAGTTTTAAGCGCTTGCGCAGGAGATTTTTTACGGCCCTAGTCTTTATTTAACCACTGGTTGATCGTGTTATACATTTCATCTCGTAGTATTGGTTGGGCAGTTTTGTTAGGGTGTAAGTTATCGTTTTGCATTAGCTCGTTTTTTCCTGCTACTTTAAGCACAAAAAACGGCATTAAATGCGAGTTAGTGGCTTCACTAACACTGGTAAAGCTATCGGTGAACATTTTACTGTAACGTGGGCCATAGTTAGGTGGAATATATATTTCCATAAGTGCGGTTTGTGCATCTGCAGCTTGGCTTTTTTCAATTAAAGCGGTTAAGTTAGTTTGCATTTTAGTGATTGGAAAACCGCGCAGGCCGTCATTAGCACCGAGCTCAATAAGTACGTGAGTTGGTTGATATTGCTCAAGTAGCGCGTCTAATCTGCGCAATGCACCGCCGGTGGTTTCGCCGCTAATACTTGCATTAACTAAGTTGATATTGCGTTGCTCGTCATCGTATTTATCTTGTAACAATTGCACCCAGCCTTGTTCTTGTTTTAAGCCATAGGCTGCGCTTAAACTGTCACCAAGTATTAAAATCGTGTTGTTAGCAGCCGCGTGTAGCGGGTTAATAACTAAAAATAAAATGAATACACAACGTAGGATTGAATGAGTCATATGTCAGCGCTTTCTCAATTAAATATAATTCAAGTAAATGGTTTGTCTAAAGTGGTTTCCACCTTTGAAGGTGAGTTGTCCATCCTCAGCGACATCAGCTTTAATGTCAAGCATGGCGAGTCTGTTGCCGTAGTGGGCACGTCGGGCTCTGGTAAGTCTACATTATTGAGCTTGCTAGCAGGGCTTGATACCGCCAGCAGTGGCGAGGTAATGTTAGATGGTGAGCCTTTGCACAAGTTAGATGAAGAAGCGCGTGCAGCACTGAGAGCCGCTAAAGTCGGTTTTGTATTTCAGTCTTTTATGTTGGTGCAAAGTTTAACCGCACTTGAGAATGTGATGCTGCCTGCTGAGCTTGCTGGCGAACACGACGCTAAAGAGCAGGCGCTCGCGTTACTTGAAAAAGTTGGCTTGAGCCATCGCATTGATCATTACCCGTCGCAGTTATCTGGTGGTGAGCAACAACGAGTTGCGATTGCTCGTGCATTTGTGGGTTCGCCTAAAATACTGTTTGCCGACGAGCCATCAGCTAACCTAGATAGCAAAAATGGCCATATGATTGAGTCGTTATTATTTGATTTAAATAAGCAAAATGGCACAACGCTTATCTTAGTAACCCACGATGAAGCACTGGCGCAAAAGTGTGAACGTATTATTCAGATTGAAGCTGGTGAGCTGGTACATAATTCAACTGAGGAAATGGCAAATGTGGGCTAAATTAGCACTTAAACTATTTTCTCGAGAGTTTCGCCGTGGCGAACTAACCGTTATAAGTGCAGCCATTGCTTTAGCGGTGTTAACGGTGCTTACTTTATCTATGGTGACCGAGCGAATTGCACAAAGTATTGCGCAAAAAAGTAGTGCCTTTATTGCGGCCGATAGGGTGTTGGCCAGCAACCATGCCATAGATACCGCTTATATTACTCAAGCCAAACAGCAAAACCTCAAAACAGCGCAAATGGTGTATTTTGACACTATGCTGTTTGCAAACGATGAAATGCAATTTAGCTCAGTAAAAGCTGCGTCAAACAGTTACCCGCTTAAAGGCCAGTTAAAGGTTAAGTCGGGCTTAAACGCCGAAACAGAAGTTGCCCCGGGTGCACCAACCCCCGGTAACGTGTGGTTAAGTGAATCGGTTTTTTACAGTTTAAATATTAACGTAGGCGACCAAGTTGAGCTGGGTGCTGCGTTATTCAATGTGGAAAAGGTGATTGTTGAAGAACCCGATGCGCCGTTTAATGTGCTCTCTAGCAGCCGCAGGGTACTTATTAATATTGACGACGTACCAAAAACTGAAGTAATACAGCCCGGTAGCCGTGTATTTTATCGCCAGTTGTATGCAGGTGATGAAACCGACATAAATAGTTTTTACGATTGGCTAAAACCGCAACTCAAAGAAAACCAAAATTGGTATGGTGTTAAAGACCGCCAATCGCCTATTTCAAATAGCTTAAATAGAGCTGAAAGCTTTTTGTTATTAGCCGGTTTGCTAGGGATTATTTTAGCCGCGGTTGCTATTGCAGTATCGGCTAAGCGCTATTGTGAGCGTCAATACGACCCAGTCGCAATGATGAAAACTTTAGGTGGCAGTCGCGATATGATCCGTAAAATTTACCTTATGCACTTATTAATGGTATGTACCATGGCGGTGGTTGTTGGCCTAGCTATTGGTTATGGTTTGCAAGAGATGGCTACCGGTTATTTAGCTAAAAGTATGGGTACCGAACTGCCCATGGCTGGTTTTAAACCTTGGCTGGTGGCAATTAGCACCGGGGTTATTTGTGCGGTTATGTTCTCTATTAAGCCACTTTTAGATTTATTTGATATTCCACCGCTTAGAGTACTTCGTCGTAACTTAGGTGATCGTCTTGCGGTAAGTAAAATTCATTTAGGGCTGAGTGCACTCACCGTGTTTTTATTAATGTGGTTATTTAGTAATAACATAAAAATTACGCTTATTTTGTTTGTCTCAACGCTTGCGCTTATTTTGGTGTTATTTTTAATCTCTAAGTTAATATTTGGCGGTGGCCGCAAGCTTGGCTTAAAGCCTGGTAACAGCTGGTCTTTGGCTATTGCGTCTATTCAAAAACGCGCCAATGTTAATGCAGTGCAGTTAATTAGTTTTTCGTTAGCGATTAAATTACTGTTATTTTTAATTGTGCTTAAAAACGATATTATTTCTGATTGGCAGTCACAGTTGCCAAGCGATGCGCCTAACGCTTTTTTAGTTAACATCACGCAAAATGAACTGAACCCAGTGAATGAATATTTAGCACAAAAGGGCATTCAGGTGTCGGAGTTTTACCCGACTATTCGTGGTCGCGTAAATGCCGTCAACGGTGAAGCGGTTGCGCGTGAAGTGTCACTGCAAGATAACGAGAAAAAAGACGAAGAAGCCCGCTCAGGCATTGGGCGCGAGCTCAATTTAACCTGGCTTGACGAAGTCCCTTCGCAAAATGACATTATCGATGGTCAGTGGTTTAGCAATGACGCCGTTGCCGAGGCCTCACTGGAAGAGTCAATGATGCAGCGCCTCGATGTTAAACTAGGCGATACTCTTACATTTTTAATTGGTGCGCAGTCGTTCGATGCTAAAATAACCAGTGTGCGAAAGGTAAATTGGGCCACCCTCAAGCCTAACTTTTTTATTATTTTAAGCCCAGATGTACTTAGCGACTTTCCGGCAACCTATATTTCATCGGTACGCATTGAACCTGAGCAAAAGCGCGACTTTAGCCAGTTATTACGTACATACCCCACCATTACAGCAATTGATGTAGATAATTTTGTTAAGCAAATACAATCGACTATTGAGCAAGTGTCGTTAGCCATTGGTTTTGTATTGGCTATTGTGGTGTTATGTGGTGCGTTGGTACTAATATCGCAGGTGCAAGCAAGCTTAGGTGAGCGCATGCAAGAAATCGTAATATTGCGTACATTAGGCGCTAAAAGTCGATTAATAAAAAATGCTACTTTATATGAGTTTTTATTGCTTGGCGGTTTAGCCGGACTGGTCGCTGCATTTTTCAGTGATATTGCACTGTTAATAGTGCAGCAGCAAATGTTTGATTTGGCGGGTAAGCTGCATCCAAATATTTGGATTATTGGCCCCGTTGCTGGTGGCGTGTTTGTAGCAGGTTTAGGTTATTTTATGATTGCCCGTACGCTCAAACAAAACACCCAAGGCTTAGTGCGCGCATTGGCGTAAACTTTTTGGCCAAATAGAGTTTAAATGCCTACTTTTTAAGTAGGCATTTTTGTTTTGGCTTGGTACTGGTAATTTATACAGTGCTCTGGCATTATTAGCATTATTAATAAATAACAATAATGAGAGTGCTGTTTGGCCATTATTTTAGGGATCGATCCGGGCTCGCGTTTAACGGGTTACGGTGTGGTTGCGCACCAAGGTGCTAAGTTTACATACTTAGGCAGTGGCTGTATTAAATTAGCCGATCATGACTTTCCCACCCGACTTAAAATGATATACCAAGGTATTACGCAGCTTATAGAGCAGTTTTCGCCTGAAACCTTTGCCATAGAAAAAGTATTTATGGCACATAACCCCGATTCTGCTTTAAAGCTTGGGCAAGCCCGTGGTGCTGCCATTGTGGGGGCCTCTATGGCCGACTTACCGGTGTTTGAATACTCTGCACGGCAAATAAAGCAAGCTGTGGTGGGTAACGGTGGAGCAGATAAATCGCAAGTACAACATATGGTTAAAAATATACTTAAACTGCCAGGTACGCCGCAAGCCGATGCAGCAGATGCACTCGCGATTGCAATTTGCCATGCTCACTCTGAACAAAATTTAATAAAACTAGCGGGTAGCGCAAGCAAAACCGTTAGAGGACGTCTAAGGAAATAACAATGATAGGTCGCTTAAACGGCGTGTTAGTTGAAAAACAGCCCCCAGAAATATTATTAGAAGTGAGTGGCGTTGGCTACGAAGTACAAATGCCAATGACCTGTTTTTATGATTTACCCAAAGTGGGCGACAACGCCATTGTGTACACTCACTTTGTAGTACGCGAAGACGCACAGTTATTGTTTGGCTTTAATAATAAAACCGAACGAGCCTTATTTCGAGAGCTGTTAAAAGCCAATGGCGTAGGACCTAAATTGGGTTTAGCTATTTTGTCGGGTATGTCGGCGCAGCAGTTTGTAAGTTGCGTAAATAATGAAGACGCTACCGCTTTGGTTAAATTGCCAGGGGTAGGTAAAAAAACCGCCGAGCGTTTAGTGCTCGAAATGAAAGACCGATTAAAAAATTGGGGCAACGACTTATTTACCCCATTTAGCGACAGCGCCGTAATAGAGCCTGCGAGCGATGCAACTATAGCTAATAATGCGGCCGATGATGCGGTTTCGGCGTTAGTGGCGCTCGGTTATAAATTGCCACAAGCGCAAAAAGCAGTAAAATCAGTAAGCAAACCCGATATGTCGACTGAGGTTCTAATTAAAGAATCTTTGAAATCAATGCTGTGAGTAAATTATGATCGAAGCTGATCGCTTAATAGATGCTGCTGAAAAAACCAATGAAGACACCATAGATCGTGCTATTAGGCCTAAGTTACTGGCCGATTATCGTGGTCAGCCGCATGTTAAGCAACAAATGGAAATATTTATTGAAGCTGCGCGTAGCCGCAGTGAAGCGTTGGATCATTTATTAATATTTGGCCCGCCAGGCTTAGGTAAAACCACGCTTGCTAATATTGTAGCCAACGAATTAAATGTAAACATTAAAACCACCTCTGGCCCTGTGCTTGAAAAAGCTGGCGATTTAGCTGCATTGCTTACTAATCTTGAAGAAGGTGATGTACTGTTTATTGATGAAATTCACCGCTTAAGCCCACAAGTAGAAGAAATACTTTACCCTGCAATGGAAGATTACCAGCTCGATATAATGATAGGTGAGGGGCCTGCAGCACGCTCTATTAAGCTTGATTTACCTGCATTTACTTTAATTGGCGCAACCACGCGTGCGGGCTCATTAACCTCACCACTGCGTGACCGCTTTGGTATTGTACAGCGTTTAGAGTTTTATTCTGTTGAGGATTTGTCGCACATAGTGGGGCGCTCAGCGCATTACCTTGATTTAGAAATGTGTGACGATGGCGCAGCTGAAATTGCCAAGCGCTCTCGTGGCACACCACGTATTGCAAACCGTTTATTGCGCCGTGTGCGCGATTACACCCAAGTTAAATCAGATGGTACAGTTAATGCCGAGGTAGCTCAGCAAGCCCTCGATATGATTGATGTTGATAAAAGCGGCTTTGATTACATGGACCGCAAATATTTACTCGCCATTATTGAAAAATTTATGGGTGGCCCGGTTGGCCTTGACAACCTAGCCGCTGCCATAGGCGAAGAAAAAGAAACCATAGAAGATGTGATTGAACCGTTTTTAATTCAACAAGGGTTTATTCAGCGCACGCCTCGCGGACGAATAGTGTCGGATAATGCGTATCATCATTTTGGTTTACTTCCCAAGCAAGACTAATTAGCAGCTTGAGATAGATTTATTATCCAGAGTTTAGGTTAAATACTAAAGCCATTGTCTTTTAACGACAGTGGCTTTTTTTATGCGCAAACATTACGTATTTTACTTTGCCAATAATTCACTGAGCGTTAAGACATATCAGGCTATTGTTCGACTGCTTATTTAGCCCGAGTTGAGATGGTTTGATGAATTGTAGGCAAAAAAAAGCCCGCAAAAAATGCGGGCAAACAACAAGTTTAAGGAAGTAATCTAGGGAACTACGTTTTACTTATTGAGGTCATACCCCAAGAAGTAAAAAAGTAATACGAAATAAATCATATTACGAGGAACTGGATTCAATGAAATAGCTTTCATTTAATGCGCTAGCTCGGTATGGGAGAATAATACCGAAGCGACACAATTTGTTCAAACTAGAAAATTTATATTTTCAGATTAAAAAAACTAATAGCAGCGGTTTTTTGTTTTTGCTTATTGTTGCATGTTAATTAATCATTAATTCTATAAGTTAATGAAATGCTTTGTTTATGTATATTAACATATTAACGTTCGGTATTAGTTTTACTATTACGTTAAGGTAAGTATATGCTGGTTATGAGTGCTTATGCATTAATTTTGAATAAACAGCGCATTTTTGTCACTCTTTAGTGAAACTAAGCGTGCTTCCATAAAGCTTTGTTGTTATTTATTTATACAGTAGAACAAGAGTTAAGTAGTAAATATTGAGTAAAGCTGTTTTTTTAACGTTTTTTGTTGTCTATTCACAGCAATATCGTTGTCAGCAGTAAATACACTAGATACACTAGCAAAACTTTAATGGTGGCTAATGTATTGCTAAGTTACCTTACTCAAATAAATCAATTTGATGTTTTTAATTATTTAGGAGTTTAACGTGGGATCAGGGCTTAATTTTTTAGATCTAATTCTAGAAGCCAGTTTGCTTGTGCAATTAGTAATGCTAGCGTTGGTTGCTATGTCGGTTATGTCATGGGCTATTATTTTTCAACGTAAAAAAGCCATCTCTGACGCCTTAGCAAATGCCAAAAAATTTGAGCAACGTTTTTGGTCTGGTGTTGACCTAAGTAAACTATATAACGAAATTTCTTCTCGCGGTGGCCAGTCTGCTGGTATTGAGGCTTTATTTACCTCAGGCTTTAAAGAGTTTGCACGTCATAAAAAAAATACCTTTCAAAGTGCGGGCATTGTAATGGAAGGCACACACCGTTCAATGCGGGTTGCGCTTTCTCGCGAAATTGAAAAACTAGAATCAAGCTTATCGTTTTTAGCAACCGTTGGTTCAATTAGCCCTTACATCGGCTTATTCGGAACTGTTTGGGGTATTATGAATGCCTTTATTGCCCTAGGTGAAGTAAAACAAGCAACCTTACAAATGGTTGCTCCTGGTATAGCAGAGGCGTTAATTGCTACAGCAATGGGTTTATTTGCTGCAATTCCTGCTGTTATTGCTTATAACCGATTTGCTAATAAAGTTGAAAAGTTAGAATCTCACTACATTAACTTTATGGAAGAATTTGCCAATATCTTACACCGTCAAGCAGCTACCCAAATAGAGGCTCAAGCGAATGTATCATCGTAAAAAGCGTCGCCCAGTCGCAGAAATTAATGTAGTACCATACATTGATGTAATGTTGGTGCTGCTTATTATATTTATGGCCACCGCGCCGTTAATTACTCATGGTGTAAAAGTAGACCTACCAAAAATGGAAGAGTCGGACTTAGTTGATACGAAAGATACGCCACCCATTATTGCTTCTATTGATGCTGATGGTAAGTATTATGTGAGTGTAGGTACCGATCCTGAGGAACCAATGGAAGCATTAGATGTAGCCGCAGTAATTAAGCTGCAACTAATGAAAAACCCAGATGTGCCTGTAATGATCAAAGGCTCGGGTAAAGTGTCGTATCAGGAAGTGTTACTGTTAATGGACTTTTTAAAAAATGCAGGTGTGCCGTCGGTAGGGTTAATGACCGAATCCTTTGAGGGGACCAAGTAGCTGTATGAGTAGTTCACTAATTAAATCAGTATTACTGCATTTAGCGTTAGGTGGGTTTTTGTATGCGTCAGCAAACATTCATCCTCCTAAACCTAAAGTAATGGAAGTAACGCTCAATGCGGCTATTCCTGAGCCAGAGAAAGCGGTTTCGGCGGTTACGATTGATCAAAAGCAAGTTGAGCAAAAAATAGCTGAGCTTAAAAAGAAAGAAGATGATAAAAAGCGTGCTGAAGATAAACGTATTCGCGATTTAGAACGCAGAGCAACCGATGCACGCAAACAGCGTGAAGCTGAAGCAAGACGCATTAAAAAGCTTGAACAGCAACGCAGAGCAAAAGAGAAAGAAACCGCACAAGCGCAAGCACAAGCTAAAAAAGCCCGTGAAATAGAACAGCGCGAGCGAGCAAAAGCGAAGCAAGCCGAAAAGCAAAAGCAAGAGGCTGAAAACGCAGCAAAAGCGGCTGCAGACAAACGTAAAGCGGAAGAAGCGGCACTTAAAAAAGCCGAACAAGAGCGTAAAAAGCGCGCTGAAGAAGCTGAGCGTAAACGCCAACAAGCACTTCAAGAGCAAATGCTGCAAGAGCAGCTTGCCAAAGAGCAGGCGGCACGTAATAAAATACGTCAACAGCAAGTAGTGAGTGAAGTTGATAAATTCCGCGCATTAATTATGGCGCGTATTCAACAAAACTTATTAATTGATGAAAAAATGAAAAACCAGCAATGCCGCATTAATATCCGTCTTGGGTTTAATGGGCTGGTAACACAAGTTAAATCGTTAGGCGGTGATAAGTTAGTGTGTGAGGCTGCATTAAGAGCTGTTCGCATGGCCGACACATTACCGGTATCTAAAGATAAAGACGTATTCGAGCAACTAAAGAATATTAATATAACCATCGCGCCAGAGTTTTAAGGGATGACATGTTTAACAAAATTAAAATAGCCTGTTTAGTTTTAATATTAGGGTTTCAGGGTGTTGCACATGCGGCACTTGAAATTGTTATTACTGAAGGTATTGACGGCGCAAGACCGATTGCGATTGTGCCATTTAAATACCAAGGTATTGGTCCTATTCCACAGCAGCTAAGTGATGTAATTGCTGCCGATTTAATGCGCAGCGGTAAGTTTAAGCCTGTGAGTGTGTCGCAAATGCCGCAACAACCTCATAAAGATGCTGATATTGATTATGGTGCCTGGGTTAATAAAGGTGTAGAAGCTGTATTAGTTGGTGAAGTAGAGCAGCAAACCAATGGACGCTATTTAGTGCGTTATGAGTTGGTTGATGTTATTCGCGGCCAAATCACTGGCGGTGAAACACAAATGATGAGCAACGGTAAGCTGGTTCAAAGCCAAGACCATATTTTAGAAGCGCGTCAAAGCGTGATTGGTGAAACCGGTTTTCGTCGTTACTCGCATCGTATTAGTGATGTGATTTATGAAAAACTAACTGGTGAAAAAGGCGCGTTTTTAACAAAAATAGCCTATGTTATTGTACGTGATACTGATGAAAAACCATATCAGTTAGTGGTTGCCGACTATGATGGCTTTAATGAACAAGTGTTATTGCGCTCAAAAGAGCCGCTAATGTCGCCAGTATGGTCGCCCGATGGGACTAAATTAGCGTATGTAACGTTCGAAAATCGCCAGAGCCAAATTTTTATTCAAGACATTTATACCGGTAAACGTGAATTGATCACCAGCTATAAAGGAATTAACGGTGCGCCGCAGTTCTCGCCAGACGGTAAAAAGCTACTGTTAGTGCTGTCAAAAGATAAAACTGGTGCAACTGAGGTTTACTTATTAGACTTACTAACACGTAAAGAGACGCGATTAACACGCCATCGTAGTATAGATACCGAACCTTCGTGGTACCCAAATGGTCAAGATATAGTATTTACGTCGGAAAGGGGTGGTAATGCTCAGATTTATAAGTTAAATTTAAAAACTGGCAGATCTCAAAGATTAACCTTTGATGGTGACATGAACCTAGCGGGTTCTATTTCGCCAGACGGAAAAGAATTAGTGATGGTAAACCGTACTAACGGACAGTATCATCTTGCTAAGAAAGAGTTGGCTACAGGTGCGTTCCAAGTTTTAACTCGAACTCGCCTTGATGAATCGCCGAGCATAGCGCCAAATGGCTCGATGATTATATACAGCACGCTCCATAATAATAAACAGGTACTTGCGCTAGTATCGATGGACGGCCGTTTTAAAGCACGCTTACCTGTGCTTGATGGACAAGTGAAGGCACCGGCTTGGTCGCCATATTTACAGTAATAATTGCTGGTTTACTCAAAATAGGAATCTACTCAATGCAACTTAACAAAATACTTAAAGGCCTGCTAATTGCTGTGCCAGTAATGACGCTAGCAGCTTGTAGCTCATCTTCAGATATCGATGAAAATGCAGCTAACCAGTCTAACCAAGCAACTGTTGAGCAAACAACAACTGATACAGTTGAAGTAGCAACAATGACGCCAGAGCAAAAAGCAGAAGAGCAACTTCGTCAAAAGTACGAAGCGCTTCGTCAAGAGCAAATCATTTACTTTGGTTTTGACACTGCAACGATTCAAGGTCAATACGGCGAGCTACTTCGTGCACACGCTGAGTTTTTAGTTAAAAACCCTTCTGTTAAAGTATTAATCGAAGGCCACGCAGATGAGCGCGGTACACCAGAGTACAACATTGCACTTGGTGAGCACCGTGGACAAGCAGTTGAAAAATACCTACAAAGCTTAGGTGTTTCTGCAAGCCAAATGTCAGTAGTTAGCTACGGTGAAGAGAAACCAATGGTTAAATCTCGCACTGAAGAAGCTTTCGCTAAAAACCGCCGTGCGGTACTAGTTTACTAAGATAAGAGATATTATGAAGCCGAAAATTATTTTGGCAGCCATGATATTGAGCGGGAGCACCCAGTTAATGGCTGCTCCCGCTCCTGTTTCAGAAGCTGCAAGTTCACAGTCGAGCATTGAAAAGCGTTTAGCAACCCTTGAAAGCATGATGCAACAACGTAATTTCTTACAAGTAGAGTTACAGCAACAGCTTAACTTACTGCAAGATGAAGTGAGTCAAATTCGCGGTGTTACCGAAGAGCAAAGCTATAAACTTGAAAAGGTATTGCAGCGCCAGCGCGAGCTTTATCAAGAAATAGAAAACCGTGTTAGCCAAGCATATGCTAAACCGGCTACTCCAGCGCCTACAACAGACTACACGCAACCAGGTAGCGATCAGAGCTACAGCAGTGATTTATCTGAAAACGAAGCGTACGAGCGTGCTGTTGCGCTTATAATGAAAGATAAGCGCTATGACCAAGCTATTCCAGAATTTCAAGCGTTCTTAACAACGTATCCAAATTCAGTGTACACCTCAAACGCACATTATTGGCTTGGGCAATTATTAACGATTAAAAATGACGGTGTAAAAGCAGCCGAGCATTTCAAAGTAGTTGTTAACGAATTTCCAAACTCAAATAAGCGCCCAGATGCAATGTTAAAGCTTGGTACACTTTTACAAGAGCAAGGGTTAAAGGCTGAAGCGCAAAAAATACTGAATGAGCTAATCAATCAGTACCCAAGTACAACTGCTGCTAAACTAGCCACAGATCGCTTATCAAAATAAATGTTGATGCTTGATTAGACTGCTTTTTGTCATAAGCGGTCTAAATTTGCTCAACTAGACATAAAAACTTAAAAAAAGAGACAATTTCGGTTGCACTCATTTTATAAATAAGTATTATAAGCGCCCGCAGCAAACGAATGGTAACCCCACTCGAAATGCGACAAAAAGAGCGGGTCATTAGCTCAGTTGGTAGAGCAGTGGACTTTTAATCCATTGGTCGATGGTTCAAGTCCATCATGACCC
>NZ_JALNTM010000068.1:0-508 GCF_023161845.1 Pseudoalteromonas sp. 2CM39R
AAGAACGACGCATAAATACTGCCAACCATCTTTACAGCGTACTTGTGTGATATCTGATACCCACACGGTATTTGCTGAATCAACATTAAACTGGCGTCGTAATAAATTACTCGCTTTGATTGTGCCTTCTTTCTTCGCGCGGCTTGTATAGCGCCTCTTACCTGACTTTGAACGATAGCCAACGCTTTGTAGTAGTCTCTGCACACGCCCTTTACTGCAATCAAAACCATGGGCTACCGCTGCCTCCCAGAGCTTTCTATAGCCAGGGATACAGTGCTCCTGGTCGCTAATATGCTTTAGAAACTTAAGTAACGAACTGTTCTCTTTCTGGCGTGTGCTAGGTAATTGCTTTAACCATTTATAATACCCAGCCGGCGACACAGATAACCAACTGCACAACTTCTTCACTGTACGTTTGGCATCTGTGACCCTGTGGATATATTCGAACCTTATTCTTTTAGGCTGTCGAAGTAGACCTTCGCCTTTTTTAAAACGTCATTCTCCAACT
>NZ_JALNTM010000032.1:0-62007 GCF_023161845.1 Pseudoalteromonas sp. 2CM39R
ACGTTGCGACGTTGTCGCTAGGGATGCGTATAATACATCCTTAATTTTTCGAGTCAACACTTAATTTTAAACTTTCTTTGTAGACCGTTTTAAACCGAAGTTTCACTTAACTCTGTGTCACTTTGTTCAGCGCTTTTCATTGCTGCCCGCCGTGTCAGTGGATGCGCATTATAGGGATACGAAGAATTAACGCAAGCACTTTTTGAAGGTTTTTTTGAATATTTTCAAATTAGTACAATAACCATACAAATAAAGGGCTGTAGAGGGGTTTTAGCTCAAAAAGCAGTCATTTTTGTGAGGAGAAAATGGCATAGAAAAAGCGACATACATTAAATTAGCTATGTCGCCTTTTATTTTAATAAGGCGGATTAGTTAGTAGAAACTTCCCAAACAGCGATTGAACCCGAAATTTCATTACCAACAACTAGCAATGCTTCATTCGTTGCACTTTGTTCTGCAGGTATAAATGCCATACCTTCAGGAGCAAGATCACCTGTTATATCTGCATCAGCTTCTAGGCCACGATTAAAAAAGTAATCTTGGAATGTCACATTGTATGGATTAGTAATATCAAACACCATAATGCCACCCATACGCTCTAAGCCAATAAATGCAAATGTACGTTCGCCAATCGTACCCAGTGCTAACGCTTCTGGTTCTGCACCTTTGTCATCAGAGCGACTATCACCGTCATTTTCATCTTCGTTATTATTGAATGCTGCTCCGTGAACTGATGCAGTAATGCGTGAGATTTGATCGCCAGAGTCAAAAACCACCATGCCGTTACTATCCCAAATGGTAAAAGAGCGGGCACCATATGCATAGAGTGATTCATATTCGCCATTATTATCTTCATCACCTTTAACAGTGGTCACTTTTAAACGGCCAATATCACTGTTGTCATTGTTCAGGTAGTCAAAATTGCTTGCCAGTATTAAATCTTTAGCTCTGGTTTCATCTATATATGATAAACAACCATCATCTTCATCGTAATCTAGACCACCTTTTGCTAAACAATCAGCTTCGTCGGTTGTATCAAAGAAGTATTCTCGTGCATCACCTTCGTTCGCTGTGACAATAAAGTTAGCACCTTTCCAGGTAAAGCTTGAAATAGTATCTGGTTGATACATGCCATAGAGACCAGGGTAAGATTTAAAGTTAACGCCACCGTCTTTATCTGATGCATCAAAAAGTAAATTAGACCAATCCTTAAAACCTAAGCCTTTAAGCTCTAGGCTATTATCTTCAAGATTGACGATTGCAAGGGCGTTATTTTCTTGTAGTGACACGTAGGCAAACTTATTGTCTTTCGAAATGCTGATGTATTCAGGTTCTAAATCCATAGCCACGGTTGTATTAATCAAGTTACCGTTGATTGTTCGACCTGTCGGGTTAGCAAATACAATCCCAAGTTCTTCAAGCTCTGCTTGTTTGTCGTTATAAGCTGAAAAAGTAATGCTAATAGCAGTATCTGCAATTACACCATCATTAATATTAATAATGCTGATAGAGCCTTCAGGGTCAATACTGTAATCACCATTAGGTTCGCCTTCATTTGCAACCAATACTTTATTGCCATCATGGCTAAAAGTAACCATGTCGGGTAGGGCGCCAACAGATACATTTTTAATAAACTGAGGCTCGTCGCCACTGATATCATAAAATGCGATTAAACCTGCATCACCGGTATTACTTGCAGCCATTGCGACAGCTAAAAGCTCATTATTAGCATCAATAGCGATACTGTTTGCATCACCCGCACTGTGCTCATTAAGTGCAACGGTGATCTCTGAGCTTAAATTAGTGCCGTTTATAACCCCTTCGTTATCTTTAACTAAAGCTGCACGGTCAAAGCTATCGGCTTTTATGATATTAACGACCGCAGAATCACCGGAACTATTGATAGCAAAAATTCGTTGTTTAGATGCTTGGTAAGCGACAATTTCCGCAGCACCTTCAGGGCTTTCTGCGTTCAGCACTGCACGGCCGATAAGATTTATAGTTAAAGCAGCGTTTGCATCTGTACCATTTGCTCCGTCAGTTCCGTTTGTACCATCGGTGCCATTTACCCCATCAGTTCCATTAGTACCATTTTGACCTGCAGGACCTTGTTCACCTTGTAGGCCGTCTTTGCCGTCGTCACCGTCTAATGAGCAGCCAGAAAGAATGGTTAAAAGTGATAGCGCAATAATTGATCTTTTTAACATTATTATTTTTCCTTGGAGTTGTATTGAGGCAATTACAACACGCAGGCATTACAACTATATGGCACTTTTATGAGAACAAAATTTAGTCATAAAAAAAGCGAGTATAAACTCGCTTTTTATTTATAAATTAGTAGGGTAGCTCATTACTTTTTAGTTGGACGCTTCCAACCAGTAAGGTTACGCTGTTTACCACGAGCGACTGCAAGCTGATCGTCTTCAACAGTATTAGTGATAACAGAGCCTGCGCCAATCGTTGCCATTGAGCCAATATTAACAGGGGCCACCAGTGATGAATTAGAACCGATAAAGGCGTTATTTCCAATAATGGTTTTTGATTTATTTACGCCATCATAATTACAAGTAATAGTCCCTGCGCCAATATTAACTTTTTCGCCAACTTCAGTGTCGCCTAAGTAGGTTAGGTGATTTGCTTTTGAGCCTTTACCTAAGCGAGTCTTTTTCATCTCAACGAAGTTACCAATGTGCGAGTCTTCTTCCATAATCGCACCAGGGCGAAGGCGGGCATAAGGACCTAAAGTACATTTAGCTGCGACACTGGCTTCTTCAACAAGTGAGTTAGCTTTAATAACAACGTTATCGCCGATAGTACAATCTTTCAGTACGCAATTTGGCCCAATTTGTACGTTATTACCCAGAGTTACTTTACCTTCGAAAATAACATTAACGTCGATGAGTACGTCTTCGCCAGTCGTTACTTCACCACGTACATCTATACGAGCAGGATCAGCAAGTGTTGCGCCGTTTAGCATTAGCTCTTCTGCTTGCCATGCTTGATATGCACGTTCAAGCGCTGAAAGTTGTACGCGATTATTAGCACCTTCAACTTCCATCGGATGCTCAGGCTGTGCAGAGGTAATTTCAACACCTTCACTGTGTGCCATCGCAACAATGTCTGTTAGGTAGTATTCACCTTGGGCGTTGTTGTTAGATAGGTTACCTAACCAACGCTTAAGTAGCGCACCATTAGCAGCCATAATACCGGTATTGATTTCTTTAATCGCAAGTTGCTCAGGTGAAGCGTCTTTTTGTTCAACAATACCGACTAGCTTGCCATTTTCACGGATCATTCGACCATAACCTGATGGGTCATCTAAGGTAACCGTTAATACTGCTAAGCCTTTTTCTGGAGTCGCAGCAAGTAACTTTTCTAAGGTCGCGCGTTTTGTTAGTGGCACATCACCATAGAGAATTAATACGGTGTCATCATCGGCAAAGTGTTCTTTAGCAACAGCAACAGCATGACCCGTACCGAGTTGTTCTTCTTGTAATACCCAGTTTACTTGGTTGTGCGATAGGGCTTCTTGAAGCTGATCACGGCCATGACCGTAAACAAGATTTGTTTCACGAGCGCCAAGGGCAGTGGCATTATCGATAACGTGCTGCACCATAGGTTTACCAGCAACTTTGTGTAATACCTTAGGTAAAGCAGAGCGCATACGGGTGCCTTTACCCGCAGCAAGAATAACGGTAGTCAGAGACATTAAAACAATATCCTTCTTTCTTTGTTTTAGTGGGACGTAATGAATTTAGCTATAAACATGCAAAGTTGCGCAAGTCACATCATGTGCAAATACTCAATCCTAGCTTACAGGAAAGAACCTTGTATAAAAGCTTAGCTCATTATCAATTAAGACATTGTAGCGGGGAATAGTGCAGGTTATAAGTACAATGATCAGAATAGGGTATAAAACAGTGAATTTTAGGCACAAAAAAGCCCACTTTAAGTGGGCTTTTCGAAAACCGAGTAGGCTTACTTTTTACGTAATTGTTGAATTACGCGAAGTTGAGCGATTGCTTCAGCAAGTTGCACTGCAGCTTGTTGATAATCTAACTCAGCAGTTGACGTATTCGCCATTTGCTCTTCAGCATCACGTTTAGCTTTTTCAGCCGCTTGCTCGTCTAGGTCTTCACCACGTACTGCAGTATCTGCAAGAATAGTGATGCGATCCGGTTGAACTTCTAGCGTGCCGCCAGCAATATACATCACGTCTTCGTGACCAAATTGCTTAACTAAACGTACCATACCAGGTTTTAGGGCAGTTAATAATGGAGCGTGACCATAGTTAACACCAAGGTCACCTTCACTACCACTCACTTGAATCGATTCAACCAGACCAGAGAACAAGCTCTCTTCTGCGCTTACTACGTCAAGATGTACAGTCATAGCCGCCATACTACCCTCCTAATTACATGCTTTTGGCTTTTTCTTGAGCTTCTTCAATAGAGCCAACCATGTAGAACGCTTGCTCTGGCATATCATCAAACTCACCGTTTAAGATACCTTTGAAGCCAGCAATTGTGTCTTTAAGTGACACGTATTTACCAGGCGCGCCTGTGAATACCTCAGCAACGAAGAACGGCTGAGATAGGAAACGCTGGATTTTACGTGCACGAGATACAACTTGCTTATCTTCGTCAGAAAGCTCGTCCATACCTAGGATTGCGATGATGTCTTTAAGTTCTTTATAACGTTGAAGAACTGTTTGAACGCCACGCGCTGTATCGTAGTGCTCTTGACCAATTACTTGTGGGTCAAGTTGACGTGAAGATGAATCAAGTGGGTCTACCGCAGGGTAGATACCAAGTGAAGCGATATCACGAGAAAGTACTACTGTTGCATCTAAGTGAGCAAACGTTGTTGCTGGAGATGGGTCAGTTAAGTCATCCGCAGGTACGTATACCGCTTGGATTGAAGTGATTGAACCCGTCTTAGTAGATGCGATACGCTCTTGAAGTACACCCATTTCTTCAGCAAGAGTTGGTTGGTAACCTACTGCTGATGGCATACGACCTAGAAGTGCTGATACCTCTGTACCCGCTAGAGTATAACGGTAGATGTTATCAACAAAGAAAAGTACGTCACGACCTTCGTCACGGAACTTCTCAGCCATAGTAAGACCAGTTAACGCTACGCGTAAACGGTTACCCGGTGGCTCATTCATTTGACCGTATACTAGAGATACTTTATCTAGTACGTTTGAGTCGTTCATCTCATGGTAGAAGTCATTACCCTCACGAGTACGCTCACCAACACCTGCGAATACAGAGTAACCGCTGTGCTCGATTGCGATGTTACGGATAAGTTCCATCATGTTTACGGTTTTACCAACACCGGCACCACCGAATAGACCAACTTTACCACCTTTAGCGAATGGACATACAAGGTCGATTACCTTGATACCAGTCTCTAAAAGTTCTACTGAACTTGATTGTTCTTCATAAGAAGGTGCTGCACGGTGAATAGACATACGCTCTTCTTCACCAATTGGACCAGCTTCATCAATAGGGTTACCTAATACGTCCATGATACGACCTAGTGTCTTCGTACCTACAGGAACGTGGATTGGCTGACCTGTACCTTCTACTGCAGTACCACGACGTAAACCGTCAGTAGTACCAAGTGCGATACCACGTACCACACCGCCACCTAGCTGTTGTTGAACTTCTAAAGTTAAACCAGCTAAGTCGCCATCTGTTACTTTTAGTGCGTCATATACGGCTGGCACGTTGTCTTGTGGAAATTCGATATCCACAACGGCGCCGATAATTTGGACGACCTTACCTAAACTCATGTCTATTCCTCTCATTAAACTTTGCCGAAGCGTTAAACTGCTGCCGAGCCGCTAACAATCTCACTAATTTCTTGTGTGATTGCAGCTTGACGAGCCTTGTTATAAACAAGCTGTAACTCATCCATAAGGTCGCCTGCGTTATCAGTTGCAGCTTTCATTGCAACCATACGGGCAGCCTGTTCAGAGGCAGCGTTCTCAACTACACCTTGGTATACTTGAGACTCAATAAAGCGTACTAACAGAGCTTCTAAAATCGCTTCTGGGTTTGGCTCATATAAGTAATCCCAAGAATGTTGAGATACTTCTTCTTCAGCTTTTGGCAAAGGGAGTAACTGATCGATTGTTGGCTCTTGCTTCATAGTATTAACGAACTTGTTAAATACTACGTATAAGCGGTCAATTTTACCTTCAGAGTATGCATCTAGCATTGTCTTTACAGGACCAATAACGTCTTGTAATGAAGGTGTATCTCCTAAGTTCGCTTTTTTAGCGACTAACTTACCGCCAAAACGTTGGAAAAAGCCAGCTGCTTTGCTACCTAAAGTAGTAAACTCAGCTTCAACGCCTTTTTCTTTCCACGCTTTAACATCTAGGGCAACTTTTTTGAACTCGTTTGAGTTCAAGCCGCCACATAGACCACGGTCAGTAGAGATAACAATATAACCAACTCGTTTTACTTCACGCTCTTCTAAGAAAGGGTGAGTAAAATCAAGATTTGCTTGAGCAACACGACCAATTACTTGGCGTAAGTTTTCAGCGTATGGACGGCTTGACGCCACACGTTCCTGCGCTTTTTTCATTTTAGACGCAGCAACCATTTCCATTGCGCTGGTGATCTTTTGAGTATTCTTGATACTCCCGATCTTGCTTTTAATCTCTTTTCCGCTGGCCATGACTCTCTCTCCGAATCAGGTGGGCTTTAGTTACCTAAAGCTCACCATTCATAACTAAATTACCAAGTTTGCGTCGACTTGAACTTCTCTAGAAGTTCTTTAAGTTGAGCTTCAATCTCAGCGTTGTAGTTACCAGTTTCATTGATTTGAGCCATTAGCTCTGCGTATGTGCTGTTTGCGTAAGAAATTAGGCCAGCTTCGAAATCCATGATTTTAGCGATTTCGATGTCTTGTAGGTAGCCTTTTTCAGCAGCAAATAGCGACAGAGACATTTCAGCAACAGACATTGGTGCGTACTGTTTCTGCTTCATTAGCTCTGTTACGCGCTCACCATGCTCTAATTGAGCACGTGTTGCATCGTCAAGGTCAGACGCGAACTGCGAGAACGCAGCTAATTCACGGTACTGAGCTAACGCTAGACGGATACCACCACCTAGTTTCTTAACGATTTTAGTTTGCGCTGCACCACCAACACGAGATACCGAGATACCAGCGTTAACAGCTGGACGGATACCTGAGTTGAATAAGTCAGTTTCTAAGAAGATCTGACCATCGGTGATAGAGATAACGTTTGTCGGTACGAACGCAGAAACGTCGCCGCCTTGAGTTTCAATGATTGGCAATGCCGTCAATGAACCTGTTTTACCTTTCACTTCACCATTAGTGAACTTCTCAACGTAATCAGCGTTTACACGTGATGCACGCTCTAGAAGACGTGAGTGAAGGTAGAATACGTCACCTGGGTATGCTTCACGGCCTGGTGGACGCTTAAGTAGTAATGAGATTTGACGGTAAGCAACAGCTTGCTTAGATAAATCATCATATACGATTAGCGCGTCTTCACCACGGTCACGGAAGTATTCACCCATAGTACAACCAGAGAATGGTGCTAGGTACTGAAGTGCCGCAGATTCAGAAGCAGATGCAACAACAACAATCGTGTTTTCTAATGCACCGTGCTCTTCTAATTTACGTACTACGTTAGCGATAGTAGATGCTTTTTGACCAACTGCAACGTACACACACTTAACGCCTGTACCTTTTTGGTTGATGATAGCATCGATTGCTAATGCAGTTTTACCAGTTTGGCGGTCACCGATCACAAGCTCACGTTGACCACGACCTACTGGGATCATCGCATCGATAGATTTATAACCAGTTTGTACTGGCTCATCTACTGATTGACGTTCGATAACGCCTGGTGCGATTTTCTCAACAGGTTCAAAACCGTCGTTATCTAAAGCGCCTTTACCGTCGATAGGTGCACCTAGTGTGTTAACAACACGACCAAGTAGACCACGACCAACAGGAACCTCTAGGATACGACCAGTTGATTTAACTTTTACGCCTTCTTTAAGGTCAGCGTAAGGACCCATTACTACAGCACCTACTGAGTCACGCTCAAGGTTTAGTGCGATAGCATAACGGTTGCCAGGAAGCTCGATCATCTCACCTTGCATACAGTCAGCAAGACCGTGGATGCGGATGATACCGTCAGTAACAGATACGATAGTACCTTCGTTACGAGCTTCACTTACAACTTCGAACTGCTCAATACGTTGTTTGATCAGATCTGAAATTTCAGTGGAATTAAGTTGCATGCTCTTTTTCCCAATTACGATTGTAGTGATGTAGCTAAGCGGGCTAATTTGCCACGTACTGAGCCGTCGATTACAGTGTCACCCGCCTTAATGATAAGACCGCCAACAACTGTAGTATCTTCACTACAATTCAGCTTAACTTTGCGTGCGAAACGTTTTTCAAGTGCCGCTACCAATGTTGCTTGCTGCTCAGCAGCAAGCGGTGTTGCAGAAATCACGTCAACGTCGATTTCTTTGTCGTAGTCCGCTTTAAATTCAGCGAATAACTCAGCAACAGCAGGCAGTGCAACTAAACGTCCATTTTCAGCCATCACCTTGATTAGGTTCTGACCTTGTTCGTTGAGCTGCTCTGCACAGATCTTGATAAACAGATCTGCTTGTTCAGTAGCAGTAGGCAATCCAGCTAGCGCGGCAGCGGCTTGCTCGTTGCTGGCAACATGGCCAGCAAAGAACAGCATGTCGTTCCAACTTTCAACAGTGCCTTTTTCAACGGCAAGTTCAAAAGCCGCTTTAGCGTATGGGCGAGCGATAGTAGCCAATTCAGACATGCTCATACCCTCCTAATTACAGCTCAGCGACAAGTTTTTCAACGATGTCACTGTGTGCGGCTTGATTGATTTCGCGCTCTAAAATCTTCTCAGCACCAACCACTGCCAGCGTCGCTACTTGTTTACGTAGTTCTTCTGTTACACGGTTACGCTCTGCTTCGATTTCAGAGTGCCCTTGAGCAATAATTTTTTCACGCTCTTGTTGACCACGAACAGTTTCTTCGTCAACGATTAGCGTGGCACGCTTTTTAGCTTGTTCAATGATATCAGCCGCTTGAGCTTTTGCCTCTTTAAGCTGCTCAGCAGCTTTCTTTTGCGCAAGTTCTAAGTCTTTTTCGGCTCTATCAGAGGCAGCTAAACCATCTTCGATTTTCTTCTGGCGAGCTTCAATTGCACCATTTAGTGGTGGCCATACGTATTTCATACAGAAAAGTACGAAAACCGTAAATGCAATTAATTCACCGATAAGAGTGGCTGTTAAGTTCACGACCGCTCCTCCTTAAAATAGTAAGCTGTTCAAAAAATAATATTAAAGTACGAACAACAATACCATTGCGATACCAACACCGATCATAGCTACGGCATCGATTAGACCAGCAAGGATGAACATCTTAACTTGTAATGAAGGTGCAAGTTCAGGTTGACGTGCACAAGCTTCTAGGAATTTACCACCCATGTTACCGAAGCCGATAGCAGTACCGATTGCACCGAAGCCGATAAGTAGAGCAACAGCGATGTACTTAAGACCAATCATTAGTTCCATTTTTTTCTCCAAAGTTTCAATTGTAAATTAAAGTTAAAATTTAAAAGTGTAAAAAATTAGTGATTATCTGAGCTTGCCATGCTTAGGTATACGATTGTAAGCATCATGAATACGAATGCTTGCAGTACGATTACTAAGATGTGGAATACAGCCCAAATAAAGTGCAACGGTAGTTGCATTAAACCAACTGCGCCGATCAAGATGAAAATCAACTCACCAGCATATAAGTTACCGAATAAACGCAGTGCTAACGAGAACGGCTTAGCAACTAAAGCGATTGTTTCTAGTAATAAGTTACATGGGATTAAGAACACCATCGCTAGCTTGTTATTAGAGCTGAACGGGTGAAGCGTTAATTCAGCTAAGAATCCGCCAATCCCTTTGATTTTGATTGCGTAACCGATCATCAGAATGAATACACCAATAGCAAGTGCAGCAGTCATGTTGATGTCTGTTGTAGGTACAATCTTCATGTAAACGTCGTGAGAATCCATACCAAACGCTTGCTCGCCAACGAAGCCAGCTAATGCAGGTAGGAAATCAACCGGAATCAAGTCCATTAAGTTCATTAAGAACACCCAAACGAAAATCGTTAGAGCTAATGGAGCGATTAATGCGCTTTTACCGTGGTATGTGTCACGTACGTTGTCGCCAACGAACTCAACGATCATTTCAATGAAACACTGAAATTTACCAGGTACACCGGTATTTGCTTTCTTAGCGGCACTACGGAAGATCCATAAAAATACAAGACCTAGACCGATTGACCATGCGAGGGTATCTATATTCCATGTCCAGAAACCACTGTCTGCACACGCTTTGTTGAAGGCAAGACCAGCGTCGGTCGAGCACATCTTAGCGTTAGTTAAGTGGTGCTGAATATGGCTTGATAGAGTTACTTCTTCTGCAGCCATGTTATATCCCAAAAGTTAATGATTAAAAAAAACGGGCGCAAACAATCCGCTAAATAACACCAATACATAAACACAGAAAAACGGTAATAAAACGACCGTGTAAGACTTCAGTATCAGTGCAAACAAAACGATTGTTAGCATAAATTTTAATCCGTTGCCGCGCTTTAGCGAGGCATACACTTGATTTACTCGACTTGCACCCATATAACGGAATGCATAGACAGCAAATACAAAATTAGGGAGTAGTGCAACAGCTCCGCCAGCAAGCGCTGACTGGCCGGCATTGACTCCCCAACCTATAAAAACAATTACTGCAGCGATTAATGCTACGATACCCTGAAGACAAATTAATTTAAATGCGGCAAGCCTATACGGCCTTGCTAACCTATTAGTCACGTTTTGTTAACCTTTAGAACGTTAAATTGTCAGGGTATGAAAACTGGCGAAATTATACTGATTCCTACCAGTTTTGCAACTTGAGTCGACCCTTTGTAGTGCAAAAACACCACAAATGTCTCTTTTTGGACATGTTATTAATTAATGACGGGAATAGTCTTAATTTATACGGCTTAAAATGCCATCCAACTCATCAAGAGTTGTATAAGAGATAACCAGTTTGCCTTTGCCTTTTTTATTGTAGTTTATTTCTACTTTGGCGCCTAAATTTTCAGCAAGTTTTTGTTCTAACTGTTTGACATCCGGATCTTTTTCTTGCACTTCTTTTTTCGGAGCTGGTTCTAAGATAGAGCGAACTAATTTCTCAGTTTCACGAACAGTCAACGCTTTAGCAACGGCTAATCTAGCAGCATCTGACTGCGCTTCGCCTTCAAGTGCCAATAAACAGCGTGCATGGCCCATTTCGATGTCGCCATGCTCTAACAAGATTTTAACATCTTCGTTAAGGTTATTTAGACGTAGTAAATTAGTCACAGTCGTACGCGATTTACCGACAGCTTCGGCGACTTGTTGATGAGTGAGTTCAAATTCGTTAAGTAAACGATTCAATGCAATCGCTTCTTCCATCGCGTTTAGGTCTTCACGTTGGATATTTTCAATCAATGCGATTGCAACGGCAGCTTCATCTGGTACATCTTTGATGATACATGGAACAGCATCTAATTTTGCAAGTTGAGCAGCACGCCAACGACGTTCACCAGCAATAATTTCATATTTGTCTGCACCAATTTGGCGCACAACAATTGGCTGAATGATGCCTTGAGCACGAATTGAGCTGGCTAACTCTTCTAGCGCTTCTTCAGACATGTCTTTACGCGGTTGATATTTACCCGATTGTAAAAACTCAATCGCTAATTTTTGCAGCTCACCTTTGCTTTGCTCTGCAACAACTTCAGAGACTTGCTCTGGTGTTGCTGTCGCTTGTTGCTGATTATTTGCACTTGGGGCAGGTTTTGATGAACTTAATAAAGCGTCGAGTCCTCGGCCTAAACCGCGTTTTTTAGCAGACATGTTATTTTTTTACCTCGAAGTTAGGCTACTGCTGAAGATGTTTTCTCTTTTCTACGTAACATTTCGCCGGCTAGGGCTAAGTAAGCTTTAGCACCACTTGATGCACGGTCATAATACATGGCAGGGGCACCAAAACTCGGCGCTTCTGCTAAACGGACATTACGTGGGATAACGGTACGATATACTTTATCGCCAAAATGTTGTTTGAGTTGTTCTGATACATCATTTGCAAGGCGATTGCGCGGATCATACATGGTGCGCAAAATCCCTTCAATTGTTAACGCTGGATTTACTAGCTTAGATAGCTGAGTAATGGTATCCATTAATGCCGTTAAACCTTCAAGGGCATAATACTCACATTGCATCGGAACTAAAATCGAATCTGCGGCAGCCATTGCATTAACAGTAAGCATGTTAAGTGAAGGCGGGCAGTCGATAAAAATGAAATCGTATTGGTCTTGAATTTGTTCAAGCGCATTACGTAAACGCACTTCACGAGCAAACAATTCCATTAGTTTAACTTCAGCGGCAGTCACATCGCCATTAGCAGCAATTAAGTGATACTCACCTGAGGTTTCTTTATTGATCACTTCATCGATTGGTGTTTCTTCAATCAATAAATCGTAAATAGTCGCAACATCACCGTATTTATCGACACCACTACCCATTGTAGCGTTTCCTTGCGGATCAAGATCGATTAATAACACTTTACGCTTCGTCGCGGCCATCGATGCCGCGAGATTCACAGCGGTGGTTGTTTTACCAACACCACCTTTTTGGTTTGCTAATGCGATGACTTTTGCCACAGTGCTCTGATCCCTAGTCTTTAGATAGAATGATTAGATGTCTTTGCGCATCTAACTCAGGTACTTCCAAGCTGATTTTTTCATCAAACTTAATACCTTTAGGTAATGAGTCTAGTTCTTCGCTCGGAAATACGCCTTTTAAGGCGATAAATTTACCTGAATGATCAATCAAGTGCGCACACCAGTCAACCATATCTTGTAAAGAGGCGAATGCACGACTTAATACACCATCTAATTTAACACTTGGTTGATATTCTTCAACTCTAGACTGCACTGGGGTTACATTTTCAAGGCCAAGTGCATGTTTTACCTGCATCAAAAAGCGCACGCGTTTACCTAAACTATCTAACAACACAAATTGTGTATCAGGTAAAGCGATGGCTAATACGATACCCGGTAAACCAGGACCGGTACCTACATCAATGTAATGTTTGCCTTTAAGGTGTGGTGCAACAACTAAGCTATCCAATATATGCTTAACCATCATTTCTTCAGGTAAACGAACAGAGGTTAAGTTATAGGCTTTGTTCCACTTGTCTAATAATTCAACATATTGGACAAGTTGTTGTTGCTGTTTTTCTGTTAGCGCAATATCAGTTTGCGCTAACAGCGAAGTTAATTGTTGTTGTAACACTGTATTCCTCACCAACTACGCAGTCTTGCGTAGTAAGCCTTGCTTTTTCAGATAGACTAATAATAGCGAAATAGCAGCAGGGGTGATACCTGAAATACGTGACGCTTGGCCAATTGTATCTGGACGACTATCAGTAAGCTTTGCGATAACCTCATTTGATAAACCAGAAACAGTTGAATAATCAAAGTCTTTTGGTAATACAGTTTGTTCATGACGTAGCTGCTTATTGATCTCATCTTGCTGACGAGCAATATAGCCTGCGTACTTAGTATGGATCTCAACTTGCTCAAGTGCAGCTTGGTTATCAAACTCAGAACCCAAACCATCGATTGCCATTAAGTCGTTATAACGAATTTCAGGACGGCGGATCAGATCTTCAAGGCTCGCTTCACGAGTCAGTGGTGTTTTTAATAACGCGTTTACTTGATCAACAGCAACGTGATCTTTGTGGATCCATGTTTCTTTTAAACGTTGCGTTTCTTTTTCGATGATTTCCATTTTTTCGTTAAAGGCAGCCCAACGAGCATCGTCAACTAAGCCAAGTTCACGGCCTTTTTCAGTTAAACGAATGTCGGCATTATCTTCACGAAGTAATAAACGGTATTCAGCACGGCTAGTAAACATACGGTACGGTTCTTTAGTACCTAATGTTGCTAGGTCGTCAATTAGTACACCTGTGTATGCTTCATCACGGCGAGGTGTCCAAGACTCTTTTCCTTGTACTTGTAATGCCGCGTTCATACCCGCAATTAAACCTTGCGCGCCGGCTTCTTCGTAACCGGTTGTACCATTGATTTGGCCTGCGAAGAATAAACCATTAATAAACTTAGTTTCTAATGATTGCTTTAAGTCGCGCGGATCAAAGAAGTCATACTCAATAGCATAACCAGGACGACAAATGTGTGCATTTTCAAAACCAGTGATTGATTGCACAATTTCAAGCTGTACATCAAACGGTAAACTCGTTGAAATACCATTTGGATATAATTCGTATGATGTTAAACCTTCAGGCTCAACAAAGATTTGATGTTTGTCTTTATCAGCAAAACGAACGATCTTATCTTCGATTGAAGGGCAGTAACGTGGACCAATACCTTCAATTACACCTGAATACATAGGTGAGCGATGTAAGTTATTGCGGATCACATCATGTGTTTTTTCATTTGTATAAGTGATGTAACACGGGATCTGCTGTGGGTGATCCGATTGTTTACCCATAAATGAGAATACAGGCGTTGGGGTATCACCAGGCTGTTCTTGCATCTTGCTAAAATCAACAGTACGCGCATCAATACGAGGAGGCGTGCCTGTTTTTAAGCGATCAACACGGAAAGGTAATTCACGTAAACGCTCAGCAAGTGCAATTGAAGGTGGATCACCGGCACGACCGCCTTTGAAGTTCTCTAAACCAATATGGATCTGACCACCTAAGAAAGTACCTACGGTAAGAACCACAGAAGGCGCGCTAAAACGAAGACCCATTTGCGTTACAACACCAATTACTCGATCACCTTCAACGATTAGATCGTCACATGATTGTTGGAAGATCTTTAAGTTTTCTTGATGTTGTAAAGTATGTTGAATAGCTGCTTTATACAAAGCACGGTCAGCTTGTGCACGCGTAGCACGTACTGCAGGGCCTTTAGATGAGTTTAAAGTACGAAATTGAATACCGCCTTTATCAATAGCCTGAGCCATTGCACCACCAAGAGCATCGATCTCTTTAACTAAATGGCCTTTACCAATACCGCCAATTGCCGGGTTACAAGACATTTGACCAAGGGTATCCATATTATGAGTCAGCAATAGGGTATTCATGCCCATGCGAGCAGATGCTAATGCAGCTTCAGTACCTGCATGTCCACCACCTACAACAATAACATCAAAACGTTCGTGAAAAATCATTTATGGGATCCTACTTAATCGACCAGCAAAACTTTGTAAAGGGAGCGTATTCTACCTAGAAATTTAGAGAAGATAAATGATTAAACAGTGCTCAAGATCTAAGTGGGTGATCTCTAATAATATAAAGGATCTTTTAAAGAGATCTTTTATTACTCTTACTACTAGTAACGGCTAGATCTGTTGATAATGTTCGCTTTACTATTTAAAACATGATCTTAACGTAGATCTAAAGGTGTTAATATGATCGGATCTTCCCGCGTAAAAGCTTTGATCAAAAGGGCTATTTATACACAGGGTAATATCGATTGGATCTTATCCAAGGGATAAACTAGGTTAAAATCGCAGTTAGATCAGTGTTTATCCACAATCCGATCTAAATTATCAGTAAATTGTGGGTAACTTTTATAACAACGATCAACACCGATCGGATTAATTGAGCCCTGCTGATTCGATCCAGCTTGGTAACCAGGCTAATGCCGTGTCTTCTGGCAATGCTTCATCAAGAATATTTAGCTCTAAGCGTTCTGCCACGCGGTTTGCGCCTTTATTAGCTAATAACTCATCTAGATTACGGCCTGCATAGTTATAGGTGTCGTAACTAGTGTCACCTAATCCGATCACACTGTAGTTTAATCCTTTAAGATCAGCCTGTTGGTTAATAGATTCAACAAATGGCAGTAGGTTCTCTGGGTAGTCTCCCGCGCCGTATGTAGAAGTACATAACAACCAAATAGTATCTTGCTGATCAATATCATCAAATACAGGCTGTTCATGAAGCTGCACTTGGATCCCTTGTTGTTCAAGGGCTTCTGCTAGTTGCTCTGCCACGTATTCTGCAGATCCCATTTGGCTGCCAACGATGATATTTACTGATTGCATGTGATTGATCATGTATAGAAATAAGTGGCCACATGATAACTAAGTTAGGGTGTGAGTAAAGCGTTGAATTACGATCTGAATAAGTTTTTCTGCTTAAAATGACAGCTTTAATTCAATGCTTTTTATAATCTACTGTTTTTAATGGTTTTTTATATTTATTCATAAATTAAACCCTTTGATCAAGCTGTTAATAAATTTGGGGAAAGTTCTGATCAAGCTAAATATTGGAAACTGTATAACTTTGCTAAGTTGTTGATCTTTAATTATGTGTAAGCGCTTAATTTTTCTGATCTGATAAAAGTAGTGAGTATGATCGTTTTGTGGATAGATCGCTTGTTGATAACGATCGGTTTGCAATTTGCGATCAATAAAATAGATCGAAAAAAACTTAAATAAGCGCTAATAAAGGCTGTTTTTAAGAAAATTAGTTATCAAAAAGGGCTGTTTTATGAAAATAAATTCAAATTTCCGCGTTTTTTTATGATCAAATCAGCTTTTAGATCTAAAAAAGCCCCAAATGTGGATAACATTTTTAGCTAAATTCGATCTTAAAAGCTGTTTTGATCTAATTTTTTAGCTCGCTAAGTTAGTTTTCGATCTGAGTTAAACTGGTTTTTATCGTATTACCGACTAGATCATAGAGTGAATTACCCAATGAAAACCGTTTTGCACCACCAGCGAAAGCCGCTTTTGCTGAGTTAAAGTTGCTCATTGCCATCACATTTAATGGCATATCTATTGTGTTAGCTAAGCTGGTTATGTGCTCTATGTTAGTTAAGCCGGGCACAAACAGACCGTCTGCACCTGCATTTTGATACGCTTTTGCTCGCTTTAATGTTGCTTGAAAAGGGGAGTCACTAACAATGTAGGTATCGGTTCTGGCGTTTATAAATAAACCACCGAAGCCATTTTCGTTAAGTACTTTCTTTATTTCACTAATAATAGTGCATTGCTGTTCGATAGATCTCAGTGCGTTAGTGTCTTTATTTGAGTCCTCTATGTTGATGCCTACAACTCCTAATCTTGCTAACGCTAAAACGTTTTCGCTAATTTGCAGCGGATCGTTACTGTAGCCTGACTCTATATCCACAGAGAGTGGAATATGAAGGTGTTCGGTTAAGCTTTTAACCAGCGCTAATTGAGTTTTAAAAGAGATGTTTTCACCATCAGCTAAACCTAAACTGGCAGCAATTCCCCAGCTGGTTGTTGCTACTGCTTTAGCTCCCGCAGCTTGGATGAATTGTGCTGAACTA
Source organism: Pseudoalteromonas sp. 2CM39R (assembly GCF_023161845.1). Classification (NCBI taxonomy): domain Bacteria; kingdom Pseudomonadati; phylum Pseudomonadota; class Gammaproteobacteria; order Alteromonadales; family Pseudoalteromonadaceae; genus Pseudoalteromonas; species Pseudoalteromonas sp. 2CM39R. The sequence continues at coordinate 17,464 of NZ_JALNTM010000032.1, forward strand.
AGATCCCACGCATTAGCAAGTATAAAGCCGCTTTGCTGGTGGTGTAATTGGTGAAAGAGTTGATATTTGTCCATGATGTCCTCCGTTTAATGACATCGCTAGACTAATTGATATGAGGTTAATTACTGGCTGGTTTCGGCCCTGAACCGATAATTAATTAGTTGGAGTAAAAACAAAAAAAGAGTCTTGCGACTCTTTTTTATAATATTGATGACCGGAATTTATTTACCGATACAGAACGAGCTAAAGATTTTCCCAAGTAGGTCATCAGAGGTAAATTCACCTGTTATCTCATTTAAGAACTGTTGAGTTAGGCGTAACTCTTCAGCCAAGATCTCACCTGCAATATGCATCTCTAATTGCTCTTTACCAGTGTTTAAATGGTAGGCTGCGTGATCAAGTGCATCTAAGTGACGACGGCGTGCCATAAATCCACCTTCTGTGGCGCCTTGGAAACCTATACATGCCTTTAAGTGAGTACGAACTAACTCTATACCCTCTGCATTTTTAGCACTTAAGCGGATCACCGGATATTGATCATGTTCATCCATACCGACATTTTCACCGGAAATATCGGCTTTATTTCGGATCACAGTAACACCCATACCCTCTGGTAACTTGGCCATAAACTCTGGCCAAATATCATGGGGGTCAGTGGCTGATGTATCAGTGCCGTCTAACATAAATAGTACGCGATCGGCTTGGTTAATTTCATCCCATGCGCGTTCAATACCAATTTGCTCTACTTTATCAGGGCTTTCACGCAGGCCTGCGGTATCAATAATATGTAGTGGCATACCATCAATGTGGATATGTTCGCGTAATACGTCACGTGTTGTACCAGCTATTTCGGTAACGATAGCTGCATCACGGCCAGCTAACGCATTTAATAAGCTTGATTTACCAGCGTTAGGGCGACCCGCAATAACAACACGCATACCTTCACGCATGATGCTACCTTGTTTAGCTTGCTGAGTTACATTCTCTAATTGGTCAATAATGGCATTTAGATCTGTTGATACTTTACCGTCTGATAAAAAGTCGATTTCTTCATCTGGAAAATCAATAGCGGCTTCAACATACATACGTAGGTGAATGACTTTCTCCACCAGCGTTTCTATGTGCTTAGAGAATTCACCTTGCAATGATTGAAGGGCGCTTTTTGCTGCTTGTTCACTGGTTGCATTAATTAAATCGGCAATTGCCTCTGCTTGAGTTAAATCAAGCTTATCATTCATAAATGCGCGCTCAGAGAACTCACCTGGTTTTGCTAAACGTACACCGTCAATTTGGCTAATTTCTTTTAATAGCATATCTAATACGACAGGGCCGCCGTGACCTTGTAGTTCTAGTACGTCTTCGCCGGTAAATGAATTTGGCCCTTGGAAGTAAATAGCAATACCTTGGTCAAGCTGTTCACCGCTCAAGCTTTTAAATGGTACATAGTCTGCGTAACGTGTTTTAGGACAACGGCCAATAATCTGTTCTGCCACTGTTTTAGCTAAGCTACCAGAGACGCGAATAATACCAACCCCACCACGTCCTGGTGCGGTCGCTTGTGCTGCAATTGTGTCTTGATTAATCATGCGATGAAATAATGCCAATAAAAGAATGAATGCTGGCTCTATTGTAACCTATGGCTTAATTTCATGCGAATAGCTGTTTGAGTAATGAGGTAGCAAAAGTCTGATGTAAGTAATACTTTATTTAGCTTTAATTAATAATAAACAGCCATTGCAAATGATAATTATATTCATTACCATATTGCGCATTCTAAATCTTATCGTTTTTTATTATGCGTCTTTCTGCTGTTTTTATTGCACTTGCTGCTGGTTTTTCGGGCGTTGCCCATGCTCAAACTGAAGTGACTACTTCTGATCAAAATGATTCAAAAGAACTCGAAAAAATAGAAGTTGTTGGCCGTGCGTTCTCTTTATATCGCCCAACCGAGTCTAGCTTTGCTACTCGTACCAATACACCTTTAGAGAAAATTCCTCAGTCAATTCAAATTTTGCCGCAGGAGCTGATCAGTGATCAGGCTGCTCGCCAAATTACCGACCTTTACAGCAATATTGCTGGCGTTAATGCCTTTAGTTATTCGGGCGTGACATTTCGTGGCTTTCGCCAAGATGAGATTTTATATGATGGCGTAAAGGGCGACCCTTTTAATGGCTTTGCTGTACCGCAATTATTTAATATTGAACAAGTTGCGGTTTTAAAAGGACCTGCTGGCGCTATATACGGTAGTGGTAATCCGGGCGGTATTATTAACTATGTAACTAAGAAGCCTAAATTCACCAGTGAACATAGTATTGAAGTTGAAGTAGGTAATGATGACTTCTTCAGTGGTGCATTAGAAAGCACTGGAACCTTGAGTGAATCACTTGATAATCATGCTTACCGTGTTGGTCTTTACCGTGATACTGAAAAGCCATTCCGTGCTAATACTAGCAGCGATAATACCATTGTTGATCTTGGTTATACGTGGCTTATAAACAGTGCAACCGAATTGACCACTCAGTATACCTATATAGAGCAAGAATTGGGTGGGGCACGTTTACGTGGTGTACCTGCTGATGATAACGGTAATTTTCTAACTGATATTAGCTGGAATCATAACGAGGCAACAGACTTTCAAAATGTTGAAGCCCATGTCTATCAGGCTACTTTAAAACATGAATTTAATGATGTTTGGCGCACAGATGTCACAGCACGTTATTTTGATAACAAAGAAGTGCAAAACTACCATGAACCAAGAGGCCTAGTAGATACAGATGAGGACGGTATTGTTGATTGGAGCCATCGTGAGTTTCGTGATCAAGTACGTGAGAACGAAGGCTTTAGTTTAACAGCTAATGCGATTGCAGAATTTGTAGTTGCAGACATGCAGCATCAAGTGTTGTTTGGTAGTGATTGGTATGAACATGATTTCGAAAGCGTTTACCGTACAGCTAAGCAACAAAGTAAAGGTGGCCCAGTACCAGGACTTGATCTTAACAACCCTGAATATGGTTTAACCTCTGCTGATGATTATAACCTTGATAGTATTACCCCAAGACTTGGGCAAACGAATAGCACCCGCTTTGGTGCCTACGTGCAAGATCAGCTAGATATCACCGCTAATTGGAGTGTGACAGCTGGCTTAAGGTATGATCGTTTTGAAGATAAAGATCTGTTAAATCAAACCGAGTTTTCTGATAGCGACTTAACCTACCGTATTGGTACCAGCTATAACATTAACGATATGTTCTTCCCTTATGCACTACATGGCACTGGCTTTGTGCCGCAAAGTGCGAGTAATCAAGAAACAGCAAAGGGCGGTCCGTTCTCACCGGAGACTAGCCGTATTAACGAGTTAGGTTTAAGAACCAAGCTATTAGCTGACACACTTGCTGTTAATATGGCTGTGTACGATATTGTCCGCGAAAACATCCTGCAGCCTAGCTTATTAGGTGATGTTGCAGGTGACGGCGTTGATGACCTAGTTGCCGTCGGTGAAGTACAAAGTAAGGGTTTTGAACTTGAGGTGGTTGGTGACATCACTGAGCGCTGGGTAGTTACTGCAAGCTACGCTTATAATGATACCCGTATTACTAAAGCCAACGACAGCATTCGTAACCAAATTCCAGATAGCGATAAATTTGCTAACGCGCCGCAAAATACCCTAGGTATATGGACACGTTATGAGCTACCTAACTTATCGTCATCTATTTCTGCTGGCTTAGACTATGTTGATGAACAGCTTAGTTTAGGTGGTCAACGTGTTAAACCTTACACGGTTTACAACATGGCGTGGCAAACAACCGTTGATAACTGGCAATGGCAGCTATCAGTTAAGAACCTATTTGATAAAGAATACGCAAGCAGTGGCTTTATCGAGCGAACAGGGCACTTTCCTGGTGAACCACGCCGTGTCTATTTAAGTGCTAAATACAGCTTTTAATGGTGGCGTGTGAACGCTAAAAGTTGGTTTAACTTACATTCTTGGGCAGGACTCTTTGTTGGAGTCCTGCTTTTTGTTACCTGCGTATCGGGAACACTCGCTACGTTAAGTCATGAACTCGAGTACTTAACAGACGCTAAGTACCGTGCTTTAACTTCTTCTGCTTCGACTAACTACCCAGCTCTCGAAAACACCCTTAATGAGCATTATCCGCAAGCTCAGTTACTTTATATCCAACGTCATAAGCAAGATTACCTTGCCATTGAAGCGGCTCTTAAAGTCGGTGATTCATTTCGCTTTGTTTATTTAGATGCTGCAACGGGTCGCTTACTCGGTGAAGGAGAGTGGGCGCGGATATCGCGGTTTTTACGTAACTGGCATATGAACTTGTCGATGGGCTGGACAGGTAAATTAATCGTCACCAGTTTGAGTATTTTACTCGTTATTTTATTGGTTTCGAGTTTTTATGTGTATCGGCGCTGGTGGCAAGGCTTTATGAAAAAGCCTGCTGCGCTAAGCCTTGATAAACGTAGTAGTTGGTCTGATTGGCATAAGCTGTTAGGGCTTTGGAGTTTATGGTTTATTGCTGTGATGGCCATCACAGGGGTTTGGTATTTGGTAGAACATGGGCTGCAAACTGCGAAGGTACCTCACTATGTCTCTAGTCCACCAGCCTTGAGTGAGTTTAAAAAACAAAGCCCTCGCAAAGGTCTATCGCCAATTAGTTTAGCTGCTGCTTATGAAGCCGCTCAACATGCGTTTCCTAGCCTAGATATACGCTATATTCGTTATCCTAATAAAGCGGCTCAGCCTATTGAAGTACGTGGTTATAACGATGATATTTTACTGCGCCTGCGTGCTAACCGGGTTTATTTAAATCCAAGTTCCGGTGAAGTTCTTGGTGTACAGAAAGGGGAAGAACTAAACCTGCTTCCACGAATTAAAGACACCGCTGATCCGCTGCACTTTGGTAACTTTGCAGGAATTGGTACTAAGCTTATTTGGGGTGTATTTGGTGCATTAATGAGCTTTGTAAGCGCTGCAGGCATCTATATGAGTTGGCTTAGGGTTAAGCGTAAAACAACAACTGGAAAGTGGCTTGGTTTATCTGGGGTGATTGCAATCGGTTTGGTAGTTGCTTCCTTACTAACAACGAGTTTGAGCTTTACGGAACGTAGTGTGCCCAATCAAGTTTATTCTCCTATTCTAGGTTAGCTATTTTCAGGCATTAAAAAAGGCGCAGTTAGCGCCTTTTTTATTGGGTTAAGAGTTTAGCCTCTTACCTTAATACCTTTTTTCTCCATACCGCGGTAGATGATTAGCATCTGTGCGATTGAGATAAGGTTCGATACTAACCAGTAAAGTACTAGGCCAGATGGGAACCATAAGAAGAAAATAGAGAATACCACTGGCATAAAGGTCATCATTTTTTGCTGCATAGGGTCAGTAACCGTCATAGGTTGCAGCTTTTGAGTAATGAACATACTTAAACCAAATAAAACCGGTAATACGTAGTATGGATCCATTGCTGATAAGTCATTTAACCATAAAACGAATTCAGCATGACGTAGCTCAGTTGATTCTAAGAATACGTAGAATAATGCTAAGAAGATTGGCATTTGTAGTAACAGCGGGAAACAGCCACCCATAGGGTTAACTTTTTCTTTGCGGTACATTTCCATCATAGCCTGACCGAATTTTTGACGGTCATCACCATACTTCTCTTTTAGTGCAGCCATTTTAGGCTGAAGTGCACGCATCTTCGCCATTGACGTGTATTGTGCTTTAGTAAGCGGGTACATTGCCGTTTTAACGATAACCGTGATTGCAATGATAGCTAGACCCCAGTTACCTAAGATACCGTATAACCACTTAAGTAATACGAATAATGGTTGTGAGATAAAGAATAACCAACCGTAATCTACAGTTAGGTCTAAGTCTGGGTGAATTGCTTCTAGTACGTCAGACTCTTTCGGGCCCATATAGTAAGTTGAGCCAAGCGTTGCTTGCGAACCAGCTTGTACATTAACTGCTTCACCTTTAACACCAATAATTGCTGCATTACCTGATACAAGTTTGCTGTAAAGAGTGTTTTGCTGATCTTGCTTTGGTACCCACGCACTTACAAAGTAGTGTTGAATAAATGCAATGTAGCCGCCAGATGTGGTGATATTAAGGTTTTTATCAGCCATGTCTGAGAAGCTGTATTTTTCATACTTCTCTTCATCTGAGCCATAAGCGCCACCTAAGTAGTTTTGATCTACTAAGCTACCTTTTTCTTGTACTGTGCGTTTTACTTGCGTGTATAACTGAACTTGAATTGGATCAGCTGTTACGTTGTTTACTGTGTACTCTAAATCTACAGCGTAGTCGCCTTTTTTGAAGATATAAGTTTTAGTAAACGTCACACCTTTACTGTCAGTAAACTCAAGTGGTACACGTAGCTCATCACCCGTTAAAGTGAATGCTTTTTGTGTGGTTTTATAAACAGGGCGACCAGCAACAGTTGCGTCAGGACCATTTAAACCAATTAAGCCACTTTGCGAGAAGTATTGCTTACCATCGAACTCACCTAATAGCATGTAAGGTGTGTTACTGCCTTTTTCTTCTTCGTACTGAAGTAAGTCTGTTTCAATGATGTCACCACCACGGGTGTCAATTTTAACAGTGAATACATCAGTTGTTACATCGATAACTGAGCGCTTTGCTGTCGTTACAGCTGGAACTTCACCGTCAGATGATGCTGGAATAAAGTCATCAGATTCTGGTGTTGTTGCGCCTAGTGTTTGTGTTGTGGCACTTGGATCAGCCTTTGGTGCGTTGTAGTCGTTATTCCATTCTTGAAATAATAAAAACGACACAAGCATCAAGCCGATTAATAAAAACGTGCGTTGCGATTCCATAACAGCTCTTATTTCTCGTGTTGGTGGTTAATATGATTTTTTGCCGGTACGGGATCATCCCCACCAGCATGTAAAGGGTGGCATTTTAATATGCGTTTAACAGCTAACCAACTGCCTTTTACACTTCCATGCAAATTAATTGCTTGAATAGCGTAACTAGAGCAGGTTGGATTAAAACGACAATGCGGGCCTAATAGTGGACTTATCCATTTTTGATAGCCGCGTATTAGCATGACTAAACAGCGCTTTGGAATAGCAACAAGTGGTTTAAGTAACCTCATGATGTGTCTGCCCCTGCGTTAATTTAGTCAATGGATACCATGAATTTAAATTCCCATCGTAGAATTTTAAATGCATGATTAAAAGGTGAGCTAAAGATACCTTAATTAAGCCTGTAATTCTATTGCTATCAGGCTTGTTTATTAGATTTAGCTGATTTATTCGGGCGTTTTTTAAATGGTGGTGGTTTAGGTGCACCAGGCTTGCAGCGTTCGTTAATTTTTCGCCACAATTTATTTAGTTGCTTTGTTAGCTCTTCGTTGGACTGTTCATCAATACCACTTTTAACCATAAGCACAATATCAATGTTATCGAGTTTATGTTGATTTAAACGGAAACTTTCGCGAGCAAGTCGTTTAATTCGATTACGTTGACAGGCTTTTTTAACGCGTTTTTTTGCGACCGTAAGACCTAATCGAGGATTAGTTTGGTCGTTGCGTTTAGCTAATAGGGTAAAGAAAGGAGTCGCAGCGCGTGCTGGTTCATTAAAGATTCGAGAGTAATGCGAGGGAGTTAACAGACGTAACTCCCTGCTGAAGCTAAAGTCTTCCACTTATATATTAAGCAGAAAGAACTTTACGGCCTTTAGCACGACGACGAGCTAATACTTTACGGCCATTTGCTGATGCCATACGAGCACGGAAACCGTGTGTACGTTTGCGTTTTAAAACGCTAGGTTGAAAAGTTCTTTTCATAACAATTCCATCCGATCGGTTAAGGTTAAAACATCCTATGCAGGTCGCGATCCTGGCACAGGTGCCATTGCGAGCGCGAGATATTATAGATGAAGACAACAAAAGTCAATCATTAAAACGCTGCAGAGGCCGTAATTATAAAGGATCCTTTTAACTGATCATATAGGATCATCATAAATAAGAAGTTTTCCACAGCCTCTGTATAAAAAGTGAATAAAAGCTTGGGAAAAGCCGATTCGATCGTAGAATTTGATCGCGATCTGCCTGCAAATTTGTTATGATCACCGTTCGAGCTTAAAAAATAATTTTCTTAAAAATCAGTGTTTTATTCTTTTATGTTGCTGAGATCATATTTTTCATAAAAATCAATCTTGTACTTGTGGATAAAGTACCTTCATAATAGTCGGTCTGGGCCAAGAAAGTTGGTCAAAGATTAGCAATAAATGTTTGATTTTCCATCATTAAAGATGAACGGGAATAAAAATTAAATCTCTGGGAGTTTAACTGTGTATCTGTCGGTTTGGCAAAGTTGTTTATATGTATTGCAAGATGAATTGCCTTCACAGCAATTCAGTATGTGGGTAAGACCACTTCAAGCAGAAAGTACCGAAGATACGTTGACTATATATGCACCTAACCGTTTTGTTTTGGATTGGGTGAGAGAAAAGTATTTAAACCGTATTAATGAACTACTCGTTGAAATTTGTGGTGATGAAGCACCTGAATTACGTTTTGATGTTGGTAGTAAACCTATTTTAAATGCCCAAGTGGCATCTGCACCGGCTGCAGCAGAAACAAGCGCGCCTGTTACCCAACAGACTGCCGAAAAACAACAGCCAATACCTGAAAAAGCAGCGGTCGAGCCTGCACCAAAATCAGGCTATAAATCAAACATTAAAGAAAATTACACCTTTGATAGCTTTGTTGAAGGTAAATCAAACCAATTAGCAAAAGCTGCAGCGACTCAAGTTGCAGATAACCCAGGTTCAGCATTTAACCCTGTATTTATATACGGTGGTACTGGCTTAGGTAAAACTCACTTATTACACGCTGTTGGTAACGGTATTATGGCTAATAAGCCAGACGCGAAAATTGTTTATATGCACTCTGAGCGATTTGTGCAAGACATGGTTAAAGCGTTACAAAATAATGCCATAGAAGAATTTAAACGTTATTACCGAAGTGTTGATGCATTGATGATCGATGACATTCAATTTTTCGCTAATAAAGAACGCTCACAAGAAGAGTTTTTTCATACCTTCAATGCTTTACTTGAAGGAAATCAACAAATTATCTTAACTTCAGACCGCTATCCAAAAGAGATAGAAGGGGTTGAAGATCGCCTTAAATCACGTTTTGGTTGGGGCTTAACCATTGCTATTGAGCCGCCAGAACTTGAGACGCGCGTTGCTATTTTGATGAAAAAAGCGCAGCAAAGTAAAATCAATTTACCTCACGAAGTTGCCTTTTTTATCGCTAAAAAGTTGCGTTCAAATGTGCGTGAATTAGAAGGGGCGTTAAACCGCGTTATTGCTAATGCAAACTTTACTGGTCGTCCGATTTCGATCGACTTTGTAAAAGAAGCGCTACGTGACTTACTTGCGCTGCAAGATAAACTGGTAACGATAGATAATATTCAACGCACTGTTGCTGAGTATTACCGTATTCGTGTATCAGATTTACTATCTAAACGCCGTAGCCGTTCAGTAGCAAGACCACGTCAAGTGGCCATGGCATTATCAAAAGAACTTACAAATCACAGTTTACCTGAGATTGGTGACGCCTTTGGTGGTCGTGATCACACAACTGTTTTACACGCTTGTCGTAAAGTTAAATCACTACGTGACGAAAGCCACGAAGTGAAAGAAGATTATCAAAACTTAATAAGAACCTTGTCATCTTAAGGCCGACTTTATTATGCAAATAACAATATCAAGAGAGCAATTTTTAAAACCTTTAGTTCAAGTGTCTGGTGCGATTGAGCGTAAGCACACCTTACCGATTTTATCGAACGTACTGTTAGTTGTTGAAAACGGACAACTTTCGATGACGGGTACCGATCTTGAAATTGAGTTAGTGGCGAGTGTGTTTGTCGGTGAAGATACCACAGATACGCAATTAACTTTACCAGCTAAAAAGTTACTCGATATTTGTAAAAGTTTACCTGATGGCTCAGACCTTACGTTAAGTAGCCAAGATCATCAGTTACTATTAACAAGTGGTAAAAGCCGTTTTTCTCTAACTACGCTGGCTGCTGAAGATTTTCCGAATCTTGAGCAGTGGGATGGTGAAGTTGAATTTCAACTAACGCGTTTAGAATTGCGTAAACTTTTAGAAAGCACACACTTTTCTATGGCGAATCAAGATGTACGTTATTACTTAAACGGTATGTCATTTGAAGTTGATAACGCAGATATTAAAACAGTGGCTACAGACGGTCACCGTTTGGCAATTGCACAAAAGCAATTACCACAGTCTTTAAATACGCAACGCCAGTTAATTATTCCACGTAAAGGTGTACAAGAAATTATGCGCCTAATGGTAGCTGATGATGAGCTAGTAACCATTCAATTTGGTGCTAACCATATTCGTATTATTGATACTGAGTTTACATTTACCAGTAAACTAGTTGATGGTCGTTTCCCTGATTATCGTCGAGTATTGCCGCGTGGTGGTGACAAAGTAATTACTGCTAATCGTGAATGGATACGCAGTGCTTTCCAACGTGTGTCTATTTTATCGAATGAAAAGTTCCGTGGTGTACGTTTGAACCTGTCTGAAGGTTTATTAAAAATTACAGCAAACAACCCTGAGCAAGAACAAGCTGAAGAGGTGGTTGAAGTAATGTACCAAGGTGGCGAACTTGAAATTGGCTTTAACGTTTCTTATGTGCTTGATGTACTTAATACATTAAAAACAGAAGATGTAACCTTTACGCTTGCAGACTCTAATAGCAGTGCGCTAATTGAAGGTGCAGGTGACGAAGAAGCTATGTACGTTGTAATGCCGATGCGCCTATAAGCTTATATGAGTTTAAGTCATTTAAGCCTCAATAATTTTCGGAATATTGAGGCGCTGACACTTGAGCCGGTTAATGGCATAAACATTATCTATGGCGAAAATGGCAGCGGAAAAACCAGTCTCCTTGAGGCGATATATTTCCTTTCTCACGGTAAATCATTTCGTACCGCCAAACATAAAAATATCATTCAGCATCAACAAGACAAGTTTGTGATTCATGGTCGCAAAGCGCTGCATGATTTGTCTATTCCGATTGGTATAAGTAAAAACCAATCGGGTGAAACGTCTTTAAAGATTCAGGGAAAAACGAGCCGTAAAATCTCTGAATTAGCTCAGCTAGTGCCGGTACAAGTTATTACTCCAGAAAGCTATTCATTGTTTTTTGGCGGTCCAAAAGAGCGTAGAAAGTTTCTCGATTTAGGATTGTTCCACGTGGAACATGACTTTTTTTACTTGTGGCAATCTTTTAATAAAGTACTAAAGCAACGTAATGCTTTATTAAAAAGTAAACCTCGAGATTATTTCGAACAGATCAAGTTTTGGGATAAAGAATTTGTTAGACTAGCTGAACAAATAAATAATCTAAGAATCGCGTATATAAGTAGGTTTAAGCAGCAGTTTTTTGATAAAATGTGTGCAGAATTAACGCTTGTAAGCGATTTAGAAATTAACTTTCATGCGGGCTGGAAAGAGAGCGAAACGCTCTCAGAGGCGCTTGAGCAAAGCTTTGAACGTGATGCCAAACAAGGTTTCACAAGTAAAGGTCCGCATAAAGCTGATTTTAGTTTTAGTGTTTCTGGTAACAGTGTAGAAAATACCTTTTCTCGCGGTCAATTGAAGCTCTTGCTTTATGCGTTAAAAGTAACGCAAAATAGCTTAATTGAGTCAGAAACAGATAAGCAATCTATATTGCTAATAGATGACTTACCTTCAGAACTGGGTGAAGATACAAAAGAAAAAGTGGGTCAACTTTTGACTCATTGCGATTCGCAACTTTTTATCTCATCAATTTTATCTGAAAGTATTTCTGCTGTGGTGGAACCCATGCAACGAGAACTAAAAATGTTCCACGTGAAACATGGCAACCTAATAACAAGATAAGTGGGATTAACCATGTCTGAGAATTACGATTCGTCGAGTATTAAAGTACTTAAAGGATTAGACGCAGTAAGAAAGCGTCCAGGAATGTATATAGGGGACACCGATGACGGTACAGGCCTTCACCATATGGTGTTTGAGGTTGTTGATAACTCTATCGATGAAGCCTTAGCTGGTCATTGTGATGATATTTTTGTAACGATTCACTTAGACGGTTCAGTCTCTGTAAGAGATAACGGTCGTGGTATTCCTACATCTATTCACGAAGAAGAAGGTGTTTCAGCGGCTGAAGTTATCATGACGGTACTTCATGCTGGTGGTAAGTTCGATGATAACTCATATAAAGTATCTGGTGGCTTACACGGTGTAGGTGTTTCGGTAGTAAATGCACTTTCTGAAAAACTACAGCTGACAATTCGTCGTGAAGGTAAAATTCACCAACAAACATATACTATGGGTGTACCTGATGCGCCATTAGCTGTAATTGGTGACGCAACAGACTCAGGTACTGAGTTACGTTTCTGGCCAAGTGGTGAAACATTCACTGACCTTAACTTCCACTACGATATTTTAGCAAAGCGTTTACGTGAGCTTTCGTTCTTAAATTCTGGTGTAAGTATCATTCTTACCGATGAACGCGAAGAGGCTAAAAAAGACCACTTCAAATATGATGGCGGTATCCAAGCGTTCGTAGAATATCTAAACCGTAATAAAACACCTGTACATAAAAGTGTTTTCCACTTTACCCATGAGCGTGAAGAAGACGGTATTAGTGTAGAAGTTTCAATGCAGTGGAACGATGGTTTCCAAGAAAGCATATTCTGCTTTACTAACAACATTCCACAACGTGATGGTGGTACGCACTTAGCTGGTTTTAGAGCAGCATTAACGCGTACGCTAAATAACTATATGGAAAAAGAAGGTTTTAACAAAAAAGCGAAAACAACAAGCAATGCTACGGGTGATGACGCTCGTGAAGGCTTAACTGCTGTTGTAAGTGTTAAAGTTCCTGATCCTAAGTTCTCATCACAAACGAAAGACAAACTAGTATCAAGTGAAGTTAAGTCTGCTGTAGAACAAGCAATGGCAGAAAAATTAACTGAGTTCTTATTAGAAAACCCAGTTGATGCTAAAACAGTTGTTGGCAAAATTATTGATGCAGCACGAGCTCGTGAAGCAGCGCGTAAAGCACGTGAAATGACACGCCGTAAAGGTGCAATGGATTTAGCTGGTTTACCAGGTAAATTGGCTGACTGCCAAGAAAAAGATCCAGCACTTTCTGAACTATACATAGTGGAGGGTGACTCTGCAGGTGGTTCAGCTAAACAGGGTCGTAACCGTAAAAACCAAGCAATTTTGCCACTTAAAGGTAAGATTCTTAACGTAGAAAAAGCACGCTTTGATAAGATGCTTTCTTCTCAAGAAGTAGCAACTCTAATCACTGCATTAGGTTGTGGTATTGGTCGTGATGAATATGACCCAGAAAAACTACGTTATCATCGTATCATTATCATGACCGATGCGGACGTGGATGGTTCTCACATTCGTACCTTACTACTGACTTTCTTCTACCGTCAAATGCCAGAGATTGTAGAAAAAGGCTTTATCTATATTGCGCAACCACCACTTTATAAAGTGAAAAAAGGTAAGCAAGAACGCTACATTAAAGATGACCCAGCGCTTGTTGATTACTTAACATCATTAGCATTAAACAATGCTGCACTTTATACAAGCGAAGGTGCATCTGCACTTGAAGGTGAAGAACTAGAAAGAATCGTTCACGATTATCAAAATACAGTTAAAGTGATTGAACGTTTAAAACGTAAATATCCAAATTCAATTATGGAACGTTTAATTTATCAAAGCGAAATTACCGAAGCTGATTTAGCAGATGAAGCAAAAGTTAAAGAGTGGACTAACACACTAGTTGACGACTTAATTGCACGTGATGAAGATGCAACTATCTTCCATGCGGGCACTGAGCACGATACTGAGCGCAACATGTATTATCCTGTTGTGAATATTCGTCAGCATGGTGTGGATAAAGCACATGTACTAAACCATGACTTCATCACATCGCGTGACTACAAACGCATTGCAGCGACAGGCGTAAACATTGCTAACTTACTTGAAGAAGGGGCATATGTTCAACGCGGTGAGAAAACTCTTGCTGTTGATAACTTTGTGGATGCATTAGAGTGGTTAATCAATGAATCGAAACGCGGCCTTTATATCCAACGCTATAAAGGACTCGGTGAGATGAACCCTGATCAGCTTTGGGAAACCACTATGGACCCAGATGCACGTCGTATGTTGAAAGTAACAATTGAAGATGCAGTAGCTGCAGACCAATTGTTTGCGACTCTAATGGGTGACCAAGTTGAGCCGCGTCGTGACTTCATCGAAACGAATGCGCTACGTGTAGTTAACCTAGACGTATAACGCGAAATTAAGAATTAAAAAAGGAGCCTACAGGCTCCTTTTTTTATTGCTGAAAAAGCACAAACTGCTTAAAACCTTACTGCACACAAGGTATACTGAGAGCAATTTTCAGACTAAACGCACCAGATACTATAAGCCAAATATGCAAAAATATGACGTTAAAACCTTTCAAGGTTTGATCCTGGCTTTACAGGACTATTGGGCACAGCAAGGCTGTGTGATTGCTCAACCACTCGATATGGAAGTGGGAGCAGGGACATTTCATCCGTTAACTTTCTTAAAGTCGATTGGCCCAGAGCCAATGTCGAGCGCGTATGTTCAACCATGCCGCCGTCCAACTGATGGTCGTTATGGTGAAAACCCGAACCGTTTACAGCATTACTACCAATTCCAAGTAGTATTAAAGCCATCACCAGAAAACATCCAGGAGCTTTATTTAGGTTCTTTAGCTGCTGTTGGTATCGATACACTAACTGATGAAGTACGCTTCGTAGAAGACAACTGGGAGTCGCCTACATTAGGTGCTTGGGGTCTAGGTTGGGAAATCTGGTTAAACGGCATGGAAGTAACTCAGTTTACTTACTTCCAGCAAGTAGGTGGCTTAGAGTGCTCACCAGTAACCGGTGAAATCACTTATGGTCTTGAGCGTTTAGCAATGTATATTCAGGGCGTAGATAGTATCTATGACCTAGTATGGGCAGACGGTCCTATGGGTCGTGTGACATACGGTGATGTATTCCATCAAAATGAAGTAGAGCAGTCAGCTTATAACTTCGAACAAGCGGATGTTGAGTTCTTATTTGCACAGTTTGATCACTGTGAAAAAGAAAGCGAAAAGCTAATTGAAGCAGGCTTACCATTACCAGCTTATGAGCAAGTAATGAAAGCATCACATGCGTTTAACTTATTAGACGCACGTCACGCTATCTCAGTAACAGAACGTCAACGTTATATCTTACGTGTTCGTGCTTTATCTAAAGCATGTGCACAAAGTTACTATGATGCCCGTGAAGCTCTTGGTTTCCCGCTTTGTAAGGATTAAGAATTAGCATGTCAGCAGAAAATTTATTAGTAGAAATTGGCACAGAAGAGTTGCCACCGAAAGCACTTCGTAAACTTGCTGAGTCGTTTGCTGAGAACTTAGCAGCTGAGCTTGCAAGCTTAGAATTAAATCATCAAGGCGTTAACTGGTACGCATCACCACGTCGTTTAGGTTTGCGTGTTACTGCACTTGAGGCTAAGCAAAGTGACAAGGTTGTAGAAAAGCGTGGTCCTGCAGTTGCAGCCGCTTTTGATGCCGATGGTAATCCAACTAAAGCAGCAATGGGTTGGGCTCGTGGTTGTGGTATCGATGTAAGCGATGCACAAACACTAGAAACAGATAAAGGCGCTTGGTTATTACATAAAGCACAGGTTGAAGGTCAAGCAACTACATCGCTTATGAGTGATGCAGTAAACAAAGCACTTGCTAAATTACCTATCCCTAAACCAATGCGTTGGGGTGCAAATAAAACACAATTTATTCGCCCTGTGCACACAGCGACTATTTTATTTGGTAGCACGCTCATTGAAGGCGAAATCCTTGGTAAGCAAGTTGGCAACCAATTACAAGGTCATCGTTTCCATCATCCAGAAAAAGTAACAATTAACCACGCTGATGATGTGTTTGATGTTCTTAAATCTGCTTACGTTGTCGCTGACTTCGAAGCGCGTAAAGCACAAATTCGCGAACAAATTGAAGCAGCAGCTAGCGCTGTAAATGCTAAAGTAGCGATGGATGAAGACTTACTTGAAGAAGTAACATCCTTGGTTGAATGGCCAGTAACGCTGACAGCAACATTCGAAGAAGCATTCTTAGATGTTCCTTCAGAAGCGCTTATCTATACCATGAAGGACGACCAAAAGTACTTCCCGTTATTAGACCAAGATGGCAACTTACTTAATAAGTTCCTATTTGTTTCAAACATCGAAAGTAAAGATCCAAGCGTGGTAATTGCTGGTAACGAAAAAGTTGTTCGTCCTCGTTTAGCTGATGCACAGTTCTTCTACGAAACAGACAAGAAGAAAACGCTAGAGAGTCGCTTAGAATCGCTAGATACCGTTTTATTCCAAAAGCAACTTGGTACGCTGAAAGATAAATCTGAGCGTATTAGTGAACTTGCCGGTTACATTGCTGAGCAGTTAGGTGCCGATGCCGAGCTTGCTAAGCGAGCAGGTTTATTAAGTAAAACAGACTTAATGACCGAAATGGTTATGGAGTTTACCGACGTGCAAGGTGTAATGGGTATGCATTACGCTCGTCACGACGGTGAAGCTGAAGAAGTTGCACTAGCGCAAAATGAACAATATATGCCTCGCTTCGCGGGTGATAACTTACCAACAAATGTGATCAGCTGTGCAGTAGCAATTGCTGATAAGTTTGATACGCTGGTGGGTATTTTTGGTATTGGTCAAGCGCCAAAAGGCGACAAAGACCCATTTGCACTTCGCCGTGCAGCAATTGGTGCATTACGCATCATGGTTGAAAAATCATTACCGTTAGATATCTTAGACCTTGTTGCTAAGTCGCAAACGCTATTCGGTGAAAAGCTAACGAACCTAAACGTATCAACAGATGTGTTTGAGTTTATGTTAGGTCGTTTCCGCGCATGGTATCAAGATGAAGGTATTGAAGTTGATGTCATTCAAGCAGTGTTAGCACGTCGTCCAACTAAACCAGTTGATTTCGACCGCCGTGTTAAAGCGGTAAGTCACTTCCGTACATTAGACGCAGCAGAAGCGCTTGCAGCAGCAAATAAACGTGTAAGCAATATCTTGGCTAAAAATGACATCACAACACAAGGTGATGTAAATGAGAGCCTATTAAGCGATGACGCAGAAAAACTATTAGCGTCACACGTTGCTAAGTTTGCAACTGAGCTTGCACCTCTATATGCAAATGGCGATTACCAAGAAGCATTGTCACAACTTGCGGGTATCCGTGAGAGTGTTGATAACTTCTTCGATAACGTCATGGTAATGGCTGATGACGAAGCAGTTAAACAAAACCGCTTAGCATTGTTAAGCCAACTAAGCCGTCTGTTTTTAGATATTGCTGATATTTCTGTACTCCAGAAGTAAGCAGTAGCCAATTATTAAAAGCCAGCTCAGTGCTGGCTTTTTTGTAGCAAAAGGAACAGTAATGAAACGTGTAATTACTTTAGCATTAGCAGGCTTATTAACTGCCTGTTCTAGCCAAATGCAAATGCCAAGCATTGACGATATTCTGCCAAGCAAAGAGCTTGACCGTACTATGTATTTACGTGGTGATTTTACCTTGTGGGATGCCGAGCCGCAGTATCAATTAGAGCAAGTTGCACCGGGCATATTCCAAACCGACGTTAAGTTTTCAACACCAGGTAAGGTTTATGAATTCAAAGTAGCGGATGCAGATTTTAGCGAAGGCTATAACTGTGGTTACAGTGATATGGACCCAGCAGGGCAATCATTGGTTCTAGGCCAAGCCGCCAATGCCGACTGTAATACCATCTACAATTATTTTAGCTTTAAACCCGCTGCAAAAGGCGTGTATGTAGTGAGCTTTGATTACCGCAATAGTAATCAACCAAAAGTGACAGTAACTCGAAAGTAAAGCTCTGCGCTGGTAGGTTGGGTAGAGCGGAGCGAAACCCAACGCATACACTCACCTTGAAGAGTAGCTACGATACCGAACCCTTCACGGATTTGCTATCGGGAGTGTTCGATATATCGCAGAAGAAAAGTACCTACAACATGTTGGGTTTCGTTGCTCTCAACCCAACCTACACTAGTTAGGCTAGCGTTAGAACAAAGCACCAACCTCTCATCAATCTTCATAAAGATTAAGTGCGATATCTAACTCATCACCTGACAAATTAAAAGCAGATGACTTACTCAATTTCCTATAAGACGAAAATGGCCAGTCTTCAATTTGATTCACATATTTATGTTTCACAGGGTTGAAGTAAATATAATTAATATGGTTCATTAGGTCTTGCTCGTCCTTTATATAATGCTCCCAATACCGTCTCTGCCAAATACCTCGTTCACATTTCTGAATACGGCTAGGCGATTTATGCTCGTAATTATTTAGCTGTCTAGAAAAATTAGACTTAATTAACCGCCACCGTTTTGCATAATCACAATCCCCAACGGGTAGTTGCCAAATAGCGTGTAAGTGATCTGGAAGAATGACAATGGCAAGTGTTTTAAAAGGGTGTGACTTAGCCACACTTTTATAAGCTGAACGTAGCAGAGTGATGTTTGAAGTTAAAAGTGCTGAGTTTCTTTGCGCAATCGCTAGAGTAAAGAAATAGGTGCCCCCGGGGATTAATATTCTTCTGTATCGCATACATTCATCCTTGAATGTTAAATGATAAGAGTAGTTTAATTTCGATTAAAAGTTGAATTTCACGAACTTTAATTTTTTGCTATCACCTTGCAGTTACGTTGGGTTTCGCTTCGCTCTACCCAACCTACAAGCTCGTTACAACCCTTTCTTCACCAAGTACCGATACGGTGATTGTTCTACATCTTTAGCCACAAGTGTGTGATCCATAAAAGTACAAAAGCTTGGGATATCACGAGTGGTTGATGGGTCGTCGGCGATGATCAGTAAGGTTTCGCCATCTTTCATTTTTCGTACTGCGCCACGCACCATCATGACAGGTTCTGGACAACGAAGGCCAAGTGCATCTAATTGGTGATCGGGATTATCAAAACTCATGGCTGACCTTTTAGGTGAAAGAGACGATTAATAAGCGGCTATTTTAACTTTCTATTGCTGCCAGTTTCAATAACCGAAAGCAAAGCAAATAAAAAAGGCGCACTGAGCAATTCAGTGCGCCTTTTTATCACCAAGATGTTTGGTGTGAGCTCGTTATTCTACGCGCTCAAATACAGTTGCAATACCTTGGCCTAAACCAATACACATAGTTGCTAGACCGTATTTAGCGTTCTTGTCTTCCATTAGGTGAACAAGCGTTGTGCTAATACGTGAACCAGAACAACCAAGTGGGTGACCAAGTGCAATTGCACCACCATTTAGGTTAACTTTTTCATCTACCACATCCATCAGACCTAAGTCTTTTAATACTGGTAGAGATTGTGCTGCGAACGCTTCGTTAAGCTCTGCAACATCGATATCGTCAATAGTGATACCTGCTTGTTGAAGTGCTTTTTGCGAAGCTGGAACTGGGCCGTAACCCATGATTGATGGATCGCAACCTGCAACAGCCATTGATTTAATACGCGCACGAATTGGTAAACCAAGTTCTTTTGCTTTCTCTTCGCTCATTACAAGCATTGCTGACGCGCCGTCAGAAAGTGCAGAAGAAGTACCTGCCGTTACGCTACCTGATGCTGGATTGAATACAGGGCGTAGTTGCGATAAGCCTTCAACAGTTGTCTCTGGACGGATTACTTCATCGTCTTCAACTAAGATTAAAGAACCATCTGCATCATGACCTTCCATTGCTAGGATTTCACGACGGAAACGACCTTCAACTGTTGCTGCGTGTGCACGTTGGTGCGAACGGTAAGCAAATTCGTCTTGTTGCTCGCGGCTAATGCCGTGAAGCGTAGCAAGGTATTCTGCAGTTAAACCCATTACGCCAGCAGCTTGTGCTACAGACGTTGATAAACCTGGATGAAAATCATTACCGTGAGTCATTGGTACGTGACCCATGTGCTCAACACCACCAATGATGTAGGTATCACCAGCGCCAGTCATAATAGCGCGTGCTGCATCGTGTAATGCTTGCATTGATGAACCACATAAACGGTTAACTGTAACAGCTGGTACTGAGTGAGGAATACCGGCTAGTAGTGCTGCGTTTCGAGCAATGTTAAAACCTTGCTCTAACGTTTGTTGTACACAGCCCCAGTAAATATCATCAATTGATGCTGGATCAACGGCTGAGTTACGGTCTAACAAACCTTTCATTAAGTGAGCACTTAAATCTTCCGCACGCTTGTTTTTGAATACGCCGTTCTTTGAACGACCCATTGGTGTGCGGATACAATCTACGATTACTGGATTATTCATGTTTCTTATCCTTCCACCTTATAGAATACACGGCCTTCTTCGGCCCACTTGCGAGTTTCATCTGATACTTGGTAAATCGCACCTAAGTGAGCGTATTTGTCTGCTGCCGCAACAAAGTTCGCTAAACCAGTTTGATCTAAGTAACGGAATGCACCGCCTCTAAATGGAGGGAAACCAATGCCGTAAATTAGCGCCATGTCAGCTTCTTGTGGAGACGCTACGATACCTTCTTGTAAACAAAGTAGTACTTCGTTGATCATCGGGATCATACAACGGTCAATGATTTCTTGTTTGTCGAAATCTTTAGGTGCATCAGTGATAGCACTTAGTAACTCTGTTGCTGTTGCATCTTTTGCTTTTTTCAGGCGACCACGACGGTCTGGCGCGTATTGGTAGAAACCTGCACCATTTTTCTGACCAAAGCGTTTTTCGTTTGCAAATACAGTAACAGGGTCTTTATCTTGGCGAGCCATACGCTCAGGGAAACCGTCAGCCATTACACCAGTACAGTGGTAAGCTGTATCGATACCTACAACATCAAGAAGATATGCAGGACCCATAGGCCAACCAAATACATTTTCCATCACTTTATCAACTTTAGTGAAGTCAGCACCTTCAACAACAAGTTTGCTGAAACCTGCAAAGTAAGGGAATAGTACGCGGTTTACAAAGAAACCAGGGCAGTCGTTTACAACAATTGGTGATTTACCAAGTTTTAATGCGTAATCAACAACGGCATTAATTGTTGCTTCTGATGTTTTTTCACCACGAATGATTTCTACTAATGGCATTTTTGGCACTGGGTTAAAGAAGTGCATACCACAGAAGTTTTCTGGTTTTTCAAGTGCCGATGCTAACTCGTCAATACGAATTGTTGAGGTATTTGAAGTTAGGATAGTGCCCGCTGGTAAGTCTTTTTCAAGACCAGCAAGAACAGCTTGCTTCACTTTAGGGTTTTCAACCACAGCTTCAACAACGATGTCTGCACTTTGTAGGTCCGCATCGTTTAGTGTTGGTTTAATCTTGCCTAAGGTAGCAACCATCTTATCCATCGCCATATGGCCACGTTGTACTTTTTTGCCAAGTAGCTTAGATGCTTCGCCCATACCTAAATCAAGTGCATCTTGGTTGATGTCTTTCATGATAATAGGTGTGCCTTTATAAGCAGACTGGTATGCAATACCGCCGCCCATAATACCTGCGCCTAATACAGCTGCTTGTTTGATCTCAAGTTCACTGTGTTTAGCTTGCTTCTTCGCTTTACCTTTAATGTATTGGTCAGCTAAGAAAATACCTGTTTGTGCAGCAGCTTCGCTTGTTGCTGCTAATTTAGCAAAGTTAGCGTTTTCAATTGCCATTGCTTCAGCGCGTTCACAGTTTGCTGCAGCTTTGATTGTTTTTACAGCCATAACAGGTGCTGGGTAGTGACCTTTTGTCTGACCCATTACCATGCCTTCAGCCATCGCAAAGCTCATACCTTGCTCAACACGGTTCATTTTCAGTGGCTGTAATTTTACTTGTCGTTTTGCTTGCCAATCTAGCTTGCCAGCAACTGCTTGCTCAAGTGTTGCAATACTTGACTCTAAAAGTTTGTCAGCACTAACTACCGCGTCAAAGGCACCTACTTTTAGGGCATCAGCAGCGCGGTTTTCTTTACCTGTAGTGATCCATGTCATCGCATTATCAGCGCCAATAAGGCGTGGAAGGCGAACTGTACCACCAAAACCAGGCATGATGCCTAGTTTAACTTCAGGTAGGCCAATTTTAGCGTTAGAGCTAGCAACGCGGTAATCGGTAGCAAGTGCCCACTCACATCCTCCGCCAAGCGCCATGCCGTTTACAGCACTTAGCGTTGGGAAAGGTAAATCTTCAATTGCATCAAAAACGTCAGTTGCATTTTTGATCCATGCAACAAGTTCTTCTTGAGGTTTAGTGAAGGTAGGTAAAAATTCGAAAATGTCGGCACCGATAATGAAATGATCTTTATCGCTGGTGAACACCATGCCTTTGATATCTGAGTTTGTTGCCAATTCTTTTAATGCTAAAGCGCAATCTTGCAAGGTTTGCTGCGAAAGTTTATTTACTGAGCCGTCTGCACAGAACTTAAACTCGGCGATGTTGTCCTTGATGAAAGCAACTTCAAATGAATCGCTTTTATATAACATTATTATTCTCCCTAGTTTATTAACTAAGACTGGTACGATGAGTTTGCATTTCAATCAGTGTGCTTGCTTTAAAATGAAAATGCAACGAAAAATTTACTGCGCTTTATCGCGATTGGTTAAAATATAGCTGGTTTGGTGCTAAGGTGTAGGAGAAGTTTTTTGTTATTAATTCTTTAATTTTTGTTAAAGGTCATCATGAAAAAACAACTCCTTGGTTGGACAGCTGCCGCATTACTTTTTCCTTTTTTTGCAGCTGAAGCCAACGATAAACATGACGCTTTTTTAAAAGCAGAAAAAAAGGCGCGTTACGGTGATTATCAAGACATGAAAGAGGCGGCAAGTGGGCTTGATCACCCTTTGAAGCCTTATGTCGAAAAGGCTTATTGGCAACGTAATCCGAGCCTTAAACATCAGACAGAAATCGAAAACTACCTCAATGTTTACCAAAACACGCCACTAGAGTGGCCTGTACGTAAGGCATGGCTTAATTACTTAAAAAAGTACAACAAAAAAGCGGCTTATATTCGTAACTATCGCGAAACAAGCAATAACGAATTGACCTGTCCTTATTTAAGTTTTCAATTGGACTTAGGTGCGCCTGAAAAAGCCATCATGAATCAAGTGACTGATTTATGGGTGGTAGGAAAATCACAACCAAAAGAGTGCGATAAGTTGTTCTCTCTTTGGAAGAAAAAAGGGTACCAGACCGAAGAGCGGGTTTGGCAGCGCATTAGCTTGGCTGCCGAAGGGGGCTCATCAAGCTTAATTCCATACTTAAAAACATTACTGCCTCGTGCTGACCAATATTTAGCTGATTTATATTTAAAGGTACGCAAAGATCCGAGTGCTTCAGCGGGCCTTTATCGCTACAAGAAAAAATCTGCTAAAGAAGGGCAGATTGCGATTTATGGAGTTAAGCGCCTAGTATGGCGAGATAAAGACCTTGCACTGCGTGCCTGGGAAAAGCTCGAAACCATGTTCGACTACACAGACGAGCAAAAAGCGGATGTTTACTACAGCTTTGCCTTGTCGCTTGCTTCAAGTGGCCACCAACAAGCGCGCTTTTGGTTAAATAAAGTGCCTAAAGACCGTCAAACTAGAAAGTTAATGCAATGGCAACTTGGCAATATGTTAGAGAGACAAGATTGGTCTGGCATTGTGGCGTTTTTTACAGGCAAAGAAAACCTGAGCCTAGGTCAACAATATTGGTTGGCATATAGCTTAAATCAACGTGGTGAAGTCGAGCGTGCTCGTGAAATCTGGCAAACAGTGGCTAAAGAGCGTGATTATTACGGCTTTTTAGCATCTGCACGCTTAGGTATTCCGGTTAGCTTAAATAATAAAGAGATAAATATTAGTAATAAGCTAAAGCTTGAAGTGGCGAATGCTCCAGGCTTTAAGCGAGCTCGTGCTTTATATGAGCTTGAGCGCTTTACATCTGCGCGTCGTGAGTGGAATTATTTAACGGGTACATCAACCAAAGAAGAAAAGCTTGCTGCGTCATTACTTGCTGCTGAACTTGATTGGTACGACAGTACTATCTATACCTTGGCGCAGTTAAAAGAGTGGGACTATGTCGACTTACGTTTCCCATTTGCTTTCAAAGATGTATTTGCAACATATAGCAGTCGCAGCCATATTGATGTTGCTTGGAGCATTGCAATTTCACGCCGTGAAAGTTCTTTTGCGCCCGATGCGCGTTCTCATGCCAATGCTCATGGTTTAATGCAGCTGTTGCCAAGCACTGCTAAATATATGAATAAGAGTTCAGTGTCGCGTAAGCAGTTATACCAGCCTCGTACTAATATTCGTCTTGGTAGTGAGTATTTGCAGTATTTGAAAAAGAAAAATCATGGCAACGAAATCCTGGCAACGGCCTCTTATAATGCGGGTTATCATCGCATTAAACGCTGGATCCCAGAGCAAGCTATGCCAGCTGAACTGTGGATTGAGTTAATTCCTTATACAGAAACACGAAACTACGTTAA
The DNA here is from genome assembly GCF_023161845.1 of Pseudoalteromonas sp. 2CM39R. NCBI lineage: Bacteria > Pseudomonadati > Pseudomonadota > Gammaproteobacteria > Alteromonadales > Pseudoalteromonadaceae > Pseudoalteromonas > Pseudoalteromonas sp. 2CM39R. The sequence goes on from NZ_JALNTM010000032.1 coordinate 42,062, forward strand.
GAACGTATTTGCTTACCGACAGGTTTATCACACTCGATTAGGACGCGATGGCAATGTTCTAGCGCCAATTCTTGATATGTCGATGGGTGGTTAAACTCGATTTGTCACACTATCCTCCCTCAGTTGGGGGATGGTGCTGGCTATGATAGACTGCTAACAAGTTAAATTTACTAAAGATGGGTTTACTATGGATAAATTAGCGGTGTTATACGCCGAACATATTGCAACCTTGCAACAACGCACTCGTACAATTACAGAGCGTGAAGGTTTAGAAGGGTTAGTAATTCACTCAGGTCAGGCTAAACGTCAGTTTTTAGATGACATGTATTATCCGTTTAAGGTGAATCCGCAATTTAAAGCTTGGTTACCAGTGATCGACAACCCGCATTGTTGGATTGTGGTTGATGGTGCATCTAAGCCGAAACTGATTTTTTATCGTCCTGTCGACTTTTGGCATAAAGTACCTGATGAACCACGTGATTTTTGGGCTGAGTATTTTGATATTGAATTATTAGTACAGCCAGATCAGGTAGAAAAGCTACTGCCTTACGATAAAGAAAAGTTTGCCTATATCGGTGAATACCTAGAAGTAGCGCAAGCGCTGGGCTTTAGTATTATGAACCCAGAGCCAGTTATGAACTACCTTCATTTTCATCGTGCTTATAAAACACAGTACGAGCTTGAGTGTTTACGACAAGCTAACCGTATCGCGGTAGATGGCCATAAAGCAGCACGTGATACGTTTTTTGCTGGTGGTTCAGAGTTTGATATTCAACAAGCTTACCTTATGGCTACCCGCCAGAGTGAAAACGAGATGCCTTACGGTAATATCGTTGCACTAAATGAGAACTGTGCAATTTTACATTACACGCATTTTGAACCTAAAGCGCCGCAAACGCATCATTCTTTCCTTATTGATGCAGGTGCAAACTTTAATGGTTATGCTGCTGATATCACACGTACTTATGATTTTAAAAAGTCAGGTGAGTTTAGCGATTTAATTAAAGTAATGACTGAGCATCAAATCGCTTTAGGTAAAGCATTAAAACCTGGCTTGTTATACGGTGAATTGCATTTAGATTGTCACCAGCGTGTAGCGCAAGTACTAAGCGACTTTAATATTGTGAAGTTACCAGCCGCTGAAATTGTTGAGCGCGGTATTACGTCAACGTTCTTCCCGCATGGTCTTGGTCATCACCTTGGTTTACAAGTTCACGATATGGGTGGTTTTATGGCTGATGATACAGGTGCGCACCAAGCACCACCTGAAGGTCATCCGTTCCTACGTTGCACTCGTTTAATCGAAAAGAACCAAGTATTTACTATTGAACCTGGTTTATACTTTATCGACTCGTTATTAGGTGACCTTGCGCAAACTGACAACAAACAGTTTATTAACTGGGAAAAAGTTGAAGAGTTTAAGCCATTTGGCGGTATCCGTATTGAAGATAATATTATCGTTCATGAAGATAGCCTAGAAAACATGACTCGTGATCTACACTTAGATTAACGATAAAGGTTAGTGAATATCGGGGCCAATAGGCCCCATTTTTTTTAGATAAGCAATTATGTCTGAATACCAATATCCGGCTGAGCCGGTTTTTTACCAAGAAGAAATCAAAAAAAGCACCTTTATTGTGCATATTGCCCACACCCCAGATCTTGCGGCAGCCAAAGCCTTTATCAAAGAGATTCAAGATAAATACAGCGATGCTCGTCATAATTGCTGGGCACATGTTGCGGGTAACCCCGGTGGCAGCCATGTGTATGGTTTTTCTGATGATGGTGAGCCCAATGGCACAGCAGGTAAGCCAATGCTTAATGTATTAACAGGCTCTGGTATTGGTGAAATTACAGCGGTGGTAACCCGTTATTTCGGGGGCATCAAGCTTGGTACAGGTGGGCTAGTTCGCGCATACGGCGGTAGTTTAAATAATGCCATGCGAGAGCTTAAAACCATTACCAAGGTACCGAGTGTTGAACTGGTTGGTCAAAGTGATTACAGCGTACAAGGTGCAATTGAGCAGTTATTAAAAAATCAGTATCAGGTGCTTAATATCGAAAAACAATTTGCAGAGAACATCACATGGCAAATTGAAATCGATAGCCGTCAGGCAGAGCAAGCGATTGATGATATCCATGAATTGACTCATGGCGGAGTTAGCCTAAAAGTCAGAAAAGTTTGAAATGTAAAAATAATACATTCCGTTTACTTACAATTAAGGCTGTAAGACAATAAACTGTATTAGCTAAACATTTAATAAGAAAGCGATACGCCTAGATGCAATTTCGTACCATAATAAAAATTCTCGGCCAGCTGGTGGCGTTATTTAGTATCACTATGGTGCCACCGGCACTGGTGTCTTTGATCTACAAAGACGGTGGTGGTGTGCCATTCGTTCTCGCTTTCATTTTTAGTGTTGTGATTGGTTTAGCAGCTTATTATCCAAACCGTCATGAGCATGGTGATCTTAAAGCCCGTGAAGGCTTCTTGATTGTAGTCTTGTTCTGGTTAGTACTAGGTACCTTCGCTGCGGTGCCTTTAGTGTTCTTACAAGAGCCTAATCTTTCCTTAGCTGACTCGGTATTTGAGGCCTTTTCTGGGCTGACAACCACAGGGGCTACCGTACTTACGGGCATAGAATACCTACCTAAATCAGTTCTCTTTTATCGCCAGCAACTGCAGTGGCTAGGTGGTATGGGGATCATCGTACTCGCGGTCGCGGTACTGCCTATGCTAGGGGTCGGTGGTATGCAGCTATACCGAGCAGAAACACCTGGTCCGGTTAAAGATTCAAAAATGACGCCGCGTATTGCCGATACTGCAAAGCATCTTTGGTATATTTATGTATCGCTGACGATTGCTTGTACGCTTGCGTACTGGGCTGCAGGTATGGATTGGTTTGATGCAATCTGTCATGCGTTCTCTACAATTGCGATTGGTGGCTTCTCTACCTACGATGCATCAATGGGGCAGTTTGATAGCCCATTAATTAACTTTATCTGTGTCGTGTTTTTGCTGATCGCAGCCATTAACTTCTCGCTGCATTATGCGGCGGTAGCTTCACGCAATATTCGTGTTTATTTACGCGACCCTGAATTTAAAGTGTTCTTATTGATTCAATTAGCATTGGTCATTGTCTGCTTTACTGTGCTTTCATCAAATAATATTTATGCCGATGGTGACGAGACTCTCGACCAAGCTATGTTCCAAGCGGTATCAATGAGTACCACCGCAGGCTTTGCGACAGACAACTTCTCAGCATGGCCACTGTTCCTACCTATTTTACTTATTTTCTCAAGTTTTATTGGCGGCTGTGCTGGTTCTACCGGTGGTGGTATGAAGGTTGTGCGGGTGTTCCTACTTTACTTACAAGGTATTCGTGAGCTTAATCGTCTTGTGCATCCAAGGGCTATTTATTCAATTAAATTAGGCCGAAAAGCACTCCCAGATAAAGTTGTTGAAGCTGTTTGGGGCTTCTTCTCTGCGTATGCTTTGGTGTTTGTCATTATCATGTTGGCGCTGATGGGCACCGGCATGGATAACATCAGTGCATTCTCAGCAACAGCTGCTTGCTTAAATAACTTAGGCCCAGGTTTAGGTGAAGTCGCTGCTCATTACGGAGCGATTTCTGATACGGCAAAATGGCTACTTACTATTGCGATGGTATTTGGTCGTTTAGAAATATTCACCCTGTTAGTGTTGTTTACGCCAACCTTCTGGCGAGGCTAACCATAGTAAGGTGATTATCTAGAAGTGGAGGCATTACTGTGCCAAAAACTCAAAAACAACGTAATCTAGAAAAGCTAACCTGTATCCCTGCGGGTAGTTTAGTGGATGTTGAAATTACCACACCAACCGACAGTAAGCGCGTAAAAACAGAATTTATTGGTTTGATGAATGATCAGTACATCATTATCAATTACCCATCAGCAAAGCGTTTAGCAAATGGTAGTGATTTCATCAAAGACGGGGTGATGGTCGTTATACGCGCGGTACTTGAAGCGGGTGGTGGGCAAGTAATTGCTTTTCGTCAGCAAATAAGCGCCTTGGCATCGCATCCTCACCGTTTAATTTTTCTCGAGTTTCCTAAGCAAGTGCAGCTTTATAGCTTACGTAGTGAAGCACGTATTCCTACGTTATTCCCTGCAAACTTAGTCATTGCAGAGCAAAAACTGGCAGGGCTTATTAAAGATATTTCACTCACAGGCGTGCAGTTTGATCTTAATAGCAAGGAGGACTTAAGCGCTTTTAAAGGGCAAAGCTGCCAAATCACACTTAGTAAACGTGAGTTTAATGGCACAGTATGTAGCGTGCGTAAAAGAGCAGGCGGTTTTATGTTCGGTGTACAGCTTGATACGAGTGAAGATGAAATGAAAGCGTTTATGAAAGAGCACTTAATTGACCTTTCTGTGTTGGATATCTAATACTAATTCGCCATTTTGCAACAAAATGGCTATTTCCTCCGATTTAACCCTATAAATATCAAAATTAATTTATAAATAAATTTAAATAACCAATTAAATCAATGTATTATTAATTAAATTAATTTCGGTTTTTTTCTTTAAGTTTTGTTGTTCAGATAGAGTTTATTTTCAAATTTCTAATTTTTCTGTTTTCTAATCCGAGTTAATCGCTATTGTCTCCATTTTAATCTTTGTAACTTATTGATTTTAAAGGTGACAAAAAACCAACCACCGAGCTTGTTGCAAAACAGCAACAAACAAATAGCGTTATTTCCCCCTAATTCTCGATATTTTAATTTAATACACTGATTTTATTGTTCTTTTTAACTTTGGCATCGAAGTTGAAATAGTCTTAGCGAACACAGAGAAAAACTGATTCAGGAACATATCCTTTATCACAGTTGAGACAACATTGAAGGAATAGTGATTATGAAAACGTTACACAAAACTTTAGCACTTGTAGCTCTAGCAGCTTCATCAGCAGCGTTTGCCGCTGACTTTGACACACTGGATGTTAATGGCGATGGCGCTATCAGCAAAAGCGAAGCATCAGTAAGCGAAACTTTAATGAGCCAATTTAAAGAGCTTGATACAGACGGCAACGGTGAGCTGTCTAAACAAGAGTACTCAAAAGCTTAATTTCATTGTAAGGACACACTGAAAAGGACTTCTAACTCAAGACAACACATTTTGAAGGAATGACATTATGAACACAGTAAATAAAACACTAGCACTTATGGCACTTGTATCTTCATCAGCAGCATTTGCGATGAGTGATTTCGATACTCTAGATGTTGATGGCAATGGTGTTATCAGCCAAAGCGAAGCATCGGTAGATGCAGAGCTAATGAGCAAATTCAGCGAATTAGACACTGACGGTAACGGTGAGTTATCGAAACAAGAATTTTCAAAAGCTTAATGTGATTAAGCAAAACCAGTTTATTTAGCTGATTAGTTCTGAGCTGCCAAAGACAGCCTAAATGGATAAGGGAATCCATGACAAAGGACAACACTGGAAGTGTGATCAGCTAACACTCTTAAAATTGAAGGAATATGATTATGAAAACAGTAAACAAAATATTAGCTTTAATCGCACTGGCATCTTCTTCAGCAGCTTTTGCAGCAACTGATTTTGACACTCTAGACGTAGACGGTAACGGCGTGGTTAGCAAAAGTGAAGCAGCCGTTGACGCAAAAATTATGTCGCAGTTTAAAACATTAGACGTGAACGGTGACGGCGTTCTTACTGAAGCAGAGTTCTCTGAAGCCGAATAACTGAATTAAATGAGTCTTTATACCAGTTTCCAATAAACAGGGATCTCAGAAACGGATTTCATCTTTTCAAATCTTAAGGTAGTTATTATGAAGCAGTTAAGCATAACAGTCGCAATTTTAGCACTAGCAACATCATCAGCAGCCTTTGCACAAGGCGTAAGCTTTTCAACATTCGATACCGACGGTGATGGTGTGATCAGCAAAGAAGAAGCGTCTGCAAATATGCAGCTTGAAAAGTTATTTCCAGAGCTAGATAGCGATGGTAATGGCGAACTTTCAAAAGAAGAGTTCGCTCAAATTCAATAGAATCTTTTAGAAAAGTTAGGTACTTTCACTTCAAGAGTCGTAAAGCAGCTGTCATGGCTGCTTTTTTCGTTTATAAGCTTTTTTACAAGAAGATAGCACTTACTTGAAACAGCTTTTCAACAACTGTAATGTGCTTTTTATCAATCAAGAACATGATTACATGGTCACCCGACTGAATAACCGTATCGTCATGGGCAATCAGTACATCATCGTTACGCACAATTGCACCAATGGTTGTTCCAGCTGGTAGTTTGATATCAGCAATTGCTCGGCCAACAACTTTAGAAGTATGCTCATCACCATGAGCGACAGCCTCAATGGCTTCTGCTGCGCCCTTACGTAACGAATAAACATTAACAATGTCACCACGGCGAACATGTGTTAACAGCGCCGAGATAGTGGCTTGCTGAGGTGAAATAGCAATATCAATCTCACCGCCTTGTACTAGGTCTACATAAGCGCCACGCTGAATAAGCACCATGGTTTTTTGTGCGCCCATACGCTTTGCCAGCATCGCAGACATAATGTTTGCTTCATCGTCGTTAGTCACTGCGATGAACACATCCACTTGTTCAATATGTTCTTCAGATAGCAGCTCTTGATCAGAGGCATCGCCACAAAATACCACGGTGTTATCAAGCATTTCAGAAAGCTGTGCTGCGCGCTCTTTATTGCGCTCAAGCAGCTTCACGCTGTGGTTTTTCTCAAGTGAACGCGCAAGGCCCGCACCGATATTACCACCACCAGCAATCATGATCTTTTTGTATGAACGTTCGAGTTTTTGCAGCTCATTCATGACTGCTCGAATATGCTTTGTTGCAGCGATAAAGAACACTTCATCGTCCGCTTCGATAACCGTTGTGCCAAGCGGTTTAATCGCTTTACCTTGACGATAAATAGCCGCGACACGAGTTTCGACATTCGGGATGTGCTCTTTCAAGGCTGAAAGTGCATAACCCACCAGCAAACCACCGTAATAGGCTTTCACCGCAACCAGCGATAACATGCCATCGGCAAATTGTAATACCTGCAAAGCACCCGGATAGTCGATTAAGCGACGAATATACTTAGTTACCAGCGCTTCTGGAGCAATGTAGTGATCAACAGGTAAGTCGTCATTATGAAATAGCTTTTCACGGTACTTTAAGTATTGCTCTGAGCGAATACGGGCAATTTTGGTTGGCGTGTTAAAAATACTATAAGCAACTTGGCAAGCAACCATGTTCACTTCATCAGAACTGGTTACGGCAATAATCATATCGGCGTCTTCTGCGCCTGCGCGACGCAATACATCGGGATGCGCACTGTGACCGGTAACACCTTGTAAGTCGTACTTATCTTGTAGCTCACGCAAACGGTTACCGTCGATATCGACAACGGTGATCTCATTTTGCTCACCTACGAGGTTTTCTGCCAATGTGCCACCAACTTGTCCGGCACCGAGTATGATTATTTTCATAGCTTGTTCTTATTAGTGTTTTTTAACTAGCTTTGCATAATAGAAACCGTCACTTTCACCAGGGAGCAATTGCAGACCTGGTAACGTAGGCGTGTCGTTTTCATGCAGAGGTATGTGTTCAGCACTTGGATTATTGGCAAGGAACTTAGCAACTTGTTGTTGGTTCTCTTGCGGTAATACTGAGCAGGTCGCGTAAACTAACGTACCACCGGGCTTAAGTAGAGGCCAGATGCTATTTAAGATATCGCCTTGTAAATTAGCCAGATCTTCAATATCAGATGCACGACGTAACCATTTAATATCAGGGTGACGACGGATCACGCCAGTTGCTGAACAAGGCACATCAAGCAAAATACGGTCGAATTGCTGCTCATCCCACCAGATATGCGGTTGTGAAGCATCGGCACATTGTAAATCGGCAGCTAAACCAATACGCACTAAGTTTTGTTTAACACGTTCTAGGCGCTCGCTGTCACTATCAAGTGCTAATACGTCGGCATCAGCAAGCTCTAGGATATGGCACGTTTTACCACCTGGCGCTGCACACGCATCTAAAATGACATCATCATTTTGTGGATCTAAAAAGCGTGCTGCTAATTGTGCCGCAGCATCTTGAACTGAGCAGGCACCAGTATCAAACTCTGGCAGTGCGTATACATCACACGGTTTAGCTAGTTTAATACCATCAGGAAAATCAGCATTGAGGGTATGCTCAATATCATTTGCTTTAAGCATTTCGCTGTATTCTTGGGTGCTATATTGCGCTTGGTTTACACGTAACCACATAGGTGCTTGCAACTGATTCGCTTCAAGAATTTCTTGCCAGTTATCAGGGTAAGCTGCAGTAACTTGTTTGATAAACCAACCTGGGTGGTTAAATTTACAAACAGGAATTTGCTTTGCTTTTTCTTCAAGCTCAGCTTGTTCACGTTGGAAACTGCGTAAAATAGCGTTAATCAGGCCTTTTAAACCCAGTGCGCGCATTTGCTGCAGCGCATTAACCGTTTCGCTGATTGCTGCATGAGGCGGTACACGCATATGTTGAAGTTGGTAAATACCCACATACAACAAGAATTGGAAAATACGGCGCTTGCCTTTTAGCGGTTGATCTAAAAGTTGCTGGCAATAATTTTCTAGGCTAGGTAAATAGCGCAGCACACCGTAGCAAATTTGTTGCAGTAGGGCTTTATCTTTCGGCGATAATCCTTGGCTTGCAAAAGGCAGCTCTTGATTAAGCGATGCACCTTTATCGACCACGTTGTAGAGGGTTTCAGCAGCAAGTGCTCTTACATTACTCATTGCTTTGACCTAATACTGAGCCAGGTTCAACCCAATCACTGCGACCATTTAAAAAGTCAGTAACAGCCATTGGTTTTTTGCCTTGTGGTTGAAGAAGGGTGATTTTAAGTGCATCTTGTCCACAGCCAACGGTAATACCTTGCTTATCAGCAGCAATGATTTTACCGGCTTGTGCAGTTTGCGATACAACTTCGGCTTGCCAAATTTTTACCGTTTGTCCTGCCATTTCAGTAAAGCAAACAGGCCATGGATTAAAGGCACGGATATTACGCTCAATTTGCGTAGCATCCATTGACCAATCAATATTGGCTTCGTCTTTTGATAGCTTCTTGGCGTAATTTGCTTGTGCGTCATCTTGCTTTTCTGGGGTGATTTCACCTGCAGCAAGACGATTGATTGTACTGATCAGTGCATCAGGACCCAGTGCTGCCAATTTATCGTATAAAGAGCTACTGGTTTCTGTGCTATCAATCGGGCAACGACTGATATGCAGCATATCGCCGGTATCTAAGCCTTCATCCATTTGCATTATTGTTACACCGGTTTCATTGTCACCAGCCCAAATAGCACGTTGGATCGGTGCAGCACCACGCCAGCGCGGTAAAATAGAGCCATGCACGTTTAAGCAGCCTAAGCGCGGTGCATCTAAAATCGCTTTTGGTAACAGTAAGCCGTACGCCACCACAATCATAATATCGGCGTTCAGGCTGGTAAGCTCTGCAAGCGCTTCATCTGATTTTAGTGATTGCGGTTGAAATACAGGTAAATCATGAGCAAGTGCCAGTTCTTTAACTTCACTGGCTTTTAGCTTTTTACCTCGGCCCGCTGGGCGATCAGGTTGGCTATATACACCAACAACTTCGTGCTCTGAGTCAATCAGTGCTTGTAAATGGCGCGCAGCGAAATCCGGCGTACCAGCAAAAATAATGCGTAATGGTTGTGTCACAGATATTCCTATTGATTAACTTATGATTTAGCAGCCAGCTTAGCTTCTTTCTCAAGCTTTTTACGGATACGTTGGCGCTTTAAAGGCGATAGATAATCAATAAATAGGGTGCCTTTAAGGTGATCAAGCTCATGCTGAATACAAATCGCTAATAGCTCGTCAGCGTCAAGGCTGAATTCTTCACCGTTTTCATTAAGCGCTTTAACAGTAACTGTTTCTGCGCGGTCAACTTTTGCGTATGAGTAAGGAACTGATAAACAGCCTTCTTCACTCACAGTTGAACCATCTTTTTTGGTGATTTCTGGGTTGATTAATACTAACGGTTGGTCGCGCTCTTCAGATACGTCGATCACCACAATTCGCTGGTGGATATCTACTTGCGTCGCTGCTAAGCCGATACCGTTTTCGTCATACATAGTTTCAAGCATGTCTTTGACGATTTGACGAACTTCATCGTTTACTTCTGGTACTTCTTTCGCGATTGTACGTAAACGCTCATCCGGAAATCTCAAAACTTCTAACCTAGCCATAGTTACCTTTTACACTTGTGATTCATTTAGGGTATTGTATGCTCTTATTTTAGCCATTCGTGTTCACCTTTAACAGGTTTTGGTCGATAATAATCTAAAAACAACTCAAGGAAGCCAAATGAGATACCCACTAGTTGCGGCTTTGTTAGCCATTAGCTGTGCTTTTCCGGTAGCTGCTGATGTTTTAACAATTAAAAAAGATGCACCAAAACAATATGTTGTCAAAAAAGGCGATACGCTTTGGGATATCTCGGGCGTGTATCTTGATGAACCTTGGCAATGGCCTGATTTATGGCAAATGAACCCGCAAATAGCGAATCCACATTTAATATACCCGGGTGATGCGCTCACTTTAATTTACGATAAAGACGGAAATCCTCGTTTAGTTAAAAATGCGCGTTATAAAAAACTCTCGCCAGAAGGGCGAATTACACCAAAAGGTAAGCAAGCAGTGCCGACGTTACCTTTGGAGTTGCTGCGCCCATATTTGAGTTATGAGCAAGCGATTAGCGCCGATGTTATTGCACAAAAACCATATATTTTGGGTGCCAGTGTTAATACCAAAATGAATACCATGGGTCATACTCTTTACGTTAAAGGTGACTTAACACTTAACGAAGCTTATGGCGTATACCGTAAAGGCAATGATCTTGTTGATCCAAATACCAATGAAGTACTAGCGAATAAAGCGGAATTAGTGGCGATTGTTCGCGCATTTAGAAGCGGTGACGTAGAAAACGGTGTGTCTGCATCAGTTAGAGTTGAACTGGTAAAACAAGAAATTAAACCTCATGACTTTTTAATGCCGGCGATGGAAGGGCAAATGTTGCCAGCCTATTTCACTATGAAACGCCCTGAAGCTACTTTAGATGGCACTATTATCGCCGCAGCTAATGAAATGCGTGAATTTAGTACCATGGACATTGTTGTACTAAACTTAGGTTCAGACCAAGTGAAACCCGGTTTTGTACTTGATATTCAGCGTCAATCACCTGAAGTGTATGACGGCCGCAATGGTCCGCGTTACCGCGAAGACTCTAACAGCCTTGAGAAATTCATGACTGATGCAAATGATGTGTTAGGAATTGAAAGCGATGAAGACAGTAATGTATGGCACATGCCAAAGGAAAAAGTCGGTGAGTTAATGGTGTTTAAGGTATATGACAACGTTAGCTACGCATTGATTGTGAAGAATCAGCACCCGATCCGAGTTGGAGATTATGCAGTTATAAACTAACTCACAATTTGGGCGCTCTAAGGAGGGAGCATGGCACAGGTTTCAGGCAAGCTATCCCATTGGCTTGCCTTTTATTTATGTAAAGGGCTTGGGATAAAGAGCCTTATTGCATTAAGTCAAAAACAGCCACTGGATGAGCTATTTAAGCTATCTAGTTTAGAGCTTCAGCAGCTGGGTTTATCACAAAGCCAAGCCGATAACTTAGTTAATACTGACTGGCAGTTAGTAGCCCACTACCAAGAATTAATAGCAAGACTTAAAATCAAAGTCATAAGCTATTTTGATAACAGCTATCCGCCCTTGCTCAAGCAAATAGCCAGTGCACCTATCTTATTATTTTGTTTAGGTAACACAGAACTATTACTGTCACCGCAAATAGCAATCGTAGGCAGCCGCAATGCCACACCGACAGGGCTTGAAGTAGCCGCTGAATTTGCTCATCAATTATCTTCTGTTGGTATGACAGTAACATCGGGTATGGCTATGGGCATTGATGGCGCTGCCCATAAAGGCGCATTAGCCGGGTCAGGCAATACGATTGCCGTACTGGGTACGGGTATCGATATCGCTTATCCCAAACGTCATCGCTTACTCATTAAACAAGTTGCAGAGCGGGGCTTATTGGTTTCTGAGTTCTTGCCAGGCACCGCTGCTAATGCCGCTAATTTCCCGCGCCGAAACCGTATTATTTCTGGGTTGTCATTAGGTGTATTGATTGTCGAAGCGCAAATTAAAAGTGGCTCATTGGTTACCGTACGCTATGCGCTTGAGCAAAATAAAGAGGTGTTTGCCGTGCCGGGTTCGATAAAAAGCCCACTTTCAGAGGCAAGCCATTTTTTAATTAAGCAAGGCGCTAAATTGACAGAAAATATTACTGATATTCTTGATGAAGTGAGCTTTTTCTGTGAAAACAGTCTATATAGTATAGAACAGCCTATTGCAGATGAACCCGACTGCCCAGTGTTCAAAAGTATAGGGTATGAGGTAACAAGTGTTGATCAAATAGCACAGCGCAGCCAATTACCTGTAGACGAAGTACAAGCTCGGTTACTCGACCTAGAGCTCGCAGATAAAATCGAACGAGTACTAGATGGTTATATAAGACTAGGAGGACATAAACATGTTTGACATCCTCATGTATCTTTTTGAAAACTATATCCATAGTGAAGCTGAAATCTTTACTGAAGAGAACGAACTTACCGATGAGTTGGTTCGTGCTGGCTTCAATAAACCTGAAATCTACAAAGCCCTTGATTGGCTAGAGCAACTTGCTGACTTACAACAAAGCGATATCTACCCGTACCTTAATGCCCAACCACAACATGCCATGCGTATTTACACTGATAGTGAATGCCAAATGTTAAGTGTTGAGTGTCGCGGTTTTTTAATGTTTATCGAGCAAATTGGCGTGATTAACACTGTAACTCGCGAAATGGTTATAGATAGACTTTGCGCTCTAGATAAACCATTTATTTCTTTGGAAGATCTAAAGTGGGTGGTGCTTATGGTGTTATTTAATGTACCAGGGTCAGAGCAAGCTTACGCACAAATGGAAGACTTAATATTTGACGAGCCAGCTGATGTATTACACTAAGTAGACTTTGCTTGTATCTTTGTTGAGTTTGGGTATATTAGGCGAAAATTAGCCAACCCCACAGGAATCTTATGAGTAAAATCGACCATTCTCTTTTTTCTGCAGATAAGCATGCACTCGAAAAAGAGTATGAGGTTTGCCCTAAATGCGGTTCTGAATTGGTTATGCGCAACTCAAAGTCAGGGCCGTTCTTAGGCTGTGCCAGTTACCCAAAGTGTGACTTTATCCGCCCATTAGCTCATCACGATAGCCAACAAATAAAAGTACTCGAAGACAGTGCCTGCCCAGAGTGTGGTAAGCCATTAGTAATTAAAAATGGCCGCTACGGTATGTTTATTGGGTGTACTGGCTATCCTGAGTGCCACTATATTGCCCATGATGAAGAGCCTGACGATGCCCCTCAATTACCTGCTTGTCCTAAATGCAAAAAAGGCCAGCTGGTTGCGCGTAATAATAAGTTTGGCAAAACCTTTTATTCTTGTGATGGCTATCCGCGCTGTAAATATACCCTTAACCATAAACCTGTGGCGACCGAGTGCCCGGCCTGTCAGTGGCCAATTATGACCGAAAAGAAAACTGCCTCAGGTGTTGTGTTACAATGCCCGCAGAAGTCGTGTATGCATAAGTTAGTCGAATCTTAATGCACTTGTAATTTGTTTATTTAGGAGAGTTTCTTTGTCTGATCCTGTTACACAACCAGCCAATGCAATTGACGCTTTGCAGCAAGGCGGTGTAATTGTTTACCCAACCGAAGCTGTTTTTGGTCTTGGTTGCGATCCTGATAACCAAGCTGCGGTTGAAAAGCTTTTAGCCATCAAACAACGCCCTGTAGAAAAAGGGTTAATTTTAATTGCTGACAATTATGGCCAGTTATTAAAGTATGTAGATGATGCCAAAATCCCGATGGATAAACGTGCTGATATCTTTTCACAATGGCCAGGTGCTATCACTTGGGTGATGCCAGCAGCAAAAGAAACGCCAAAGTGGCTAACAGGCCAGTTTGATACTATTGCGGTACGTGTTACTGATCACCCTACGGTAAAAGCCCTGTGTCAGCAATTTGGTAAGCCGTTGGTTTCAACAAGTGCAAACTTAACCGGTCAAGAAACGGTAATGACTATCGCACAAGCGAAAAGCGAATTTGCAGACACAGTAGATTTTTATGTTGATGAGCCGTTAGGTGGCAACAGCCAACCAAGTGTGATCAAAGACGCAGCGACCGGTAAAGTATTTAGAGGATAAACATGCAAAGCGAGCTACTCGAACAAGTTAAAACCTATTTAATGGCCTTACAAGATACAATTTGTCAGGGCCTTGAACATGCTGACGGCAAAGCAAAGTTTGTTGAAGATAATTGGCAACGTGCAGAAGGCGGCGGTGGCCGTACTCGTGTTATCCAAGGTGGTAATGTCATCGAACAGGGTGGGGTAAACTACTCGCATGTATTTGGTGCTTCAATGCCAGCATCAGCAACAGCACATCGTCCAGAGCTCGCCGGTCGTAGCTTTCATGCATGTGGTGTGTCATTAGTGATCCACCCTAATAATCCACATATTCCAACTAGCCATGCCAATGTCCGTTTCTTTATTGCCGAAAAAGAAGGCGAAGAGCCAATTTGGTGGTTTGGTGGTGGTTTTGATTTAACCCCTTATTACCCTGTTTTTGAAGATGTACAACATTGGCATCAGGTTGCTAGCGATTTATGTCAGCCATTCGGTGCTGAGGTTTACGATAAATATAAAAACTGGTGTGATGATTACTTTTATCTAAAACACCGCAGTGAAACACGTGGTGTTGGTGGCTTATTCTTTGATGATTTAAATGAGCTTGGCTTTGAACAAAGCTTTGCCTTTATGCAGGCGGTAGGAAATGGCTATTTAGATGCTTACCTTCCTATAATTGAGCGCCGCAAAGACACGCCAACTACCGAACAGCAACGCGACTTTCAATTGTATCGTCGTGGTCGTTATGTTGAGTTTAATCTTGTTTGGGACCGTGGCACATTATTTGGCTTACAAACAGGTGGACGTACTGAATCAATTTTGATGTCGATGCCGCCATTGGCACGTTGGGAGTATAACTATGTACCTGCTGCAGATAGCCCTGAGGCTAAGCTGTATCAGTACTATTTACGCCCACAAGATTGGTTAAATAGCAAAGAGTCTGATTTAGTTGCACGCCAATGGCAGCTTTAATCAAGTATTGAAACTACTCGAACCAACATTGCGTTGTCACCCTCTACGAGGGTGGCAACACTGTCACTGCTAGGCAGCTCTGCCAAGACACTAAATAGCACTTCTGCTTTTAATATCTTTAGCTTATCAGGTGTCGTATCAATGGGGGCGCTAACCTGTGTTAAGCATTGACTGATATCACAGGCATAGAAATCAAGTTTCACCTCAAAATATTCAGGGTGTTGAATAAGCTTATCAAAACCACCAACAATACTTTGTTCATACTTATCGCTTTGTGATGTTTTATCTTGGCTGAGAAGAGATAGAGCAATCTGTTGAATATCATCACGATGTATATATTCATTAACAGTGCTTATTTGATCAGCAGATTCATTTACGCTGTGTTGATAGGTAAATAGTAACGCCGCAATAATTCCAATACAGACTAAAAGAGTTGTTAAAAATTTCATTTAAACATCCTTATTTACTATGAAATGCATATAACAACTCTAGCAGTTGCACGAAAAGCGCGCAATTTAGCTTAATTTAAAGCGTCTTACTTGCTCATCAAGTGAACGAGCTAACGACAACAGCTCTTCACTGACTTTTTGGTTTTCATGGGCATCGACTAATGAGTGCTCGGCATTGTCACTAATTGCGATAACACTTTGGTTAATTTCTTCAGCCGCGAGGTTTTGCTGTTCAGTAGCATCAGCAATTTGCACGTTAAGTTGGTTTATCTCACTCATTTGTGAAGAAATATCACGTAATGCTTTAGCTACTTGCTTAACTTGCACTGCTCTTTCGTCTGCTTCTTCGCAAGAGTTATTCATGGTATTAACGGTTTGTGCCGCTTCACTTTGTAGCTTGTCGATAGTGCGGCGAATTTCGTCGGTTGAGTCATGGGTGCGGGTCGCTAAAGTACGTACTTCATCGGCTACCACAGCAAAGCCTCGGCCAGCTTCACCAGCACGAGCCGCCTCAATGGCAGCATTAAGTGCAAGTAAGTTTGTTTGTTCGGCAATGCTACTGATCACCTCGAGTACTTTACCAACGTCTAACGTTTGGGTTTGCAGTTGACTTACTTGCTCGGCAGCTGCTCTAACATCTGCCGCAAGTTGATTAATACTTTGCTCAGTGTGCTCAGCAACATGTAAGCTTTGCTGCGCAAGTTGATTACTGTGCTCTGACTTTTCAGATGCAAAATGGGTGGTGTTTTTAACTTCGCTTGATGAGCTTTCTAGTTCATTGATGGCGGCAGCGACCGAATCTGTCCCTTGCTTTTGCTTTAAGATCGCTTGCTCGGTAGCATCCGCTGAGGCATAAATGCTTTCGGCAGAGTGGATCAATACCTTAGAAGAATGAGAAACTTGGGCAATATTATCTTTAAACGCACCAATCATGTGATTAAAGCTGGTGGCAAGAGAACTAAGCTCGTCATTATTACTGTCGTCTACTGTGAGGCTTAAATCTTTATTGGTGGTTGCCAAGTGCATGGTATGGCTAATGACTTTTAAGCGTTTGATGAAAATTTTTCTAAACATCACTGCTAGTAGTGAGAAAGCCGAAATGAAAATAGCCGCTAATAGTAGCGTGTTCATTAAGGTGTTTTGCGATACTTCTTGCTCAATATCAGCTAGCGAGTAACTAATTTTTACTACACCTAACACATCGCCTTCTTGTGCTTGATGGCAGCCTAAGCAGTTTGTTCCTTTATAATCACTGCGAGCAAACATAGGCTTTAGATAAGTCATCGTACTTTTTTGATTATCAATAAATAGTGCTTCAGTGCCTGTTAGTGCTTTTCGCTCAGCATCGTTCGTCGCAACTTGATTGGCATTTCCTGGCCCATAAATTTTATTAACGATTGGACTACGAATGATATGGGCGTCTTCAATATTAGGGTGGCTTCTTAATTTAGTACTTAGAATTTCGCGATTAGCCATAGTGCCTGTCAGCATCATGGTATTAATAGAATCAAAGTAATTATCGGCAAGCAGTTTTATGTTACTTTCAACGGTATCCCTTGCTAATTCATGTTGTTGCTGGGCACTACTAAATATACTGGCAAATAATACCAATACCCCTGTTAGTGCTAACAAGGCATAAATTTTAAATTGGATAGACTTCATTCGACGACGCTTTTACTAAATTAAGGAAAATTTATTATCTTTATTTAGAAAAAGCGTACATTGATATAGCGCAAAGCTTAGTTAATTTTGATTGATCATATGGCTGGCGAGTTGCGATAACGACTGTCTTAACCCTTCGCGAAGTAGCGGATTATCAATCTCGATATCAAGCGTTTTATTCATACAGTGCATCCATTGGTCACGTAGGTCTTGATCAATAGGGAAAGGCATGTGACGCTTTCTTAGCATTGGGTGACCATATTTTTCAACGAATAGGTCAGGGCCGCCCAACCAGCCCGATAAAAACTCAAAGAATACTTGGCGAATTCTATCTAAAGGCTGCGGATGCATATCATATAATGGTTTGGCGTATTCATCTGTGGTCATTATGTCGTAAAATCGATTTGCAATTGCTCGAGCTCCTGCTTCACCGCCAATAATTTCGTAAGGTGTTTTTTCTGGGGTAGGCGTTTCAGGCGTTGGTTTCGATTTAGAAAAAAGTCGTTTAATCATAATATTAATAAAGCTCTACAGGGCGAAGAGGTTGCTTCACTATGGACAAATACGCGGTTTTTGGAAATCCAATAAAACATTCGAAATCACCCGCAATACACGCACAATTTGCTGCATCATTAAACGAGCAAATACAATACAGCGCCATTTTAGCACCAACAGATGCATTTGAAAAAACTGTCGCTGAGTTTTTCGCTGCGGGTGGTAAAGGGGCTAATGTTACTTTGCCATTTAAAGAACAAGCGTTTGCCATGGTCGATGAACTAACAGAGCAAGCGAAAATTGCCGGAGCCGTAAACACTATTAAACAGCTTGAAGATGGCAGCCTACTGGGTGATAACACCGATGGTGTAGGACTTGTTAAAGATCTTTTAGCTAATAATGTCACCTTAAAAGGGCAGCGAGTTCTTCTTATTGGCGCCGGTGGTGCAGCGCGAGGTGTCATTCAGCCATTATTGAATGAGCATATCGAAAGCTTAACAATAGCCAACCGTACCGCCGAAAAAGCAAAGGCGCTAGCGAGTCATTTTAATGGTGAAATAAATGTGCAGGGCTTTGCTTTAAATGATATCCCAGCAAACAACTATGATGTGGTGATTAATTCAACCTCAAGTAGTGTAACAGGAGACCTGCCGGGTATAGCTGAAGACCATGTTGCTAAGTGTCAGTGCGCTTACGATATGTTTTACGCTAATGACGATACCGCATTTATCAGTTGGGTTAAGTCGATTAACCCAACATGTTTAACACTCGATGGTTGTGGCATGTTAGTTGGCCAAGCAGCACAAGCTTATTTTGTATGGCGCAATAAAATGCCAGAAATTATTCCCGTTGTTACCGCGCTTAAAGCAGGAGAAATTGCGTGAATCAAGCTATCCAATTTATAGACAGACTCGAATTTAAGCCTGAAGAAAAGCAGTTGGTATTCTTCGCACAAGTAAGTGGCTTGATGGTGGAGTGTGTTATTGATACCAGTAAGTATGATTTTGCTGATCAAAGCAGTGCGGTTAATTACTTTGAATCTTATCGTTTCGATTACGAAGAGCTCGCCGAGCAACTGATCGAAGATGAGCAGTATAACTCGGCAGGACAAATCGAATTAACCGAGGTGTTTTAGCCCTCAGCTAAGTATTCATCTTTAAGCTGAACATAATTATCAGCAGAGATTTTTAAAAAGGCGCGCTCTTGCTCTGTTAAAGGGCGAGCCTGTTTAACAGGGCTACCTACATAAAGGTAACCAGACTCTAAACGTTTGTTAGGTGGTACCAGTGAACCACCACCAATGATCACATCATCTTCAACAACTGCGTTATCCATTACTATTGCGCCCATACCAACAAGTATACGATTACCAAGTTGGCAACCGTGTAGCATAACCTTATGACCAACAGTGACATCATCACCAATAATAAGAGGGTAGCCATCGGGGTTTGACTTAGAGGCACGAGTTAAATGTAAAACACTGCCATCTTGAATGTTCGTACGTTCACCAATACGTATATAGTTAACATCACCTCGCGCAGCAACAAGAGGCCATACACTTGAATCTTTACCAAGCGATATATCACCTACTAAAACCGATGACTCATCAATATAAACACTATTATCGTATGTCGGAGTGATCCCTTTATAAGAACGGATAGTCATAAATTCACCTTTTAATTTTAAAATGCGCTCAGTCTAGTGTAACAGCGAAGCAAATAAATACACCAAAACAGGCCTAAATTGACTGCAAAACACCCAGTTTTAGGGTGTTTAGTTCAAAAGCTGAGCGAACAGTACGTTTTTTTAAATTTTATTGAAAAAAGTGCTTGCGTAAAAAATCCATCTCCCTATAATGCGACCCCACTGACACGGCGGGCAGCAACGAAAGGCGCTGAACAACGTAACAGAGAGTTAAGTGAAACTTCGGTTTCAAATAATCGAAAGAAAGTTTGAAATTAAGTGTTGACTCGAAAAATTAAGGATGTATTATACGCATCCCTAGCGACAACGTCGCAACGTTCTTTAACAA
>NZ_JALNTM010000033.1:0-61873 GCF_023161845.1 Pseudoalteromonas sp. 2CM39R
GAGCGGCACACGAGGCTCGAACTCGTGACCTCAACCTTGGCAAGGTTGCGCTCTACCAACTGAGCTAGTGCCGCTTTAAATTAGTCAGTAATTTGTCCGTTGGCGCACAACCTGAAGGTTGCGGTGAAACGTTCTGGCAACTGAGCTAGTGCCGCATTCAAAAGTAGTCAGTAATTTGTCCGTTGGCGCACAACCTGAAGGTTGCGGTGAAACGTTCTGGCAACTGAGCTAGTGCCGCATTCAAAAGTAGTCAGTAATTTGTCCGTTGGTGCACAACCTTGAAGGTTGCGGTAAAACGTTCTGGCAACTGAGCTAGTGCCGCAAATTTCAACTATAAAAGTTTAGCTAAAGACACACTAACCCCGCGGGGGTTAACGTCTTAAGCGGGGCAGGATTCTACAATAATCCGATGTGTTTGCAAATGTTTTTTACAAATTAAAGAATTTTTCTTGGTAAACCTTTAATTCCATGATCGAATCTTTGATATCGTCGAGGGCTAGATGTGAACCTTTTTTGTTCACTTGCGCTAATACGTCAGGTTTCCAACGACGTGCAAGTTCTTTAACTGTACTCACATCAAGGTTACGGTAGTGAAAGTAGTCTTCCAATTCAGGCATGTACTTATTCATAAAACGGCGGTCTTGGCCGATAGAATTACCACACATAGGTGAAGCACCCGCAGGTACCCATTGCTTTAGAAATGCCAATGTTTGATCAATAGCATCTTGTTCAGTGAATGTGCTTGCTTTACAACGAGCTGTTAAACCAGATTGACCGTGCTGAGTCGTGCACCACTCGTCCATGCCATCAAGCAGTTCATCGCTTTGATGAATAGCAATAACAGGGCCTTCAGCCAAGATGTTTAAATCACTGTCGGTGACAACAGTGGCAATTTCGAGTATTTTATCTGTTGCTGGTTCGAGGCCTGTCATTTCCAGGTCGAGCCAGATAAGATTTGATTTATGAAAAGACATAGTTACCTTAGCGGTGCTTTCCTTTAGATCCAACGCATTTAGATATATCATATTAGTATCATCAGTCGACCTAAAGCTTTTTTTTCAAAAAGCCCGACATTTACTCAAGTTATAGGCCAAAAGTGGCAAAACAAAAGAAATTAAGTAAAGGCCAATCGCGTCGAATTAAGGCCAATCATCAAAAACGCCTCTCTAATGCAGACAAAAAGCAACAGAAAGGGGCAACAGTGCAATGGCAAAATGACAATTTAGGCCCTGCCGAAAATGCGGTTGTGATCAGTCGATTTGGCCAACATGCCGATATCGAAACCGAGTCAGGCGAAATACTACGCTGTAATATACGCAGAACTGTATCGAGCCTTGTATGTGGTGATGAAGTTATTTTTCGCCGTGCAAAAGTTAGCGAAGGCGACTTAGCTGGCGTTATTGAAGCAACCCATGAACGTCGCTCACAACTAACGCGCCCTGATTTTTATGACGGGGTGAAAGTCGTCGCTGCCAATATCGACCAAATTTTAATGGTCTCTGCGGTATTGCCTGAGTTTACACCAAACATTATCGACCGCTATTTAGTTGCCTGTGAAGACATGGGGATTGAGCCTATTTTAGTGCTTAACAAAATAGATTTAATAGACGATGAAGGCCTTGCTTTTATTGATGAAATTCTCGATATCTATCGTGAGCTAGGTTATCAAGTACTATTAGTCAGTAATAAAACCGGTCAAGGCATTGATGAGCTTAAACAAAAACTGGTCGATAAAAACAGCATTTTTGTTGGTCAAAGTGGTGTGGGTAAATCAACCTTAGTGAACACTGTACTGCCTGATGCTGACATCTTAACCCAAGAAGTATCTGAGAACAGCGGCCTTGGTCAACACACAACAACCGTATCGCGATTACACCATTTACCAAGTGGTGGTAACCTAATCGACTCACCGGGAATTCGTGAGTTCGGCTTATGGCATTTAGATGTTGAGCGCGTTACATGGTGCTTTAAAGAGTTCCGTGATTTTATTGGTGGCTGTCGTTTTCGCGATTGTAAGCATTTAAACGATCCTGGCTGTATAATTCGCCAAGCTGTTGATGATGGTGAAATTTCAGAACTTCGTTTTGACAGTTACCACCGAATTTTAGAAACTATGGCCGACGGCCGTGCTGGTGCACGCGCTCCTCGCGTATAACTATTTAGGAAATAACAAGTGAGTTTAGATAAATTCAAAATTGCTATGCAATATGCCATGCCAAAACATTTCATTTCGCGCATGGTTGGCAAGTTAGCAGCAGCAAAAGCGGGTGGCTTAACAACGGCCTTAATTAAATTGTTTATCAAACAATATAAAATTGATATGAGTGAGGCTAAATACCCAGATCCAGCTCATTACAAAACTTTTAATGAGTTTTTCACTCGCCCATTAAAAGAAGGTATTCGTCCACTTGCTGAAGAAAGCGACATTATTGCTCACCCAGTTGATGGTGCAATTAGCCAATTAGGCGATGTAGTAGACGGTCAAATCATCCAAGCAAAAGGCCATGACTACAGCTTACAAGCACTCCTTGGTGGCAAAGAAGAAGACACAGCACCGTTTTTAGGCGGTAAGTTTGCAACTATTTATTTAGCGCCTAAAGATTACCACCGTATTCACATGCCTATTGATGGTACGCTGAGCAAAATGATCTACGTACCGGGTGATTTATTTTCGGTAAATCCGTTAACAGCGCAAAATGTACCTAACCTATTTGCTCGTAACGAGCGTGTTGTGGCTATCTTCGAAACAGAAATTGGCCCGCTAGCTATGGTACTAGTTGGTGCGACAATTGTTGCTAGCATCGAGACTATTTGGGCAGGCACAGTAACGCCACCAGCAGGTAAAGATGTATTTAGTTGGAATTACCCAACCACAGGTGACAACGCGATTACCCTGAAGAAGGGTGAAGAAATGGGTCGCTTTAAGTTAGGCTCGACCGTTATTTTAGCCTGGGGTGCAAATCAAGCTGAGTTCTTATCAGATCAACACCCAGAAACAGTGACCCGCATGGGCACACCATTTGCGAAAATTAACGACTAATAAGTTCAATTAAGTACAATTAAGCAAACCACTTGAGCAATAGTGGTTTGCTTAAAATTCATTATAAACCGCGCCTACACCCCACGATTACACTCCGAGCACTCACTGTCTTTTTGAATATTAAAGCGCTGCTGCATTAGTGTTAGCCCATCAAATTGAATAAACTCGCTACCCGTTTTATGGCCAAGCAATATATTGATAGCCAATAAACTTTGCATGCTGCCCATAACACCTAGTAACGGGCTCAACACCCCAGCATTGTCACAATTAAGTGCTGTTTGCTCCTGCGTTTGCGGGAATATACAACCATAGCAAGGGCTCTGCTCATCACGAAAATCAAAACTCATCACCTGCCCCTGCGTTGCAATGGCAGCAGCTGATACCAGTGGGATAGATTTAGCTAAACAATAGCGATTAACCAAATAGCGGGTAGCAAAGTTATCACTGCAATCAAGAATGATGTCAGCACCTTCAAGTAGTTCAGCACAGTTACTTTCATCAAGCTTTTGGCATATAGGTTTAACCGTAATTTGATTATTTAAACTGCTTAACACCTTGGCAGCCGCCTGTGTTTTTGCCTGCCCCATGTGGTTTACTTTATAGAGTATTTGTCGCTGTAGATTTGAAAGCTCAACTTTATCGTCGTCAATCAAAGTGAGCGTTCCGATTCCTGCAGCCGCTAAATAAAACAGTGCTGGTGAGCCAAGCCCACCAGCTCCGACAACCACAATATGTGCAGTCTTTAACTTTTGCTGCCCCGCAAGCCCCACTTCTTTTAATAGCAAATGGCGGCTATAACGAATTTGCTCTTTGTCGCTTAACGCGCTCATATTATGGCTGACCTTCGACCAGCTGTTTTAACTTGGCAATGGCGGCTTGGTAGTCTTCGGCTTCAGTAATCGCACGTACTACGGCAACACTGCCAACACCCGTACTCGCAACCTGCTCAGCACGCGATAAATCAATCCCGCCAATTGCGACCGTTGGATAATCGGCCATTAACGGCACAAATTTTTCGAGCTTTTCTAAGCCCTGAATTTGCCCCGTCATGTCTTTGGTGGTGGTTGGGTAAATAGCGCCAAACGCCATATAGCTTGGTCTGTAATTATGTGCACGCAGCATCTCATAAAAGCCATGAGTCGAAACACCTAAGCGTAATCCTGCCTCTTTTATGGCAATTAAATTAGCGGTTTGTAAGTCTTCTTGCCCTAAATGCACACCATAAGCGCCGTGCTTAATCGCCAATTGCCAATAATCATTGATATACACCTGCGCATCGTACTTCTGCCCCAGCATAACCGCACTTGCAATCGACTCATCAAGTGCTGCATCGTCTGCATTTTTCATTCTTAATTGAACTGTTTTAACCCCTTCGGCTAAACACTTCTCTAACCAATCAACCGTATCTACAACGGCATATAGCCCAAGCTGTTTAGAGTCGCACTCGGCAAAACCTGCTGCCATGGTAAAGTCAACCGGGCAATCAAAGTCGAGCTCATCACCCAGCCAACTTCCCGCCTCGATGACTTGTGGGTAATCTGCTAGATTTGTTGGAAAGCAAGTGTGTGCAACAGGTCCAATCCCTTCACCATATCGAACGGCTGCTTTTAATCCTTGGTTGATATAGCCTTTCGCTAAAATAAAGGCATCTTTGAGTGGATACTGTTTGGCTAAACACGCAGCAATCACAGAGGCCATACTGCATCCAGTACCGTGACTATGCGGAGTTTGAATTTTTTCGTTACCAAGCCAATATTCCTGCTCACCTTGCACGCAGTAATCAATGCAATAGCCACTTGGGTAATCCCAATGACCCCCTTTGATAATCACCGCTTTTGCACCATAGCCGGTTAACTTTTCTGCGGCCTCTTTCACTGCGCTTGGGCCAATCAAATAAACACCGGTTAATAACTGCGTTTCGTGGGTGTTCGGTGTTACTACATCGACTAATGGCAATAAGCACTCTTTGATGGCACTAACGGTATCTTCTTCTGTTAATAAATCACCACTTGAGGCAATAGCAACAGGATCATAAACAACTAAAGGCGGCTCTGCCCAAGTTGCTTTGTAATGTTTTAAATGCTCACTAATAAGCTGTATTTGCTGCACATTGGCAAGCATACCAATTTTAATCACGTTGGCAGGCATATCACTGGCTAAGGCTAATAGTTGCGACTCAATCACTTCTGTTGAAATCGGGTTAAGCGCTTCTACACCTAAACTATTTTGTGCCGTTAAAGCAGTAATAACCGTACAGCCATGTACATTAAAACTTTGCATTGCCTTGATATCGGCTTGAATTCCTGCACCGCCGCCCGAATCTGAGCCAGCTATGGTCCATACAACCTGATTCATGTTATTCCTCACATTTTATTCTTGATGCCAAAATGGCATTCCGAGCGTCGGCGTTGATGGGCTTGCTACGTCTTTTTCTGGCATCGCTTTAGCCAAATAGCTATATCGCCCCGCCTCAACCGCACTCTTAAACGCTTTACTCATCGTTACTGGGCAACCTGCACCCGCAATTGCCGAGTTTAATAATACGGCATCATACCCTAATTCAAGCGCTTGGCAGGCATGAGATGATAAACCTAAGCCTGCATCAACAATTAAAGTATGGTTTGGCAAACGCTCACGGATCATTTTTAAGTTGTAAGGATTCAGCAAGCCTTTACCCGTGCCAATCGGTGCGCCCCAAGGCATTAATACTTCGCAGCCTAAATCAGCGAGGCGCTGACACAGCACTAAATCATCTGTGCAATAAGGCAAAACTTTAAAGCCATCGGCCAATAAAATTTTAGTGGCTTCGAGCAGTGCGATTGGATCGGGCTGTAAATTATATTCATCACCAATTAGTTCTAACTTGATCCAGTCAGTGGCAAATACTTCGCGGCACATTTGCGCCAAGGTCACTGCTTCTTTTACGCTATGGCAACCCGCCGTATTTGGCAGCACCTTTAACCCGGTGTTTTTTATCAATTGCCAAAAATCATCACCCGCAGCAGCGCTTTGCTGACGTCTTAATGAAACGGTGACAATCTCAGCCTGTGAGGCCATTATCGAATCCTGCATAACACTAGGTGAAGGATACAATGCTGAGCCTATCAGTAACCGACTCGTAAACTGCTCACCATAAACCGAAAAACTATCCATCTTAGCCTCCTTGAATTGGCGACAATAACTCAATGCTGTCGCCTTCGTTAAGGGTTTTAGCATCGCACTGGCTGCGCGGTACAAAGTCACCATTAACGGCAACGGCAAATGGTGGTCTTGCGCCAAACTGGCTCAACGCCTGAGTGAGCGATGTATTCTCACTTACTGAAACTAACTGACCATTAATTAAAATATTCATTTTTATCCTTAAGCAATTAAGCTCACTGCATCATCAACCACTTTAGGTGCGAGTAGATAGCCATGACGATACAAGCCATTAATACTGATCACTCGACCTTGCTTTGTGACTTTCGGGCGGTTGTCTGCAAACGCTGGACGAAGCCCAGATTGCAAGCTCTCGATACGCCCTTCAGCAAAGCCGCTATGCACCGTATAAGCAGCAGACAATAACTCCAGCGCCGAGCGCACGGTGACTTTACCGCAGTCTTGCGATTCGATTTCAGTCGCACCAATCACAAATTGATGGTTTGGCTTAGGAGCAATATAAATTGGATAACGCGGATGCATCAGCCGTATCGGTCTGGTTAGGTTCACCTCTGGTGCATATAAACGTGCCACCTCCCCTCTTACTCCACGCAGTAAGGGTTCAGCCTGTTTTGCACCTAAACCGCGACAATCAAATACATAATCATAGCTTTGCCCATTCACTTGATGGGCGTTCAATTCAACTTTACAGCCAAAGTTAAATTGCACTCCTTGCGAGGTAAGCTTTTTAAAACTAGCGCTATAAAATGCTTGATTATCGAGCTGCCCTTCACAAGGTAAATACACACCTTGATGGAAACGCCCAGCTAGTTCTGGCTCAAGATCAGCGATTTGAGTGCCAACCAATGCCTGTGCCTGATAGCTTTCAAGTGGTTTTAAGCGGCTCACAAAACTTTGCAAATCGCCCTTATCTTGCTGATGAGCAACCACTAAGCTGCCTGTTTGTTGAAAATACACAGCGTCATCGAGCTCACTTAAAATTTGCTGCCAACGCGTGATGCTATTAAGTCCTTGTAGGGCTAAATCCTGTTCACACAGTACTGATTCAGCTAGGGGTGCCAACATCGCTGCAGCAACGCTACCGGCACTGTTGCTAGCATGTTCATCATCTTGCTCAAACACACTTAACTGATGCTCTTTAGCAAGTGCTAATGCAGTTAAACGGCCAGTTAAACCAAAACCCAGTATCGCTATCTTTAATGACATAAATTTTCTAGGCTCTAGGCCCTAGGTAAAAACCCAGAGCCTATCGCTGATGCCTAGCTCCATCAATTAAACTGCTTTGTGGTAAATCTCAGAGCCTGTTTTTTTGAACTCGTCTGATTTCGCTTTCATTTCGGCTTCAACATCGACCATTTTGATTTCGATAGCATCACCTACGTTATTCGGATCTATGCCTCTTGCCTCAAGATCTTTGGCGTAATCACGCACTTCTTGAGTGATCTTCATCGAGCAGAACTTAGGGCCACACATAGAGCAGAAATGTGCAATCTTGCCTGATTCTTGTGGCAGTGTTTCGTCGTGATATTCGCGGGCGCGTTCTGGGTCTAAACCTAGATTAAATTGGTCATGCCAACGGAACTCAAAGCGTGCTTTTGATAATGCATTATCGCGCTCTTGCGCACCCGGGTGGCCTTTTGCCAAATCGGCTGCATGAGCAGCAATCTTGTAGGTGATCAAACCTTCTTTAACGTCTTCTTTGTTTGGTAAGCCTAAATGCTCTTTAGGGGTTACATAACAAAGCATGGCGCAGCCGTACCAAGCAATTTGCGCAGCACCAATACCTGATGTGAAATGATCATACCCCGGTGCAATATCCGTGGTTAATGGACCAAGCGTGTAAAACGGTGCTTCTTCACAGTGTTTAAGCTGCTCTTCCATGTTCTCTTTGATCATATGCATTGGCACATGGCCTGGGCCTTCGATGAACACTTGCACATCATGTTTCCAAGCAAGTTTTGTCAGCTCACCTAAAGTACGTAATTCGCTGAACTGGGCTTCGTCATTTGCATCGGCGATAGAGCCCGGACGCAGACCATCACCTAATGAAAAACACACATCATACTGTTTTAAAATTTCACAAATTTCTTCAAAGTGCGTGTATAAGAAGTTTTCTTTATGGTGCGCTAAACACCATTTCGCCATGATTGAGCCACCACGGGAAACAATACCGGTAACACGCTTTGCCGTCATCGGCACGTAACGCAGTAATACTCCAGCGTGAATGGTAAAGTAATCAACACCCTGTTCTGCTTGTTCAATCAAGGTATCGCGGAAAATCTCCCACGTTAGGTCTTCAGCCACACCGTTTACTTTTTCAAGCGCTTGGTAAATTGGTACGGTACCAATTGGCACTGGCGAATTACGTACCACCCATTCACGGGTTTCGTGAATATAGCGACCCGTTGATAAGTCCATTACCGTGTCGGCGCCCCAACGAGTCGACCACACCATTTTTTCTACTTCTTCTTCAATTGATGAAGTCACCGACGAATTACCAATATTCGCGTTCACCTTAACTAAGAAGTTTCGGCCAATGATCATCGGCTCAGTTTCTGGATGGTTGATGTTGTTAGGAAGCACGGCGCGGCCACGGGCAATTTCATCACGCACAAATTCAGGGGTAATAAAATCAGGAATACTAGCGCCAAACGATTCGCCTTTGTGCTGGGCCGCAAGTAACTCTTCACGAACTTTAGCGCGTCCCATGTTTTCACGAATTGCGACATATTCCATTTCAGGCGTCACAATGCCTTGTCGCGCATAATGCATTTGGGTAACGTTTTTGCCTGCTTTTGCACGGCGGATCTTTGGTAGATGTTCAAAGCGGATATGGTCTAACCCTTCATCTGCCATTCGCTGTTGAGAAAATTGTGAAGTCACTGAGTCTAAAATTTCAGTGTCGCCGCGGCTTTCAATCCACTTTTCACGGTATTTCTCAAGGCCCTTGCGCACATCAAGTTTAAAGTCGGGGTCAGTGTATGGGCCCGAAGTATCGTAAACACGAATTGGCGCATTAGATTCAAATACTGGGTTTTCTTCTGTACCACCGATAAAGGTATCGCTGAGAGTGATTTCACGCATCCCTACTCGTACATTGTCTTGTGTACCTTCTACATAAACTTTATGAGAATTAGGAAACGGTTGCCCCGTTAAGTTATAAATATAATCTGATGCAGCCGCGCGGACTTCGCGGCGAGATGGTTTAGTTGTTGTGTTTGACATGACTTACCTCATTGCTTTAAGGGTTGTCTTGTCAGATATTGCAAGTGCAATAGAGAGTGGCAAACGCCATTGGATCGTCAATAAGCTAAGTGCTTACTAGTGCAGCCTGTGCCGCTTATGCCCCAAAAATTTGGCGCACAAGCGCCCAGTGAGGCAGCTTGTTCCCTACGCAGGTGTTAGCCTGATCAGGTTCACGGATCCCGCTTTCGCGATCTCAGCCTTATTTAAGGCACTCCGACAAGTATAAATTCGTTTCTTTTAAAACGCCCTGAGTGTACGTCAGTTAAAAAATTGCTGCAACCTCAGCCACTTTAGTTTTTTGCAATGAAGGTAAAATGGTGCTCGCCTTGTAGGGTAAGTTTCTCACCAGTTAAAGTAATGGCTGCGCCTTCTTTTAGCACTGACAGTAATTGCTGCTCAAGCGCATCAACTTGCTCACCACATGATTTACGTGTCATACCTAATTTATTTACTGTAAGCGTATCTTCGCTTAGCGCGCCTTCGCCAAAAAACTTATTACAGCCAGCAAAGCCGTTAACCTGCATCGCTTCGATAAAACGCAGCGAGGCTGTTTGGGATACTGGAATGGCTAAGCCATTTACTTTTGATAATTGCCACTGTGTATATTTTAATTGCTCAC
This sequence comes from Pseudoalteromonas sp. 2CM39R, assembly GCF_023161845.1. Classification (NCBI taxonomy): domain Bacteria; kingdom Pseudomonadati; phylum Pseudomonadota; class Gammaproteobacteria; order Alteromonadales; family Pseudoalteromonadaceae; genus Pseudoalteromonas; species Pseudoalteromonas sp. 2CM39R. Next base: position 10,065 of record NZ_JALNTM010000033.1, read on the forward strand.
TAGTGACTTTCCCTGTCGATGAGCAGCCCATGCAAAATAATACTAAAAGAAGGGACAAGGCTACTAACTTCATAATTTTTTACGATTCGAATTTCAATGTAGTAATAATAACAACATTTAACGCAATTAATCGTTAAAAAAACATGTTTTATCTGTAAAAAATTGTTCTAAGTTAGCTTTTTAAATAACAACGCAGACTATTTGAATAAGTTATCGACTTCTTCTGGTAAAAAAGGACGACCTTTTTCATTTACCGACGTGCCAATCACCAAAGCTTGCAGCATCACTTTATCGTCATGTTTACGATACACAGTTTGCCTAAAAGCAAACTTTAAACGGCTGATACGCTCAGGCTCAACGGCAACGTAAAACTCATCGCCCGGCACTAGTGATGCCTTGTAATCCATTTCGCTTCGCAGCACGACAAGGTTTACTTTTTCTCTTGCGAGCTTTGCAAAATCGATACCTTGAGCATGTAAAAACTCATGGCGAGCATGCTCTAGGTAATTAAAATAAACACTGTTATTAACAATGCCTTGTAAATCACACTCATAATCACGCACTTTAAAGTCTACTTTAAAGGTCATAGTCGTATTCCTAATCAATTTACGTATAATTGCCTGCGTTTATACCATAAAAATTGATTTTATAGCCATTTGGCTAGCTAGGTTGCTAGAATAGCAGTCCCGAAAATGGAGTTAAGAATCCGCATGAAACGACGTTTATCATTATTATCTGCTGCCATCCTGCCTTTATTTGCAGCATCTTCGATTGCTTACGCTGAAGACGGTGATCTAGAAACGATTGAAGTTACCGGTGATTTCAAAAGAGAAAGCATTCAAACCCTTAGTGCCAGCGCAAGCTTGTTTTCTGATCATGAAATCAATCAACGTGGTGCAAAGTTTTTAGATGAGATGCTTGCTAGTGCAGCGAATGTAAACTTTACTTCTGGTGCATCTCGTGGTCGTTTCGTGCAAATTCGTGGTGTTGGTTTACGTTCACAGTTTGTTGACCCTATTAATCCTTCGGTTGGCTTAGTGATCGACGGTATTAACTACTCTGGTTTAGGCGGCAGTTCACTGTTATTTGATATCGACCAAGTTGAAATTTATCGCGGCCCACAAGGGACTCGCTTTGGTGCTGATGCCTTAGCTGGCATGATTCAAATGGAATCTGCAACACCCACTCTTGACCCAAGTGTGAAAATACAATTAGGTGCGGGCAACTACAACAGCTATGAAACAGGTATTGCTGCAGGTACGGGTATTACCGACGACACAGCAGTACGTGCCAGCATTTATCAACGTGAATCTGATGGTTATGTAGAAAACCGTTATTTAAGTGAAGATACCCAGCAACAAGATGAGCTTGTTTCTCGCTTTAAGTTACATAGCCAATTAACTGATCACCTACGCACAGAGCTCAATGTACATTACATCGATATCAATAACGGCTATGACGCCTTCACACTAGATAACAGCCGTTACAGTGTTGCTGATGAGCCAGGCCAAGACAACCAAGAAAGTATTGCGGTTGGTTTAGCAAACATATACACCGGCTTTGACTTTTTTGATGTTAGCCTAAACCTATCTGGTATCGACAGTGAGCTGTTATATAGCTTTGACGAAGACTGGGTGTGTAATGATGAAGCTCAACCGGAGTTATGTGCTGCAGGCTTGCATGAGTGGGGTTATAGCTCAACAGATACTTACTTTCGCGATCGCCAAGATCAGGCAGCCGAACTACAATTTAGCGGCAAGTCTGGTGAATGGGTTGCCGGTATTTACTACCAAGGCCGCGAAGTTGACTTAGAACGCCAATACACTTGGCTTGCGCAACCATTTGCATCAAATTATGAAACCAGCAATATTGCTGCATACGGTCAATTAGCAACGCCTATCGGCCCAAAAACAACTTTAATTACAGGTCTGCGTGTTGAACAGTATCAGGGCGACTACACCGACAATAACGGTTTTATTGAAGAAACCGATGATGTAATGGTGGGCGGTAAGCTTGCACTTGAATACCAAGTCATTGATCGCACTATGATCTACACCAGCATTACTCGTGGCTATAAGGCTGGCGGTATTAACTCTGAAGCTTTAGCTAAAGCAAAAGACGAAGGCTTAAACCTAGATGCTGATTTCTTTGCTAATCACACATCATTTGCCCCTGAATACCTATGGAGCGGTGAATTTGGTGTGAAAGGCAGCTCTTTAGACGATAAGTTTGTGTTACGTCTTGCCGCTTTCTACATGTACCGTGAAGATATGCAGCTAAAATCGTGGCAAGTTGAAGGCCAAAAATTCACAGGCTATATCGATAACGCAAGCTCTGGTGAAAACTACGGTTTAGAAATTGAAGGCAGCTTCCAAGCAACTGACAATTTACTACTAACAGGTAGTGCAGGTTATCTACATACAGAAATCAATGACTTTGTTGCGCAATCAGGCCTAGATCAAGATGGTCGAGATCAAGCACAAGCTCCTAAATACCAATATGCATTCACTGCGCGTTATAACTTTACGCCAGCACTTTACGCATCAATTGGTGTAGAAGGCAAAGACGATTACTACTTCTCTGATAGCCATAACTCACAAGCACCAAGCACTAATTTAGTGAATGCTTCATTTGGTTATGAAAGTGATAATTGGAGCATTAATGCATGGGCACGTAACTTATTTGACGAAGACGTACCAACTCGTGGTTTTGAGTTTGGTAACGACCCTCTAGATGGTTACACCACTCATACATACACACAACTTGGCGAACCAATGGTTGCCGGTGTGACATTTATTTACGAGCTATAAGCAATTAGGTGCTAGGTTTTTTTTACCTAGCACCCTAACACCTAGAGCCTAGAGCCTAGAGCCTAGAGCCAAATAAGTTAAGCCCTTTCTACATCAAAGGCGAGTACGTCTTTAATCTTTTGCTTATTCGTTGCCAGCATAATGAGTCGATCAATACCCAGTGCGACACCCGCACATTGTGGTAAGCCATGTTCTAGTGCAGCTATTAAGCGTTCATCCATTGGCACTTGCTTTAATCCATTTGCTTCACGGTACTGATTATCTTCACTAAAACGAGCGGCTTGCTCTTTGCCATTGGTCAGCTCATTAAAGCCGTTTGCCAGTTCCATATTTTTAAAATATAACTCAAAGCGCCCTGCTACTCGCTCATCGTGCTGACAAATTTGGGCAAGCGCTGCTTGCGAAGCTGGAAAATGATAAACGAAACAAGGCTTTTCTTGGCCAATCGTTGGCTCAACCTTCATACAAAATAACAGCTGCAACAAGGTATCGCGATGTGTTTCATTCGCGGCAATATCGGCAAAGCCCAGCTCTGTTGCTAGTTGCTGCAATGTGCTGATATCAGCAGTTAAAGGATCAACACCTAAGGCGTTCATAAAGGCTTGCTGATAAGTGAGTCGCTCTGCGCTTTCTACGCCGAGCACCAATTGCATAAGCTCATCCATTTCATCCATAAGCGCAAATTCATCAAAACCCGGACGATACCACTCAAGCATTGTAAATTCAGGATTATGATGACTACCCGCCTCTTCATTACGAAAAGCTTTACATAGCTGGAAAATAGCTCCAGAGCCTGCAGCAAGTAAACGCTTCATGGCAAACTCAGGTGACGTTTGCAAATAAAGTGGTAAGCCACCAGCATGACCAGGACCAACAAACTCGGTACTAAATGTCGCTAAATGCACATCGGTTACACTGGCCGCACTTAAGCTTGGCGTTTCAACCTCCATAACATCACGTGCATAAAAGAACTCGCGAATACGGCGGATGATAGCGGCACGGTGGCGTAAAGTTTCAATATCGGCGCTTGGTTGCCAAAGGACATTAGACATAGTGTTTCCCAAAAAAAATCCCAGCAGAAGCTGGGATTTTATAATAAATTGCTTAACAAAGCCTGTTACTTAACACGGCTCACGTATTCACCGCTACGTGTATCAACTTTGATCACTTCGCCGATTTGTACGAATAGAGGAACACGAACAACAGCACCTGTGCTTAATGTTGCTGGTTTACCGCCAGTACCCGCTGTATCACCTTTTAGACCTGGATCTGTTTCAGTGATTTCTAATTCAACGAAGTTTGGTGGAGTCACTGCGATTGGGCTACCGTTCCAAAGCGTGATTGTACAAACGTCATTTTCAACTAACCATTTTGCATTGTCGCCAAGTGCTTTTTCGTCAGCAGCGATTTGCTCAAATGTTTCGTTGTTCATGAAGTGCCAGAACTCACCGTCAGTGTATAGATACGCTAAATCTGTATCAATTACGTCTGCACCTTCAACTGATTCACCTGACTTGAATGTTTTTTCTAGTACTTTACCTGTGATAAGTTTACGAATACGAACACGGTTAAACGCCTGGCCTTTACCTGGTTTTACCATTTCATTTTCTAAGATGCTGCAAGGTTCGCCGTCTAACATAATTTTTAGGCCGCCCTTGAACTCATTGGTGCTATAATTCGCCATCGTTTCCTCTGTCTAAATAATTTCGAGTAATCTACGTGTCAATGATACAAAGAAATGAAGTAAATTTGCATAAAAACTGGCAAAAAGAATTGGCAAATGTTGTCACTTGTCCTGAACGCTTGCTAGAAATGCTAGGATTATCAAGCAAAGTAGACGAAAAAGACCTCAAAGCACGCAGTCTTTTTCCTGTCCGCGTGCCACGGCCTTTTATCAAAAAAATGCGTTATGGCGACATAAACGACCCTCTTTTGCTGCAAGTGATGCCAAGACACCAAGAATTTTTAGCAAAAACAGGTTACGACAAAGATCCTCTAAAAGAGCAAGATAACAACCAACCTGGTTTGTTACACAAGTATCGCTCTCGGGTTTTAGTGATGTTTAAAACCGGCTGTGCTGTAAATTGCCGTTATTGTTTTAGACGCCATTTTCCGTATCAAGAAAACCAATTAAACAAACGCAGCTTGATTGACGCACTGGCTTACATAAAAGCAGACAGCAACATCAACGAAGTCATTTTAAGTGGTGGCGATCCATTGATGGCCAAAGACGATGCTGTTAGTTGGTTTATGGATGAGCTCGAACAGCTTCCGCAAATTAAACGCCTGCGTATTCATAGCCGCTTACCTGTTGTGATCCCAGCAAGAATTACCGATGAGCTATGTGCACGCTTTGCTGCATCGCCTTTAAAAGTGGTGTTTATAAATCATATCAATCACGCTAACGAAATTGATGATGACTTTAAAGCGGCCATGCAAAAGTTAAAAGCTGCAGGGGTTACGTTATTAAATCAGGCGGTGTTACTAAAAGATGTGAATGATTCTGTCGAGTCGCAAGTTGCACTAAGTGAAGCGCTATTTGAGGCAGATATACTTCCTTACTACTTACATCTACTTGATAAAGTTGAAGGTGCCAGCCACTTTGATATAGCTGAGAGTCAGGCACGGGAAATCGTGACGGCTATGCTGGCAGCATTGCCGGGGTTCTTGGTTCCTAAGTTGGTGCGCGAGATCGGCGGCGAAAAAAGTAAAACGCCTATCGATCTCAATATACTGTAGTTAAACGTATACGTTTACGTTGTTACCTAGTGTCGCAGTTACCGACTTAGCAGGTGTTTGTGCAGCACTGGTGTTCATTGCTGCGCCTTCGATAAGTGCAAGTGCCGCAGCACCATCAGCCTTTTGCTGTTTTTTAGCAAGCGATGCGCTGTAAACTTCTGCGCTTTCACCACCGCCACTCATCGCTGGTAAGCTTGATCCTGATATATTCATAGTTCATTACCTGACTTTTTATGACAATCCACGTACTATATCGGCATTGCAGTCTAAAGCTTTAGGAAAAAAATGGATTCAATTATTGAACAACTCAATGCTAACCTAAAAATCGTTTATCGTCAGGCACTTGATGCTGATAAAAAATTAGATGATTTACAGCAGCAAGGCCATGGCAAATTCAAAGCCTTATTTGCAAAAGATGCTGGCTTTGATTTTGAAGCAAAACGCTTTAAACCTTACGTTCTCGATGTTGCTGCTGATGTAGAAAGCTTAAGCAACGACGGTATGGACGAAGAAAAACTGAAAAAAACCGTTATTAAACTGCAACAGCTACTACAACTGTTAGCGACGTTTAAGTAACGTAAAAGCCTCTATTTTATTTATTGTAAGATAGAGGCTATCGCGCGAAATAAATTTCACGCCTACATGTGGGAGCTGCTTTAGCCGTTAATTTTTTTCGGCGTTAAAACGCCTCCCACGATAGAGGTCTTTTACAAGACCCACAAACAACACAGTTCAACTTTAAACTGACAGCTTAAAGTTATCATTCACCCAAATTTAACGACGGCAGTAACTCATCTTCAAACCAATCAGTGATTAAGCGCTTGTCGTAATAATAGGCTTCATCACGCCCCATTTTCATACGATCCATGAAGCCCATGTCTTTAAGCTTTACATCATTAGCTTCGCTGATCACTTTACCGTCTTTATCGGTAATCGAATAATTTAGGTCGATACGCGGGAAATAAATTGGCTTAACGATACGTAATTCATTCATGGTACCAAAACGCACATCACCCGCTAGGTCGAGCTCAGTCACTTCAACATTGAAGGTGTAGCCTTCAGGTAACTTTTCAGCAAGTTTATTAAAGTGTTTTTCAAAATTCTTTGCCACATTTTTATGAAATGAACCTTTCGGTGAGTTGTTACCAGGTTCTACATCACGGTAGTCGTTAAAGTCATGCCATTTAACTTTAGCCTCTCCTGCGTGAGCAAAAGCGGGTAGTGCAATGACCATTACTAAGGCAATTTTTTTTACTGTATTCATCTGTTTCTCCACTTAACAGGTATAGCTAATGATTAAATTTTAGCTGCTGACAATTAACTATAGCTTAATATCTAAACACTTAGGTGTAACCAATATGGTGCAAAATGTAATCAAAAACAAGCGATTCATGTTTTTGCTTTATCGCCGTAAATCACAATTAATTCATGTAATTTAGGCCGAAATGTGATGAAATAAGGCTAATTCAACCAGGTATAGTTCATGGATATTTTATGACCATTTTAGTCACCGGCGGAGCCGGATACATCGGTTCTCACACCGTATTAGAGTTATTACAACAAGGCACTGACGTTGTTGTACTCGACAACTTAAGCAATTCATCAAATGAGTCATTGGCTCGCGTAAAAAAAATAACAGGCAAAGACGTCACGTTTTATCAAGGTGATATTTTAGATAGAGCCTGCTTAGACAAAATCTTCAGCGAACATACCATTGATAGTGTTATTCACTTCGCAGGTTTAAAAGCGGTTGGTGAATCGGTTATAAAACCTATCGAGTATTATCAAAACAACGTACAAGGTACACTGACTCTGGTTGATGCAATGCGTGATGCTGGCGTATTTAAGTTAGTATTTAGCTCATCAGCAACGGTATACGGTGACCCAGCAAGTTTGCCAATTCGTGAAGACTTCCCAGTTGGCGGCACGACTAACCCGTATGGCACATCAAAGCTTATGGTAGAGATGATGCTACAAGATATCGCAAAATCAGATGAACGCTTTGCCTTTGTTATTTTACGTTACTTTAACCCTGTCGGCGCACATGAGTCAGGCCTTATTGGTGAAGACCCTAATGGTATTCCTAACAACTTATTACCTTATATTTCGCAAGTAGCTGTAGGTAAGCTAGAAAAGCTAGGTGTATTTGGTGATGACTACGATACTGTAGATGGTACAGGTGTTCGTGACTATATCCATGTCGTTGATTTAGCATTAGGTCACTTAAAAGCGCTGACCCGAATTGCAAGTGATACAGGTGCGCACGTATTTAACCTAGGCACAGGTAATGGTTATTCAGTACTGCAAATGGTTACCGCTTTTGAGAAAGCCAGTGGTCAAGCCGTACCATACCAAATTTCGCCGCGCCGAGCTGGCGATATTGCAGCTTGCTACGCAGCTCCAGAAAAAGCGTTAAAAGAGCTTGGCTGGCAAGCAGAGCGTGGTATCGATGAGATGATGCAAGATACATGGCGCTGGCAAAGCAATAACCCGAACGGTTACAAATAGTCAGACTAATTAAAAGGCCGATGTTCACACATCGGCTTTTTAATTTGATGAGGCTTTCTTAAGCTGCGCAATACCCCAGAAAAGTATCCCTGCCCCCGTGCACGATAAGAAAAAGAACAACCCTAAGCCGACAGGCGATCCCCAAAACAAAATACTGTATAAAACTTCCATCTCTATATCCTTTATTATTATTTGAATAGTCAGTTATATAAGTTTTAGGAATAGCTCGTCAAGTCGTTCATCAGCGCATCGCTTGAATGCTCTCAAGCGCTACAGCTAGCTGTGCTTTTAGTTTTTTATAGCGTACATAAACAGCCAGCAGGATAATACCATTTATACCTAGCTGGATAAGCCATAGGCTGTATGCTTTAAACATAACCATATTAAACAAGGCAACGATTAACAAAGCGCACCAAAGCACAACGCAGCCAATAAAACTCACACGCCAGTAATGAACTTGGTGCTTTAGCTGGTTTTCTTTAAAATTAAGCATTGCATTGACGTCTAGCGTTTCTGCTCGCCAAAGCTTTCGTCTTAAACGGTATGACCAAATTCCAAAACCTAAAGGAATAGGTACTAATAGCGCAAACATAATGGTTTCATAGGTATTTTTTGCCTCAAACAACATGGCGTAAATACAAAATACGGTTACCACAACACCTAAAAATGAGTCGATTAACCCTTTTAGCTTTAACTTAGTTCGCGACTTTTGTGTTTGTGCTATTAACGCTGCACTATCCACTTTCGGCGTTGCCTGCACGAATGCCTGCTGCCACTTAGCTAATTGCTCATCTGCTTCGAATTTATCCACGTTATTTACTCCATTAGGCTCGCAAGTTGTTGTCTTGCCCTACTTACACGTTTAGCAACCGCGTCTTCAGACAGTCCCAGCGTTTGAGCTATCTCACTTTGATTAAACCCTTCAAGCTGTAAAGCAAGCACCTGCCGATATTTCAGCGTTAATTTACGAAGGGCAGCCATTAAATCTAAACTGTCGTCTGGTGATTTATGCGTACTTAAGGCTTGGGTGTAATCAATACTTTCAGAGCTTGCCACCTCTTTGCGGTTTTGCTCTTTTATCACATGATCAACCGCTTTATTGTGAGCTATTCGGGCAATATAGGTTTTTATGCTGGCATCGCCACGAAAGGCAACATCGGGTGATGAGTCATTACTTTCAAAAGCGCGCCAAACAGCCAACGACATCTCTTGAATTAGCTCATCTTGTAGCGCTTGATTGATCTCGTAGGTTGCAGCAACACGCGCCAACAGCGGCGCGTATTCATTCAGCAATGTGTTTATTTGAACATCAGCTTTCACTGTACTTCCATGTTTTTATTATTATTTGAACAAACGATTATAGGCACAAAAGTAGGTACATGCTAATACCGGCCCTACTAACAACATAGGTAAAAGACTATAAGGGGCAGTAAAGGTAACAAGCATATTAATCAAACAAAGCATGCTTAATGGTTTAATCACCTTTAGTGCCGTTGTAATGCCTTCTTTAACAGCTGCACTAAGCGAAGCATTGTTTAAAAGTAACAGAGGTACCACAAACATAAGCAGCATATTTACAGGAACAATTGATACAAACATGACTCCTACGCGCCAGCGCTCAACATCAACAAACTGACCTGACAATAAAGCCGATAACTGCTCACTACCAATCAAAGTACTCCCTACTGCAAATTGCACTAGCGCCAGTAAAATACCAACAACTGACCACATGGCAACTCGCCCCCACTTAGCCCATGTTGCATTGTGCTTAAATGAAAAGCCTTGCTGATTATTCAGGTTAAATAACAAAGGCCACACCGTTGCCATTAACATAGGCGCTAACCACTTTGATACCGTTAAACCTGTAGGTGCAGGTAATAGCTGCACTAAACCTGGCACAATAGCGAACAGCGTCATAAGTAAAAAAAGTTTAAACGGTGCTTTTTTAAATAGCCCCCACCCTTCTTTTAACCAAACAGCAGCATCACTAAATGGTGCGTTCGTTGAATCAAGTTTTAGTGTATTCACAGTTGATGTTGTAGTCGTCATGAGTTTGTCCTTTTCGTAAAAATAGATACATAAGACACTGCCTATTGCTACCACCAAATAGAACAACTTCGTGTCATTTGCAGCTATAGACGAGACAAACACAGAAAACCTGACAAAATATTTTTAAAAAATTAAAAATAATTTTATTTCGTTGAATTTTAAAGATAAAAAAGAGGTGGAACAATAGTGGAACGCAGCTGTTTAAGATAGATTTAAGCTTTGATTTTGGATTTTTACAGTAAGAAAATGGTGGCCCCTCGCAGACTTGAACTGCGGACCTAACGATTATGAGTCGTGTGCTCTAACCAACTGAGCTAAGGGGCCATTGTATTAGCGAAAGCTAAATTTTTTGATGCGTTTAACAGGTTTAACTGACTAAAGCGGGATGCAGTATAAAAAGTTTTTGTAACCTTGTCACTAGCAAAACCCTTTATTTTAACAATCACTAAATCAACTGCTCAAATAGTAGACGCTTTGTTTTTGCAACGACCTTAAAGCATGCCGATTAGTTTCTAGCCTCCGACATTGTTCTAGATCAAATAGCTAAATCACTAAACTCGTTAAAATAGCCGCTCAATCAATTGCGGAGTGCTGACTGTGATAAATTTACCTAGCTGGGATCAATCTCTGATCAACAAGTACAATATTTCTGGGCCTCGATATACATCTTACCCAACAGCATTGTCTTTAGCTGACGGTTATAACCAACAAGATATGATTAACGCGATTGCGGCGTCGAAAAGCCGTTCTTTATCGCTGTATATCCATATCCCTTTTTGCAGTCAGCTTTGTTATTACTGTGGTTGTAATAAGGTGATCACGCGTCATCAATCTAAAGCCGATTTATACCTAGATAATTTAGCGCTTGAAATTGCTGAGCAAGCAACGCTTTTTGCCGATTATAACGTTGAGCAACTGCATTTAGGGGGTGGTACGCCAACGTTCTTATCGGCAGAGCAAATGAGCCGCTTAATGGCGTTGGTTGAGCAGCATTTTAATTTTGCTGATGATGCCGAGCGCGGTATTGAAATTGACCCTCGTTCTTTAGCTGATGGCATGCTAGTACACCTACGTCAGCTTGGCTTCAATCGTGTCTCATTTGGTATTCAAGATTTCAATGATGATGTGCAACTGGCGGTTAATCGCCCGCAAAGCGTGCAATCTGTAAAAGGTTTAATTAGTGAAGCTCGTGAACTTGGCTTTAAATCTATTAATGCCGATATGATTTACGGTTTGCCACTGCAAACACCTGAGAGCTTTAAAGAGACGATTGCGCAGCTGATTGAGTTAAACCCAGATCGCGTGTCGGTATTTAACTATGCTCACTTACCAGATAGATTCGCTGCTCAGCGAAAAATTAAAGATGCTGACTTACCATCTGCTGGCGATAAGCTCACTATGTTCAAAAATACCCTTGAGCAGATGTTAGCGGCGGGTTATCAGTTTATTGGTATGGATCACTTTGCCCGCAAAGACAATGAATTGGCAATTGCACAAAACGCAGGCCAATTACACCGTAATTTCCAAGGTTACACAACGCATGGCCAATGTGACTTATTAGGTTTGGGTGTGTCGTCAATTTCGCAAATAGGCAATGCCATTTTACAAAACGAAAAAGAGCTAAAGCACTATTACAAAGCCGTGCAAGAAGGCTTTGGCAGTGCAATCTGTAAAGGTGTTGCTTTAACTGATGACGATACGTTACGTGCCGCAGTGATCAAACAATTGATCTGCCAGTTTGAGCTGGATATTCCAGCAATCGAAAAACAGTTTAATATTAACTTTGCCAGCTACTTCTGCGAGGCACTACAAGCACTCGACCCATTACTAGCTGATGGCTTGGTGTCTGTTAGCCAAGATAAGATCACAGTAACAGCTCGCGGTAATTTATTTATTCGTATTATTTGTATGTGCTTTGATGCGCACCTACAACAACAAATCAAGCAAACTCGTTTTTCACGAGTTATCTAGCCCAACAAAAAGCAGAGCCTAGGCTCTGCTTTTTATTTTGTTTAATTCAAAGATACGTCAACTTAATTAAATACTACGTTTTCGCTACCTGGAGCGGCTTTAAACTCTTCAATTATACGTGCGCAATCCGCTTTAATTTCATCGCTATGCTGCTCTTCAGCACGCCAGCGAGCGGTGTCCATTTTAAAAATCTCTTTTTTAGAGTATTTCTTACGGGCATCGTGCGTTGGCATATCTTTTACGACTTCGTACATTTTAAATATGCCTGGGTAGCGCTCACTTAGCTCAAACTCTTCTGCAAAGCTGTATTGAGAGATCAGCACCCAAATACGTAAGCAGCCTTCTGAGAACTCACATTGCTCTTCATTCATTGCACGGGCAATTAAATGAATGCTATCGGCTAGCTTTGCATTACGCTTTGCTTTTGATGCCGCAAGCTTTTGCTCATGCTCAGCTTGCTTCTTGGCGATAAACTTATTTTGCTCTTTTAATTTATACAGAAGTTGCCCTGCATAAAACGCCAGCCCTGCGATAATTGCCGCACCAATTACAATGGCAATAATCAAGGTTGTGCTCATCGCTCATCCTCATCTTCGTCATCAAACCATTCATTGGCTAAGTCATCAGATAAGTACTTATCGAAGTCAGATTCACCTTCATCAAATGAATCATCTTCAAAGTCATCTTCGTACTCGTCTTCATCTTCAATGCCTAATAACTCACACAGTGCTTGGTGGCGAGCAATACGGCTATTGAAGTACTTAGCGTCTTTACCTGTTAATAACTCACCGCGCTCATGACGCTCAACCAGCTTAAGTAGACGCTCGTCATTCTCTAGCGCTTCTAACTCTTGCTCTGGCGTTAACTCAGGCTCAGCCACTTTCTTAAGCTCAACCATAGGTTTTAAGTTGCGCTTCATTTCAACTTTCGGCTCAGCCTTAGGCGCAACTAAAGAAACCGGCTTTTTACTACCAACACGCTTATCTTTCGGTTGATTGTTTGCAGCAGTGTTTTCTGCATTTTGTGCATCAGGTGCATTTCGAGAGCCAGGTTTAGCACCTTTGGTCTTTTTAACTCGCTGCTCTTTTAACGCGCGCATCTCTCTAAGCTTTTCTTTGCTCAGACGTACAGGACCATTCGATGGAATTTTACGCGACTTTTTCTTTCTACTCATATCTTGATCATCTCACTTAAGAGGTTGTGCACAACGCCTTTGTGGCATTGTAATGCTGGCATAACCAGAAGAATTCGATGTGCGGATGTGGTTGGTCAACTTGACGAACTGCGCACTTTTCATACTTTTAGTACAAACGGTGGCTATTGTAACAGGACAAATAAAAAGGCGGTAGAGAAAACATCTCTACCGCCTACTAATCTGAGCGCCAATTATCTGGACACTTCTCCCTTCGACTTTTTAGTCTTTATTATTTTTATTATTATTGTTTATCCATTTTGTTATTGTTTTAACCTTCCGTGTAGCATTCCATTTTGTTTTTATTATTAAACTTCCATGAGCTTTTATTATTCTCGGTCAATCCTGACGCTTTTTTGTTATTTCCTTTAGGACACCTAACCAGTGTCAACCCCTAAAGACTTGCCGCAGTCACTTTCCTTATTACATTGTCCATGTTGTTTTTGCTGTCTCAGCGACAGTGGTTAATTTACTCATTAATAATTTTGTTACAACTGATTTATATAATTTTTCTTACAGATAAGATATTGCAACAAGCTCAACTTATTTAATAACAAAGAGTTATGCATAAAATTGAAATAAAAATAAGATTTAGCTTACAGCTCGATATGGACAATGTCTCACAAAGGCGTGGGAGATTTCGACATGGTTTAAATACAAAAAAAGCAGCTTGCGCTGCTTTTTTCACACTAATCACATATTACTGCGGAGTATTACTACCCGCAATCAGACTTTAGTGTAAGCCACCTAAGTATTTTGAAAGTACTTCGATGTCTTTGTCTGTTAGCTTTTTAGCGATGTCTTGCATCATACCGTTTAAGTCGTTATTACGCGTACCATCACGGAATTTTTCAAGTTGTGACTTGATGTATTCTGGATGTTGGAACGAAACTTTCGGGAATTTAGCTAGTGATGTACCGTTACCACGAGGACCGTGACACGCAGCACATGCTGGAATACCACGCTCTGCATCACCGGCCTTATAAAGCTGCTGACCTACTTCTACTACATCTTTAGGTGTTGTACCTTCAGACATATTTAAAGAAGAGAAGTAAGCTGCTAGGTCTTTCATGTCTTGATCGCTAAGCGGCATAGCCATACCACTCATTACTGGATCCATACGACCTTCTTTGCCGCCAGATGTCATACCTAATTTAAACTCTTGTAATTGTTTATAGATATAATCTGCGTGTTGGCCTGCAATTTTAGGGTAGATATTAACCGGTGCATTACCGTCTGGGCCGTGACAAGCCGCACACGTTGCCGATTTCTCTTTACCTGCGTTTACATCGCCATCAAATGCTGTTGCGTTGCTTGCTGACAACGTACCAAGCAATATAGTTAAAGATAGTGCTATTTTTTTCATGGTGAATTCTCTGTTTCCGACCCTGTATCATCTACAATATGGATGTTGTGATTTCTATATTCTACACGATAATAAATTCTCTGGCACGTTTTCTGCCCACATTAAGCTCATAATTTATAGGGATTTGACTTAGATTAAGTTTATACCTAGTAATTTTCCTAATTTAAAGCCAATTTAGCACGCTTAAATACGCTTTTGAATGCTGCTTTAATAGTATAAAATACGTGCCTTAAGTGGAAATTAGCCACTGTTTGTTATTTTTTATAAAAGACTAGGAGAGCCTGTGCTCAAATCTCGTATCAAATACAATACTGCGTCCTTTGTTACCAGCGCACCTGATATCTCACGCTTACCTGCTGATACGGGGATTGAAGTCGCGTTTGCTGGTCGCTCTAATGCGGGTAAATCAAGTGCTTTAAACACGTTAACAGATCAAAAGTTAGCACGTACTTCTAAAACACCCGGTCGTACTCAGCTGATCAATACCTTTGAACTTGATGCCGATAAACGCCTTATCGACTTACCAGGCTATGGTTTTGCTAAAGTTCCTATCGAAATGAAGAAGAAATGGCAAAAATCGCTAGGTGAATACTTACAAAAACGTCAAAGCTTAAAAGGTATCGTTGTTTTGATGGATATTCGCCACCCGTTAAAAGATTTAGACCGTGACTTAATCGACTGGGCGGTGGGCAGCGAAATTCCAGTGCTGGCACTATTAACTAAAGCCGACAAACTAAAACAAGGCGCGCGTAAGGCTCAAGTTTTACAAGTTCGTCGTGAGTTAAGTAGTTTAGATGGTGATATTACAGTACATGCCTTCTCTTCACTAAAAGGCACAGGCTTACCTGAAGTTGCTAAAAAGCTCGATGAGTGGTTCTTAGGACCCATTGAAGCGCAAGCACCTGAGTCTGACGAACAACCAGAAGCTTAATCGCTTAGGCCAAGTAATAACGCTTGGCTAATGATTCTATATAGTAGCCCTGCTCGTCTGAGCAGGCTATTTCGGCCCACTGATAATAAACATTTCTCGATACCCTCGCAGCCAAGCCATGTGCTAATTGAAGATAAGGCACACTGACACCTTCAAATTCTCTCAGTAATAGTGGTTGCTTTGCTGAAACCAACCAAGCGCGCTGTAAATTATCAACGCAACAAAGAGCAAGGCCTTGTTCAGTCTCTTCAAAGCGCCAATCAACAATAATAAAGGGCACATCATCGACCGTGATAGCCATTTTCTCGACTGGTGTTTTTAAAAAATAACTATCTGCTTCTTTGCAAAGCACAGAGGCAAAGAGTTTAACCATTGCCTCGCGCTTTATTTCACTGCCGGCATAAAACCACCGCCCTTGCGCATCAATCAATATAGGCACTTGCCCACAGTTTTGTGGCTGCCATTGATCAAAAGGTTTATCGGGTGCCTGAAGAGCGGCTTCTAAGTCAGCAAGTGATTGCATTATTTTTCTTTATCTAGCGTCAAAGAAAATGTTACAGGAACAGCTGTCGCAATTGATGGTAAACCCGCAAGTTTTTGTAACTCGCTAATACCTTCTGTTACTTTGAAATCACTTGCATTAATAATCACCGGCGTAAACGATGAAACAGTAACATCGCCTTTCGGTGACATATTGGCAAGTACATCAATTGTTAGCTCTTTCTTGTTGCCATGAAAGTCTAATTCAGCTTTCAAACCTTTAAGCACATGTTGACCTGGTTTTAGCGTTAACAGCGCTTTGCTTAAATCAGCAGTTAACACTGCATTAGGGAATTTAGCTGTCTCAAATAACAACTTGGTCATGCGCTCATTGCGGATAGGGATCAGAGTCTCAACCGATGTCAGATCGATCATCAACTTAAATTGACCTTGCTCGTTAAGTGTACCCGACACGTTTTTGAAATGATGCGCTTCTGCAACTGAATTCTTTTTGATAGACACAAAGCTCACATTGCTTTGCTCATTATTAACTTGCCAGTTTGCGCTGGCTAAAGGGGCAACTAAAATACTCGATAATGAAAAGGCAGCAATTGCCAAAGATTTAAACATAACGCATTCCTTCGAAAGTAAATGAGAATCACTTTGATGGTATCACTTGCGTATATTTGTGCAATGAATTGTATGATAAGAAAAGAAAAAGCGACTCACTCAACAAGGAGTGAGCCGGTATAGCAAACTGGGGAGAAGCTATCAATACGTTGCATCCTTTCAGATGCATCATCAACAGGATGTCCTACAGGATGAGGACGGCGCGGACTTTAGCAAATACCAGATTAAAAATAAATTGCATAACCGCAGAAACAATACAAATTGATAAACATATAACGAAACACTAAAACCATCTTTTCTTGTTTACTTGAAATTAACATTACAGCAAGCCGTAATTTAGGGTATGGTGAATTAAAAGCACACTTAAATCAGGCTTTTTTAAGGCTTGTTAGTGATAAAAATTGCAGTAGAAGAGTAAAAGGTATGAAAAAAATCTCCTTAATTTTATTTGCTACCTTACTTTTTTTAATGACCCCCTACTGCCATGCAAAAAAAACAACGACACAATATCCGGTAATTTTAGTTCATGGGCTAATGGGATTCGATAACCTACTCGGCCTCGATTATTTTTATAATGTTGCTACAAGTCTCAACCAAGATGGTACCTTGGTATTCACGCCAGCGGTCTCGGCTATTAATAGCTCTGAAGTACGGGGCGAACAGTTACTCACTAACGTAAAAGCAATTTTAGCACTGACTGGCGCCAAAAAAGTAAATTTGATTGGCCATAGCCAAGGTGCGCAAACAGTGCGCTATGTTGCTTCAGTCAGGCCAGATTTAATTGCCTCAGTAACTAGTATTGGTGGTGCAAACTATGGCAGTGGCATTATAGATCTAATTAGTCAAAAACTACCTGCAAACTCTCAAGCTGAACATGCTGCGAGGTTCATATTTGATGCATTTGGTGGTGTTATTTCACTATTATCAGGTAACAGTGATTTACCACAAAACACACTGGGTGCATTAAATAGCTTAAGTACACAGGGTGCTCATACATTTAATCAAAAATATCCTGAAGGATTACCGCTAAATAAATGCGAGCAAGGTCAGCTAGTTGCCGAAAATGGGGTGTACTATTTTTCGTGGAGTGGTACAGCAGCACTCACCAATGTATTGGATCCAACCGATTTGCCCATGCTGCTTGGTTCGTTACTTATTTTAGGCAAAGATGATGGGCTAGTATCGCGCTGTAGCAGCCATTTAGGTCATGTCATTAAAGATGATTATGAAATGAACCACTTAGATGAGATAAATCAGTTTATTGGTTTGCACAATTTTCGGGAAGTTGACCCTATTGAGCTTTATCGTCAACACGTAAAGAGACTGCAAGAGTTGGGGTTATAGTAGCAAGTTAGCAAGTTAGCAAGTTAGCAAGTTAGCAAGTTAGCAAGTTAGCAAGTTAGCAAGTTAGCAAGTTAGCAACTCTAGACTAACTACTTCTTGTGTCAAGTAACTCGCTAACCCGTTGGTTTTTTATCTGACTTCTAACGACTGATATCTAATATCTTCATTTTTGTTCGGCGTTAAAACGCCTCCTACGTCTCGTATCTCGCAAACTTTTCCCTTTACTCTTTCTAACTCACTAACTTTACTCTTTCTAACTCACTAACTTTACTCTTTCCCCTAGCAACTCGCTAACTTTTAACCTGATAGCTGACAGCTCTCATCTATTGCGACTATTAGTGAGCCTGTTGCCAGTTGTCACCGCTGTCGGCTTCAACAATCAGAGGCACATCAAGAGTAGCGGCTTCTGACATTAGCTTACAAATTTCAGCTTTATAGTCGTCCACAGACTCTTCTTTAATTTCGAACACTAATTCATCGTGCACTTGCATTAGCAGCTTCACTGAACCTTCAGCTTGCGCGTTCACCCACTGATGAACTTTAAGCATCGCTTTTTTGATGATATCAGCAGCAGTACCTTGCATTGGTGCGTTGATCGCAGCACGTTCAGCGGCTTTGCGACGAGCGCCGTTACGGGCGTTGATTTCCGGTAAATGTAAGCGGCGACCAAAAATCGTTTCTACATACCCTTTATCAGCTGCTTTTTCACGAGTTGTTTCCATGTACTCAAGTACGCCAGGGAAACGCTCGAAGTATTTATCAATATAATGCTGTGCTTCATGACGTGGTACGTCTAACTGGCGTGATAAACCAAACGCCGACATACCATAAATTAAACCAAAGTTAACCGCTTTGGCTTTACGACGCATATCGCTGGTAACCTCTTCAAGGCTAACCCCAAAGACTTCTGCAGCGGTTGCGCTGTGCACATCTAAACCATTCGCAAACGCAGTTAATAGGCCTTTATCTTGTGATAAATGCGCCATGATACGTAATTCAATTTGGCTGTAATCGGCAGCCACAATTTTATGGCCAGGTGCAGCAATAAAGGCTTCACGAATTCGACGGCCTTCTTCTGAACGAATTGGAATATTCTGTAAGTTAGGATCCGTTGAGCTTAAACGCCCTGTTGCTGTTACAGCTTGATGGTAAGAGGTATGCACTCGCTTAGTGCGCTCATCAACCATTAGCGGAAGTTTATCTGTGTAGGTTGATTTAAGTTTAGATAAACCACGGTGCTCAATAATCACTTTTGGTAATGGGTAATCATGAGCAAGTTCTTGCAATACTTCTTCTGCTGTCGAAGGTGCACCCTTAGGTGTTTTCTTGATAACAGGCAGCTCAAGTTTTTCAAACAAAATAGCTTGCAGTTGCTTAGGTGAGCCTAAGTTAAATTTTTCACCTGCAATATCATAAGCTTCTTGCTCAAGCTCTAACAGGCGTTCACCTAAACGTTGGCTGTGAGCTGCCAGCATGTTGCTATCAATTGCAACACCAGTACGCTCAATATCAGAAAGCACTGTGACAAGTGGTAACTCAATATCTTCGAATACTGACTTCAACTGGCTATCGGCATCAATTTTTGGCCATAACACTTGGTGAAGACGTAGCGTTATATCGGCATCTTCAGCAGCATAAGGCGCCGCTTTTTCTAGCTCAATTTGGTTAAACGTTAACTGCTTTTTACCTTTACCGGCAATATCTTCAAAGCTGATATTTTTGTGGCCTAGGTATTTCAGTGCCAGCGAGTCCATATCATGGCGGCTGCCTACACTATTAAAGACATACGACTCCAACATAGTGTCGTATTTAATACCCTTTAACTCGAAGCCCGCATTTGCTAACACGCTTTTATCGTACTTAAGGTTTTGCCCCACTTTCGCTTTGTTTTCGTCAGCTAAGATTGGGCCAATTTTTGCCATTACGGTTTCTAAGCTTAATTGTTCTGGCGCATCAGGGTAATCGTGAGCAACCGGAAGATAAGCCGCTTCACCGGCTTTAACCGCAAAGCTCATACCAACCAATTGCGCTTGCATATAATCAAGGCTGGTTGTTTCTGTATCAAAAGCAAATAATTCAGCGTCATTTAACTGCGCCACTAAGGTATCAAGTTGCTCTTCAGTTAAAATAGTTTCGTAGTGCGCATCAGCGACTTTTGGTAGTTCGTTAGCTTCTGTTGGTACATCTAAATGCGTGTCAGCGTCTTTAGGGTTATCAAGTAGTTCAGCTAACCAACGGCGGAACTCACACTCACCATAAAGTGCAATCAGTTCGTCACGATTAGGCTCTTGCAGCTTAAAGGTTTCAAGATCTGACTCAACCTCAACATCACACTTAATTGTTGCTAATTCATAGCTAAGTGGCAGATGATCAAGTGCAGCAGCAAGTTTTTCACCAATCTTGCCTTTAATTTCACCTGCATGATCAATAACACCTTGCAATGATCCATATTTTTGTAGCCATTTCACTGCTGTTTTTGGACCACAGCCGTCAACACCCGGGATGTTATCGACCTTATCACCCATTAAAGCAAGGTAATCAATGATCAACTCAGGACCAACACCAAACTTCTCAACCACGGTTTCTGGATCTGAAATGCTATCTGTCATGGTATTGATCAGCGTAACATGCTCATTAACAAGCTGCGCCATATCTTTATCGCCAGTTGAAATCAGTACATGACGCTGCTGCTCTGACGCTATGCGCGCAAAGGTACCAATAACATCGTCAGCCTCAACACCTTCAATACTAATCAGCGGGAAACCCATTGCTTTAATAATGTTATGCAGTGGTGCGATCTGTGTGCGTAAGTCATCCGGCATTGGCGGACGATTCGCTTTGTATTCACTGTACATGTCATTTCTGAAGGTTTTACCCTTGGCATCAAATACCACCACCATGTGCGACGGATCATATTGCTTGATCAAACTCTTAAGCATATTAACTACGCCATAGATTGCGCCTGTCGCTTCACCTTTTGAGTTAGTAAGGTGCGGTGGCGAATGGTATGCACGGAATAAATAAGAAGAACCATCTACAAGAATAAGTGGATTTTCAGGGATCTGAGCCATGGTGAAATTGGATCCTAATTGAATAACATTAAATTGTTTGTAAGCATGCCATAAGGCCATGAAGAAAACGACTGTGAATTATTAACCAATAAAGGTTTATGACAGAGCAAGCTGTGGATAACTTTGTAGATAACAGACAGAGTTAATTCTCCCAAAATGAAAAAACATTTAGGAAAATTTAGTAAGCTCATGTTTTGATTTAAAAAAGATATTACGGCGTTCTTTTTTTATTATTTTTGTCCGATGTGGAAAACGGTTTTAGTAGCGATAACCTTTTGCTTATTCGATACCGAATTAACATCCCTTTTCATAACCGGAGGAGTATTCTAGCATAATGGATCAAAGATCATAGCGATCCTTTATACTTTTTTTTTCGTTAGTAATTTATAAAAAGGCATAAACAGCTATTCATCACGCTTTGCGAGTTATCAAGCGACGAAAATTTTTTATTTTGTCGCCATACTCGTATCCTTGTTAAACTAAAGCTAGTCGCATTAAGGAGAATTCAAAAATGAAAAAAGTTGCTGTAATTTTAGCTGGTTGCGGTGTTTACGACGGCGCAGAAATCAATGAAGCAGTATTAACCTTATTACATATCGCAAAAGCAGGCGCGAGCTATCAATGCTTCGCACCCGATATCGAACAAATGCACACCATTAATCACCTAACCGGTGAAGAAATGACACCTAATCGTAATGTGCTCGTTGAAGCCGCACGTATTGCCCGTGGTGA
Organism: Pseudoalteromonas sp. 2CM39R; assembly: GCF_023161845.1. Classification (NCBI taxonomy): domain Bacteria; kingdom Pseudomonadati; phylum Pseudomonadota; class Gammaproteobacteria; order Alteromonadales; family Pseudoalteromonadaceae; genus Pseudoalteromonas; species Pseudoalteromonas sp. 2CM39R. The sequence goes on from NZ_JALNTM010000033.1 coordinate 31,888, forward strand.
AATTAAAGCGCTCACTGAGCTAAATGTAGATGAATTCGATGCCTTGATTGTACCAGGTGGTTTTGGTGCCGCGAAAAACCTATCTGACTTTGCCGTTAAAGGCGCAGATGCCCAAGTTCAAGGTGATGTACTGACAAGTGCGAAGGCCTTTGTCGATGCCAACAAAGCAGCTGGTTATATGTGTATTGCTCCTGCCATGCTGCCGCTTATTTATGGCAAAGGTGTAAAAACAACCATTGGTAACGATGCAGACACCGCTGCCGCTATCGAGCAACTTGGTGGAGCCCACCAAAGCTGTGCTGTGAATGATATTGTTGTTGACCCTCAGCATAAAGTAGTCACAACCCCTGCCTATATGTTGGCCCAAAGCATTTTAGATGCTGATGCGGGTATCGAAAAATTGGTCAACAAAGTATTAGAGCTTGCTTAAACATCAAGCTAAGAGCCAGTATTTAATGCTGGCTTTTCTTGCGCTAACGCAAAAAAATGACGGTTTTTCTCAAGAAAAAGCCTTTTAGATCATTTTATAAATTGTGGCTTAGCGTTATAATCGTTCTAATTTCCGTCAGATATCGTGATTGATCACGTTCAAATCGAAGTGAGCAAGGCAAAATGAAAAAACTATCAGCTGCATTATTACTGCTAGCAACAACGGCATATGCACAAGCGTATGACAACTCTTTGACTGAAGATGCAATTAAAAAGCGTCTAGCGCCAATTGGTTCTGTATATCTAGAAGGTGATAAAGCTGCGGTCGCTGCTGAACCTACAGGTCCTCGTTCTGGTGAACAAGTTTACCAAGCAGCATGTTTTGCTTGTCATGGCACTGGCGCACTAGGTGCACCTAAATCAGCTGATGATTGGGCTCCTCGTATTGCTAAAGGCATGGATACATTACTTGACCATGCAATCAACGGTTTCAACGCGATGCCTCCTAAAGGTACGTGTATGGACTGTTCTGATGAAGAGATCAGCGCTGCTATCGATTTCATGACTAGCAAGTAACAGTTTAAAACTAATACTAAGGGCTTAATTTTATTAAGCCCTTTTTTTGTGCCTGCTTTTAGCCGCTAGACTAATGCTGTAGCCAAATACGCCCCATCATAAATTACTATTTTGTTAACATCTGTTACTTGACGATCTAATAAAAAAGTGGAACTATAAAGGACGAAATTTAAACAACAATAAGATCTGGTTCTAAATCATTGGAAGATTCAGCAACACACATTGATAAGCTAGGCCGTAAAAATGCTCGCTTAAAATCGCTTTTACAAAAGTATAAGCAATCACATCACTTGCAACATGCTCTTTTACAATTATCAGAGCAAGCAAGCACTGTTGCCGAATTAACCCTGCTCTACCCTGCTATCCACAACATTCTGCAAGACTATATTCCAAGTAAAAACTTCTTCGTTGTGTTGCATAACCCGGTTTACGATAACCTTGAGCTATCTTATTTCGCCGATGAAAAAGATGGTCTTTCAGTACCGTTAAAATATGAGCAGTACTTTAAAGAAGGCCTCACGGGTTACGTATTTAAACAAGGTAAAACCTGTTACTTTACCAAACAACAAACAGAGCAAGCGGTTGAACAAGGCTTACTTAAGTGCTTTGGTACGCCAGCTGAGCATTGGGTTGGAGTACCCGTCTATCGCGATAAAGTCATTATTGGCGTCATGGTCGCGCAAAGCTATGACAATAAACAAGGCTACTCTGAGCAGCAAATTGAGTTGCTCGAAGCGATGTCATTATATTTAGCGACAGCGATTGAACGAGTTAAAAAACGTGAGCTGCTGGAATCTGAAGTAAAAATTCGCACCCGAGCACTGACACAAAGCAACCAAGCACTCAACGACGAAATTCAACAACGTAAAAATGCGCTAGAACGCCAACAGATCTTGTTTAAAATATCTGAGCTGGCAACGCAAAGTAAAAACCTCGACGATGTATATCAGCATGTTCATAACATTATAAAAAATATTACCTATGCAGATAACTTATACATCGCATTGTACGACCAACAGTCACATTGGTTAAGTTTCCCTTACTGCGTCGATGAATTTAACGATAATGGTAAACCACGGCCATTTGCTAAAGGCTACAGTGAACTAGTGCTCAGCACTGAAAAGTGCCAAGTCATAGATAGTGAAAGAGCAAAAGAGCTTATCAAGCTAGGCGTAGTAGAAAGACCGGTTAATGTACCACCAGAGCGCACTGCGACTAGTTGGTTAGGTGCGCCGCTTAAAACATCACAGGGCGTTATTGGTCTCATTGTTTGCCAAGCTTACAATAATAAGCATGAATTTAGTCAGGATGATTGTGAGCTAATCACCTTTGTATCGCATCAAATTGCTAACGTTATTCAAACTCACCTAGCAAACCAAGAGTTAAAGCTTAGTCACCAAAAGCTTGAGCACCGAGTCACTGAAAAAACCAAAGAGCTTCGCCAAGCCAATATGCACCTGCAAATGCAAATTGAAGAGCGTAAAAAAATAGAACAACAGCTGTACCACGATGCACACCATGACTCACTAACCAGTTTACCGAATCGCAGTTTATTCTTAACTCAGCTTGAAAAAACATTGCAGCACTACCAGCGCTACCCAGAGCAGCAGTTTGCAGTGCTATTTATTGACCTTGATAAATTTAAAGACATCAACGATCATCTCGGTCATCAAGCGGGCGATCAATTTTTAATTGGTGTTGCTGAGTCTTTCTCGCATTGTATTCGTGAGCATGATTTGCTTGCACGTTTAGGTGGCGATGAGTTTGTGATATTGCTCACTCACTTAACAGAGCAACAGCAAGCCCAAGATGTTGCCAAACGTATCATCGAAATTATGAGAAAACCTTTCTGTATGAAGGGTCAGTGCATTCAAAGTGGTGCCAGTATTGGTATTACTTACTCAAAACCCAGCTACAAACACACCGATGAAATTATACGTGATGCAGATGCAGCCATGTATTACGCGAAAAATGCAGGCCGTAATCGCTTTGAATGCTTCCATCCGCTGCTTAATGCCAGCAATGTGCAACATGATGCTGACAATATGCATCACTTAGATGATTTGCCTATGCACTTTAGAAGTGCCGAAATCATTACCTTGGATGAACAATCTCGCGCAGAGTCTTTACTCGAAGCATTTGGTGAACACCCAGTACTTGGTAGCACCAGCTTTGAAGTACTTAAGAAATTTGCGACCGATAGAGTACAGCACTTTGAGGTTGAACTTAATTTACTCAAACAAGCCTTCAGCTTAGTAAGTGACAGTAATCTAGAAAAAGTATTGTTCCCTTGCTCTGGTTTAGTCCTTGAACGTATTAATTTTCAAGCACTGTGTAAGCTATTAAAAGCCCACGATGCAAATAGAATGTGTTTATTATTCAATGAACAAGAAATTCGTTATGCATCGGCAGTACAAATTGAAAATTTAAAAAACTTGGTCGCACAAGGATTTTCGATTGGTTTAAATGAATTTGCTAAAGATCGCTGTGAGTTAAACTTACTGACTGAGTTCCAATTCGATTACTTGTTATTAAGTTCAACGTTCAGTAAGCGTGTACTACAGCAAGAAAACTATCATTTACAGCTGCAAGGTGTGCTGGCGATTACTAAGCTGCAAAATATCCAAGTAATCGCGAAAGGACCGTCAATTTTTAACTACCGCACGTTACTCGATAAGCACGGATTGTCGTTGTTTATTGGTAAGCAACATGCGCTGGCGCCCTTCGAACACGAAGCACCAAGCGCACAATTTATTACTTCTTAAGCATCGCTCTTAGATTAGCTACACGGGCTTGGCCTTTTTCCATGCGCTCAGCCTGTGAAGACGGTGGTTTTTTCGCTTCGAAGGCTAAATCATCTTGTGGTAACTCTTGCACAAAACGACTAAGCTCAGTATCTGAAGTTTCACCAAATTGACGACGTAACTTAGCATAAGTCATTACCAGCTCTTGCTGTGCACGCGTAATACCTACATAAGCAAGACGACGCTCTTCTTCAACGTTATCTTCATCAATACTTACTTGGTGCGGTAATAAACCCTCTTCCATGCCAACCATGAACACATAAGGATACTCCAAACCTTTTGAAGCATGCAGTGTCAGTAATTGTACCGCGTCAGATTCGTCTTCTTCTTCGTTACGCTCAAGCATATCGCGCAGGGTCAGTTTACTAACCACTTCAGCAAGGTTCAGCGGTGGATTGTCTGCATCCCCTGTTAGCATGTCGGTGATCCAACGGTAAAGCTCTGATACGTTTTTCATGCGCATTTCAGCGGCTTTTGCACTCGGTGATGACTCATAAAGGTATGCTTCGTAGTTAATTTGCCTAACTAACTCTTTCACAGCCTCAAGGGTATCGCCGCGTACCGCATTATCAGAAAGTTCAACCACCCAACGGGCAAAACCAGCTAAGGCATTAAAACCACGGCCTTTTAAGCGGTGTGCAAGTTCAGGTTCAAAACAGGCAGCAAATAAGCTGATATGCTTTTCATTAGCAAGGGTGCCGAGCTTTTCAAGTGTGACCGTACCAATCTCACGGCGTGGCGTATTTACAATACGTAAAAAGGCATTGTCATCATCTTGGTTCACCAGTAAACGTAAATACGCCATGATATCTTTAATTTCTGAACGCGAGAAAAATGACATGCCGCCGCTGATTTTATAGGGAATGCGGTTGCTCATAAGTGCTTTTTCAAACACGCGCGCTTGGTGGTTACCACGATATAAAATCGCGTAATCTTTGTAGCTGGTGCGTTTCATGAATTTATGAGAAATGATCTCTGCCACCACTCGCTCTGATTCATGCTCTTCATCACGACAACCAATCACTTTAATAGGCTCACCATAGCCAAGCTCACTGAATAGCTTTTTATCAAACTCGTGAGGGTTATTGGCAATCAAAATATTCGCCGCTTTTAGAATTCGCCCTGCGCTTCGGTAGTTTTGTTCAAGCTTAATTAAACGTAAGCCCGGAAAATCTTTACTCAATAGCACAAGGTTTTGAGGCTTAGCACCGCGCCATGAATAAATTGATTGGTCGTCATCGCCTACCACGGTAAAACGAGCTCGTTCACCCACCAATAACTTAACCAGCTGATACTGACTAGTATTAGTATCTTGATACTCATCCACCAACAAGTAACGAAAACGCTGTTGCCAACGCTCACGCGCAGTGGCATTTTGGCCTAACAATAAAGTAGGGATCATGATCAGATCATCAAAATCTAGGGCGTTGTAAGCACGTAATTGATTTTGATAACGCGCATACAGCTGAGCAAATAAGGCTTTTTGCGGCTCACGGGCTTCGCGAACGGCACGCTCTGGTAGAATCAACTCGTTCTTCCAACTACCTATTTGCATCTTCAATAGATTGAGTAGATCTTTGTCTTTTTTAAGCTCTTCTTCGGTCAGCTCAGCTAGTAACTGGTTGGTATCTTGATCATCAAACAACGAAAAACCGGGTTTAAAACCTAGCGTCGTTAATTCTTTTTTGATGATCTCAAGGCCAAGGGTGTGAAACGTTGAAACCCATAAGCCTTTCGACTCTTGTTTACCCAATGTTTGCGTTACACGCTCGCGCATTTCTTTTGCTGCTTTATTGGTAAAGGTTACCGCCGCAATATTGCGTGCTTGATACTCACACTTTTGCACTAAGTAAGCGATTTTATTAGTAATAACACGCGTTTTACCAGATCCCGCACCGGCTAATACCAGACACGGTCCACTGATATACTTTACCGCTTCATCTTGTTTTGGGTTGAGTTTCATAAGCCCCTAAAGAAATTATCCAAAGACAGGACGGGCAATTTTACCGTAATCACTACACTACGCCTAGCCAATAAGGTAAGATTGTTTTTTTACGTGACTCAAGGGACGAAGATGATCAACCCAGCAAAACTTGAAGAAATCGCTAAGCAAATTACTGACAACATGCCGCAAGGCGTGAAAAACCTTGCCGAAACAGTTGAAGGCAAAACAAAGCAAGCTATTCAAAACAAACTTGCTGAGATGGACTTTGTAAGCCGTGATGAGTTTGATATTCAAAGCCAAGTACTTATTCGTACTCGTGAAAAACTCACTGAGCTTGAAGAGAAAGTTGCATTACTCGAGCAGCAACTTGCTAGCAATCAAGACGAACAATAAAAAAAGGAGAGCGAATTAGCTCTCCTTTTTTCTAACTAGCTAGTTTTAGGTATTAGCTTTTTTCTGCCACGCGTTCAAATACGCGCTTAACGGCAATACCGTAGGTATCACTAGCTTCTTCAGCACAGGTCACTACCGACTCTAGATCATTAAGATGACCATTTGCTAAGCCATACACCCAACCATGAATTGTTAACTCTTGGCCTTTCGCCCAAGCATCTTGCACAATGTTAGTACGGCACACGTTACGTACTTGTTCGATAACGTTTAGTTCAATTAAGCTATTTAAGCGCTCTTGCTCAGGTAATGCATTGAGTTGTTCGATGTGTTTTTCTTTTACATCACCTACGTGGCGTAGCCAGTTATCAATTAAGCCAAAACGCGCTTCGTTTAATACTGCTTGAACACCACCACAGCCATAGTGACCAACAACCATGATGTGCTTCACTTTCAGTACTTCAACAGCGTATTGCATTACCGAAAGACAGTTATGGTCAGTATGCACAACAACATTTGCCACATTACGGTGAACAAATAACTCACCCGGTAACAAGTCTACGATTTCGTTTGCAGGTACACGCGAGTCAGAACAACCGATCCACAGGTACTCTGGATTTTGCTGCATTGATAGAATTTTGAAAAACTCAGGATCATTTTCACTCGTACGCGCTGCCCAACGTTTATTATTCTCGAATAAATTTTTTAACTTTCTCATTGCGCCTCTTTACGGTATTTAATAATTAGCTTGGATCAAGATATTCCTTGGTGTCAGCTGCTTTTCGCAAAACGTACTAACCGTTACTTGATACCCTTGTTGTTGCAAATATAAAGCACGATCGAGCACGAGCCAAACTTCAATTGCCCTTCTGAATACATGTCGGACGAGTTCAACTCGCTCAGTAACCCTTTTGCGCTTTTTACCTATCTCTAAAAACTTATTGTAATCAATACCTTCTGGTAAAAGTAATGATTTTTTCTCAGCTGCCCATAAACAAAATGAGCTAAACGAATCAGAGAAGATCGCTTTGTTCACTGATGGCACACTCACATAGTGCATTTCACCGGTCAGTGATTTACGTAACGCATCAAATCCAAGACGCCATTCAACCTCGGTTTTTCTTACCTTATCAACTCGGCTCGGTGCTGTTACCGTTTCTTGCAGCGCCAGTTTTAAATCGCGATGGGTAAGCGCAAGTTGGCTTTGCTTGGCAGGCTCGCTCATTGCTTGATAGGCGTTATCTGTGAATAAATGATAACAGCATGGTGAAAAACTGATTTGTTGGGTTTTCGCTTTGCTTGCTTGCTGCATAAATGTTTGATGCAAACGACCACAAGCATGTAAAGCAACAGCATGCTGCTGGCTTTCAAAAAAGCCATCTGTGTCATCGGTTAATACATCAGCTTGTGAAAACTGCATCGCCAACTGCTGTTGCTTAGCACTGTGTTGACCTTGGTCGCACAAGTGTTGTTGTAGCTCAATGCTATGTACACGTGGTGCACCATTGAATGCCAACATGCGACCTAAATGCCCTTTACCTGCGCACCATTCTAAAACAGGCTGGTTTAATGACTGCTGACTGATCACTGCGACAAAGTCTTGTAGTTGCTCAAACTTACGGCCTTTAATGCCATTACTTATCCAAAACGGAAATTCATTACGGGCAGCACTTATCGCTGGCAACTCACACAATTCAGCCAGCTTTTCGATGTGTTCGATTTCATCAGTAAAATAACAATATAAAGCCTGCTGATCGGCATCAAGTTCACTCACTTGTTGGTCATCAAGCGCCCATAATAAGTTGGCTAATTCAGGCCAAGGAAGATCATCAAAATCAAATGCGGTACATTGCCAGTATTGGCGAGTTGAAAATAGCAGTGCATCTAAGGCAGCAAAGTGCTCGGCAAGTGTCATAACTCTTAGCGACAAGAAATAAAAAGCAGTATAACAGATTTATCTTATTTAACGTCGGTTACTACTGATCAAACGAATGTACAATGGCACACATGCAATACTTAGAATGATGGCTAGGATCAGCATCCAAGATAGCTCAAACCCTTCTGTTTGCTTTTGATCATACATAAAACCATCAAAAGCCTGATCAAACTCATCCTGATCTAAGCCATATAAATCTGCAATCAAACGCCACTTTGCCATCGACATATTGCCTAAATTAATCCCCGGTGGTTGAATGTAGCTCGCTAAAACATGCGCTTCGTAGGCCAGCTCTTGTACGCTTTTATGGGTGGCGTAGTGCTGCTTGGTTACATCGATGCTTTCTTCTAAGTGTAATAAGGCATACCGCCACCCTTTTAAGCTGGCACGATAAAAGCGCTCTACAACCTCAGGCTTGTTCGCTAAAAACTGCTCAGAGGTATATAAAATATCGCCATACACATTCAAACCAAACTTTTGCGGGCAAATAAGTCGGTGACCTACTCCTTGTAATGTCATCGTGTAAGGCTCATTGGTGACATAAACTTGCACCGCATCTAAATCACCGGCAAGCCACTCTTTAATACCGCCTTCATGGCTAGCTGCCATCAAGCTTTCTAGGCTCAATCCTGCGCGCTGTAACATCACCAGTAATTCAGCATTTTCAATTGAACCGATTTTACTTAGCTTTTTACCAGCAAAGTCTCTTGGCTGAAAAATATCTGAGTTATTTTTTACCATCCAGCAGTAAGGCGAAAACTGCAGTATGGCTGCAAGGGCAACAACCGGAGCGCCTTGCTGACGCTTTTGTAATATGCCTGAGTGAGTAATGGCGAAGTCAGCTGTACCGCTTAGTACTTTAGGGAAGGTATCTGGGTGGTTTGGATCAGCAGGAATAATAGAGACATCAAGGCCAGCTTCCTTATAAAAGCCTTTTTCTGCAGCCATGTAATAGCCTGCAAACTGGAACTGGTGAGTCCATTTTAACTGTAAGCTAACTTTATCAGCACACTGTGCGCTCATAGAAAGCATTAAACAGATTAACCCTAATAAGCTTTTTATACCTTGCACGCATCATCCTTGCTTGAAACCGTGCATTAACTATAGGAAAAATAGAGAAAAAAACAAGGCTGCTAATTAGCAGCCTTATTCAGCTTTTATGCTTAATTAGCCACTTTCACTGCGCTCAACTCCTGACCTTGACTGGTTAGGAACTGGGTGAAACATGGGTTGTTTGTTTCATCTTGAACGTTGTATCCCAAACGGTTCAAATGCTCATTGAATACCTCATAATCACTCGGTTCGATAGCAAAGGCCGCCAGCACATTACCAATTGCCCCACCATGGTTACGGTAATGGAATAAAGTAATATTCCAATTACTACCAAGAGTATCTAAGAATCGAGCCAGTGCGCCTGGGTATTCAGGAAACTCAAAGCGTAATAAACGCTCATGAAGTTGAGCTGGCGCTTTACCACCCACCATATAACGAATATGCAATTTAGCCAGCTCGTTATCTGATAGATCGCAAAACGTGTAGTCATTTTCTGTCAGTGCTGCTTTTAACTCATCTAGCTCTTGCTGTCCTTGTCTTAAGGCAATACCAACGAAAATTTGCGCTTCGCCAGGGCCTGCATAACGGTAATTAAACTCGGTGATAGCTCTGCCACCTAATGAGTTACAAAACTGCTTAAAGCTACCCTTTTCTTCTTTAATAGTCACAGCAAGCAGTGCTTCGTTCTTTTCACCGAGAGCCGTTCGCTCAGCAACATAGCGTAAGCGGTCAAAGTTTAAGTTTGCACCCGATAAAATCGCAGCTACGTTTAAGCCTTTAACACCATTTTGTTGGCACCACTTTTTAAGGCCCGCTGTTGATAGCGCCCCTGAAGGCTCCGCTATCGCACGGGTTGAAACAAAGATATCTTGCATTGCGGCGCAGATTTCGTCGCCCGTTACAGTGACCACTTCATCACAAAACTTTTGCGCTAAACGAAATGTTTCTGTGCCGATAACTTTTACGGCTACACCATCTGCAAAGCTACCAACACGGTCAAGCTCAACGGGCTTGCCTGATTCAAGCGCTGCTTTGAGGCAAGCACTCTCATCAGCTTCAACACCAATGACTTTGATATCAGGGCGTAACGACTTAATGTACACCGCCATGCCTGCTAGCAAGCCACCACCGCCAACAGGAATAAAAACAGCATCAAGGTCGTTCAATTGCTGCATTAATTCACGGGCAACGGTACCTTGGCCAACAATCACATCAGGATCATCAAACGGTGGTACAAACACCCCATTACGCTGCTCTGTTAGCTCTAAGGCATGGGCTTTTGCCGCATCAAAATGATGGCCGTGTAATACTACTTCACCACCGAGTGAACGTACTGCATTCACTTTAATTTCTGGTGTTGTGACTGGCATCACAATCGTTGCTCTATGGCCTAAAAATGAGGCACTGAGTGCAACGCCTTGCGCATGGTTACCCGCTGAGGCTGTGATTACATCAGAACCTTTTGGCAACTTGCTTAGTTTATGAAAAGCACCACGAAGCTTAAATGAATAAACCGGTTGTTGGTCTTCACGCTTTAGCCATACATGGTTGCCTAGCCGTGCACTAAGATCAGCCATTTCGCTGACCTCAGTGACTTTTGCAAGGGGCTCCATGTTCGCTTGGATGATAGCGCGAAAGTAATCAAGCTCTTGAGAAACCATAATTAACTTAGCTCCTCAAGTTTTGCTAAATCGCGCACAGCCCCTTTGTCTGCACTCGTTGCAAGTAACGCATAAGCTTTAAGTGCAGATGAAACATAACGGTCACGATCAAGTGGTTTATAAGCATCTTTACCGCGTGCAAGTTGCTTTTGTTTACGCGCTTCAAGCTCTTCATCAGACAGCGCTAAAGTGATTTCACGGGTTGCGATATCAATTACTATTTTATCGCCATTTTCAACATAAGCGATTGCACCACCACTTGCTGCTTCTGGTGAAACATGACCAATTGATAAACCCGATGTACCACCCGAGAAACGACCATCGGTGATAAGCGCACATTTTTCACCTAAGCCCACTGATTTTAAGTAACTCGTTGGATATAGCATTTCTTGCATGCCTGGGCCACCTTTTGGTCCTTCGTAGCGAATTACCACAACATCACCGGCTTTTACTTCACCGTTAAGAATGCCTTCAACCGAATCATCTTGTGATTCATAAACAACCGCAGGGCCTTCAAAATGCAGCATTTCTTCAACTACACCAGCACTTTTAACAATACAGCCATCAAGAGCTAAGTTACCTGATAGTACAGCTAAACCACCATCTTGACGAAAGGCATTTTCAACACTGCGGATACAGCCGTTTTCACGGTCGTTATCAAGTTCTGGCCAGCGGCACTCTTGGCTCATTGCTTTTGTAGTGCGGATACCGGCAGGACCTGCTTTATAGAATTTTTGCGCTACTTCATTATTAGGATCGGTGGCATCCCATTTAGCCACCATTTCAGCCATAGTATGACCTGCAACGTGATCAACAGATAAATCGACAAGGCCTGCTTTACCAAGCTCACGAACAATTGCCATCATGCCACCAGCACGATGCACATCTTCAATATGATATTTATTGGTTGCAGGTGCCACTTTACAAAGGAAAGGTGTTTTACGAGAAAGCTCATCAATGTGCGACATATCAAAATCAACACCCGCTTCTTGCGCTGCAGCTAATAAGTGTAAAACCGTGTTTGATGAGCCACCCATCGCGATATCAACCACCATCGCATTCATAAAAGCAGTACGATTTGCAATAGCGCGAGGTAACACTGCTGCATTATCTTTTTGATAATACTCACGACATAAATCAACAATGCGCGCACCTGCTTCAACGTAAAGCTGCTTACGGTCTTTGTGCGTAGCAAGTGTGGTACCGTTACCCGGCAGTGCTAAACCAATCGCTTCTAATAAGCAGTTCATCGAGTTAGCAGTAAACATGCCCGAACATGAACCACAAGTAGGACACGCAGAGCGCTCTACTTTTTCAGAGTCTTCATCGCTTACTGTGGTATCAGCGCCTTTTACCATGGCATCCACTAAATCAAGTTTAATGTCGATATCAGCAAGGCGTGTTTTACCTGCTTCCATTGGACCACCTGATACGAAAATAACCGGAATATTTAAACGCAGTGCTGCTAGCATCATCCCTGGGGTGATTTTGTCGCAGTTAGAAATACAGATCATAGCATCGGCACAGTGTGCATTAACCATGTATTCCACAGAGTCAGCAATTAAGTCACGCGAAGGAAGTGAATACAGCATGCCGCCGTGACCCATCGCGATACCATCGTCGATTGCAATAGTATTAAATTCTTTTGGTACACCACCGGCTTCGGTGATGGTTTCAGCCATTAGCTCACTAAGTTGGTTAAGGTGAACATGACCCGGTACAAACTGAGTATATGAGTTAACAACAGCGATAATTGGCTTACCGAAGTCTTTATCTGTCATCCCTGTTGCACGCCATAAAGCACGCGCCCCTGCACGTTTGCGACCTTCTGTTGTTGTTGCACTTCTTAATTTAGCCATAATTACCTCAGTTGTTGCAGTGGCATGCCACTGACTTCCTCATTCCTAATTTATTTCTCACTAAAGCATCAATCTGATTGCTCTAGTTACCTGTTGATTTTTACTAGATTGCTTGTTGTTGAAATTGGTTTTCAACATTAACGTGTTTAACATCAACCAATTTATTCAATTGTGATGTTAGTAGATAAATTGGCTTATCGCTGTCTACCGTCATAGTGATGTGAAAAGCTTCATCAGCCATTTCTAAATTCATGGTTGTCAGGTCAAAGCCACGATGACGCGCAACGCGTAAAAAGCGCTCTACAGCGACACTTTGATTCTTTAGTGCAATCGTTAGGGTGTGTTTCATTTTACTGTCTCCGTCATCATTTCATCATTGGCAGCACCGGGTGGTACAAGCGGCCATACATTTTCTTTATCATCTATACAGGCATGCAGAATGTATGGACCTTCACTATTAACTAACGCATCAACCGCAGCATCGACTTCATCTGCTTTAGTGATGGTTTGACCTGGAATGCCAAATACCGCTGCTAACTGCACAAAATCAGGATTATCTGAAAGGTTTGTTTCAGAATAACGACCTTCAAAAAATAGCTGCTGCCATTGACGTACCATACCTAAGCGCTGGTTATCTAGGATTAGAATTTTAACTGGCAGATTGTTACGGCGAATTGTTGCCAGTTCTTGAATGTTCATCATGATTGAGCCATCGCCCGACACCGTGATCACAAAATCATTTGGGCGCGCAACTTGGGCGCCGATAGCGGCCGGTAAACCAAAGCCCATGGTACCCGCACCACCACTACTTAAATGATTACTTGGGTGGCTAAACTTCATGTGCTGTGCCACCCACATTTGGTGCTGACCCACATCACAGCACACGACGCCAGTTGATGGCATTTTTTGACTTAGCTGGTTTAATAAATAAGGGGCAAATACTTTTTCGCCCGGATAGTCATAACGCCATGCATGCTCTTTCATCATGCTTTCGATGTGCGTTAACCACTCATCAGGAGTTACAAAGCAATCAAGTTGCGGTAATGACGTTTTTAAATCTGCGACTAATGATGCTTTTGCAGGCTTACGCTTACCAACCTCTGCCGCGTCGATATCAAGGTGTATCACTTTTGCTTTTGCGGCAAACTTGCTTAAATTGCCAGTAACACGGTCGTCAAAGCGAGCACCTATACAAACCAAAACATCACATTCTTGCACTGCTAAGTTAGCCGCTTTACCGCCATGCATACCTAACATGCCAAGATCATATTCATAATCAGGTAATACACTGCCTAGCGCTTTTAGCGTTGATACCACAGGCATATGTGTTTTTTCTAAAAACTGCATAAGCTCGTTTTGTGCATCAGCAGCCTGTACACCACCACCGATATACGCCACAGGGCGCTGCGCTTCACTTAAGATTTGGTTAGCTATCGCAACTTGGTTTGCGTCTAATTTTGGTAAATGATCTTCGGCGGCTAACCAAGGGTGGAATGGCACTTGCGCCATTTGGATGTCTTTTGGGATATCAACTAAAACAGGACCAGGGCGGCCACTTTGTGCTAAGTGGATGGCTTCTTGTAGGATTTCGGCTAAGTCTTCGGCTTTTTCAACCATGTAACTATGTTTAGTACATGATAACGACATACCTAACACATCCACTTCCTGAAAGGCGTCGGAGCCTATCGCTGCGGTAGGTACTTGCCCTGTGATTGCGAGTAACGGCACTGAATCCATCATCGCATCAGCAAGGGCTGTTATTAAGTTAGTCGCACCAGGGCCTGAAGTTGCAAAGCACACACCTAGCTTACCAGTACTACGCGCAAACCCTACAGCTGCAAAACCCGCTCCTTGTTCATGACGCGTCAAATAATGTTTGACTGGCGCACCGTACAAGGCGTCGTAAATAGGCATGATGGCACCACCAGGGTATCCAAAAACATCCTTAACGCCATGTTTGGCTAATAAATCGATTGTTAACTCTGCGCCTGTCATCGTAAATCCTCATTCCTCAGTGACATTGTGTATTTGCTGCGACTCAAACCTTAAAACGAAAAAGCCCCCCGGACTGTTAAGTGCGGGGGGCTTTTTTAAATGCTTCAACTTTCTCTAAGCACTAACAAGCCCCCGCGGTAATAATAATCACCACGACGTTAATTAGAATTAGAGAAAGTTTGTTTGTTAGCATTTATCTATAACCAAATTCTGTTCATTTGTAGCGGATATCTAGCCATCCCGCTGCCTTTTTCTATTTGTACCGTGCTGGAGCCTGCAAGTCAACATAAAAATCAATTCAAAAAACAGCCTAAAAACTAAAATTAAAGAAATAATTATCCAACAATTACAGACAACAGGATTTATATTTCACTATTTTTTAAAAATTGAAATTTCATACCTCGTTATTTGCCATTATATGATTGATTAATTTTTAGCAATTAGATGTGATTTTTCTGCATAAAGCCGATTTAATTTAACGCATCAAATAAAAATTAGTTTAGTATTGAAAATAACCACGTTATGAAAAGGAAAGTTATGAAATTCATCCAGCGTATTAATGCCCTATTTTTTATAGTGCTACTGCTTGGTTTTAGCCAATATGCACTTGCAGAGCCGGGGTTATGGAAAGTAGAAAAAAACGGCGTTGCTTCTTATTTATTTGGTACCGTGCATGTGGGTGACAACAGCATGAAAGGCTTGCCAAGCAAGGTAACAAAAGCACTCGATAACTCAGATAAAGTCATTGTTGAGGTGGATATCAGCGCCATTTCACCAATGGAAATGCAGCGTCGCTCATTACCATTTATGATGCTAAAAAATGGCAAAACCTTACAATCTGAATTATCACCAGAAAACTATGCAAAACTGCAAAAGTACTTTGCTGATAAATCAATTGATATTGCGATGTTTAAGAACTTAGCACCATGGGCGGTGATGGTTACCATGATGCAGATGGAGTTCCAAAACGTTGGTTTTTCAGATCAATACGGCATCGACAAGCAAGTACTTGCTTACGCTCAAGAACATAAAATATCTATTGGTGAGCTCGAAACTCTTGAGCGCCAAATGGAAATGTTTGAGCACTTAGCAATTATGAATGACAAGATGATCGAAGAAACATTCGAGCAACTTGCAGACGTAGATACCTACTTTTTTGGTCTTATCAAGGCTTGGAAATCGGGTGATATGAAAACACTTACGCAGTTTTACAATGAAAGCTTTGATGACTCTCAGTACGGTCAACTAAGCGAGCAAGTGATGTTGATAGACCGTAACAACGATTGGGTTAATCAACTATCGACTCGCATCGGTAAAGAAAAGCTGTTCATTGCAGTGGGCGCTTTGCACTTACCAGAGCAACACGGCTTATTGAAGCAATTAACAGATAAAGGTTTTACCATTACCCGTATCTAAATGATTTCAATCATTAAAAAAGCGCCTTATGGCGCTTTTTTTGTGAAATCTGCCATCTCTAAATAATTGTTGATACCGGCTATTTTGTCACTCGCGTGGTGATTAACATACACCACGGTGCTGGTGCCTGCAGCGCAGATTTTTTCTATTAGTAATAACACGCGTTGCCTATTAGCTTCATCTAGGCCTAAGCAAGGCTCATCAAGGATCAATAAGTTAGGGTGTTTAACCATAGCCCGAGCAATCAACAATAAACGCTGATCACCAAAAGACAGCTGGCTAAATGAACTGCTTTGCTTGTCACTTAACCCTAATAACGCTAACCACTTTTTGGCTATGGCAAGTTGCTTATCGGTGGCTTTTTGGTAAAGACCAATGCTGTCATAAAAGCCCGAAACAATCGTATTGAGCGCGGTGATACTCACTCGATAATCCATATGTAGCGCGTTAGAAATATAACCAATGTGCTGTTTAATTTGCCAAATACTCTCACCGCTTCCGCGCTGATAGCCAAACACCTTGATATCGTTGTTGTAACACTGCGGGTTATCACCAGTGATAAGGTTCAGCAAACAAGTTTTACCTGAGCCATTTTTACCTGTTAACTGCCAATGTTCGCCTAGGTTAATTTGCCAGTTGAGTTTTTCAAATACAGTCTCACCGCCATAACTCACTGCTGCGTTATTGAGTCTTACCAGCATTGAATCTGTGAGCGGAGGCGCTTGATGGTCAATATCTGCCTCAGGTATTTGTAACTGAGTATGAGTGAGATGCAATAGCTTGAGTAAATCTTCGCGCTGCTCAGGTGTAGGCTTTGCTAATTGCTCTGTGACATGACCCTCTTTAACGTAGGCGTAATGATCAACAAAGTCAGGGATCTCAGTTAAGCGATTGAGCACAAAAATAAGGGTTGTTGTTTTACTAAGCTCTGCGAGTAGCTGATTAAGCTCGGCCATTGCCGTGACATCTAAGCCATCAAAAGGCTCATCAAGCACAAGTAAATCTGGTCGGCCTATTATGGCTTGGATCAGCATCAGTTTGCGGGTTTCACCGGTCGATAAATCGCGAAATGCCTTGCTAAGTTTGTCACTAAAATCAAATAGGCTTATTAACTGCTGTAGCAAATCACTATCAAGCTGTTGCTCGTCTCGACCTGCAATAATTAACTCATAAACCGTACTCGAAGGCGTAACGCCATCAATAATATCATCTTGATCTTTTGTTAGCTCAGCCGCAAGGAGCTGCTTTTGGCTGTCTGGTGAAACCAATGCAATACGCTCAAAGCTATTCTCATACTGGCCTTTTTCTATTTTCGCAAAACCGGCAATGGCAGCTGCCACCGCCGATTTACCCGCCCCATTCGCACCAAGTAATACCCATTGCTGCAATGGCGATACATTGATATTGAGATCATCTAAATAATAAACGTCATTGCCCTGCCCCTTTAGGCTAGCTTTAACATTAACCAACTGCACTTGTTGCACTTTGAATCCTCATTCTAAGTTACCGTTAACTTGACGTTACCGTATTCGATAAAAAATTAAAAATCGTTTAAACCTTTTTTGAACACAGCTGCGACTAAGGTATAAAAGGTCATCAACAGGAATCAGACAATGAAAAAATTACTTTGTGTAGCAGCAATTGGCTTAGCACTAACAACAACATACGCAATGGCAAAAGACTCACGTGAACTAAATCACAACTTTGCTGTGAGTGGCGCAAGCCAGCTTGATATTGATTTTCCGGTGGGCAGCTTAGAAACCGAAAGCTATGACGGTAGCGAAGTCGTCGTTACAGTTCGCATTGAACCAAAAAATGACAATAGCTGGTTCAGCTCTGATGTCGATTTATCAGATATTGAATTAAGCCACTCGCAAAGTGCCAGCTCACTTAGCTTAAAATTAGATAACGATGACATTCAACAAAACTGGCATGTAAAAATGCCTAAATCGATGGCAATTGATGTTGAACTTGGTGTTGGCGATATTGAAATTAACGACGCAAGTAATTCAGTTGAGATTGAGCTTGGTGTGGGCGCGGTAAGAATTGATAGCGCGCTTGATGACTACAAACGTATCGAGCTTGATACAGGTGTGGGCGATACTAAAATTCGCGGCTTAAAAAATGACGGTAACACTAGCCGTAAAGTGGTTAGCTCGCACTCAAGCTATCGTGGCAATGGCCAATACGATATCGAAGTCGAAGTGGGTGTTGGCGACATTAAAGTAACGAACTAATTTAACGCTTTGGTTATCCCTGTGAGCTCTCAGTAAATAAAATGCTGAGAGCTTTTTGCACTGAATCTAACGAGATCGGTTTATATACGTGCAAGTTTGCCCCAAGCTCGTACACTCGTTGTAAATCATCATTCGATGTATTAGCGGTCACCACCAAAATTGGCACCTGTTGCCCCTGCTCATTACGAATAATATCAATCGCTTTAAAGCCATCCATAACTGGCATATTCAAATCCATAAAAATTAAATCGTAGCGCTTATCTGAGGCTTTATCTGTGGCGATCAAGCCATTTTCAG
Organism: Pseudoalteromonas sp. 2CM39R; assembly: GCF_023161845.1. Lineage (NCBI taxonomy): Bacteria > Pseudomonadati > Pseudomonadota > Gammaproteobacteria > Alteromonadales > Pseudoalteromonadaceae > Pseudoalteromonas > Pseudoalteromonas sp. 2CM39R. The sequence goes on from NZ_JALNTM010000033.1 coordinate 50,486, forward strand.
CCACATCAAAGCTGTAATTTAAATGGCTAACCATGCGACCTAAAATGGTGGCGTTTAGCGGGTTATCTTCAACAATCAAGCAGTGTAAAGCTTTCGGCAGCGGCGCTGGCATTGCTGATTTAGGGGCGCTCTCTAGTTCTAAATTAATTAACACTTTCACACCTTGTGGCTCAGCATTAAGAAATTGGATTTCTCCTTTTAATGCTTTGACAATGTGCATAACCCTAAGCAGCCCCGTTTTTAAGCCTTGAAAATGTTGCTCTGAGTCATTTTCGTAGCTAAGTAAATCTGTCGGCGGCTTTTCAAAGCCTTTACCGTTATCTTGTATTTCAATTACACAGTGCTGCTCACCTTGGCATGCAGCTGTTACGGCAATACGGCCTTGGCTCGGAGTAAATTTAACGGCATTGTTAATGATTTCAGCTACGATTTGCGTCAACCTTGCATGGTCAGTGCTCACCTCTTTATCGAGTGACTCAGCTAAGTTCACGCTCAAGGTAATACCTTTATCGTTACAGGCATATTCATAGGGTGAGATAGCTTGCTTTAATGTTGATAACAAATTGCTGCTAGTGAAACTTAACTGCCATTCTCCCGAGGTTAGCTGCTGTAAGTCCATTAATTCGTCTAGCATAGCCACTAGCCTATTAACGCAATAAAGCGCCTGCTGTTTAGTCAGCTGCTGACTGTCGCTGATATCGAGCGCTTCGATGGATGCTGTTAAACCTTGCAATGGTGTTCTAAATTCATGACTGGTACGTGCAATAAAGCGCTCTTTATTTTTATTAACACGCTCAACAAACTCTTTTTGTTCTTTGTACTTAGCAATATTTTTAGTGACCAATTTCTCCATAGGCTTAAAAATGAAAAATAATTCAATGGCTAATAACACCATGGCGATGAGCCAAAACAATAACTCTAAAACCGCCAGAAATGTGACTTTTTGAACTGATTTTTGTTCAAGTAATTTAACCGCTTGGTCTAGCTTTGTGAGTAGTGCTTCAAGCTGATTGCTAACAAATGTTGAGCGGTCCACATGGGCAAAATCATCGGTATTGTTTAATAGCTGCTGCGCTTTACTCACATAGCGCTTCACGTGCTCATCTAATGCGGTAGGGGGCGAGAAGTAATGGGCCTCAAGCGCCTCATTTAAATGAATATAGTCACCTTGCTCATCTTGTTGAATTAAAAATTGATGCCCTGCAATAAATTGTTCAACCGCTTGTTGCAGTAGCCTTCGGTGTTGCTGTTGGAAATGATCGGATTCTTGGTAAATGAGTGAATTACCGTATAAGGCTATTTTTTGTGACAGCATACGTTGCTTACCGGCAATGTTGATAATTTTGGCGTCACCCTTTTGGATATACAAAAGGCTCTGTATCAAGATGGCTGATACAGAGATCAATATGGCAATCGCCAATAATCCCCAGCGATATCGTTTTCGGATATCTGTGACTAGCTGCAACATGTTTTACTCATTATTTTTTAAAAATAATTGTAGTTCATAGAATACAAGAAAGCCCACTTGAAGTGGGCTTTAAACATGATAGTTAACAGAAATTTATCGATTTTCGAGTCGGTTATAGTCAAATAACCCAAATTCAACGCCGCGATACTCTTTCGCTACACGGTGTAAAATATCGCTGTATTGCCAAAACTGTGGATGTGTTCGGCGAATAGCGAACTCACTTTTCAGGTCTCTGTAAGCTGCTTCATCTGTTGCTTTAGCAAGCCCAGTGGCAAAAGCTGCAATTTGCTGGTCATTGTGTAAGTACCAAATGGCTTCTGGGTAATCACCTATGAATCCAGGCACAATCGTTACTGTATCTTCGTCATAAGCTCGTTGCCCTTCTTCATTCAATAAGCTCGAAATATTATAATGAGCATTATGATGGATCAGGGTATAGGCCTTGTGCTTATCATCACCATCTTTGACTAACACAAACGAAATTTGTGGCAGCAAGTTCACTGCTTTAACCGGAAGGTTGTTAATTTTAGCAAGTGGTTCAGGCACTTTCGTATAGTCATAACGAGGGCTTAAAATTGGCTTAAGCTTCTCTTTTAGCATATTGAACAACTCTGACTGCGGGTCCATTGTTTTGTATTCAATGCCCGTAGATTGGCTAAATGACAATTCATCTTCAAAGAAACTCGTTAAGCTAGGCGGTGATTTACGATACCACTGAGCTTTAATTTCTTTACGCTTAGCTTCTGGCAATAATGCAAGGTAGTTTGCTTCACCCTCTAAGCGTAAAAAGTCCATATACAAACGAGTCAATAACTGATGACCAATATTGCCATACACATCAAACCCCGCCACCAGCAAGTAGTGAATACGTTCAAATAGTGCGTAGTCGAGTATCCAGGCGGTTTTTGGTTGCTGGCCTATCCAGCCTTTTACAACTGTTGCGCTATCAAAGTGGCGGAACACTGTGAGTGCTGCATTTTGGTTATGGCCATCACCCTGCCAAAGTAAATCGGTTGTTAGGTGCTGACCGTTCTCAAACATCTTATTAGCCAGTGCAACTTTGGCTGACAAATATTTGTTTTGGCGTTTTGAATACTTCACCCAACTAGAAATCGGCAAGGCATTGCTTTCTTCTTCAGCTGGTAATGCTAAGGCATCTTCATGTTGTAACAACAATTCACCCACTTTAGGTGTCGCCGCCATTTCAGGTTTAGCAAACCCCACCCAGAACTGGTCGTTAATCACGTTTAACGCGATTTGACCTCGACAAACAGGCCCTTTAATAAAGCCCATAATAATAAGCTCAGCTTCATCAAGCATAAATTGATAACGTGAGTTTACTGGGATTGCAGCAAAGGCTTTAAATGGGTTTGATGCCACTTCTGGTTTATAGCTCGGCAGTTTATTTACTTGATAATCGGCTTCAATAAATTGCGAATGGATGCGTGCAAGCTTTTCGTCATTTAATGCTAAAGGTAAATGTGTTTTCGCTAAAATAGTCGAGCGGTCATGCATTAAGCGGTAGTAAACACGCTCAACTTTAGGGTCTTCATAAGGGCGACGAGTGCTAATGTGTTTGATCTCTTCACCCGGCGGAGTCGAAGAGCGAACTAGCTTAAAGTAGCTGTGTTTATCGCCATGTTCAGGGAAGTAAATATGCGCTAAATACCAATGCTCATAAATATAGCGCGCAGTCAGTTGATGCTTTAAACCATCTTGATTTAAGAACGCTTCCCAACGTTCAACTTGTTTTAGTACGCCTTCTTTAGGAGGTTCAATATGAGCAAGGTAACCGCCCTTCTTAAGCCATTTAGCAAGATGCTGAAACTCTTCGCTTGAGATCCCTGGTAAACCATAAGGCATACCACTGTGTGGGTTATCTTTAGCAAATGAGTCAAACTCATTCATTGTGGTACATGTTTGTTCACGATCGAGTGAAAAATCAAACTCATCGCCTAAAATAGCTTGCTTAGGAAGAGGGCTACTTTGCTTAAGTACTAAGGCATTATAAAGCACGCTACCAGCTAGGTTCGCTTCTTCGGTTTGTGCTCGCTCGTTAAGTACTGGAGTAAAGCCTTTTTCACGCCACTGTGCGGTACTTGTCGCATCGAACAATAAACGGCTTGGCTCTTGGGCTAGTAAGCGAGTGCCGTCATAAACACGCTCTTTGCTTAAGCCGCGGTCAATACCTTCCACAGAAGATAACTTAAGCTGACATGGTGCGTCATAACAGCCGTGACAAACCACACAACGAGTGTCGAGTACAGGTTTTACATCACTTAAAAACTCCGCACCTTCAAGTGTTGATGCAGCAACAACACGCTCTCTAGGTTGCTCTTCACCAAACAGTTCATCGTAATGAGCGGCACCTAAATATGCACAGCCACTTAATAGAATAAGACCAAATACGGTAGTGAGGAGTTTTCTCATCCTTCCTCCTCGATATCTTCAACGTCATCGCCTAAATCGAAGGTTGGCATCATATCGACTTGCGGCGATACAAAGGTTTGGTCGTTATCGCAACTAAGCATAGCGCTCAATAATGGCCCACGAACGAGTGTCAGCTGCGCATCATGCTCACCATCAATCAATGCTTGATAGTCATCATTTAACGCTTCAAGACGGTATTCATTTATGGCAATTGCGACACTGCTATCTACAGCTGGATTTTGGCAAAGCTGAGCGAGTAACTCTTCGCTTAACGTTACATGTAATAGTAAATCTGGAGATTCGATATCGCGGCTGTGAAGGTTTTCATCGAAATAAAAAAGAGGAAGGGTTAAATCGCTATTTTGCTCTAATTCCATGTGCTGTTCTCAACATCAAAATGACTTTTAATTGTACGAGTATAGCAAACTATAAGTTCAATAATTAGCGAAAGTTATCGGCCGTTAGCAGCTTTTTAGCTGCTAACTAACCAACTTATGAAAACAGTGAAAAAGAATTACCAAGGTAGCGTTTCGCCGTTTGAATGCCAAAACCCACCTGTGTTGCTAAGGTTTAATTCGTCAATCCGCTTGATGAGCCGCTCTGCGGCAGTTTCAGGGCTAATGTCGCCAGCAAAATTAACCATTTGCGTTTGTACAAATCCCGGGTGGAATAACCCTACGGCAATTTTTTTATCTTTTAGCTCATGGGCTAAACTAACACTAGCGGCATTAAGTGCCGCTTTTGACATACGATAGCCAATGTAACCACCCGAGCCATTATCAGCAATTGAGCCCATGCGCGATGTAATCATCGCCACTTTTGCATCAATGCCTAAGCTTTGCTGTAATGCATGAGTAATACGAATAGGCGCGATACTGTTCACACTTATTTGCTTTTCGATGGCTGCAAAGTCCATGTCAGCTAAAGTTTCGTTATGAAAAACACCGGCGTTATTAATCAAAATATCAATTTTGTCGCCGTGCAAGTAATTGGCAAGTGTTGCAACATCATCGGTGTTAGATACATCAATATCGCTAATAATTTTCACATCGAGTGCTTGAAGCTCTTCGCTTGGGGTGCGCACCACTGCGGTAACACGGTAACCTTGGGCTGAATATTGTTTACAAAAATTAAGGCCAATACCTTTATTGGCCCCCGTAACCACCACATGCTTAGTCATCAATCTGCTCCTTAATTAGCTTTTATACCCAAACCACCTCAAGTGCGAGTTTGTGCATTTTGAGGTGGCTTAGATATATATACCTTGGGACAGATTGGCAAAAACCAAGGGCTTAAGTTAATTCATCAATGGTTGATTTAAGTATAGAAAATACGGCCCCTTGTGGATCGGTAATCACACTAAAACGCCCAACATCTGGGATGTCTGTTGCTGGCACACAAATAGCCCCATTAAGCTGTGTTGCTTTAGCGACTGCCTGATCGCAATCTGCTACCGCAAAATACGGCATCCAGTGGGGTGGAATATCATCTGGCCATTCATTGGTCATCTCAAGCATGCCTGCTATCGGTTGCTCATCAATGGAAAATAAGGTGTAGTCCATCCCCTCCATGGGTTTCACCTCAAACTGCCATCCGAATAACTGACAATAAAAGTCGCGACTTTTTTGCATGTCTTTCGACACAAGCTCAAACCAGTAAGGAAGGTTAAGCTCTTGCACTCGTTTTGCCCCGATATGCTCACCGGCTTGCCATAAGGCAAATGTTGCACCGCCTGGTTCTTGTAGCATCACCATGCGACCTGCCGTCATAACATCATGCGGCCCTGCCAATACAGTTGCACCTAATGATTTTGCCAGCTCTGTGCTTTGATCAACATCATCAACAGCAATGTACAATAACCAATGGGTTGGCATCTCGCTCATACTTTCTGGCAGTTGATACATAGCGGCAATATCATCACCTTGTTTTTTCAGCATGGTGTAATACATATCTTCGCCTATCGGCTGGTCATCAAAACCCCAGTCAAAAAGTTGCGTATAAAACTGCTTTGCAGCTTGCCAGTCTTTCGCGCATAACTCGGCCCAGCAGAAAGTACCTGCTGGGTGTTTTGTATTTATTTTTGTCATGACTGTTCCTCCTTGGTTAAACTTAAGCAACAATGGCACAATTTACCAATCAAACCAGACAATAGTTGCAACACTTCGTAGAAATAAGTAATTTTGCCTTAACTAAACAAACAATAAACTGCTCTAGAAAGCACTGAGTTACAGAGACAAAAATGCCGCTAAAAAAGCGGCATTGTAATAATTAATTAGTGGTGATGGCCATGCTCACCTTTGAGCTGATTACCTTGCGCATCATAAAATCCGCTTGCACCATGCTCAACAAACCCTAAGTTGATCATTTTAGCTAAAAACGGATCGCTTTCATTATCACCGATATCTGCGTAATCGGTCGTTTGATAGTTATCCCATTTTGCAAATTCTGCCTGAATCTTTTGCTGGTTGTGATGACTGGCTGTTAAAGCAATTTCACGGCTATATGTTGGTGTTGAAATACGAATTGCTTTGAGTAACTTTTGATTGGCAAGCCAGCTTAGCTCTATTTTGCTATCACCCTGCTGTTGTGTGTAATATTCTGTTAGCTCACAGCCTTCACCTGTGCTTTTCTGGTGCGTCATAGAGGCTAAAAACTTATCGCTTACTAGCTGATATTTGCTACTCCAATCTTGTTCACCTTGCACTTCCGATGGTTGATACTCAATACCACGCTGGGCATGCTGAAAATAACGAATTGGGCGAATTTGTTGATTGCGCAACTGTTGCCATAACTCAATAAACTGTGGATTCTGCTTAGCCACCTGGTGAGGCGTACGCCAAAGGGTAAAGGTATTTTCAGTATACTGCTTATTAGCAACTATATCTGTTGTGACCGTATAGTCTGCTTGCGTAAAACCGGTGTTCATATCGCATTGCCCTGCAACAGCAAGTGGGCTAAGTAATGAGGCAAGTAAGATGGCTGCTTTCACGGGATTCTCTTTTGTCTTGGTTTACTTTCTAACTAATTGAGTAAGGGAGGCTTAGAGCCTCCCAAACACTCATTATTGTGCTAATTTAGCATCGGCTTGTTTAACAAGGTCAGCGGCATAATCCATAACATGGAAAATAAGGCTTTGCTCATTAGTGCCTGTTACTAAATGTGCACCTGGGCCCACTGCATACACACCCACATCTTCTGCTGCGTGTGTTTCAGAGCCTAGTGGTACGACGGCTTCTTGGTGGAAACCTGGTGTTGTTGTGTCAACATCAGTTAAATCAACACGACCCGTTACTGGCGCAAAGTTATAGCCTGCATCAGCATCAGTCTCATCACCTAAGTCGCGGAAACCGCCACCATTGGTATAACCAACCGTTGTGTATGGCATGTTATCTGCTGCCAGTGATGGTTCATCACTACCCACAGGTACCACTTTCCCTAAGATTGGGTTACCGCGTTTTGGGTAGCCTGCAATGGTAAATACGTGGCTGTGGTCAGCTGTTACTATGATTAACGTGTCTTCAATGCTGGTTTTATCTAGAGCAACTTGGACTGCTTCAGAAAGCTCAACTGTGTCGCTTAGTGCATTGTAAGCATTACCAGCGTGGTGACCGTGGTCAATACGGCCAGCTTCAACTGTTAGCATGAAACCATTGGCGTTGTTATCTAACACATCAATTGCTTTTGCTGTCATCTCAGCAAGTGAAGGTTCGCCCGCTACATCGTTTGCGCGATCTGCTTCGTATTGCATATGTGATTCATTAAATAAACCAAATACGCGTTCAGTTGATTCTGCATCAATTGCATCAAAACCTGCTTGGTCCATCACATATTGACCTGCTGGGTATTTAGCTTTCCATTCAGCAGTTAGGTCGCGACCATCTGTACGGTCACCTTCGACTGAGCTCACAGCATCAGCAGAGTTAAAAGCTGCGTCTTTCGGTAAGAAATGACGACGACCGCCGCCCATAACAACTTCTAAACCATCAACATCGAGGCCTTCGTAGCGTGCTTCTAGGTTTGCTTCAAAGTTAACTAATTGCGATGCAATATCTTCACAGCCAGCGGTAACCGCTGCTTCTGGCATGTCTGATACGTCTTCCCAGTTACGGTCAGCCGATTTTGCATACGTTGCTGCAGGCGTTGCGTGAGTAATACGCGCTGTCGAAACAATACCTGTCGACTTACCGGCAATCTCAGCAAGCTCAGTGGCTGTGACTAGTTCATTACCTGCAACCGTTGCACAGTTACCACGCTCGATGTCTTCATCAACACCGATAACGCCTGCATCCGTTTTTACGCCCGATGCCATTGCTGTCATCGTACCCGCAGAATCAGGTGTTTGCGCATCAACGTTATAGGTTTTAGCAAACCCTGAGAATGGTAGGGTTTCAAAGCTAAGTTGATGTTCCTCACCCAGCTTACCTTCTAGCTGACCGGCCATGATACGTGCTGCCGTCACGGTTGAAATACCCATGCCGTCACCCACAAATAGAATCACGTTTTTCGCTTTACCAGACTCTTTTACAGCGGCAGCAATATTTTCTTCGCTGCTAGCGACTTTAACTTGCGCTGACTTGAACCATTCATTATCGGTCAACGGCGCTAATTGCGATGCCGTTAACGACGTTGCTGGTGCATTACATGCAACGGTTGTGTCCGTTACTTCTGCTGAGTCTAGCTCACCGTTATCGTTACTATCTTCACCTGTTAGGGTTTCTGTACCACCGTTTACACACTGCTCAGAACCAACAGCTAATGTGTTTTCAACGGTTAATGTTTTTGGTGAGTTGTCATCGTCATCAGAACAACCCGCTAATGCCACTACTACAGCAAGAGAAATTAAATTTAGTTTTTTCATCGTCGTCGCCATTATTCTTCAATTAGTTCTAGAGCTTGGTTAATGATGTGGAAAATTACGTTTTGCTCCACAACGCCTTGTGCTAGTTGCGCACCTGGACCTTTTGCATGAAGTGAAATATCTTCACCCGCATGAGTCTCAGAACCTAATGGCACGGTAGCTTCTTGGTGATAACCAGGCATCGTCGTATCAACACCCGTTAAATCAACACGACCTGCAAATGCCGCTTCGCTATATGATGCATCTGCATCAGTTTCATCACCTAAATCGCGAAAACCTAAACCATTAGCATAACCGACTGTGGTGTACGGCATACCATCTGCCGCAAGGCTTGGCTCTTCGCTACCAATAGCAACCACTTGACCTAAGATTGGATTACCGCGCTTTGGATAACCCGCGATAGTAAATACGTGGCTGTGGTCAGCAGTAACAAGAATAAGTGTTTCTTCTGGGTTGGTGTTCTCTACTGCTGTTTGCACTGCTTTGGCAAATTCAACGGTATCGTTTAACGCGTTATAAGCATTACCCGCATGGTGACCATGGTCGATACGACCAGACTCAACCGTTAAGAAAAAGCCTTTTTCATTGCTCTTTAAGATATCAATTGCTTTACCTGTCATTTCAGATAATGATGGCTCACCCGCTACATCGTTAGCGCGATCTGCTTCGTATTGCATGTGTGATTCATTAAACAGTGCAAATACACGTTTGCTGTCAGCATTTAGCGTATCGAAGCCAGCTTGGTCCATGACGTACTGGCCATCAGGGTACATTTCTTGCCATTCAGCAGTTAGGTCACGCTCATCAGTACGGTCGCCCTCTACTTCACTGACTGCATCAGTTGAATTGAACGTTGCATCTTTTGGTAAGAAGTGACGACGACCGCCGCCCATCACAACTTCAAGACCATCTACGTCAGTACCTACGAAGCGTGCTTCTAGGTTCTTCTCGAAATTAACAAGTTGTGAGGCAATATCTTCACAACCAGCTTCTACAGCATCAGCTGGCATATCTGATACGTCTTCCCAGTTACGGTCAGCTGATTTTGCATACGTTGCAGCCGGTGTTGCGTGAGTAATACGCGCCGTTGAGACAACACCTGTTGCTAGACCTTTAATTTCTGCCAGCTCTGTTGCGGTAATTAACTCATTACCCGCAACCGTTGCACACTCGCCACGCTCGATATTTTCGTTAACACCAATTACACCTACATCGGTTTTAACACCCGAAATAATTGCTGTCATTGTGCCTGCAGAGTCAGGGGTTTGCGCATCAACGTTATAAGTTTTGATTTGCGCTGAGTAAGGGAATTCTTCAAAGCTAAGTAAGCCTTCTTCGCCCGACTTACCTTCCATTTGCCCCGCCATAATACGCGATGCAGTCAGCGTTGAGATACCCATACCATCGCCAACAAATAAAATGACATTTTTAGCTTTAAACGTTTGCTCAGCCTGAGCCGCCGCCTCTTTTTCTGTTAATTTTGTTTCAGCAGCACTATACCAATCATTTTGTTTTTGACTGTCTGGTAACACACCTGCATTGGCCGTCGCTGACAACGCCAGCGTTAAACCAATTGCAGTAGCAATTTTATTAATTTTCATCGTTACGTTCCGTTAGTACGTTATTTTAAGAATTTGAGTGCTAACTAAACTGCACTTGGATAATTAGCGCAGCCATACTAAGAAGGCATTGTTACTAAAAAAGTGAGTTTTCATGACGAAATGATGAAACTCAAAAAAGTAGTTCAAGAAGGTAAGTAATTAGTTTTAGAGGAAATAATAGGGTTAGGTGCTAGGGGTGAGTTGCGAGGGTAAAGGCTCTAGGTTCTAGGTCAAGCATGACCTTGGGAGTGATTTATGATGGTTTGGGTTTACATGGATTGCGTTGGGTTTCGCTTCGCTCAAACCAACCTACCCGAAGAATGAACAGGGCAAATGCTGAGTGAAAACACAAAACTAACCACCCCCACTGTTCTGATCTGACGTCTGAAAGCTGACAGCTGATAGCTTTTTCACCCATAAAAAACCCGAGACTAAGCTCGGGTTTTTCTTAATGCTTGATGCATCACTATAGTTGATTACTCAACGATAGTTGCAACAACACCAGCACCAACTGTACGGCCACCTTCACGGATAGCGAAGCGTAAACCTTCGTCCATCGCGATTGGGCAGATTAGCTCTACAGTCATCTTGATGTTATCACCAGGCATTACCATTTCAACGCCGTCTGGTAACTGTACGTCACCTGTTACGTCAGTTGTACGGAAGTAGAACTGTGGACGGTAACCTTTGAAGAATGGAGTGTGACGACCACCTTCATCTTTAGAAAGTACGTATACTTCTGAAGTGAACTTCGTGTGTGGAGTGATTGAACCAGGCTTAGCTAGTACTTGACCACGTTCAACGTCTTCACGCTTAGTACCACGTAGAAGTGCACCGATGTTCTCACCCGCACGACCTTCGTCTAGAAGCTTACGGAACATCTCAACACCTGTACAAGTTGTCTTCGTAGTTTCTTTGATACCTACGATTTCAACTTCGTCATTCACGTTGATAATACCAGCTTCAACACGGCCAGTTACAACTGTACCACGACCTTGGATTGAGAATACGTCTTCGATAGGCATGATGAA